>CAZKRI010000081.1:0-67550 GCA_964555245.1 uncultured Myxococcales bacterium
TCACCCCCGTGAAGTCGTGCTTCGCAGGGTCGCAGAACCACCGTTGGCAGTTCAAATCGAGACCAGGAAAATCCATGACTTTTGCGTTGCTGATCAGGATCTTACAGAACAACCCGGCCTAGACGTTGGGACACTACTGACCTGACCCCATTTCTACCCGATCCGCCACAGTCGCCGCTGCAGCAGGCTTCCGGCGCTCTGGCGCCGAGGTTGGCGCGTGATGAACGGAATGACGGCGGCGACGAACGTCGCGAGCATGAACGGGTGTAGCCCGGCCTGGTAGCGGTATAGCGGCGCGCCGAAGAACGTGTAGGTGACCAGAAAAGCCGCCGGTGGCGCCGCCACCGCCAACAGAATCGGCCAGCGCGCCAGCGACCGCCGGTAGATGAGCACGATCGAGATGGCGTAAACGACGAGCAGCGCCACCCCGTCGAGCGTGAGGTTGTCGATCGCCAGCACGTGCAACCAACGCGCGCGCTCGTCGTGTTTGCCGCGCTTGGCCGCCGCGGCGACGAACTCCTGGGAGAACGTGTACTGGAAACGATTCTCCAGCTTCTGGCGCACACCGGGTGCCGCCGTGGGGTTGTCCAGGTACCAATCGCGGCGGGTCTGCAGCGGCGAGAGCGACACACCGGTGCTGTTGTCGTTGACGAACAGTCCCGAGAGGATCGACAGCCGCTCCGCGGCCAACGTGGCAAAGTCCTTGCTCGCGTAAGCTTTGAACGCCAGGTCGCGCAGCCGGTCATCGGCAGCGACGAGCGAGCCGGTCGCGCGGAGCGCGCGGTCGAGCTCGGCATCGGTGAGCGAGTAGGCGGCCCGCGGGCCTTCGATCGGTGGCAAGCCCAGCTCGCGCCGGGCGCGGTCGCGATCGACGGTTCCCGCCCAGGCGGCGCTGAAGTACAGGTTGCGCCCGGTGCTGTGGCTGACGGCGTAGACATCGTGGGCGCGACCGTTGTGGAGAGCCCACGGCACCAGCGGCACGAGAAAGCCCGCCGTGTACAGCAGCAGCCACATGAGGACGGCCGAGGCCTTTTCGGAGCGTGTCTGAACCGCGAGCAGCGGTGGGAAGGGCACGTAGACCTGAGAGCTGGTTCGCAGCAGCACCTCGAACGACATCAACAGGCCGGCGCCCAGGGCCGCGGCCGCGCAGCGGCGCGGCTGGTCGGCGGCGGGCGCTCCCATGAACGCCGCCCACAAGGCGATCATGAACAACGGGGCAGCGAGGGCATCCGGCATGAGCGTTTGCTCGAGCCAGCCGAGCGAGGGCGACAGGCACAGGACCGCGAACACGATGATCCCGGCGCCCAGCCCGGCCCATTGCGTGAACAGGTGGGCGAGGCAGAGGTAGCCCGTCAGTGCGATGAGCGATTGAGCGACCGTGACGGCCTCGAGACGGACGCCGCCGGTGAGCGTCCAGACCGCATGCACGAACCAGGCGTAACCGGGCATGGCGTGAAGCGCGCCGCCGGTGACGGCGACCTTGGTGAACAGCGGGGACAGCCCTTTGCCTTGCCCGAGCGAGTCTGCGCCCGAGAGATACTTGTAGCTGTCTGGATCGTAGAATGGATCGGCGCTCAGGAGCAGGATCACTCGCGTGGCGAGAAAGAACCCGATGCCCAGCCCGAGCAGCAACCGGCGGCGGCTATCCTGCCGCATCGAACGCCTCCGGTCCGGAGCTGCGCTCCAGGATCAAGACTGCCCCGGTGCCGGGCACCAGCCACCGGGAATAAAGAAGGTCGCGCTTGACCGTGTAACCCACCAGCGGCCAGAAGCTGACAACGTAGCGGTCATCGACCACCCACCACCAGCTTCGTTCCGTGACCGGTTGACCCGGCCGCGCCCCTTGGGCGGTGGGCCAGGTGGCCAGCTTGGCCGCAAGATGCCAGCCGTTGTACTCCATTCCCCCGTCGATCTGTTCGACCGGCACTCCGGCCGCCGCCAGCTCGGCCAGCCCCTGGTAGCGAGCCCGGTTCCACGCCAGATAGTCGTGCGTTCCGGCGATCGCGTACCAGGCAAGGCCCAGAGCGAGCGCACCCGCCGCCAGCCCCACGCGCACGCCCGGAGCTACGAGCAGGACGCTGGCCAGGGCAAGGGGCAAGGCCGGTAGCAGGTAGCGATCGAAGTAGAACTGCAGGTGGAGCAGGCTTCCGGCCAGCAGCAGCACGGTTGCCATCCATGTGAACGTGACCTGAGGCTTGCGATTCTCGGCGATCACTCCGACGACGGCGGCAACCGCGATGGCGGCTGCGGCGGTTGTCGCGATGGTCAGAGCGAGGCGAGCCCAGATGCCGGCTTGTTCGGGCGGTGCAAAGCCGAGAAACAGAGTGTCGCGCAGCGACAGCGCACCCAGCCCGAAGTCATACATGACGTTGGTGAGGTAGGGCATGAGCGCTCGCTCACGCACGTAGAGAAAGATGGCGAGCACGCCGAGCACGCTGAAGGTCACCATGACGACGCGCCGCTGGCTGCGCAGGACGGTCGGCGAGATGGCGACCGCGGCGGGGATGAGCAGCAGACCCAGAGTCTCGATCGCGCGAAAGGCGATGTTACCAGCGACGACCAGGTCGAGCGTGCTCATCTCGGCCAGTTTGTTGTGCGCTGCCGGTGGCGCGCCGTGAATGGCGAACAACCACAGGTAGAAGCCTCCCAGCGCTAGCACGGGTGCGATCGCGGCTATCCCGGCGTCCGTGAGCCGGCGCGAGAGCCGGCCTTCTGTTCCGACGAGAAGCGTCATCCCGGCCGCCGCGCCCACGAATACGCCGTGCTGGCGGACGAGCACCGAGGCGCTCGCCAGCAGCGCTCCCGCCACGAGGTAACGCCGGCCGGCGCCACCCAAGGCGCGCACGTAGAAATAGGACGCCCAGATCACCAGCACCGTGAACGGAACATCGGTCATGAACGTGAAGGCAAGGTTCGCGTAGAGGGGGGAGAGTCCGAGGCCGGCAAGGGCCAAGACCGTGGCTTCGCGACCGATGGACAGCTCGCGGAGCAGCAGGGCAAAGCCCATGACTCCGGCAACGGCGAGGACGAGCGTGGACAGACGCAGGATCGTGAACGAGAAGCCGAAGAGCTTGCACAGCGCGGCGCCGTAGCCGGCCTGTGCGACGAGGCTGGCGCCGGTCCACGGCAGGAACTCCAAAGATCCCGTCGTGCACAGCTCACGCGCCGTGTGGGCGTAAGCCCAGTCGTCGCTCAGAGGAAAATCGCCGTGCACGCCCACCCCCAGCGCCAGCACGATTCCCGCGAGAAGAATCGCGAGGAATCCGCGAGCCGTCACGGCCGCCGCTGCCTGGAAAGCCGCGGCATACGCGACAGGCTCGTCATTGCGCAGAAAGTCTATCCGACTCGCGCGCTGCGGTCATACCCGGGAGGTGCGCAGTCGCAGGGACTGATCGACCAGAAAAACGATGACGCCTGCCGCACAGATCGCAGCGGTCACGAGCGCCGCCCGTGGGCTCTCCGCGACCGCCATTGCTGCCATTGCGCCGGCTGCGATGACGAAAGCGACCGGAGCCAGCGGATGCAGCGGAACCCGAAACCGGCCGTGCTGCGCCGGCATACGCCGGCGCAGCACGATCAGGGCCCCCGCCGTGAGCCCGCCGAACAGCCAGTAGGCGACCGCCGTGTAGAGCAGCAGACTCATCGGATCGGCGAGCGCGACCAGAGTCGTTACCGTGAGCGCGGCCTGGACGAGCAGCGCTCGAGTCGGGGCCCCGCTGTGCGAGCCGAGCCTCGCGAGCCAGCCGATGGTCGGATGGTCACGTCCGGCTGCGTACCCGATGCGCGCTCCCGTGAGAGTCTGGCCGTTGGCCGCGCCGAGCGTCGATATCATCAAGACGCAGCTCAGCAGAACGCGCGCCGGCGGGCCCAGCGCGCGCTCCATGGCAAGCGTTGCGGTGTGGCTGCCGGAGCCGGCCAGCTCGGCCGGCGACAGGATCGCTAGGTAGGCGCCGTTGACCAGAATGTAGAGCAGCCCCACCGACCAAAGACCGGCCAGCACCGAGCGTGGCAGGTTGCGCTCGGGGTCGCGCACTTCCTCGGCGACGAATGGGGATTCGTCCCATCCGCCGAGCGTCCACATGACGGGGACCAGTGCCAGGACGAAGCCGAGCGTGGAGGCGGACGCCAACGGAGCCGGCTCGATGACCAGCGGATGCGGCGGAAGCAGCCCCGCCGAGTAGGTGAGACCGAGCCCTACTATGCCGACCAGCGCGAGCAGCTTGAAAACGGTCAACATCACTTGGACGGCCGCGCCTGCGCGGACTCCGGCGAGATTGATCGCGGTGACCAGAGCGAGCGCCCCCAGTGCGATGGGACGCTGCATGCCGGCCGCCGCCTGCGCGGGCAGGCCCAGCGCATCGCAGGCGAAGCTCGCGAAGGCGAGCGTGGCAATGGCCAGGTTGCCGATGCGCAGAATGAAGAAGTTCGCCCAGACGAAGAGAAAGCCGACGAGGCCACCGAAAGCCTCACGCAAGAAAACATAAATGCCGCCGGTTGCCGGGTAGGCGGATGCGAGCTCGGCCACGCACAGCGCGCCGCACGAGGCGATGGCGAGCCCGACGGCCCACGCCGTCAGGATGACCATGGGCGACCCGGCGAGCGCAGCCACCGGCGAGACGAAGAAGAAGATCCCGGTGCCGATCATCGTGCCGGCCACCAGGCCGTAGGCGCTCCAGGGCCCCAGCACACGGTGAAACTGACCGGCGGGCGCTGTCGGGCTCATGGGCACCATGGCCGTCAGGTGCGGCCCCGACGCCGATCCTCACGCATCGATGCGAGGTTGCCCTTCCACAGACCCGAGCCGCGCAACTCCAGGATCTGTCGAGCCTTGGCTCGTCTGACGAAATCGCGCAGCGCCATCTCGACCGCAGCCGAGTAGGTCTTTTGGCCGGATAGTCGAGTCACCTGCTCGAGAAGTTTCTCGTCGATTACAAGATTCGTACGTTTCATGTGATCAAGTGTGGTTAAGGCCTTGTCTGCTGACAACCGCCTCAGGCGACAAGCCTCACCCGAGGCTCAGGCCGGGGTAGAGCCGTGACCACTCGGCCAGGACGACCAAGCTCCACAGCTTCAGGGCGTGCTCGTGTCCGCCGCCGAGGTGGGCGTCTTCGACGCGGCGAAGCTCGGCCGCGTTGAATGCGCCCGGCAGCGCACGCTCGAGCACCACGATACTGGAGCGCACGTACTCGCGCAGCGGACCCGCGAACCAGGACGCCAGAGGTGTCTGGAACCCTTCCTTTCTGGTGCCTGCCAGGTCGGGACCGAGCAGCTTGACCGCGAGCCTTCGCACCGCTGCTTTGTAGGGATGGCCGCCTTGGTCCGCGAGCAGCACGTCGAAGCAGTGCTCGGCCACGCGGGTATCCAGAAACGGGGAGCGTGCTTCCAGGCCGACGGCCATCGTCGCCCGGTCGAGCTTGGCGAGGATGGAATCGACGAGCCAGACGCCGACGTCGGCGTAGACCGCCGACTTGACCAGCGGCCAGCCCTCGAGCTCGACCAAGCGCCGGGCGTAGCTATCCCAGGCCGGCGCGCGTCCAGTCGCGCCCGTGAGCAACCGATCGATTCGATGGGCCGGCCAGATCGCGCGCCAACTGGCGTGCGCCTGCGCGAGATCGCCGGTGGTTGCGGCAAGGAACCGTTGAGCCAGCATCGTCAGCGCCATCTTGCGGCGGCCGGCGGGCAGGGCAGCGGCCGCCCGGCTCAGCGTTCGGCGCAACGCCGGTGGAGCCAGGCGCTGATAGAGCCGGGCTAGCTCGAGGGCCTGATACGTCGAGTAGCCGGCCAGCAGCTCGTCCCCGCCGTCACCGGTAAGCACGACCTTGACCGAGCTTCGCGCTTCGCGCGCGAGCAGGGCCAGCGGCACCATCGACTGGTCGGCGAGCAGGTGGTCGGCGCTGGCCATAAGCTCGGGCAGGATCCTGGGCACATCGTCCGCGCGGCAGACCGCCTCGTGGTGATCGGTGCCGAGCTGGCGCGCGGCGCGGGCGGCCTTGGGCCGCTCGTCGTAGCTCGGGTCCTCGAATCCGACGCAGAAGGTATGTTGCCGGTGCGCCCCTTCACGCTGGGCGAGGGCGGCGATCACGGCCGAGTCCACGCCACCGCTGAGAAAAAGGCCCACCGGAGCGTCGCTGACCAAGCGTGCCTTGACGGCATCGGTCAGGAGTTCCTCGAACGTGGCCTGCGCGTCGCCGTCGTTGCCCGATCGTTCCGCCGCTAGATCCCAGTAACGCCCGCGTGTCAGGTTGCCGCGGCGGTACTCGAGCCAGGTGCCGGCCGGCAGCAGCTCGACATCGCGGAAGATAGTCTTGGGGCCGACCACGTAGTTGAGGAACAGGAACTCGCGCAGCGCGTGCGGATCGATGACGGGGCGGGCCATGCCGCTGGCGACCAAGGGGCGCAGGAGCGACGCGAATCCCAGACCATCGCTCGTGCGCGTCCAGAACAGTGGCTTTTTCCCGAAGCGGTCGCGCGCCAGCAGCAACGTCTGGCTAGTGGCGTCCCAGATGCCGAGCGCGAACATTCCGTCCAGACGCTCGAGGACCTTGCGGCCCCACTGCTCGTAGCCGCGCACGATGACTTCGGTGTCGCAGCGGGAACGAAAGCGGTGGCCCAGCCGCTCCAGCTCGGTGCGCAGTTCCCAGAACCGGTAGATCTCGCCGTTGAAGATGACCTGAACCGTGCCGGCCTCGTTGGCCATCGGCTGATGACCAGCCGTCGAAAGATCCATGATGCTCAGCCGCGTGTGCCCGAGGACGACGCCAGGGCCTTCGTACCAGCCGGTGTCGTCAGGCCCGCGCCGGGCGAGCAGCCCGAGGCTCGCCCGCGCCCGCTCGCGCTCGGGCGGAGCGCCGTCGGCCGTCACGATGCCGAAGATGCCGCACACGTGGCCGTCTCGCCGGTTCCTCGGTTCAGTCGTCCGTAGCGCGGGGCCGCGCCAGGGCGACCAGCTGCCAGCCCGTGCGGGGAACGCTCAGATAGAACAGCAGCCGGACTGCCGTTCCGAACGCTCGCTGCCAGACCGAGTACGTGCCGCCCGCGAACCGTTCGAGCATCGCCCGCGGCCGCGCGTTGATCGCCAGCTTGTAGGCAACGTGAAACGGAAAACCCCAGCGCCGCACTGCCAGCGTCTCGAACCCGCCGACGTAGAGAGCGTCTGCCAGCGACGCCGGAGTGAAATGACGACGGTGTCCGACCGCTCGATCGATGGGAAAGCGCGGGCCTGCGGGCACCGTGACGATCAAGTGCCCTGCGGTCATGTCACGCAGGTTGGCGACCGCATCGTGCAGGTGCGCGCAGTGCTCGAGCACCTCGGAACAGAGCACCAGATCGAAGCTCCGGTCCAGACTCCCGCCCTCGATGTCGAGGACCTCGAACTCGGCACCGTCGACGCGGCGCCGCGCTTCCTCGATCGCGCCGCCGGCCAGGTCGACCCCCGTCAAGTGGGCGTCGAAACTGCGCCCGAGTGCGGCCAAGGTTTCCCCCGCTCCGCAGCCTACGTCGAGCACGCTCGCGAACCGCAGGCCACGCGCCAGGCGCAGGATCTGCCGGCGCCGGTGAAACGGCGCCGGTGAATAGCGGATCATGTCGTCCCAGGACTTCCACGCGGTCTGGTAGTCGGTCGTCATGACGCGCTCACCGGTTGCTGACCAGCGGCCGCAGCGCGGGCACGCGCATCACGGCCGCGACCGCCGCATAGCTCGCGGCGACGCAGGTCGCCCACTGCCCCGCCATGATCGCGATGACCAGCCAGGGAACGGTCCGGGCCAGAAGCTCCGGCGCCGGCGACCATGGCCAGAGCAAAGCGCGGAGCACGAGCATATGCACGAGAAAGATGCCGTAGGAGCACCGCCCGATCCGGCCAAGGCCGTCGGCCAGCGCCGTGTCCGTGTAACGATAGGCGAGGAGCAACAGCAGCATCGAGGCCGCCATGATGTACAGCATCGGTCGCACCTGGAAAATCGTCGCCGTCGCCGAGATCGTGAACGGCACCGGCTGGGGCCCTACGTGCTGGCGGAAACTCGTGAGCATGACTGCAAAGGTGGCCAGGGTAAGGACTGCGGCGCCGCCGATCGCGCTCAGCTTCGTGGCCAGGCCCCGCCACCGGGCGATGCCAGGCGCGACGGCGATCCCGAGCGTCACGTAGACGAGCCATAGCGGAAGCATGGCCCAAGTGCCGTGCGGGACACGCGCGGTCGCGTGGAGCTTCCACCAGACCACACTCGCGAGTGCGCCGCCGGTGACGATGAGGAACGACCCCGCGACCCCGCCGGCTGCGATACCAACCAGCGGCCGCAGCAACGGCCAGGCGGCGTACAGCGAGAAGATGAGCGGGATGAAGTAGAACTGGGCATCGGCCGAGCCGTTGAGCAGGACGCCCAACGGCCGGACCGGTGGCCAGAGCCGATGCGGTGCGATGAGAGCCAAGGTGACGAGACTCCACAAGGCGTAGGCCGGCAGCAGAATGCGTGCGCGCTGCGCGAGGAACCCGCCGTAGACGCGAGGTCGGCCGAAACCCGCCTGGTGGCGAAGCGCAAGCCCGACGGCCGACAGGGTGAGGAACAGCGGCACGCCCAAACCGCAGGCCAGATGCGCGGCTGCCGCGATCGTCCCGATCGTCGAGTGGGGTGCGGCCTCGAGCAGGTAGGGCCAAGTCGTATGCAGGCCCACCACCGCGAGGATCGCGGCGCCCCGCAACACATCCAGCTCGGCGATCCGTTGCAGCCCTGCCGGCGGCGGCGCGGCCGGTGTGTTCGCCATCCCGCTCACGCCTGCTCGCCGGGGCCATTCAAACAGGAGTGCCCAGCCCGGTCTACACGACCCCCGCGGCGTTGCCGCCTTGCATCGCAAACAAGGGCGGACTCACACTTGGGCGGTCGTGGCCTCGGTCAGCCAAGCGTGGGGGGCGCTCCTACCCGGGGTGAGCTTCGAGACAGTGCGGCCGGCAGCCCCGCCTACGGCCGCGGAGCCGCTGCCGTTGATGCGTGGGGTGCTCGAGCAGGCCGGCGTCTGTGAGTTCGTGCGGCAGGCCGGCCAAACGGGCAGGCCGTTGACTCTCGTCGTCAACGACGCGCATCGTTTCACGGCGACACGGGAGTTTCTCGATGCGCTGTTCGCCGTCACGGCCCGAGAAATCCTGCCCTCAGCGCACCCCACCTTGCGACTGCTGGTGGCCGCCGGAACCCACCGTGCCGGTGCCGCTGAACGCCGCGACCATGAAGAACTCATGCTCGGGCCCTGGCGCGGACGCTTTGAGGAGATTGCCTGGCATGACGCCAGCGATGCCGGCACGCATGCCGCCGTCAAGGGATACCAGTTCCATCACTGGCTCGCGCAAGGCGGCCGTTACCTGGCCTGCGGCAGCGTCGAGCCGCACTACTTCGCCGGTGTGACCGGCGCCCACAAGACGCTGACCGTTGGCGTGATGTCGCGCGCTTCGGTCGAGGCCAACCATGCCCGCGCCATGGCGCCGGAAGCGACCGGCCTGCGGCTGACCGGCAACCCGGTTCACGAAGGGGTGGCCGACGCGCTGGCTGCGCTCGAGAATGCGGGAGCGCGGATGTTCGCGCTCAATCAAGTCATCGTCGGGGGGAGGGTTGTCGCCGCCGCCGCCGGTGCTCCGCTGGCGGCGCTCGAGCCGCTGCTGCCCGCCGTGCGCGCCTGCTTCGGCCGGCTGCTCGGCGAGCGGGCCGATCTGGTGGTCGCGAGCATCGGACCGCCCCTGGACCGCGATCTCTATCAAGCCGACAAGGGGATCAAGAACACCGAGGCCGGCGTGCGCGATGCTGGCGTTCTGATCGTCGAGGCGGACTGCGCGCATGGTGTGGGCATCGATCACTTCATCGAGCTGTTGCGCGAAGCTCCGACTCACGCGGCCGCGCTCGCCGTGGTCGCCCGGCGTGGCTACCGCCTGGGCGATCACAAGGCTGTGCGTCTGCGAGCGTTGAGCGATTCCCGCGGCGTACGCCTGGGCTTGGTGAGCACGGGCGTCGATCCCGAGCTCGGGCCAACTCTCGGCATCGAGGTGCTGGAGAGCCGCGAGCGCGCGGCGGCCTGGGCGAAAGGGCTGCTCGGTAGCTCGATGCGCGGGATCGTGGTCGAGGACGCGGGCAACATGACTCTGCAGATCGCATGAGCGCGGTGCCGTCGTGGCGCGTGCGCACGCGGTCGCCCAAGGGAACGCCGGGCGGCTTCGCGCGAATGCGCGAGCGTGAGGCGCTCGAGCCCTATCTATCGGATGCGGCGCACTATCCGGAAGGCCGTTGCGAGGAGGTCGCGCTTCCACAAAGCGAGGCCGACGTCGCGGCGCTGGTGCGCGAGGGTCGTCCGCTGGTGGCCGTCGGCGCTCAGTCGTCGCTGACCGGCGGAGCCACTCCAACCGGCGGCCTGGTGCTATCGACGGCACGGTTGGACACCATCGGTCCATGGACGTCGGCCTCGGTGCGCGTGGGCGCTGGTGTGGTACTGGCCACGCTCGAAGAGACCTTGGCGCAGCGCGGTCTCTACTATCCGCCCGTACCGACCTACGACGGCGCAACCGTCGGCGGAACGGTAGCCACCAATGCGGCGGGTGCGGCGACGTTCAAGTACGGCACCACCCGCGACTGGGTCGCGGCGATCACCGTCGTTCTCGCCAGTGGCGAAGTGCTCGAGCTGTCCCGCGGTCAGACGACGGCCAGCTCAGAGGGCCGCTTCGAGATCATCGGCTGCGATGGCCAGACCACCGTCGTTCCGGTGCCCGCCTACCGGATGCCCGAGGTGCCCAAGCGCTCGGCCGGCTACCACGCCGAACGACAGATGGACCTCGTCGATCTGTTCATCGGCGCCGAGGGCACGCTCGGCGTCATCGTCGAAGTGCAGCTGCGTGTGGTCGAGAAACGTCCGGCCTGGTTCACGGCGTTGGTGCCCCTGGCCGACGAGCGCGCGGCTCTCGCGCTCACTCGCGATCTTCGAGAGGTCTCGTTGCGAACCCGTCAGACGCACGATCCCCGCGGCGTCGATCTCGCGGCGATCGAGTACATGGACAAGCACTGTCTCGAGCTGCTGCGCGAGGACCACGTCGACCCGGGCCTGGCGGCGATGCTGCCGGGCGACACCGGTGCGGTGCTGCTGTTGCAGAGCGAGCTGCCGGCCGGGATGAGCGAGGCCGAGGCGTTCGACGAGCTGTCGCGGCTCGACGATCCGGCGCTCCAGACACCGCTGGTCGGCACGGCCCGGCTGCTCGCCGAGCACGGCGTGCTCGCCGAGACCTCCCCGGCGCTTCCGGGCCAGAGCGAGCGACGCGCCGCTTTGTTCAGGCTGCGCGAGGGCGTGCCCGAGGGCGTCAACCGCCGCATTCGCGAACGCCAGCGCACGCTCGACCCGCGCATCTCGAAGTCCGGCGGCGACGTGATCGTGCCCTTCGACCGGTTCGAGCCGGCGCTGCAACGCTACCGGGAGATTCTCGCCGCCCACGGGCTCGAGCACGCGATCTGGGGTCACATCTCCGACGGCAATCTGCACCCGAACATTCTGCCCGCCAGCGCGGACGACATGGCCAAGGCGCACCAGGCTCAGCTCGAGATCGGGCAGGTCGCCATCGAGCTGGGCGGTTGTCCGATGTCCGAGCACGGCGTCGGTCGGAATCCCGTCAAGCAGGAGTTGCTGAAGCGCTTGTACGGTGAGGCGGGCCTCGAGCAGATGCGTGCCGTCAAACACGCATTGGACCCGCGCGGAATCCTCGCCCCGGGCGTGTTGTTTCCGCGAGCTGGCGCGCCGTGAGCCGGGAGGAATCGCGTGCGGTGCTCGTCATCGGCGCCTCCGGCCTGGTCGGGCGCCGTTTGCGAGAGCACTACGGCAGCGGGGTGGCGGGGACCTATCACCGAACGCCGGCCGAGGGCCTGATGCCCCTCGACATCACGGATGCGGCTGCGGTCGGCGCGCTCGTCGAACGTCTGCGCCCACGCGTCATCATTCATACGGCAGCGCTGACCAACGTCGATCAGTGCGAGCGCGAGCCCGAAGCCTCCCGTGCGATCAACGTAATGGGTACTGCGAACGTGGCCGCGGCGGCAGCGGCCGCCGGCGCTCGCTATCTGTTCTTTTCGACCGACTATGTCTTCGGTGGCGAGCAGGGGCCCCACGGGCCGGACGAAACCTTCGCGCCGCTCAATATCTATGGAAGGCACAAGCTGGAGGCCGAACGGATCGTCGCGGCTCGCGTCGAGAATCACCTCGTCGTGCGCGCCTGTAACCTCTACGGCTATCAGCCCTACGGGCGAAACTTCGTGCTGTCCGTGTTCGAGGCCGCGCGCGCGGGCCGCGCCCTGCGTGTGCCGAGCGATCAGTGGGGAAGCCCCACGCTGGCCGAGGATCTGGCGGAGGCCACGCGGCTGGTGGCGGAGTCCTCACTGACCGGCGCAGTCCATCTCGCGGGTCCCGACTATCTCGACCGGCTGACCCTGGCCCGGCGGGCCGCGCAGGCTTTCGGCCTCGATTCCGACTTCATCGCTGGCGTGCCCAGCGCCGAGCTTGGCCAGTCGGCGCCCCGTCCGCTCAAAGGTGGATTGGCCGTCAGCGAGAGCGTGGGGCGGCTCGGCTTTCGTTTCCGTGATCTGGAAGCGGGGCTGGCGTTGATGTCCAAGCAGCTGCGCGCCGCAGGACTGTTAGAGCCGAGCCCGAACTAGCCGGCTCCGATCCGCTCGACCGTGACGTCCGTCTCGAAACGCGGGATCGGCAATGGCTCGACGCCCGCGTCTCGATGCTGCACGAGCTCCACGCGTAGCCGATACGCCCCCGGCGATACGCGGCCACGCAACCAAACCGGAATGGTCAGCGTACGACCGGGCGGTACGTCCGCGTCCAGGGCGGCGACTCCCTCGAGCTCGATCTCGCCCGCAGCGCGCACGAAGCTGTAACGCAGCGCGACCAGGCCGCGCGGGTCGATGTCGAGACCGGGCCAGGGCTGATTACCCGCGTTGGTCACGGTGACCCGCGCCTCGCTGGTCAGCGATTCGGAGCCGGTAACGACGAACGTTTGGCGCACGGCAGCGGTGACGCTCCCCGCATTCGGCGCCAGCACGAGCGGGGCGCGCGCGAGGCCTGCGAACGTTCGCTCGCGCGGCGTCGTCGAGATCAGGTCGGGCAGCCAGCGATTGGCGCCGGCTCGCTCGACCGCCTCGTAGATCACGGTGGAGGCGTCGCTATAGACGCCGACCAGGCCACCTTGCGCGGCGCTATCTCGCCAACGCGAGCGCGTCTCTTCGTCGGCTACGTCCAGGTGCAACACGATCCAGCGAAGTCCGCTCAGGGCGACCAGGTTACCAACGGCGGCCGGGTCGGGCAGCCGCTGCGCGAGCCGGCGCAGGTATGCGTAGGTCTGTGGCATGTAGGCCGTGTATCCGTTCAGAAGCGGCTGCCAGTGGGCGGTGCTGCCGAGCATGTACTGGCTTGCCAGCGTGGCCTCCCAGTCGGCGGAGGGCGGCCAAGGAACCTCGAGGACTGGCCCCCGCGGCAACCGCCCAAGCTCCTCGTAGGCCGCGAGCCGGCCGGTCATTCCGTCGTACGCGCCGGCGGCGGGGACGCGCAGCGGCGGAAGACCCAACAGCAGCAACCCCGCCATGACGCCTCGCAGACCCCAGCGCACGCTGCCGTGCAGGCCGATCGGCGCGCGCGCGACCGCGAGCTCCGCCGCCCACGCGCCCAATCCCGCGAGCACGGGCACTGCCGTGCAGACCAGGATCCCCCAACGAAGCGGCGCGCGCAGGTGCCCGAAGCCGGGTATCCAAGCTGCCGCCCACGCGCCCGGCAGCGAGACCGTCTCTCCCGCCAGCGTTCCGCGGTCGCCGAGCGCGAAGACGAACGCCAGGAAGGCGACGCCCCAAAGCGCGGGGATCATCGCCACGCGCCGATCCGCGCCGGCCGTCTTGCGGGTCATGGGAAAGAGGACCGGCAAGAGGACCGAGAGGCTGGCCGCTGCCAGGACCAGCGCGATCCACGGGATTTGGTATCCCGATCGCCAGGACGGCCCGGCCGAGGTCACGATCTCGAGCGGCGCGCTCAAGTGTCGCCAGACGGCGCCCGCGCCGTAGCTTGCAACGATCGGTCCTGACAGCGTGCGTTCGGAACCGAGCCCGGCCCGCAGGTAGGGAATCGACACGATTGCGAGGGGAACGGCGGCGACGATGCAGGCGGCGGCAGCGGCCGCGAGGTTCCTCGGTCGCGTCGCTCGTGCCAGGACGCACGCCACGACGATGACCGTGCAGCTCGCCGCCGTGAAGTAGGCCAGGTAGTACGAGCTCAGGAGCTGGAGGCTCACCGCGACCGCGAGCCCGATCGACCGCAGCCGCGAGGCGCCGTCGATGAGCACGCTGGCGAGGCCCAACCACACCAGCGGGATCCACTGCGTGCTGAGGAGCTGCACGTGCGACAGCTCCGAGATCCGCCAGGGAAGCAAAGTCGCAGTCGCCCCGGCAAGGAAAGCCGCCCAGACGGATCCGCAGAGCCAGCGGACGAGCAAGAACGTCGTGATCCCCGTGCCGAGATACGAGAGCACGATCGCGCTCTGGTGGATGGCAACCGGCCCGGCTCCCGCAACCCGAAGCGGAAGCAACGGAATCGCCAGACCGATCAGATGCTCGGAGCCGACCAGAGCGTTGGGTGTCGGATGGAGGACGTTGGCATCGAAGAGCGTGCGCGGGCCGGCAAGGATCGCGTGCTGGACCCACGCGAGGATCCAGGTGTTGAGCCGCGTGTCGGCGTGCTGCAGGTGAAGCAGCGGGGCGTTGGCGCCGCGTAGCGTGTCGAAGTCGACGAAGCAGCTTCCGGGGCACTGCAGCAGGGGGCCCAGCCGCCAGACCGTCACTGCGATCAACCCGGCGATCGCGACGACCGTGGTGGTGGAGCGTCGACGGTCGAGAGCGCGCGAGGCGGAGGCGTCCGGGTTCAATCGAGATAACCGAGGGCGCGCAGCTTCTCCCGCTGCGCCGGGTCGATCGCGCGCTCGGGTCCCGGCGCAGCCTTGCCCCCGGCCAGTTCGACCGCCAGCCGTTCACGCTCGCGCTGGCAATCCTCCTCGTAGCTATCGAGAGTCGCGCGCAGCGCCGTGACCTCTGCGGCGCGCGTCGGGTAGAGGTCGTGGCGCTCGGCGGGGTCGGCTTCGAGGTCGTACAGCTCGAACCGCGCGCCGTCGGGGGTGCCGATACGGATGAGCCGCAGAGGCCAATCCGTGACCGAGAACGAGGGCCGAACCCAGGCTTCATCTACGCCGGCATATGTGAATGCCACTTTCCCATCAGCCTCAGCGAAGATTCGCGCGCGTAGCGGTCGACCTCCTTCGTGCAGATTCTCCGCAAAGGATCGCCCGAATAGTCCGGATGGAAGCTTGACTTCCACAAGATCCAACAGTGTCGGCATCAGATCTACTAGCGACACTCGCCCGGTTCGTCGCACACCTGCGGAAACAATGTCTGGCCCGCGTAGGAGCAGAGGGATTTGGACGATCTCATCGTGGAGTGCAGTCCCGTGTAGGCGTCTCCCATGCTCGCCGAATTCCTCACCATGGTCCGCTGTGACGACGACTAGCGTATTCCTGTCCAAGCGGAGTTCCGCAAGGCGATCGATGAGATGTCCGACTTGTTCATCGGTGTACGCGATTTCCGCATCGTACGCCGCACTATCGCGTGCAGCTTGATCGGCATCTGGCGGTTCCGGGAGGCGGCGAACATACTGGGTTGGAGGAGTGTACGGGCCATGCACTTGGTAAGTGTGGAGGAACAAGAAGAACGGTCGTTCGTGGTTGGACTCGAGCCACTGGAGCCCGCGAGAGAACGTTCGCTCAATATGCCCCAGCGCCATTCCGCGTTCGGCCGTTGCCCCGGATACCTCGATCTCCTTCTCCTCAACATATCGGTCGAACCCTCGGTCGAATCCGAAAGCGCCGGCGAGGTAGGCATTCTCCGTGAACGCGGCCGTCCGGTAACCTGCACTCGCAAGGACCTCGCCAAGTGATAACGCCCAAGGTGGGTGGTTACTGCGAGCGTGGTCCACCACAAGCCCCTGGCACGGTAGGAGCCCGTACAGCATCGCGGTGTGGCCGAGCAAGGTATCCGCAGCGTTCGAATAAAACTGCTCAATGACAGTGCCCTCTTCGCGGAAGATCCGGTCGATATTCGGCGAGGTTGGCTTGTCGTACCCGTAGATACCCAGGCGGTCCGCGCGCAAGGTGTCGAGCGAGATGAGGAGTAGGTTGCGGCGCTGCTCGTACGCAGCCGGCCCACTCAGGATCGGGGCACTGAAGTAAGCCTGCGCGATCGACTGACCGGTGGCGGGATCCAGACCGGAAGCCCCAGAACTGCTGAGAAGGTCGAAGGTTACTCGGCCCTCCCATGCTCCAAGATCCACGCTCGCATCGTGCCAGACATTGATCTCAGTCGGCTCCGGTCTCACCGTCTCTCGCATCACCAGCTCGCTGCGATCCCCGCGAGTCACGCGTAGCGTGAAGTCGACAGGTGCGGCGAATGAATCTGCGGCGCCAGCGCGGACACCGTAGCCGACCGCAAGGCGGCTTCCACTCGGGACGTCGACTCGCACGCTGCCGTGTTGCCTGGTCAGCCACGGCGTCGTGCCTGGCAACACGGGTGCGGTTATTACGCGACTCTCTCCACCGAGTTCGGCGCGCGGATAGTGCGCCGTGGACCCGGGCACAACGCTGCCTTGGCCGTGGAGCAGGTCGGCGATGCGAACGTGAACGCGTCGGTCCGTGGATTTCGAGCAGCCGCTCGCGCACGCGACAACCGCGAGGGCGAGCAGGACCATCGCTCGTAGTCGTAGCCAATCTACGTTGCTCTTAAACATGTAGGAGTCCCAGAGGGTACAAGTCTCCCCGCAATCTCTTTGATCCGCTTGAACAACAGCCCGAGCCGCCAGCGCATGCGATAAAGCTCCCAGACGGAGAGAGTCCGGACGGCGTCACTCGATTGGTTAGACATTCGAGGCCGCTGCTCTCGGTATCGCGACAGCGGATGCGCCGCAATCGCCACGGGCAGCACTGCTGGGAATAGAGCACGGTCAAGCTGACCTCACGATTAACGACGATGGCGGCGCTTCGGTCGACGGCACGCGCACAGGCACTCGCACTAGGGAATGGCCTTGGCTCAAGTGATGAAGAAGCGGCCGCCTGATACACGCGGTTCGCGCGCGCGAAGCCAACCCTACGCTGGGGCACCAGATCGGAGCGCCTGGCTAGAAGTCCGCCAGGCCGTGACCAAGGCTCATGTTTGCAAGCTGCTACCTGGGCGGAAGTCCTACGGGGAGGCCCCATGGGTCTACGACGTATGACGGAGCCCTTCCCTAGACGAATCGGTTGGGCAACGAAGTTCATGTTTCCCGCTCTGCACATTCGGCAGGAATTTCACTTCGGTGCGCTTACGTTACACGCGATCGGGTGATAGCTCACCGCGTGGTGGACATTGCTTCAACCGCATGAGACGCGCCACCAGAGGACAACACTATGAAGAGAATCACCGCTCAAGTTCTGGTTGCAGCGGTTGTATTGCTGCTCGGTTCTATTCCCGATGCTCGGGCGATATCGCACAGCACGGCGTTCAAAGCGCCACTTACCTCTCCTTACGAGCGATGCGGCGAAGAGCTCAGCACTACCAACTGCACTGCGAACCTAGACCTTGTTTCGCCGTGGACGTTTGACCAAGGCACGGTTGAGATCGACGACAGCGAGGTTTCGTTGCGGCTAGACGGCCTGAGGCTAGCCTCAGGCAAGGAGTGTGCGACGGATGTCGGCGATTTGAACGCGTGCAACTGTTGGAACGATCAGTTCGGAGAGTGCGTCGACGATACCGACTGTTCGCCTCCGACGTCGTACTGTGGCCCAAATGCGGACAACACGACCGACAATAACTTCTTCACCGTGTTCATCTACCTGCAAGATTTTGCCGAAGCCTACGGTGGCGACGTGATTCGTCGCCTTACGAATTGCCACCCGGAGATCCCGTTTGATATCAAGAACGTGAGTGGCGACAGGAACAAAACCGTTAACCAGACCGTGTCCGTAAGCATCGAGAGCTGCGGGATCGCCTCACTCGCACATGGGGTTGAGATTCGTCATGTGGAAGTGAAGGACGCGTATGGGAACGTAGTGGCGAGAGCGATGCACTAGATGAGCGCACGCCCTGGGGGTCAATGCGCCCCCAGGGCGCGGCCAGCCCGCGGCCGGTCACCATTCCCCTGCCGCGTCTCCAATGTTGCGAATAGTTGACCACTTGCATTCAGTGCCGCTACCCGGTGTCCAGAGACACAGGTTTCGCAGGCCCTCACGGCTGCTCGAGCCAGGTCATTGCGTTTGACCATCTGCCCGTACGCTGGGAGCGCTACCAAACGCAACTAGGATCGCGTTTCGTACACTGCGGACCCTTACTCCTGGTTCAAGCGATGGTCGAACGGCATTCGAGGTGGCCCTGAAGCGTGTCGACTCCGTTAGTGTAGGCGCGGTCGACGACGAGGCCAACCTTGCCGAAGATCCGGTCGATGTTGGGCGAGGTCGGCTTGCCGTATCCATAGATGCCCAGCCGATCGGCACGCAGCGTATCGAGCGAGATCAGGATCAGATTGTACCGCGGGTCGCGACCGATCGGCGCCGTCAGGACCGGTGCGCTGAAGTGAGCCCGCGCTGCGACGAGCCCGGTCGCCGGATCGAGACCGGAGACGGCCGAGCTGGTGGAAAACTCGAACGTCGTGCTCCCGACCCACCCGTCGAGATCGACAACTTCGTCGTGCCACGCGCCGAGGTCGCCGGACGCCGGGCTCACCGTCCTCTGCATCACCGTCTCGGCGCGATCGCCGCTGTGCAGGCGCAACGTGAAGTCCACGGGCGCCGCCACCGCGCCGTCGGCCGCGGTCGACACTCCAAAGCCGACCTCGAGGCGGCCGCCGGCCGGAACCTCGATCTGGACGCTAGCGTGCTGCCGGGTCAGAAGTGGCAGGGCGCCCGGTGGCGACTCCGCCAGGACCACTCGGCTCTCACCTGCGAGGCTGACGCTGGGATAGTGGGCCGTCGATCCCTCGACGACGCTCGTGTGGCCGTGAAGCAGATCGGCGAAGCGGACATGAACGCGCCGGCTCGTGGACTTCGCGCAACCGCCGGCCAGCGCGACCAAGGTGAGGGTGAGCAGAACGATCACATCGGTGCGGATCCACACTGCCGCAGCCTTTCGTGGAGTTCCCGTAGCCCGATGAAGGTGACCTTCACGTCCGACTTTTTGCACTCGATGGCCAGCGGCGCGCGGCCGCGCTTTGCCCAGACGAAGTCCACTTCGTGTCCACGCTTGTCACGCCAGTAGCGGATCTCGCGCGACTGCGTGACGGCATGCATCTCGTTCAACACGAAATGTTCCCGGAGCTGTCCGAGATCGTCCGGCCGCAGGGCAGTCCAGCCGCGAAGCGCGCGGACGAAACCGGAGTCGAAGCCATAGACCTTCGGTGCGGCGAATCTCGTGACCTCGAATACGGCGCCGCTCTGCGCTAGCAGCAGCTCGAGGAAAGTCTGAAACGCATGGCGTCGCTCCAGTCGAAACGATTCCTGGAACTCTCGTTCGGGGAGATCGTCGGAGAGGAAGTAGGGCGGCAGGCCGGCCCTGCAGCAGTCGGTGGCGAAGGTCCCTATTCCCGAAATCTCGCACGTCGCCCCCAAGGTGGACGATCCCGTATGGTCCGTAAGAAATCCTCCGGATCGGCCAGCTCGCGCCGGGTTCTGGGTAGCTCGCAGTCGAAACACGTGACCCTCGGCAGGCGCTGTTCCCGCTGTTCGAGCCAGGTTTTTCGTTTGACCATCCGCCAGCAGGACGGCGTTGAGCGCTACCATATGCAACCACAATTGCGTTTGGTACACCCGCGCCTCCATGTCCAAGCTCTGGCGCTCTCTCGACGACCTGAAGAAGCAATTCGCGACGCCGCACATGGCGGAACTCCTGTAATCCGTGGCTGACGCTGAGATAGTGGGCCGTCGATCCGTCGACCCAACTGCTCTGACCGTGGAGCAGATCGGCGAAGCGGACGTGAACGCGCCGGCTCGATGCTTTGGCGCAACCGTCCGCGAACGCGACCAAGGCGACAGCGAAGAACAGGACGGCAGACGTCCGGTTGATGACGCAGGGTCGGGGTCGTACATGAGCCTACTGGAATACGCGGGTGCGGCTGCCATGCCGAGTCTGGTCGCCGCTGGTACCCGCACGCCGCCGCGCGTCAGAAGAAGATCGACCTCGCCATCACCAGGCCTTCTCGACGACCACTTCCGGCATCGGGTAGTGACGCAGATTGCGCGTGAGAATCTTCCCTCCCGTAGTGAGAGCGCTTGCCGCAAGAAGCGCATCAGCGAGGTTACGCAACCGGCGCGTAGCTTGACGCTCGCCGCGAAGATGCCAGATCAGCACGTCGGAATCGACGTACATTCTCACGGTCGACAATTGGGTCTACCGGCGCTTGTGCCGATGCATCGAGCGTTCGAAGGCACGTCGCGCACGGGTGACGGTCACGCTCGCAGTCTCTTTTCTGTCCCATGCGCCACACGTCTCCGACCACACGTCGTCTCGACCGTTGGCCGCAGCGGCTACGCGCAAC
This sequence comes from uncultured Myxococcales bacterium, assembly GCA_964555245.1. GTDB lineage: Bacteria > Desulfobacterota > Binatia > UBA1149 > SPBQ01 > CAZKRI01. The sequence continues at coordinate 20,605 of CAZKRI010000081.1, forward strand.
GTGATCGCCTCTTTGAGGAATTGCTTTTTGGTGGTCTTGAGGCGCCGCACTGCGCGGTCCAGTTCTTCGATGATGCTTTCGTCCAAACGTGTGGAGAAGACCTTGTCCATGCGAATGTAAGATACCATACGTAAGAAGCCCAGCAACGCGTCGTCGCTGTGCAGGCAGGAAGCGATCGCGTTTCCTCAGCCGGAATCAATGCATCAGCGGTCATTGCCAGACCTCGCGCAGATCCGGGCGCAACTTGGGAAAGGGCGCGGAGCAGACCACCGCGTCGCCGGTGTAGAGGCCCGAGCGCCGGTAGCCGCGCTTACCCTTCTGGTAGGTCTCGAGCGAGCGCTTCTCAGGGTCGACGAGCCAGTAGTGCGGCACGCCGAAGCGCGCGTACAGCCGCGCCTTCGTGGTTCGATCGCGGCGCGCGGTGCCCTTGGACAGGATCTCGATGACCAGATCTGGTGCTCCCTCGATCCCGCGCCGCTTGACGATCCGCGCGCGCCTGGTCGCGACGAACACCAAATCCGGCTCGACGATGCAGTCATCGGCGAGGATGACGGCTACGGGCGCGTGGAAGAGCTGTCCGAGCCGCGAACCGACGACGTGATTGCCGAGAACTCGCACGAGCGCTGCCGACACGTGCTGATGCAGCGTCGTCGGAGCCGGTGTCACGGCCAGATCACCGTCGAGGATCTCATATCGGCGGCCGTCCTCAGGCAGCTCGAGGTAGTCCCGGTAGGTGAGTCTGTCGGCGCCGGGGTTCGGGTGCGGGACGGTGCTCATGGGGAAGCGAAGCTTAAAGCCGGGCGGCTCTCAATGCCACGGTGATCATTGCGTTCTGCAAGGCGGTGTTGCGGACTGCAGGGTCGTCGCAAGGCCGAAACGAAAGAATCGTTGATTCCAGCGTGGTCGGTCGCCCGGCACGCCCCCTGCAATGGCACCCGCGGGGAGGAAGAACACGATGAGAATCACCGATTGCCTCACCCCTGGAGCCTTCCTCGTCGACCTCGGGCCGACGACTAAATCCGAGGCGTTGACGACGCTTGCAAGGCGCATGGCCGAGCATGAGCCGGCCGTGGACCCCGCGGGTTTGCTGCAGGCGTTGCTCACCCGCGAGGCGCTCGCGAGCACCGCCCTCGGCGAAGGCGTCGCGATTCCGCACGCGAGGCTCGCCGATCCCGATCGCATGATCGCGGTGCTCGGTCGCTGCAAGGCGGGCGTGGACTGGGATGCGCCCGACGGCGAGCCGGTGCGCCTCGTGCTGCTCCTCGCCGGACCGGCGCAGCAGCCGGGCACCTATCTCAAGGCTCTGGCCGCTGCCTCCCGACTGCTGCGCACGCCGCAGTGCCGGCGAGCGCTCCTTGCCGCGACTGCTGCCGGAGACGTTCTCGATGTGCTCCGCGAGGAGGAAGCGCGAAGCGAGAACGACAGGAGCGCGGCCTAGCGCGGGTGCACGGTGAGCGTGCCGATCCAGAAGGCTTCTGCCGCCGAAAGCGCACGGCCGCAGATCATCGTCGTGACCACGGCGATGCTGGTGTTCATCTCCTACTGGCGGGCGGCCGCGATCGTGCTCTGCGACATGGCCTCTACCGTCTACTACATCGGTGGCATCGTCGAGCACGCGATCGGCAAAGCCGCACCCTGGTACATCGGCGCGGTCATGCTTTTCGCCTATGCCGTGCGCGGCATCTACGTCGAGTCGTGCGCGATGTTCGTGCGGGGTGGCGTGTACCGGGTGGTCAAGGAGGCGATGGGAGGGACCCTCGCAAAGCTATCGGTCTCTGCCTTGATGTTCGACTACGTACTGACCGGCCCGATCAGCGGCGTGTCTGCGGGACACTACATGGTCGGGCTCGCCAACCAGCTATTCCTGGCCTTGAGCCTGCCGCTGGCGATTCCGCCTGCCACCGGCTCGATCATCGTCGCCATTGCCATCACGTTGTATTTTTGGCGGCAGAACGTGCTGGGGATCGAGAAGTCCAGCGACAAGGCCATGAAGATCATGGGCGTCACCAGTGTGATGCTGGTCGTGATGGTCGTCTGGTGCGTCGTGACGCTTTGGGTCCGCGGCGCCACGTTGCCGCCTTTCGAGCTGCACTTCAGCGACGAGGCGCTCGGCTGGCTGGACGGCACGGGTTGGGAGAAGATCGGCGCCATTGGCGTCCTGATCGCGTTCGGGCACTCGATCCTGGCCATGAGCGGGGAGGAGTCGCTGGCGCAGGTGAACCGCGAGATCGCCCACCCCAAGGTTCCCAATCTCGTGCGCGCGGGCTTCATCATCTTTCTTTACAGCCTGCTCTTGACCGGTCTGCTCTCGATGTTCGCGGCGTTGATCATTCCCGACGACGTGCGCATGGCCGTTTACGGGGACAACCTGATCGGTGGGCTCGCCATGCACGTCGTGGGTCCTTTGCCGGTGCGTTTGGTCCTGCGCGTCTTCGTCGTGGTGGTGGGGTTCCTCATCCTTGCGGGCGCGGTCAACACCGCGATCATCGGTTCCAACGGGGTACTGAACCGCGTGGCCGAGGATCGTGTGCTCGCCGACTGGTTTCGCATCCCGCATCGCCGTTACGGGACCAGCCATCGGATCATCAACATGGTGGTGTTGCTGCAACTGTTCGCGATCGTCGCCAGTCGCGGCAACGTCTACACGCTCGGCGAGGCCTATGCGTTCGGGGTGGTCTGGAGCTTCGTGTTCAAGAGCCTGTCGATGGTCGTGCTACGCTTCCGCGACCGCCGGCCGCGCGCCTGGCGCATGCCGCTCAACTTGCGTTTGGGGCGACTGGAGATTCCCCTGGGATTGATCCTGGTCTCCACGGTGCTGCTGGCGACGGCTTCGGTCAATCTGGTGACCAAGACGGTTGCCACCCAATGGGGCGCGGCATTCACGGTGGTGTTCTTCGTCATCTTCTGCCTGTCCGAGCGCGCACGCAGCCGTCGCGACTCGTCCACGCAGCACCTGGAAAAGTTCAACGTTCGATACATCTCGGAGCCGGAGCCGGTAGCGGTCGGAGTCGGCGCTCGGTGCAAAGTGGTCCCGGTCCGCGATCCAGCCAACTTGCGTCATCTCGACCTCGTGCTCAGCGAGGCCGAGGCCGAAGCCGTGGACGTCGTGGTGCCGACCGTGAAGGTCGATCGCGGGCTGGTGGCGACCGGAAGCAACCCCAACTTCACCCCCGATGAACAGGCGATCTTCACGGCCGTGGTCGAGCTGGCTGAGCGGCACGGCAAGACCGTCGTACCGCTGGTCGTCACGTCGAACGACGCGTTTTTCGCCATCGCGCGTACCGCCCAGGAGCTTGGGGCGCAGCAGGTGGTGTTCGGCCGCTCGAGCAAGCTCTCGCCCGAGGTTCAGGCGGAGTCGTTCGCGCTGCGTTGGGGAGCGGTCGAGCCGAACCCGGACCGGTCGCTGACGGTCCGCGTCGTTGGCGAACGCGAAGAGCTTCGCTTCATCTTATGAGGGGGCTTGCAGAGCGCATGGCCGCCTACCTCATCGCTCCCGTGCTCGTCGCCGTCGCGGCGGCGGCGGCGACGCTGCTGCAGCGCGGGCTGGGGCTTGCCGATCCGGCGCTGCTGTTCCTGACCGCCGTGCTTTTGACCGCCGTGGTCGGTGGACTGAGAGCCTCGATCCTGGCGGCGTTCCTGAGCCTGCTCGTCTACGACTTCTTCTTCGTCGATCCCCTCTACACGCTCAGCGTGACCAAGCCACAGGATGTGCTCTCGTTGACGGTGTTCCTGATCGTCGCGGTGTTGACGAGCAGCCTGATGACGCGCGTCCGAGACCAGCGCGAGGTGGCAACGCGCCGCGAGGCGCGGACGGCGACGCTCTACGCGTTCACTCGTGACCTTGCGATCGCGGTGGGCATCGATGATCTCCTGCCGATCGTCGCACGTCATCTATCCGAGCAGGCGCAGGCGCCCGTCGTTGTCTCGGTGCTCGAAGGAGAACGGCTGACGGCCGGCTCCGCTCATCCCCTGGGCACAGTCCTGCCGCCCACCGAGCACGCGGTCGCCGTCGCGGCTTGGGTGGAGGGTGAGACCGCGGGAGAGGCCGCCGCCGGTGCTACCGCCGACCGCGACTGGCGTCACGCGCCGCTCCGCACGGTGCGCGGGACGGTGGCTGTGCTCTCCCTGAAAATCCCCCGGGGCCGGGCCCACCTAACCCCGGACCAACAGCAGCTCGTGGACGCGCTGGCCAGTCAGGCGGCGGTGGCAATCGAACGATGTCGCATTAACGCCGTCCTCGAGGAGAAAGCGAAAACCGAGCAGGTGATCGAGGCCAGCGAGGACGGTATCATCGTTCTCGACGCCAGCTCCCGCGTGGCCCACGTCAACGAGGTCGCCTGTGCGATCCTGGGAATTCCGCGAGACGCGCTGATCGGCCGATCTTTCGATGCCGTCGCCTCGGGGCAGTCGCAGTACCTGCGCGTGCGCGAGACGGTGCGCGAACTGGTTGATCACCCGCAGCGCGAGCCGGAGCGATTGGAAATCACGTTGTTCCTGCGCGGTCGCGATCATCACTACGTCTTGCGGCCCACGCGGTTTCGCGCCCGGGCGGGCGCACCGCCGGGTTTGATCCTGGTACTTCAGGATTTCACCTACCTGCGCGAGCAGGAGGTGAGGAGAGAGAATCTGGTGGCGACGCTCTCGCATGAGCTTCGCACTCCATTGACCTCGCTGCGGATGGCAACCGAGCTGTTACGCCAGCGCGCGACGGGATTGACGAGCGACTGTGGCGAGTTGCTCGACACGGCGTACGAGGACGTGCTGCGCCTTCAAGAGGTGGCTCAGCACTTCGTCGATCTGGCCCGCACGCGCGCGACGGCCATCGGGCTCGACCGCCGCACGTTCGAGGTGCACGAGTTGATGGCGCGCGTCGTTCGCATGTGCGCGCTCCAGGCCAAGGAAAAGGACGTTTCGCTCGAGATGTCACAGGAACGGGTTCCGCCGCTGTCGGGCGACGAGACCAAGCTGAGCTGGGCGCTATCCAATCTGATTGCCAATGCGATTCGCTACACGCCCGCTGGCGGCCAAGTGCGTGTCGAGGCCTCGGTGCGCGATCACAGCGTCCGGCTGTCGGTGAGCGACACCGGTCCCGGCATCGCCGCCGATCAACAGTCGCGGATCTTCGAGCGCTACGCGCAGGACTCTGCCATCGGCGAGCCCGGCGCGGCTGGACTCGGGCTGGCCATCGTGCGCGACATCGTCCAGGCTCACGGCGGCCGCGTTCATCTGGAGAGCGCGCCCGGCGAAGGCACCCAGTTCACACTGGAATTGCCGCTGGAATGACGATGCCCGCCATTCTGATCGTCGACGATGAAAAGAACATCCGCGCCAATCTGGCAAGCTACCTGCGTGGTCGTGAGCATGTGGTCGAGACCGCCACGAGTGCGACGGAAGCGCTCGCCGCGCTGGCCAACCGACGCTTCGACCTGGTGCTCTCCGACGTGCGCATGGAGGGCGGGGACGGACTCGCGTTGCTGCGCGAGATCCACACGCGTGCCCCGGAGACCATCGTGGTCTTGATGACGGCCTATGCCACGGTCCCACAGTCCGTCGAGTCCATGCGCGCCGGCGCCTACGACTATCTCGTCAAGCCGTTCTCTCTCGACGAGGTCGGAATGCTCCTCGATCGCGTCTTCGAGCTTCAGACGTTGCGCCGTGAGAACCGTCGCTTGCGACAAGCCGTGGACGAGCTGGTGCTGCTCGAGTCCCGTAGCCCGGCGATGACCCGGGCGATCGAGACCGCGCGCCGCGTGGCGGGCTCCGACGTCACGGTCTTGCTCAGTGGAGAGAGCGGCACGGGCAAGACCGTGCTCGCCCGGCAGATCCACGCATGGAGCTCGCGGCGTACGGGTCCATTCGTCACGATCGCGTGCACGACCTTGGCCGAGCATCTGCTCGAAAGCGAGCTGTTCGGCCACGTCAAGGGCGCGTTCACCAGTGCCTGGAAGGACAAGCCGGGTCGGCTCGAGGCCGCCTCCGGGGGTACGTTGTTTCTGGACGAGGTCGGCGATCTCGCGCTCGAGCTTCAGGCCAAGCTGCTGCGTTTCCTCGAGGAGCGGCGGTTCGAGCGCGTGGGTGGCACCACGACCATCGAAGTGGATGCACGCGTCATTGCGGCGACCAATCGCGACCTCGAAAGCGAGGTCGCCGCCGGACGGTTCCGCCGCGATCTGTTCTTCCGGCTCAACGTCATTTCGGTGTGCCTGCCGTCGTTACGGGAGCGGCGCGAGGATATCGGTGCGCTCGTCGAGCACGCGCTTCACGCGCTCAGTGTGCGCCACCGACGCACCTCGCTCGCGATCGCACCCGAAGCGCGGGAGGTCTTGCAGGTCTACGATTGGCCCGGGAACGTGCGCGAACTGGTCAACGCGCTTGAGCGCGCCATCGTGCTGGCGCGCGGAGACCTGATCCGCCCCGAGGACCTGCCGGACCGGCTGCTGGCGCCTGCCGGCGACTCCGCCGCCTCAGCGTCGGCGGAGTCGCTCGAGGCGATCGAGCGCCGCCACCTCGAGCGGGTGCTGGCCGACTCGGCGACGCTCGAAGACGCGGCGGCCCGCCTGGGGATCAACGTCACGACACTCTGGCGCAAGCGCAAGCGCTACGGGATCGATTGATTCGTTTGTCGCGCGCGATGCGCTAGCGAATCGTCGTCAGTCGCTGCTTGGTTCCGGCGCCGCTCCGGATCTCTTTGGCGACCAGGTCGAGGTCGGCGTCCATCATCAGATCGACCAGACCTTCGAACGTGACCTCGGGCTGCCAGCCCAGCTCGCGGCGCGCGCGCGTGGCGTCGCCCACTAACAGATCCACCTCGGCGGGCCGCAGCAGCGACTGGTCGACCTCGACGTGCTTGCGCCAGTCCAGACCGACCCGCGCGAACGCGCGCTCGACGAACTCGCGCACGCTGTGAGTCTCGCCCGTGGCCACGACGTAGTCGCGCGGCTCGGCCTGCTGCAGCATCAGCCACATCGCCTTGACGTAGTCGCCGGCGAACCCCCAGTCGCGCTTGGCGTCGAGGTTGCCCAGTCGAAGCTTGTCGAGGGCGTTGTGCTTGATGTTGGCTGCGGCGTACGTGATCTTTCGCGTGACGAACTCGAGACCACGGCGTGGCGATTCGTGGTTGAAGAGGATTCCAGAAACCGCGTACATGTCGTAGCTCTCGCGGTAGTTGACGGTGAGGAAGTGGCCGTAACACTTGGCCACGCCGTAGGGGCTGCGCGGGTAGAAAGGGGTCAGCTCGTTTTGGGGGGTCTCACGGACCTTGCCGAACATCTCGCTGCTGGATGCTTGGTAGAAGCGGATCTTCGGATTCACCACCCGGATGGCCTCCAGCATCCTGGTCACCCCCAGAGCGGTGAACTCTCCCGTCAGCACCGGCTGGTTCCACGAGGTGGGGACGAACGACTGGGCGGCGAGGTTGTACACCTCGCCTGGCTCGGCCTCTTTGAGGGCGTGAATCAAGGAGTTTTGGTCGAGCAGATCCCCGAAGATGAGGTTGATCTTGTCGTGCAGGTGGTGGACGCGCCAGAGGTTCTCGCTGCTGCTGCGGCGCACCATTCCGTGGACGCGGTAGCCCTTTTCGACCAGGAAGTCGGCCAGATACGAGCCGTCTTGTCCCGTGATTCCCGTGATGAGTGCGCTCTTCACCCGTCTGCCGCCTCAGATCCGGGCGAGCCTAGCGCAGGCGCTGCGGGCACGCCAGATCGTGGCTAGTGCTATAGACATGAACAGAAGCGGGGGTTATCCAGTCGAATCAGGGCGCGCGCACCCGTGCGCGATCCGGAGGCGTCATGAAGGAACATCACCGAGGGTTCGTCCGCGGCATCGTCATCGGTCTGACGGTGGGCTTGCTGCTGGGGGGCACCGGCGCCGCATGGGCGACGTTCGCGAAAAAGGGATGGGAGCGGTTCGGTCAGTGGTTCCAGGAGGGTTACGTCGCCGGCTTCAACGACTGCGTGCGCCTGGCGAAGGCGCTCGATCCCCAGGGTTACGTCGCCACCAACTACGTCGTCCCCCCCAAGGCCAAGCCGCATATGTGGCGGCTCAAGATCAACGAGCTCTACGCGAAGAAGGAACACGCCGAGCGGCCGATGTCGCAGATCATGGTCATCGCCGGCAAGGATCTGGCCAAGGCCACCGGCTACGTCGAGATTCAAGGAGGCGACCCGCGGATGGAAAATCTGAGGAAGGCGCTGGACACGCGGCGCAAAGCGATCCGGGATACCGCCAAGGCCGCCGACCTGCCCGCTTCACCCGAAGCGAAAACCGGCGAGCCCGCCGCCGGCTCGGGTGATGCGCCGAGCAGCCCCGTTGCGGTCGAGACGAAGCCGCAGACCCCGCAAGCGCCGAAGGAAGCGTCGCCGTCCAGCCCCACTGCGCCGCAATCCGACGCCCCGCACTGAAGAGCGGGAGAGACCGAGCGCGCCGGCTCAGCCCGCCGGTTGCGCGCTATCGCCGGCCCACGCGTGGCCGGCTTCGTGCTGGAGCCGGTAGAGCTTCGCGTACAGTTCGTTCTGCGCCATGAGGGCGGCGTGGGTGCCGTGCTCGCGCAGCTCGCCGTGGTGCATGACCAGGATACGGTCGGCGTTCTCGATGGTGGAGAGCCGGTGGGCGATGACCAGTGAGGTGCGATTGCGCTGCAGGTTCTCGAGCGCGTCCTGCACCAGGCGCTCGGTCTCCGTGTCCACGCTGGAAGTCGCCTCGTCCAGCACCAGGATCTCCGGGTCGAACGTGAGCGCGCGCGCGAACGAGAGCAACTGGCGCTGGCCCGTCGAGAAGTTGTTCCCGCGCTCGCGCACGCTCGCGTCGTAGCCCGCGTGCAGGCGGCCGATGAAGCCATCGGCATTGACCCGGCGGACTGCTTCGGTGATCTGCGAGTCGGCGATCTCGCTCCGCCACAGGCGGATGTTTTCACGGACCGTGTCATTGAAGAGGTAGACGTCCTGCAGAACCGTGGCGATGCGGCGGCGCAGCTCGCCCAGCGGCCAGCGGCGTACGTCGACGCCGTCGACCAGGATGCGCCCGCGGTCGACGTCGTAGAAGCGCGTGAGCAGCTTGGTGATGGTCGTTTTGCCAGAGCCGGTCGCACCCACGATCGCGACGTGCTCGCCGGCGGTGATCTTGAACGACACGTTACGCAGCACCGGCTCGTCGGTCACGTACGAGAACGACACCTGGTCGAACTCGATTTCGCCGCGCGCCGCTGGCACGGCCGCCGGCTGGTCGGGACTTCGCAGCGCAGGCTCGAGCTCGAGCAGACCGAAGACCCGCTCGGCGGCGGTCACGGCCGATTGCATGACGGCGTACTTGGTCGCGAAGTCGCGGATGGGGATGAAGAACTTGTTCATGTACTCGATGAACGCGACCAAGGTGCCAAGCCCCACGGCGCCGCTGACGGCGCCGCCCGCGGTGACCGAGACCCCCAGCACCAGATGCGCTCCGTACCAGACGATCAACGCCACCGAGATGTTGCTGATCGCTTCGACCAGTGAGAACAGCGTCGCCTCATAGACGTTCGAGCGATGGTACGCATCACGGTGCAGCGCGTTCAAGCCGCTGAACTCGCTGGCGACCTGTTCCTCGCGCGCGAACAGTTGGATGACCGCCATGCCGGTGATCGCCTCGTGCAGGTAGGCGTTGAGCCGAGCGATGCGCTCGCGGATCAACCGGTAGTAGCGGCGCGCTTTGCGGCGGAAGAAATCCACCAGCAGCACCATCAGCGGCAACAGCGACAGCGTCACCAGGGCGAGCTTCAGGTGGAGGGCGAGCATGATCGCCACGATCCCGACCAGGGTGATCGCGTCCATCAACACGGTGAGCGCGCCGGCGGCGAACATTTCGTTGATCACGTCCACGTCCGTAGTCATGCGCGTGACCAGCCGGCCCACCGGATTGCGGTCGAAAAAGGCGTTCTCCATTTCCTGGACTTTCTTGAAAAGCGCGATGCGCAGGTCGGAGAGCGACCTCTGCGCGACCAGCATCGTGACGTAGTGCTGCCAGTACAGGAACACGAACTCGCCGACGACGGCCACGCCGAAAAGCGTGGCCCAGGTTCCAAGTCCGTCCAGTTTGCCGACCGCGATGTAGCCGTCGATGGCGCGCTTGACCACGTAAGGCTGGGCCAGCAGGCAGGCCGAGGTCGCGGGCAACAGCAGCATCGACACCCAGAACAGTCCGCGGTAGGGCCGGATGAAACGCCACAGCGCCAGCACCATCTGAATGTCGCGCATGCGCTCGACCCGTTGCTCGCGGTGGTGGCCGTGGCGGCGGGAGGTGGGCTTCGGGCTGGGTTTAGTCGGATCCATCACTCCGGGTCACGGTGGGTAATTCGCGCCCTCGCCAGCTCGGGCGCTCACATGGCCTCCAGTTCTTCGCTCAGCCGTTGATGCCGGTACAGGTCGGCGTAAAGGCCGCCGGCGGCCAACAGCTCGGCATGGCGTCCCATCTCGATGATCCGGCCCTCGTCGAGCACCACGATCCGGTCGGCGTCGCGAACCGAGGAGACCCGGTGCGAGACGATGATCGAGGTCCGGTCGCGCATCACGGACTCCAGCTCTCCCAAGATGCGCCGCTCGGTGGCGGCATCCACGCTCGAGAGCGAGTCGTCGAGAATGAGGATCTTGGGGTTCCGTGCGATTGCGCGTGCCAAGGTGAGCCGCTGCTTCTGACCGCCCGAGAGCGTCATGCCGCGCTCGCCCACTTGCGTGTCCACGCCGTGAGGAAACCCCGCCAGGTCGGCATCCAGACCCGCCATCTCGATGAGCTGCATCAGCTCGTCGCGGCTCACCTCCGCGTTGGCGAACTCGATGTTCTCGCCGATGCTCGAGGAGAACAGAAAGGCATCCTGAGGCACGAAGCCGATGGACCCGCGCAAGGTGCGCAGGTCCCAGTCGCGCACGTCGACGCCGTCGACGGTGACGCGCCCGCCGGTCACGTCGAACAGTCGGGAGACGAGCAGCGCGAGCGTCGACTTGCCCGAACCGGTACGCCCGAGGATGCCGAGCCTGGTGCCGGCCGGCACGTGCAGACTGACGTTCTCCAGCACCGGACGCCCGTTGCCGGGCGAGGCGTAGCCGAACTCGACGTTCTCGAAGCGAATCTCGCCGCGCATCTGAGAGACGCGGACCGGGTCGGGGCGGTTCCGGATCGCCGGGATCGTATCGAAGATCTCTCCCAGCCGGACGAGCGCCGCCTTGCCCCGCTGGTAGATCGAGATCATCCATCCCAGGGCCATGATCGGCCACGCGAGGATGTGCAGGTAGGCGATGAACGCGACGAGCTGTCCGAGGGTGAGCGCTCCGCGCACCACCAGAGTCCCGCCGTACCAGAGCACGACGAGCACGCCCAGTGAGGAGACGACGCGGATGAAGGGAAAGATCTTGCCCCGCAGCCGGGCGACCTCCATGCTCTGTTCTTTGAACGCGCGGTTCAGCTCGGCGAACGACTGCGTGCGCGCTTCCTCGCGCACATACGACTTGACGACGTGGATACCGCTCAGGTTCTCCTGCACGAACGCGGACATGTCGGCAAGGCGCTCCTGAGTGCGCATGGTCGCTTCCATCATCGTGTGGGTGTAGCGCTTGATGATCCACAGCATGAGCGGGAACGGCAGGATCGCGGCCACCGTCAGCCGGACGTCCATCAGGAGCATCAAGGTGAAGGCGTACAGGCAATACAGAGGCGTGTTGACGAAGGTGAGCAGGCCGGGGCCCAGCACCAGACGGACGGCGCCGATGTCGTTGACCAGGCGCGACATGAGGTCGCCGGTGCGCTGGCGCTGGTAGTATGCCTGCGGCAGCGTCAGCAGGTGGTCGAACAGGTCGTTGCGCAGTTCGTACTCGACGTCGCGCCCGGTATTGAAGATCAGCATGCGCGAGAACGTTCGGACCACCGCCTGACCGAGAGCCAGCGCGACGATCGCCGCGGCGTAACCGGCGATCGCAGCCAGAGCGGTGGTCGGGTCGGCCCCCGGCCCGATCGCGTCGATCGCCCGGCGCGACAGATCGGGGATCACCATGACGAGGCTCGCCGTGCAGAACAGACAGAGGGTTCCGAGCAGGTAGCGGAGCTTGTGCCGCAGGATGTACGGCTTGAGCCGGCTCACGTGGACGCGGCCGCCGACTATATCGGCGCGGGGTCGATGAGGAAACATCGCGCGCACGTTCGGGGTTGGTCCGCTGCGCTCGCCGCGGTGCTCGCGACGGTGGCCCTGGGCACGGGCGGTTGCCGGCCCGGCTACCTCATCCAGGTCGGGTTGGAGCACCTGCGCTACATGCGGCGTGCCCGGCCCATCGCCCAAGAGATCGAGCGTACGGCGGATTCCGCGCGCCGGGCCAAGCTCGAGCTGGTGCTGGAGGTACGCCGCTTCGCCGAAGACCAAGGCCTCGACGTCGGCGGCAGCTATCTGGAGGTTGCCGATACCAACGGTCTAGCCACCGCCTACGTCGTTACGGCCGCCTATCAGGACCGCCTCGAGGCGTACCAGTGGAGCTACCCGGTGGTGGGGCGGATTCCCTACCGCGGCTACTTCGACCGGGCCGAGGCCGAGGCGTTTGGCCACCACCTCGAAGGCGACGGCCTGGATACGCACATCGTGGAAGCGGCTGGCTACTCGACCTTGGGCTGGCTCGATGACCCGTTGCCCTCGGGTCTGCTCGACTACGACGAGGTCGCGCTGGCCGACGTCGTCCTGCACGAGCTGATGCACCAGACGCTGTTCGTCGCCGGGCACATCGACTTCAACGAGACCCTGGCCAGTGCGGTGGCCGGCCGGTTGACGATCGCGTTCTTCACCGGCCGCGGCGAAAGCGAGCGGGTCGAGCTAGCCCGCCGGCGTCACCAACGCTGGCTCGAGCAAGCCAGCGCGCTCGACGAGCTGGCGGAAAACCTCGACCGTTACTTCGCCGAGCATGCAGACGCCCAGCGCGAGCGCATGCTCGCCGGCCGCACCGAGATCTATGCTGCCGCTGTGCCGCGGCTTGCCACCCTGGGGCTGGAATCGCCGGCCGGTGCGGACGGCACATCCGCCATCAACAATGCCGTGCTGCTCGCGTGGTACCGCTACCGGCGGCAGGCCCGCGCCTTCGATCGTTACCTCGCGCGGTTTCCGACGGTCGCCGCTGCGATCGCCGAGCTGCGAGAGACGACCGAGGAGTTGGAGGATCCGTTCGCGGCGCTCGAGCAACCCGTCGGCGACTCTGTTGCTCCGGAACCCTTGCTGTGTCTTTTCTGGTGGCGTCCGGCACGGGGAGCCGCGGCGTCCACGACTTCATTGAGAGGCGAAGCATCGTCATGAACTCACGCGTCCGAGAGATCCTGGGCTGGTATGCCGGTGAGAACCCCGGTGTGCTCACCAACCTTCATCGTTTGCTGAGCACCGGTGCGCTCGCTGGAACGGGCCGTCTGGTGATCCTGCCGGTCGACCAAGGCTTCGAGCACGGACCGGCGCGCAGCTTCGCGCCCAATCCGCCGGCCTACGATCCGCGCTACCATTTCCAACTGGCCATCGACGCCGGGTGCAACGCCTACGCCGCGCCGCTCGGCTTCATCGAAGCCGCTGCCGCCGAATTCGCCGGACGCATCCCCCTGATCTTGAAGCTCAACAACCACGACAGCCTCTCGCCCGACAAAGAGAACCCGGTGATGTCGGTTACCGCTTCCGTCGACGATGCGCTGCGCCTGGGTTGCTCGGCGATCGGCTACACGATCTATCCGGGCTCGGGCGAGTTCCGCACGATGTACGAGAGCCTGGGCGAGCTGACCCGCGAGGCCAAAGCCAAGGGGCTCGCGGTGGTGGTGTGGTCGTATCCGCGCGGCGGCAGTCTCTCGAAGGAGGGCGAGACCGCGATCGACGTCACGGCCTACGCCGCTCAGATCGCCGCCCAACTCGGCGCCAACGTAATCAAAGTGAAACCGCCCACCGAGCACGTCGAGCAAGGCGAGGCGCGCAAGGTGTTCGAGGCCGAGAAGATTCCGGTCGGAGCCCTTGCCGATCGCGTCCGTCACGTGGTTCAGTCCGCGTTCGGCGGCCGGCGCATCGTCATCTTCTCGGGCGGCGCCAAGGGAGCCGACGAGAAGATCTTCGAGGAGTGCCGCGGCATCCGCGACGGCGGCGGGTTCGGCTCGATCATCGGGCGCAATTCCTTCCAGCGGAAGAAGGAGCAGGCCCTCAAGTTCCTCGCGACCGTGATGGAGATCTACCGGGGCTGACCCCGGCGCCGGCGCGGCTCAGAGCCGACCGGCCAGCATCTGCCGCTCTTGGGTCTGCGGCGTGGGCCGCTGCTCGATCGAGATGTAGTCGCGCGCGGCCTCGCCCAGATAGATTTGGCGTGGGCGGACGATCTTCTGTTCCTCGTCCAGCACGTTTTCCACCCACTGTGCCAGCCACCCCGAAGTACGCGGGATCGCGAACAACACCGGGAACATCGCCAGCGGAAAGCCCATCGCCTGGTAGATGATCCCCGAGTAGAAGTCGACGTTCGGGTAGAGCCTGCGGCTGACGAAGTAGTCGTCCTGCAGGGCGATGCGCTCGAGCTCGAGGGCGATGTCGATCAGGGGGTTCTTGCCGGTTTCCTCGAACACCTCGTAGGCGACCTGCTTGATGATGCGGGCGCGCGGATCGTAGTTCTTGTAGATCCGGTGGCCGAAGCCCATCAGGCGGGTCTCTCCGGCTTTGACCCGTTGAATGAAGTCAGGGACGTTTTTGACCTTCTCGATCTCGGTCAGCATGTGGATGACCGCCTCGTTGGCGCCCCCGTGCAGCGGTCCGTAGAGCGCAGCGGTGGCGGCGGCCACCGCGGAGTAGGGGTCGGCATGCGAGCTGCCCACGTTGCGCGCGGCGGTCGTCGAGCAGTTCTGCTCGTGGTCGGCGTGCAGGATGAACAGCACGTCCAGGGCGCGCTCGAAGACGGAGTTGGGCTGGTAGCGAAGCTCGGTCATCTTGAAGAGCATCGAGAGGAAATTGCCGGGATAGCTCAGCTCGTTGTCCGGTTGTACGTACGGCAAGCCGAGGCTGTGCCGGTAGGCGTAGGCCGCCAAGGTCGGCATCTTGCCGATCAGCCGGCGCGCCTGCAGACGGCGCGAGTCGATGTTGTGGATGTCCTTGGCGTCCGGGTAGAACGTCGAGAGCGCCGCGATCGTGCTCACCAGGATGCCCATCGGGTGGGCATCGTAGCGAAAGCCCTCGACGAACTTCTTCGTGTTCTCGTGAAGCATCGTATGGAGCGTGATGTTGTGCGCCCACGCCTTCAGGGCCTTGGTGTCGGGTAGCTCGCCCTTGATGATCAGGTAGGCGGTCTCCAGGTACGTGCTGTGTTCGGCCAGTTGCTCGATGGGGTAGCCGCGGTAGCGCAGAATGCCCTGCTCGCCGTCGATGTAGCTGATCGTGCTCTTGCAGGTGGCGGTATTCGTCAGGCCCGGGTCGTAGGAGAGGAGGCCGAAATCCTCTTCGTGGGCCTTGATCTTGCGCAACTCGAGCGCGTGGATCGCGCCGTGTTCGACCGCGACCTCGTAGGTGAGGCCGGTGCGGTTGTCGGTGATCGTCAACGAGTCCTTGCGGTCGCTTGCCATCGGGTTTCCTGCAGCTCGTTCGTCTCGGGCTGACGGGCAGCCTAGCAAGCGAGCGCGCCGGCGCAAGACGCAGGATGACGGGCGCCGCAGTGGCGCGCCCGGTGTGTTAGGCGTCTTCGGCGCGGCGCGTGGCCGCGCCCTCCAGGAACAGCTCGACGATCGCGTCGCCGTAGGCGTGGGCGGTATCGGCGGCGCGTGGATCGACACCGAAGAGTTCCCGCACCAGCGGCGCGACGTCGAAAAAGTGCTGACAGGCTCCCAGCAGCGCGCACACCATGAAGGCGTTGGGGAGGTTTTTGATGATCCCCGCCTGCTTGGCGGCGTCGAGGTGACCGGTCCAGCGCTCGACCAGCGGGCGCAGGTAGCGCTCGACCAGCCAGCTCAGGCGCGGCGTCTCCAAGCTGCCCTCGCTGTTGATCAGGCGCGGCAGCTCGGGATGGGCGATGACGAAGTCGATCAGCGCGTGACTGATCGATACCAGGCGCTGCGCGGGCCCCATGTTCTCCATCTCTCTCGCTCGTCCCTCGATCGCCGCCATGAGCGTGCTGAACAGGTCGCTGACCGCCATGTGCCAGAGCGCTTCCTTCGAGCCGAAATGGTAGTGGATCAGCGGCTGCGTCACCCCAACCCGCCGGGCGATTGAGGCGGTGGTCGCGCCCTCGAATCCTTGGTCGGCGAACTCACGCCGTGCCGCCTCCAGAATCATCCGGCGCGTGCTCCGCGCTCCCTTCGTGCTGCGCGAGCGGCCCGGTCCGCCGATGGTCGAGGGGGTCCGGGCGGCCACCGGATCGAGTGCCGGCTGAGAGCCCGGCACGTTGCGATGAAGCGACACCAAGCGCGTATAGTACGCCGAACGGAGTCTTGGCAACGAGGTTAGGGATTTCCCCTAGGGCTCAGTTCAGCGCGGCCACACCGATGCGATCGTCGTAGACGCTGCCGAGGTAGAGGGTCTTGCCGACCTCGAGGGCGGTGGCCACGGCTCCGATCTGGTCGCCGTCGTGGGCGAGCACCAACTTGGTCACCAGCGTGTCCGGATCCACCTCGTAGACTTTCCAAGCGCTGCGGCATGGCGCCCAGCCAAGCGTGCAGAGGAACAGGGCGCTGCGCCCGGTATGGGTCGCGACGAGCAGGGTGCCCCGGCGCGTCCATGTGAGATTGTCGGGATTGCCGCCGATGTCCACGGCGATCGCGCCTTCATTGCCCGCCAGCGGCCGCCGGTGGAGCTGCCCGGTCATCATTTCGGTATAGAAGAGCCGGTCCGGATCGTGGGTTACGGCGACGCCGCTGGCCATGGCCGCGTCCGTGCCCTCGAGCTCCCGCCAGCCCAGCTCCTTGGTCCAGACCATGATGTTGCCGGTCTGCGTGCCGAAAAGGGCGGCGCGGATCGCATGCCAGACCGAGTCATTGGGCTGGAAGTTGGAGACGATCACCTGACCGGCCTCGGTGACGACGACGTCGTTGGCCTGGACGGCGTCCTTGGTCGGGATGCACGCCCGCCACAGGAGCTCGGTGTTGCTGTCTTCACCCGAGAACTCGAAGATCTCCACCGCCTCACGCCCGCCGAGCGCGCCTTCGTGGCCGACGACGTAGACCAAAGTCCGTCCGTCGCGTTCGGTGGCCGTCAGTCCGTGCGGGTAGAAGGCGACGCTGTCGGGCGGCCGCTGGCAGCGCGGATCCCCCAGCGCCGGCTCCGGCGCGCTCAAGCGCTCGCCGGGACGCGGCCAGGCGATGTGGGTCTCACCGGTAGAATCGGCCAGCGCCGAGACGAATCCCCCGTCTTGGACCGGGCCGTCCCAGCGCATCCCGGCGACCAGTACGACCCCGGCCGAGGGGAGGTATTCGAGGTCCTCGGGATTGCGAAAGCCGCAGATCGTGCCGATTGGCGCCTGGACGTCGCAGGGGGGACGCGGCTCCCCACCCACGCAGCCGGCCGCAGCGACCAGCGTGCATAAAAGGATCCGCGCGGACACCCTGCCCACCTTAACGGGCGGGAGCCCCCGTGCAACAAAACGGCCCCGCCGGCGCGTGGTTCGGGACCCACGACCGACTCTCGTGGCGAACCCCGTTTTTGACAGCCGGGAAATTGGCTAATGTGCAAGCAGATGAAGTGCGAAACGAGTGGCAGCCGGCTGCGTAGAATGGTCGCCGCGACCGCGCTGGCCGGTCTGGGTGCCGCCCTGCTCGGGGTACGGGCCATCATCGCTGCCTCGGCCACGCCTGCCGCCTCGGTGGCGCCGGTCAACACGCTGGAGGGCGCCGGTCCGATCTTTCAGTCGGCCCTGGTGCTGGACAGCCATCCGCCGAGCGGACGCATCAGCAACCTGTACGGCGGACCCGCCGTCGAGGGCAATGCGGAAGTCGCCACCGATGGAGCGGGCCATTGGGTGGCGGTCTGGCACTCCTCCGACAGTCTCGGTGACCGCATCGGCAGAGACTGGGACATCCTGGTATCGCGTTCCCTCGACAACGGCGCCACCTGGAGCAAGCAGGAGCCGCTCAACCGCAACGCCGCCGTCGACAGCGGCGAGGATCTTTCGCCCGTGGTCAAGACCGATGAGGCCGGGACCTGGATCGTAGCGTGGTCCTCGGATGAAACCTTCGGCGGGGTCTTCGGCAGGGATCGCGACCTGTTCGTGGTTCGTTCGACGAACAACGGGCGGACCTGGAGCTATCCCGCGCCGCTCAACGGGAACGCTGCTTCCGACTGGGGCGCGGACAGCGAGGTTCGCCTGGTGACCGACGGCTCCGGGAAATGGGTGGCGGTCTGGACCTCCACCGACACTCTCTCCAACCGCATCGGGGGCGACGGCGACATCCTCGTCGCCCGCTCGGCCGACAACGGCGCGACCTGGACCGCGCCGGAACCGCTCAATACCAACGCCGCCACCGACGACGGGTTCGACACCTCCGCGGACATCGTCACGGACGGCTCCGGCCGCTGGATCGCAGCCTGGTCAGCGGGCGACTCGCGAGGCGCCAGCTTGGGGATGGACCGTGACATCCTGATCGCGCGCTCCGACGACGCCGGCGCTACCTGGACCGACCCAGCCCCCCTCAACAGCAGCGCAACTAGCGATTCCAACTCGGACTGGTCGCCGCGCCTGGCGAGCGACGGCCGCGGTCATTGGGTCGCAGTCTGGACGTCCAATGACAGCCTGGGCGATTCGATCGGCGTGGACCGCGACGTCTTGATGTCGCGGTCGAGCGACAACGGGAACAGCTGGAGTCCCGCGCGCGCGCTCAATCTGAACGCAGCGGTCGATTCCAGAGAAGACGCTTCTCCGACGATCGTCACCGATGGCGTGGGGCACTGGCTGGTGGCCTGGCATGCCTGGGGCGGGTTCACCTACGACGATGGCAGTGACGCCGACATCGTGGTCGCCTACTCGAGCGACGATGGGATGACCTGGTCGGTCCCGGTTCATGCCAACACCTTGGCCGATAGCGACGTGGTCGACGACATTCAACCCGGGCTGGCGACCGACGGCGCCGGCACTTGGATCGCGATCTGGCGCGCGTTCTACCCACCCGCGGATCTCGCGGCGAGTTCCGAGTGGCGGATCAACGCGGCACGCGCGACGATCGCCAAGGCGAGCCCGGACACACCCTGACCGATCTCGCGCTCGTTCGCGGCCGCCGCCGCGTTGCCCGAGAACCGTTGTGGTGCTACTAGGCGCGTTTCACGCGCTCACCCGACCTCACGCACAGGATCGTTCCGGCGGACAGGGCTCGAGCGCGGGAGGAGGTTCCACTCCATGGAGCGAGGCCAAAACCTGCGCGCGCACCTAGTCGAGCAACGTGCCGATGGCATTCTCGATGCCGAACTGGCCGACGTGCTGCTCGACCTGGCGACCGCCGCCAAGGCGATCTCCAGCGAGGTGAGCTGCGCCGGACTGGTCGACATTCTGGGCCTCACCGGAGAGCGCAACGTCCACGGCGAAGAGGTCAAGAAGCTCGACGTCTACGCCAACGCGCTGATCGCGCGGACCATGCAGGAGACGGCCTCCGTCTGTGGCATGGCCTCCGAGGAATGCGAGGATCCGATCCCGCCCTCCCTCCAAGCCCGCGGCAAGAAATACGTCCTGTTCTTCGATCCGCTCGACGGTTCTTCCAACATCGACGTCAACGTCAGCATCGGCACGATCTTTGCCCTCTACCGGCGCCGTTCGGCGGGAGGCCCGGCGCAGATCGAGGACTTTCTGCAGCCCGGCACCGATCAGGTGATGGCCGGCTACTTCCTCTACGGCTCGAGCACCATGCTGATCTACACGGCGGCCGCGGGCGTTCACGGTTTCACCCTAGATCCAGGCCGCGGGGAGTTTCTGCTCTCCCATCCGAGCATCTCCACCCCAGCTCGCGGCAAAGTGTTTAGCTGCAACGAAGGGAACTCGCCGAAATGGGATGAGCCGACCCGCCGCTACGTCGGCTCGCTCAAGGATGCCAAGGCCGGTGAGGGGCGGCCGTACTCAGGCCGCTACGTGGGCTCGTTCGTCGCCGACTTCCATCGCAACCTGCTACAGGGAGGCATCTTCCTTTACCCCGGCCAGCGCGAGGATCCCTCCAAGCCTTACAAGGGCAAGTTGCGCTTGATGTACGAGGCGAATCCGATGGCCTTCATCGTCGAGCAGGCCGGCGGGCTCGCCACCGACGGCGACGCGCCGATCCGTGAGATCCTGCCGAAGGGCATACATCAGCGCACAGCACTGGTGATCGGCAGCCACGAGGACGTCGAGGAGTACCTGCTCGCCCGCGCGAGCTGAGGGACGTGCCACCCCCGTATGAGGGGGCGGTGCCAGCGTCCAAATCGGCGGGCGTCACTGGCGCGGCGTCACGCGCCATCCCCGCGTCGCTCATCGGCGGCTGCGCACCGCGGACCCTCGCCCCCTGACATCGCGCACAATCGACGCCCGAAACTCTGTCGCATCAGGAGTTGGGCAGTCGTTCAACGATTGCGACCATCTTCACCCGTTCGGGGTACAGGATGGCTTGCCACTTGCTACGACGGCGGTTCACGCTGGTTTCTGGCCGCTCCCGTCCGCTCGGTCGCGCTGGAACCAGCACGAGGAGATCGCCCGTGTTCCGCCCTCGCTCACTCGCCCTCGCCGGGCTGCTCTCGCTGTTGCCGGCAGAATCGCTGGCGCTCGCACGCTGTGACGTGACATTCGCCATGACGGAGGCGGTGGCGTGGGGCGCGCTCCGATTCACGATCGACTACCCACAACCGGAAGTCGCTTTCGACGGTAGCGGCGCAGCCGTCGAGTGCGTAGGCCTCGGCAACGTGATCGCGTCCTTCGAGGACGACCAGGCTGGCACGGTGCTCGCCGCAATCGTCGGTCTGGACGATGCCAGGGGTCCGGCCGAGGTGGTGCGTTGCGCGGTGACCGCGGCTTCGGCGCCCGCACCCGAGGATTTCGTCGTCACGGTTCTCGATGGCGCGGATTCCTCCCTGGCGCCGATGAACCGGCTCCCTGCGATTGCTGCGACCAGCGTCGACTGTCCCGACCGGACGGCCACGGCCGTGCTCGGCGATGAAACGCCGACGACGGTGCTGCTAGCCGCCACCACCACCACGACGATGGCGTCGGGGACCGTCTGCACCGTGGATTTCCGGATGAGCGGCACCGAGACCCTAGGGGCCCTGCAGTTCAACACGGACTACAGCGCTATCGCGGGCGGCACGTTCGATGGCATCGGTCCGGCGGTCGTTTGCACCGGCCTCGTTGCCGATGCCCTCCATAGCTTCAACGATCTGGACGCCTCCCAGCGACTACGCACCTCGATCATCGACCTCAACGGGTTCACCGGCCCGGCCAACCTGTGCACGTGCGTTTTCCTTCCGGCTGCAACCGGGCCCATCCCGAGCGACTTTGTCATCACCGTCCTCGACGCTTCCACGCCTACCGCCCAGCCAGTCAGCCCGCTGCCTGCGGTAGAGATCTCGGCGGTGAGCTGCGTGGGTCCGACGACCAGCACGACGACGACCACGATGACGACGACCACGACCACGACCAGCACGACCACGACGACCAGCACCACCTCGACGACGGTTCCGGTTTGCGGCGACGGAATCTTGCAGGCAGGCGAGCTATGTGACGCGGGGTTGGGCAACTCGGATGTGACCCCGGATACGTGCCGGACCGATTGCACGCTGGCTGGCTGCGGGGATGGTGTGACGGATACCGGTGAGCAGTGCGACAACGGTGCGAGCAACTCGGACCTGACCCCGGACGGATGCCGGACCGATTGCACGCCGGTTGACTGCGGCGACGGCGCCACCGACACGGGCGAGCAGTGTGACGACGGTGCGGCCAACAGCAACGCCGACCCGGACGTGTGCCGGCGCGACTGTCTGGCTCCGTACGTCTGCGCAGACGCGGACGACAACGGACAAGTCACGGTGAGCGATGCCCAGCGAATCCTTGTCTATGCGGTGGGTGCGCTGGACCGTTGCGAGCTCGGCCGCTGCGACGCCACCGGCGACGGCCGCGTCACGGTGAGCGATGCGCAGCGGGCCCTGTTCGAAGCCGTGGCGCTGGAGGTCGACCTGCGCTGTGTGCTGCCGGTGCGGGTGAGCTTGGTCGACGTGGTCATGCTCGGCTCGCTGAGCCTCGAGATCCGCTACGGCGCAACCGGAAGCTCGTTCCTCGGAAGCGGCGCTGCGGTCGCGTGCACGGGCCTGCTTCCCGACATGGCGGTCACCTTCGACAACGATGCCGCGAACGACACGCTGAGGGTCGCCGCCAGCTCGCTGGCCGGGATCGGTGGGCCGGTGGACGTTGCCGAATGCCTGTTCCGTGAGCGGGATGAACTGCCCGCTGCCGACGCGTTCACGCCGCAGGCCACCGGTGCCACTGACGTCAGCGGCGACCCGGTCAGTCCGCCGTCTGTGTCCCTCAGATTCTGAGTCTTCAAGCCTTGCTGCCAGTGCCCGACGATCGCCGGGCGTAACGCGGCGCCCCGCCACAACCGTGGCGGGGCGCCGCGCCGTAAGGCGGGCGGGGGGGCCGGTTGGCCGAGCGCCGGCCGGCGGAAATTGGCTTGTCGGTTGGCTACGAGCGACTCAAGATGGTTCCATGCAGCGAAACGCTCGCGCGCTGACCGCGGCCTTCTGCCTTGCCCTGGAGGCGACCTGCGGGGTCGCACGGGAAGCGGTTGCACAGCCGATCTTCAACGTGCCCTGCACGGTCTCGTTCAACATGACCGAGCCGCTGCCCGCCGGCTTCACGTCGGTCTCCTATAGCGCGAGCTACGACCCCGTCGAGCTGAGGTTCGTCGGCAGGGGAGAGGCTGTTTCCTGCCGGCCGCTGGCGAGGGACATCAACGGCGTTCTCGCCGCCGGCCAGTTCGACGACGATGACGTAGGTCGCCTCGAAACTACCATTGACTCCGCCAGTGTCTTTCCGGGGTTCACGGCGTTGGCCATCTGCGACGCGCGCGCGGTTGCGGTGCCGGAGATTACGGACTTCGCTGTGACCACCACCGCGGCGACGGGGCCGACGGGCGATCCGGTGACCGAGCTGCCCAACGTGATGGTCCTCGAGATCGACTGCGGTCCGCCCTCGAGCACCACCACGACGTCGACGACTTCGACGACGTCGACCACATCGACGACCACCATGACCACGACCACCACCCTCGGCGTGGCCGGATGCGCCGATCCCCTGGCGCCGTTCGGCGCGCCAACGGCCACCGACTGCCTGTTCATTCTACGCGCGGCCGTGGGCCTCGAGCTCTGCGAGCCCGACTGCCTGTGCGCACCCAAGGGCTCCGTGCCGCCGGTCGCCACGGACTCGCTGCTGTGCCTGCGCTACGCGACCGGTCAGAACGTCACGCTGGACTGTCCCTGTTCTTGAGCACTCGCTCGCCTTAGCGCTCGTCACAACCTACGTCACGACACTGCTTAGGTTGGGTAGTGTCATTGCGTCGCAGCCCCCGTCGCGCATTTGACGGCTCGCCGCGAGCCCAAAGCGCGTTGACCCGTCGAATCTGAGGATGCGCGCAACCGCTGTTGCGCGCTCCGACATGACGAGCATCACGTTTCGCCTCCCGCGGGCTGTCATGCGCCGTGCGTGAGAGTGGCGTGCCCCTTGCAAACCGAGCCGGATCGCGATCCGCAGCGAGAGGTGAATCCATGTTCAGTTCGATACTACGTCTGACGTTCTTGGTCATCGGTTGGTACTTCGTGTTCCCGATCGTTGCCCACTCGGCGGTCTGCAACGCGACCTTCGGCTTCTCCGATCCTGACCTGGAACCGGTCGGCGGCCTGCTGGTCGACGTCCACTACGCGAATGCGCCCGCCTCGCCGATCGGCTCGGGAGCCGAGCTCGAGTGCACGGGCCTGATCTCAGGCGGGCTCTCGAGTTTCAACGATCTCTCGGACCAGAAGACGCTCAAGGCCGGCTTCGTGCACCTGAGCGGGTTCGGCGGCGCGAGCCTCTTCCGCTGCGCTTTCGAAGGCGAGCCGTTCGGTTCCGACGCGCTGACGATCGAGACGCTCGATGCGAGCACTCCCGACCTGGAGCGAATCCTGCCCGTGCCGGCCGTGGTCGTCTCCGACTTGGATTGCGACGGCCCCGGGGGCGGCTGCGAGGACCCGAGCGATCCGTCTTGCCCACGCTGCGGCGACGGCGCCGTGAACGTTGAGGCCGAAGAGTGCGACGACGGGAACGACGACACGACCGACGCTTGCCCGAGCGAGTGCAACGAGGCTCGTTGCGGCGACGGTTACCATCATGCCGGTCATGAGGACTGCGACGACGGCGAGGCCAACTCGGACGACCAGGCCGACGCCTGCCGCAGCAACTGCCAACTGCCGAGCTGCGGGGACGGCGTCACCGATAGCAACGAAGGCTGCGACGATGGCAACGACAACGACGGCGACGGGTGCCTGTCCGATTGCACGCCCAACACCTGCGGCGACGGGTTCCTCGACGATCAGGAGGAGGAATGTGACGAGGGGGCGGCCAACGATGATGCCGATCCTGAGGCGTGCCGTGGCGACTGCTCGTGGTCCGAGCGCTGCGGCGATGCCGACGGCAACGGCCTGCTGACGGTGACCGATGCGCGCATCATCCTTCAGAAGGCGATCGGACTGCCGGGCAACTGCGCGAAGTCACGCTGCGACGTCAACGCGAGCGCGACGCTGACCGCTACCGACGCCCGTGCGGTGCTCAACGCCAGCGTCGGACTCAACGTCGAGCTCGACTGCTGGCTGCCCGTGGTGTTCCATTTCGACAACGAGGCGCTGGTGGCCGGTCTGCAGTTCGTGGTTTCTTACGGTGAGACCGGCTCGACCTTCGTGGGTTCCGGTGACGGCGTCTACTGCACGGCGGCCGAGGGCGCCTTGGCCAGTTTCAACAACGACGTCGACGCACGGCAGCTTCACGTGGCCATCGTGGTGGCCAACGGGATTCCGACCCCGGCAGCCGTGGCTGCGTGCAGCTTCTACCAGACCGATCAGGGGCCTGCCTCCGAGGACTTCGTCGTCGATGTGATCGATGCCACGACGCCCTCGCTGGAGTCGATTCCCGAACCCACCGTTTCGGTCCTGTTCTGAGCGGCCGGTGGCCGCGGCCATTGCGGTCGCGGCCGCCGGGCATCCTCCGACGGTTCGAGCGCAAGCCCGGCCGGCTGTAAAGCCGGCCGGGCTTGCGTGCTTCGGCCTGGGGCGGCACGCTGCCGGTATTGAGAGCGCTGGTGCAGAGGGTGAGCCGTGCCGCGGTTCACGTCGATGGCGACTGCGTCGGCGCGATCGAGCGCGGCCTTTGCGCGTTCATCGGAGTTGGCCACGAGGACACCTCGGCGGATGCCGTGCTGCTGGCCGACCGGTTGACCGGCTTACGTGTGTTCGAGGATGACGCCGGGAAGATGAACCTCTCGCTCGTCGAGACGGGCGGGGCGCTGCTGGTGGTCTCGCAGTTCACCTTGATGGCCGATACCCGGCGAGGCCGCCGTCCTTCGTTCACCGCCGCGGCGGCGCCGCGGCGGGCCGAAGCGTTGATCGAAGAGCTGGTGGGTGCGTCTCGGGACCGTACGGTGCCGGTAGCCACTGGCGCGTTCGGTGCGCACATGCAGGTCGAGCTGTGCAACGACGGGCCGGTTACCCTGCTGCTCGACACCAAGGAGCGGCGCGATGCCTAAAGCCGGCTTCTGGGCGATTGGTGGCTACAAGATCTCGTTTCGTGCCGACGGCAAGTGGTACGCCGATGAGGAGGCGATTGAGAATCCCCGGATCGCTCTGCTGTTCTCCCGCCACGTTCGACCGGACGGCAACGGCGGTTGGGTCATCGACGTGGGAATCGATCGGCAATCGGTGACTGTCGAAGACACGGCGCTGGTGGTGCGCTCGGTCGAGGGCGAGCCGGCGGGGGGTTTCAGGATCGTGCTCAACGACGGCGGCTCCGAGGAACTGGATTGCGCGAGCCTGTGGATCGGAGCGAACAACGTCCTGTACTGCCGGGTCGCACGCGGAGATCGCGGAACGCTCGCGGCGCGCTTCTTGCGGCCGGCGTACTACGCACTGACACGGTGGATCGAGCCGACCGCAGACAGCCGGCTCTTGCTCACCAGTCGTGGCCGGCGCTATCCGATCGAGGATGCGGGCTCGGCCCACGCCGGCGCGCGCTAGCCACGGTCCGAGTCGGTGCGCATCGTTCTGGTCGAGCCGGAAATCCCGCAGAACACCGGCAGCATCGCGCGGCTGGCCGCCGCCACCCGCACGCCCCTCGATCTGGTGGGCCCGCTCGGATTCTCCCTGGAGGACCGCTATCTCAAGCGCGCGGGGCTCGACTACTGGCCGCTGGTCGACCTGACCGTCTATGAGTCGTGGGAGAGCTACGCCAGCCGCGAGCACCGCGGGCGCATGCTCGCGTTCTCGGCCCGGCGCGGGCGCAGCTACGTGCGCTGCGAGTATCGAGCGGACGATCGGCTGTTCTTCGGGCGCGAGACGCGGGGACTCGACGACGAGGTGCTGGCCCGCTTCGGCGAGGAGATCTATTCGATCCCGATCGCCGAGCCGGGGGTACGAAGCCTCAACCTCGCCAACGCTGCCAGCATCGTCCTCTACGAAGCTCTCCGCCAGCTCAGCCGGCTCTGAGCGGCCCGCTCGCACAAGCCCGGCGCGCCCAATTGCATCACGCCGGGCTCCGCGTAGCATGGCCACGCCGCGAACCGGCAACGCCCCGACCCGCCGCCGTGGGGCCAGCTTTCGAGTTCATGACCAAGAAGGGGCGTAATGCAGTCCGGGATCGTCGAGTTTCCCTCGGTTGAGTTCTTCAAGGCTCTGCAGGGCCTGATGCGGAAGGACAGCGCCCGCTTCGAGCGGCTCGGCTACTTCGACACGACCATCGGGGTGCGCGTGCTCTGTCCGGACGGCGGCAGGTGCGAATACGTGCTGACGTTCGAGGTCTTCGACTGCGTGGACGTGAGACAGGTCGAGCTAGCGCGTCAAAGCGCGGACTTCATCCTCGAAGCCGACCTGGAGGTGTGGACCGACATGCTGCGGAACATCCGTGCGCGCGGCGCCGCGGACGCCGAACACGGGATCAACACCATGACGCACTTCGGCGAGCGCATGCGCTCGCTGTACGACGATCCGGACGCCCACGACAAGCAGTTCCGGTTCGCCGAGAGCATCCAGGCGTTCTTCGACCTTGCCGCCAAGCTGGAGGTCCGGTTTGCCGGAACCACACGGCCGCAGGCCGCGCCCGCCTGACCCGCGCTTCCGAGAGGTTCCATGAGCTATCTCAGTACGATCGACTTTCTCGAGAACAAGGCGTTCATCGACCACTTTCGCTACACGATGCGAACCGGCGAGCTCGACCTCTCTTGGATGCATGCCGCCACCGAGAAGGTGGAGTGCGAGCCGGCCAACAAGCGGCGGGGGCTGACCTTCCGCGATCTCGACGTGCACGGCTACGGTTTCTCCGAGCTTCCGCCGGTGATCCGCCAGAATCGCAGTTTCGCGCCGCGCGGGGCCGAGATCCCCGCAGGCTGCCCTGACATGCAGGCGAACGTCAACCGTACCGCCGACGTGTGGGCGTACAACGTCGAGGGGTACTACGAGGAGGCGATGAGCCGCCAGTGGAACGCGACCACCGACATTCCCTGGCGCGACCTGCAGCAGCACGAGCTGCCCGAGGACATCGGCAAGGCGTACGCTCAGCTCCTGACCTTTCTCACCGAAGTCGAGATGATCGCCACCGACGTGCCGTGCAAGTGGATGGGCCAGATCAACGCCGACTTCTTCGAGGTCAAGAACTTCATCGCCACGCAGGCCATGGACGAGGCGCGGCACGCCGAGGTCTTCCGCAAGCGCGCGCTCACCACCGGTTACGGCCTGATGCGGGCGAGCGTGTTCAACGAGCACAATCTCAAGTTCCTACGCGATGCCGATACGTTCTCCGAGGCTTCGCTGACCTTGCACCTGCAGGCCGAGGGCATGGTGCTCACGTTGTTCCGCTTCAGCGAGTACCTGAGCCCCACTGACGGCGACAAGAAGCTGTTCCGGCTGGTCATGCAGGATGAGGCGCGGCACGTGGGCTACGGCATGCAGCACCTGAAGTGGGTCCTCCAACACTGTCCCGAATCGAGCGACGTCGTCCACCGGCATCTAGACGAGGCCGAGAACTTCGTTTTCGGCGGGATCTTCTCTCAGGAGGTCAATGAACCGTTCATCATCCTGGCCGGCAAGGGCATGGGCCGGGAGAACGTTCGCCAAGGCCTCGAGATCGTGAACCGCTTCAACATCCAGCAGATCGAGGAGTACTTCGAGCGCCTGGAGAAATGCGGGCTACGCGACCGGCGCTCGCGCAGCAAGCTCGCCGACATCCTGGAGTTGGCCAAGCAGGGCCAGCGCGCGGCGTTCTGAGCGGCGGATCGCGATGGCCTACTTCGCCGAGAAAGACTACTTCGCCGATCCGCAGGCGCTCGCGCGCGGGCAGGAGCGCGCCGAGGGTAAGCTGCGCCTCGAATGGTTCGGCGTCATCAACGAGCGGGTCAAAGCCGTCTCCCATGACGCCCGGCGTGGCTTGACCTACCAGGACTGTAACCTGGGGCGTTACGGCTACGATGCTCTGCCGGAATACGTCCGTGGCAACTACTCGATGGCGGCGCGCGGATCGGTGCTGGTTCCCGGCCTCCCCGATCTGGGCTACACGGTCAACCGCAAGAGCGACGTGTGGGCGGACAACGTGCCGGCTCTCTATGAAGAAGCCAAGAGCCGCCGCTGGGTTCCGGCGGTCGATGTCGACTGGGCGGCGTTCGGCATGCTCGGTCTCGAACCCGCGATGCAAGCGGCGATGTGCCAGCTCTGCACGGCTCTGGAAGAGATAGCGCTGGTCATCATGGAGTTTCCCTCACGCTGGGTAGCGGCGATCAATCAGGAGTTTCTCGAGCTCAAGAGCTTTCAGTGCGCGCAGATGCTCGACCAGGCCCGCCACCTCGAGGTCTTTCGCAAGCGCGCGATGGCCGCCGGTGGGCTCAAGCGCGCCAGCGCGACCATCGAGCAGGCCCTCAAGGAACTGCTCATGGCCGAGACCTACCCGGAAGGCGTTCTCGGCATTTACGTCATGCTCGGCAGTCTGCTTCTCGAGATCTTCGCCGAGGCCGGTGCGGTCTCCGACGCCGATGCCCGGCTCTTCCGGCTATGCGCGCAGGACACCGCTCGTTCGCTCGCTTACGGGACCGGCCAGGTCCGCTACCACATCGCCCATCAGCCCGCGGCGCGAGAACGCTTGCAGGACTACCTGGACCGCAGCGAGCACTGTCTGGCCGGTGTGGCGGCGAGCCCCGAGCTGGTCGAACCGCTGATCGTTCTGGCCGGGCGTGGCGTGATGCCCGAGCAGATCGCCGCTGGACGCGAGCGCGTGGGCCGGCTGCTGCGCCGGTGCGTCGATCGCTATCTGGGGCGCTGCAGCGCCGTGGGCCTGGAACGCCGTGGCCGCAGCCGCTTGGAGGAGTTCTTCGCGTGAGGACCGTTCGGACCGTCATCGCCGCGTTGCTGTTGGCCGGCGC
This sequence comes from uncultured Myxococcales bacterium, assembly GCA_964555245.1. Lineage (GTDB taxonomy): Bacteria > Desulfobacterota > Binatia > UBA1149 > SPBQ01 > CAZKRI01. The sequence continues at coordinate 50,182 of CAZKRI010000081.1, forward strand.
AGCTACGGTTCGGCCTGCTACGGCCGCGGATCCGGAAGGAACGCTCCAGGCGGTGGCCGAGCGCGCCGTCAGGAGCGTCGTCAACATCTCGTCGACCAAGGTGGCCGAGCCGGAAGACGAAGAGGAGGCCTTGCCGTTTCAGAACGACCCGTTCTTCCGTCATTTCTTCGGGCCCGATTCTTTCCCTGATATTCCGCGCGACCGGCGCGAACGCAGCCTCGGCTCCGGCGTGATCGTGACCAGCGACGGCGTGGTCCTGACCAATCACCACGTCGTCGAAGGCGCCGACGAAATCCGCGTGACCCTGCCCGACGGCGACGAGCTCGATGCCGAGCTTGTCGGCGCCGATCCGCACAGCGACGTCGCGGTGCTCCGCCTGAAGGACGCAAGCGGTCTGCAAGCTATCTCTTTCGGGGACTCCGACAAGCTGCGCCTCGCCGATACCGTGCTCGCCATCGGCAATCCGTTCGGGGTGGGTCAGACGGTGACGATGGGGATCGTCTCGGCCATCGGGCGCGCCAATGTCGGAATCGCCGACTACGAGGACTTCATTCAAACCGACGCTGCGATCAATCCGGGTAACTCCGGCGGCGCGCTCATGAACAGCAATGGCGAGCTGGTCGGGATCAACACCGCGATCGTGTCCCGGAGCGGCGGGTATCAGGGCGTCGGGTTCGCGATTCCGTCGAACATGGCCAGGACGATCATGAACGATCTGATCGCCCATGGCCGGGTCGTCCGTGGCTGGCTCGGCGTAGCGATCCAGAACGTGGATCGCGACATGGCGAAGGCGCTCAGGATGCAGCAGAAAGGCGGCGTGGTCGTCGCCGGCGTCAGCGAGGATGGGCCGGCCGCGAGTGCCGACATCAAGCCCGGCGACGTGATCGTGCGGTTCGATGGCCACCCGGTCGATTCGACGGGCCGGCTTCGTAACCTGGTGGCAGGGAAAGGAGTCGGCGCGAAGGTCACCCTCGATATCGTGCGCGACGGCAAGGAGCGCAAGGTCACGCTCGAGCTGGCCGAGCTGCCCGAGGACGAGCGTACGCCCGCGCGAACGAGCGGGGGACGCCAGGCGCTCGGCGGCCTGGAAGTGGCTGCCCTCAACTCGCGCTCGCGCAAGAGCTTCGAGATTCCCGACGACGTGCGCGGCGGCGTCGTGGTCACCGACGTGGCCGCTGGCAGCTCAGCCGAGCGCGAGGGGATCGAGCCGGGCGACGTGATCCTTCAGGCCGACCGCAAGCCCGTAGAAACTCCCGCCGGATTTGCCGAAATCTTCCGGCAGGCTGGCGATCGCGTCCTGCTCCTGGTCTGGCGGCGCGGGGACACGCTATTCATCGTGCTCAAGAAGTGATCGTGCCCGGGGGAGGAGGAGTGGCAATGGGAGCGAGAGAGCGAACTACGCGGCCTGAGATCCGGATGATGATTGTGGGCTTCGCGTTGTGCGTGAGCGGTTGCTTTACGGTTGGGCGGCCGTTTCCCGTCGAGTCGGTGGGCACGATCCACCGCAATCAGACCACGCAAGAACAGATCCGGCGCACGTTCGGCGACCCCTGGCGCACCGGCATCGAAGACGGTCAGTCGACCTGGACGTACGGGCACTACCGCCGTTCGTTGTTCGGCCAGACCCGCACGCGCGATCTCGTCATCCGCTTCAACAGCGCGGGCGTCGTCACCTCGTACAGCTTCAGCTCGACCTACGCAGAAGACGCCCAGCGATCGAAGGAGGCGTCGCTGTTCTGACGGCGCGCCGACCGAAAACGTCGCTATGAGCGCCGCCGACTCGCCGTTCCACCCGGGAGAATGCGCTATCCAATCGCGCCTTGGCGTGCGTGAGCGGGTCGAGGAGGTCGGCCGGCGCATCATCCGCGACCAGATGCCGGACCAGCATCGCGAATTTTTCGTCGAACAACCGCTTTTGTTTCTGGGCTCGCTCGACGAGACCGCTCAACCTTGGGCCTCGGCGCTGTTCGGGCCGCCCGGTTTCGCGCGCTCGCTCGACTCGCGACGGCTGGAGGTACGGACCGGAGCGACACCCGGCGACCCATTGCTCGCCAATCTTCGTGACGGCGCGCAAATCGGTTTGCTCGGGATTCAGTTCCACACCCGCCGTCGAAATCGCCTGAACGGCCGGATCGAGCGGCTCGGCGACGGCGTCCACTTTCGACTGCACGTCGAGCAGTCTTTCGGCAACTGCCCGAAGTACATTCAGAAGCGCGACCCGGATCCCAGCGACGTCGCACGGCCGGGACGAGCTCCGCGGACGCGCCCGCGAGAGGCGAGCCTGGACGCCGCCGCGAGATCCCTTGTCGCGCGAGCGGATACGTTCTTCATCGCTTCCGCCTATCTTGGCGCCGACGCTGGAGGTGGAATGGGCGTGGACGTCTCTCATCGCGGTGGCAAGCCGGGCTTCGTGCAGGCCGAGGACGAGCGCACGCTGCTGGTTCCCGACTATGTGGGCAACTACCTGTTCAATACGCTGGGAAACCTACTCGTGAACCCACGCTGCGGGCTGCTGTTCCTCGACTTCGAGACGGGCGACACGCTCCAGCTCGCCGCCGACGCGGAGATTCTGTGGGAGCCGAGTCAAGCCCGATTCTCACCGGGCGCGCTTCGGATGCTCCGCTTTCACGTCCGCGACGTGCTCGCCGTCGCCGGCGCGCTACCGTTGCGCTGGACCTTCCTCGAGTACTCCCCCGAGCTCGATCGGTTGTGACGAAGGCTCACGCCGCTGCGCGGGTCTCGCGACTGGCACCGCGGTGCCGGTCGAAGATCCCGCGCACCCAAGCGGTGCCGGGATGATCGCGCCAGCGGGACCACCAGGCGCGAAGAGAGGGCGGAAACGGCTTGGGGTAGGCGAAGGGTGAAGGATCCATCTCGACGCCGGGGGCGAGCAACGCCGCCGCCGTCAGATCGGCTACGCTGAAGCGGTCACCGGCGAGATAGCCAGTCGCGCGACTCTCCTTGGCCACGAAGTCGAACGCCTCGCGCGTCCTCGCCAGGGCACGCTCGGCGTTCTGCGGATTGATCTTTATCCCCCGGCGCATGAGCGAACGGACGCCGGGGAACATCAATCGATAGCCGAGACGCACGAGCACCGCACGATCGGAGGTGAACATGCTCGCGAAATAAGCCGGGTCGCGCAGCATCTCGTCGAACATGGCGAGCCGGATCGCTGGTCCCACCTCGGCGTCGAAACGGGTCTGGATCTCGAGCGCGCGCTTGCGGGCCGTGGCGTCGCGCGGATAGAGCGGCGGGTCGGGGTGGCGCGCCTCCAAGTACTCGATGATCGGTGCGGACCCGGCCACGACCTCGTTGCCCTCCTTCAACACTGGCACCTGCGCCTGGCCCGAAATCCTCTGCATCTTGGGCTTGTGCGGCCCCGGCAGCAGCGAGTGCCGAACGTGGGGAATTTCTTTGTAGTCGAGCGCCCAACGCGCTTTCTCGTTGAAGTGAGAGACCTTGAACTGGAACAGCTCGGGCATCGACATCACGGCACCCCCACGGGCGTGGGGACGGTAGCGTATCACCATGATGATGACATGCCACGGTCCGCGCTCACCGGGCGACGTTGCCCGTGCTGGAGGGCGTGTGCAGGGCGCGTACGCTGATCCGGTCGCCGAGTTCGCCGCTGAGTTGGGTGCACCCGTCCCAGCCGGCGTTGCAGACGGCGAAGCCGCGCATGGGAATCGCTGGCGCACGGCGTGGACGGCCTATCGCTGAGCCGTGCCCTTGGATCGAGCGACCTCGCCGGCGAGGTCCTCGCCGTTTGCCGCATCGGCGCGAGATCTCGCGCGAGCGGCGCCGCTAGATCGCTGGCAGCCATCGCCATCTGAGCGATTCGCTGCGCGGAGCGTGCGCGAAACTCCCCTTGATCTACGTACGGCTGGGTACACACAGTCGAACACATGAACCTCTTCTGTGCCGTACTGCCGGTTATGGAGAATTTGTCTAAACTGTGGAATCCGACTCAGATGGATCGGAAAAGCCTTGAAGAAAGCCTATTGCAAGGAGATTTTGGTTCGCTATGGTGGGAGCGAAACGCTCGAAACACTCCGATGCTTTGTAACCGTGGTGATCCGTAGCACTCGACTTCGTTATGGCATCAGGGACTGGAGGGACCAAACCTTGTACTACGACGGCGGAAACTTTAATGAGCCCTACCGAAAACTGATGTGCGCGATCCTCGACGACGCGTACAGGCTGGTCGAAAACTATGCCAACTCACGCGATCCAGCGCTCAGGCTCAAGGCCATGCGGGCCTGGGAGTGGTTCGAGAGCGAGGACATGGAATCGGTGTTCTCCTTCTTGAACATCTGCGGCTATCTGGATCTCGACCCCGATCCCATCCGCAAGAAGCTCACTGCGATAATATTTCGCGGTGATCCGCGGAACTAGCCGGATCGCTACCCGGAGAAAGGCAAGCCGGCGAGCGCCGCGCTCGCCGGCTTGTCAGAGGTGTACCGTCGGGCGACGGTGGGAGCCCCGATGACTCCCGCCACTCGAACGTTCCTCGACCGTTGGCACGAGGTCGTCCGCGCCAAAGATCTGGCCGGTCTGCGCGAGCTGCTCGCCGACGACATCCGGCTCGGCGCGCCCCCTTACTGGGAGAAGCTGCAAGGGAAGGACCTGATCCATCACCTGCTCGGGGTCATCGTCACGACGATCGAGGGTTTCACCTACCACCGGCAATGGGTCGCTGGGTCGGAGCTTGCGCTGGAGTTTCGCGGCCGCGTCGGCGAGCACGAGCTGCAGGGCGTCGATCTCATCACGCTGGATGAGAACGGGCGCGTGCGGAATCTGGATGCGCTCATCCGCCCGCTCAACTCGTTGACGATGCTGCGCGACCGGGTGGCGCCGCGTATGCAAGCGTACCTCGAGGGTCTTGCAGCCGGCGAATCGGTCAGTTGACCCGGATCAGCTCGACCTCGAACACCAAGGTCGCGTTGCCGGGAATCTTGCCGGGCACGCCGGGCGCTCCGTAAGCGAGCTGGGGTGGGATGGTCAGTCGCCACTTGTCGCCTTCTTTCATGAGCTGCAGCGCTTCGGTCCAGCCGCGAATCACGCGATTCACCGGAAACGTCGTCGGTTCGCCACGCCCGTAGGAGCTGTCGAACTCGCTGCCGTCGCTCAGCGTGCCTCGATAGTGAACGGTGACGCTGTCGGTCGCGCTTGGCGAGCGCCCACTGCCGCTCGCCAGCGCCTCGTACTGCAGGCCGCTTTCCAGCGCGATCACCTTGGAGGCCTGGGTCTCCTGCTTGGCCTCAGCTGATGTATCGGCTTTTTTTTCGCCGCCGCGGCAGGCCCCCACCATGAGCAGCGCAGCGACGATCCATGCCTGACGCGGACGAATGGGTTTGGTCATCGGTGCTCCGTCGGATGCCGGGTACGGATCCATGCGAAAGTGTCCCGGATTGTGTCGCGCAGCGGCCGCGGGCACCAGCCCAGCTCGCTGCGCGCTTTGTCCGATGAGCAGTGCTGCTCACCGGCCACCAGCTCATCGATCATGTCGTTGGTGAGTCGCCGATTCGTTCCGAACAGCCGGTGACTCAGCGCATCTCCGAAGGCTATGGGTCTCAGGACCCAGTGCGGCAGGATGCGTCGCGGGACCTTGAGCGAAGGGTCGGCCTGGGCGGCCAGCTCCGCCAGCCGGCGGGCCGAGGCGAACTCGGCGGCGGCGATGTAGCGGCCTCGCGCACTCGGGTTCTCGTAGGCGAGCCGGTGCAGTTCGGCTACGTCCCGCGCGTCCACGTAGGAGGCGTTGAGCGGTGGCATCGCGGGTAGCTTGCCTTCGCAGAGCAGTCCGAACGCCTCGGTGCTGGGGGTGTGGCGGTGAAAACCCGGGCCGATGATGATCGACGGATTGACCGTCACCATGTCCAGGCCGTGAGTTTCGGCAAACCGCCACGCACGCTGCTCCGCGCGGGTTTTGGCCAGCACGTACGGGTTTCGGGGGTGCGCGTTCCACTCATCCTCGGTCAAAGGATCCCGCGGGCTGGCGTTGAGCCGGTTTCCCACCGCGGCCATGCTCGAGGTGAACACGACTCTCTTGACGCCCGCGTCGACCGCGGCCTGCAGTACGTTGATGCCGCCGGTGACGCTCGGCTCGACGATCTCGCGCTCGGGATCGGCGGCCCACATCCGGAAGACGGCCGCAACCTGGAAGACCCCGTCCACGCCCTGGACCGCGTCGCGCAGAGTGTCGGGTTTCAAAATGTCGGCTTCGACCAGCTCGGCCCCCAACTCGCGCAGCGGGCGTGTTTTGTCGGCGTCGTTGGCGCTTCTTACCGCGGCACGCACCCGGTAGCCGCGGGCGAGCAGGTTCTCGACCAGGTTGTATCCGACATGGCCGTTGGCGCCGGTAACGAGGACGCGGTCGGGCATTACGCTAGCGGCGCGAGCGTTACGGGTACGCCGTTCAGGATCGACTGACCGATGATCGGCTCGACCACGGCGTCGTCGGTCCAGTCGTTCGCCGAAACGCCGGCGTGCAAACCGGCCACGCTCTGCCACGGCGCGCTGGCGGCGTGACCCCAGCCGTGCGGCAGGCTGACGACGCCTGGTCGCATTTCGTCGGTGACCTTGACGTGCACTTGGCCGCGATGGACGCGGCTGGTCAGTACGGCCGGATCGCCGTCCTCGAGGCCGGCGCGCTGCGCGTCCGTCGGGTGAACGTGGAGCAGGCAGCGATCGCGCCCCGACACGAGCGAGGGTGCGTTGTGCATCCAGGAGTTGTTGGTTCGCAGCTCGCGGCGCCCGATCAGAACGAGGTCCGGCCCGTCCGCATCATGGTCGAGCACGGCGTGCAGCTCGTCGAAGGCCCGCTCGATGGCGGGTGGGATCAGGTCGATGCGTTTGTCGGCGTGAAACACCCGGTGCGTGATGCCGGAAGGCATCGGTCCCAGGTCGATGCCGTGGGGCGCCTCCCTGAGCTTGCCCATGTTGAGCCCCTTCGACCAGGGCAGGAAGCCGTCACCGAACGGCCCGGCGCGCAGGATGAGGTCGGCAACCAGTGTGGGATCCCAGCGCAGGCCCAGCGGTTTGGCCAGTCGCAGGATCCCGTCCAACCAGCGATTTCCGGTCGGCCCACCGCCCAGACGCTCGATCAGCTCGAGCATGATCTGCCAGTCGGCGAGATCACCCGGCTCGGGTTCGACGACCGGCGGTGACCAGCGCGCGATGCTACGCACCGAAACCTGCGAGAACAGCAGATCGACGTGATCCTGAGCCAGGCTCCACGACGGGGGCAGGATCACGTGGGCATGACGCGTGGTCTCGTTGATGTAGATGTCGATGGCGACCATGAACTCGAGCGTGGAAAGCGCTGCGACGATGCGGCGGCCATTGGGCACCGACAGGGCGGGGTTGCCCGCCAGGGTCACCATCGCCCGGATCTGCCCGGCGCCGCCCGTCTCGATCTCCTCGGCAAGCACCGTCGAGGGCAGGTCGCCGATCGTCTCGGGCCGGCCGCTCACGCGGCTGCGCCAGCGTGCGTGTCCGTCGAGGCCGGCCTTGCGGATCAGCGCGCTCATGTCGAAGGTCGGCTTGGGGAACATCGCGCCGCCAACCCGGCCGAGCCGGCCGGCCATCATGTTGAGCAGATCCGTTGCGTAGGTGGAGAGGGTCGCATGGGCGGCGACACAAACGCCCACGCGCGAATAGGCGACCGGCGCACGCGCCTCGGCGAATTCGAGCGCCAGCCGCTCGATAGTCGTGGCGTCGACGCCCGTGAACGTGGCGACACGATCGGGTGAGAAGCCACGCAATCGGTCTTTGATCACGTGCCAGCCGCGCGTGTGGTGTTCGAGGAAGCCGAAGTCGGCCCGGCCGCGGGCCGCCAGCGTGTAGCACATTGCCAACAAGAGAGCGGCGTCGGTGCCGGGACGGATGGCGACGTGCTCGTCGGCGATCCGTGCAGTTTCGGTCCGGCGCGGATCGATGACGACAAGCTTGCCGCCGCGGTCGCGCACGGCATGCAGGCGCGCGCGGACGTTGGGCGCGGTCATCACGCTGCCGTTGGAGACCACCGGGTTGCCGCCGATGCAGAGGAAGTAGTCGGTCCGGTCGATGTCGGGGACCGGAACCGACCCGCTCGAGCCGTAAAGGAGCAACGAGGTCACCAGCCGCGGGTTTGCGTCTTGTGAGCCCGCGCTGAAGCGGTTGCGAGTGCCGATGGCCTGGGTCAGCGACTGAAGCAGGAGAAGTGCGCCGTGATCGTTCCCGATCGGGTTTCCGTAGTAGAAACCGATGGCGTCGGGACCGTGGCGGCGACGGATCTCGGCAAGGCTCGACGCGGTCAGCTCGAGGGCATCCACCCAGGAGATCGGCTCGAAACTGCCGTCGGCCTTGCGCCGGACCGGTTTGCGCAGCCGATCGGGGTCGTCGTGGATCTCGGCGATCGCCATGCCCTTGGGGCAGACGTAACCGCGCGAGAACACATCCTCGTCGTCGGGTCGCACAGCCACGATCCGGTTCTGTTCCACTTCGAAGCTGAGGCCACACGTAGCCTCGCAGAGGGTGCAGGTTCTGTGGACTGTGGTTGTCATGGTCATCTCTCCGAGACCGGCCCGCCTCTCACTGGTAGAATAGGTTGCTACTCCAGGCGATGGTATAGGCTCGTGTGCGCTATCCGGCCGCCGGCGCGTTGGCGTGCAGCAGCATCGCCTTCATCGCTGCTTCTCAATCGGCGAGGATCTCTTCAGGAAACTCGACGACCCGATCGCTCAGGGTCAGGATCAGAAAGCGGTGGACGGCATCGGCCACGGGTTCCCATCCCGAACCCGGCCACCAGCGCCCCGCGAGCCGAGTCGACGAGGTCCGGACGAACGGTCCCTGCGCGAACTCCATCGCCTGCTGTTGGCTCACCAAAGGATCGTCGGCCGGTGCGAACAACACCGCGGGTGGATGAGCCTCTGGTCGCTCGAAGGCGACCCCACGCAACAGGTCCTCGACGAACGCCCGTGGCTCGGGCGCACAGTGGCCGGACACCGCAAGCAGGCGCGCCAGGGATCGCGGTGGGACGACCGGCCCCTGGCCGGATCGGAACCGCCGCCGCCCGAGGTAGCCGACGCTACCGAGCAAATTGCACCCGAGCGCGTGGGGTTCGACCGGAGAGAACAGACCGAGCGCCAGAGCGGGCGCGCGGCCACTGACCGCCAGCGCGATGCTCGCGCCGACATCCGCGCCCAGGACGATGAGCTTCTCGCCCAGACCCCGTGCGGCAGCTGCCACCTCATCGACGGCGGCCTCCCAGCTACACGCACGACCGGACGAATCGTCATTCCGTGACTGACGGGTCAGGATATAGACGTCCCAGCCGCGATGCGCGAGCATCGAGGTGATGCCGCGCCAGCAGGCCTCGGATTGGAAAAGCCCGGGCAGGATCACGATCGGCGCGTGATAGCGCGTGCCGCCCTCGGCCATCTCGAGCAGCAACGAGACGCCGCCGATTCGCACCGGACGCATGCGTCTACGTTAGTGAAGCTCAGCGTCCATGACCAACCCGAAGCCTGGCTTCTTGACTGGCAGGACCGCCGCCGGTAGCTGGAAGCGTCGTTGCATTGCGGAGGGACATCGTGAACGCGCAGCTTCGGAGAAAAATGGTTTTCCACGGCGCCATCGTCGTGCTGCTCGGGCTGTTGCTGGGTTTTCCTTACGCGTTCGCCTTGCTCGGGAATCCGCAGGCCGACGTGCGCGCGTGGAACATGGCCCACCTCGAGGGGATCCTCAACGGTCTGCTCGTCATCGGTGTCGCCGGCGTTGGCCGACACCTGGATCTGGATCACGTCAAGCAGCAGGTGTTGGCGTGGTCACTCATCGGGATGGCCTACGGCAACGTGGTCGCTTCGGCCCTCGCTGCTACGTTCGGTGTCCGCGGTCTGGAGCCAGCCGGCCCGGCGGTCAACCTGGTCGTCTACGTTCTTTTCATGGTGGCGGTGGTCGGTGTGTTGGTCGGCATGAGCCTCGTGGCGTACGCCGCAAGGCCGGCCGCTCCTCGCACGGAGGAGGCTACAGCGGAACAGACCGGCGGACAGGGCGAACCGACCGCCGGTCCGCCGCCCCACCGTCGCCGCCGGCGTCGTCGCCGCCGCTCCGGGCCGCGGCCCGGTTCGGGTGATGGCCCGCCACCCTGAGCCGGTGGCTCGGCTGGCGTAATGGCAGGCGGCCGCCAGGTCGCGCGCTGGGAGCACTTCGACCATCCATCCGACATCGGCGTGCGCGGCGTGGGCCGCACTCGCGAGGAAGCATTTGAACAGGCGGCGCTGGCGCTCACGGCCGTGACCACCGAGCCGGCGCATATTCGCCAGGACCAAGTGGTCGAGATCGAATGCTCCGGCACGGATGACGAGTTGCTGTTCGTGGACTTCCTCAACGCGATCGTGTTCGAAGCCGCCACGCGCAAGATGCTGTTCGCCCGGTTCCAAGTCCGCATCGAAGACGGGAGCTTGCGAGCCGAGGCTTGGGGGGAGCGTGTCGATGTCGCGCGCCATCAGCCGGCGGTCGAGGTCAAGGGGGCGACGCTGTCGTGCCTGAAGGTGTGTCAGGAAGGCCCTCGGACCTGGGTCGCGCAATGCGTTGTCGACGTGTGAGACCGGTAACCCGCTGGTAGGCTCGATCGCCCGCGTAGCAACGATGGATCCTTCACGATTCGAGCGCACTGCTGAGTTCGAGTGGGTCATCCGGCCGCACGGGCGCATGCGCGTCCCCGGGGTGATCTATGCCAGCGAGGTTCTGCTGCGTGAGATGGACGACAAGGTTTACGAACAGGTCGCCAACGTTGCGAGCCTTCCCGGCATCGTCAAGGGATCCTTCGCGATGCCGGATGCGCATTGGGGCTATGGCTTTCCGATCGGTGGGGTGGCGGCGTTCGATCCGGTAGAGGGCGGTGTGGTGTCGGCCGGCGGGGTCGGTTTCGATATTTCGTGCGGCGTCCGCACGCTACGCACCGGTACGACTGCGGCCCTGGTCGACAGCCGCAAAGCGGAACTGGCGGATGCGCTGTTTCGAACGGTGCCGGCCGGAGTTGGCAGCACCGGCCGCATCCGGCTCGACCAGGACGGGATGGACGCGATGCTCCGGGGCGGCGCGGCCTGGGCGGTCGGGCACGGCTACGGGACCGCCGCGGATCTTGCGCACACCGAAGACGGGGGTCGCGCCGAGGGTGCCGATCCGGCGGCCGTCTCCAGTCGCGCCAAGCTGCGACAGGAAGCGGAGATGGGAACGCTCGGCTCGGGCAATCACTACCTCGAGGTCCAGCGCGTGTTCGAGGTCCACGACGCGCAGCTAGCAAGTGCGTTCGGTCTGCACGCGGGTGACGCACTCGTCAGCATCCATTGCGGCTCGCGCGGGTTGGGACATCAGATCGGCACCGACTATCTGAAGGACATGGCGCTCGCGGCCGCGCGCCACGGCATCGAGTTGCCGGATCGGGAACTGGCGAGCGCGCCGATCCGTTCGTCGCTCGGACGCGCCTATCTCGGGGCGATGCGCGCAGGTATCAACTGCGCCCTGGCCAACCGACAGATCATCACGCATCTGACGCGGCAGGCGTTTGCACAGGTCTTACCGGAGGCGCGCCTGGATCTTCTCTACGACGTTTCTCACAACACCTGCAAGGTCGAGCGGCACACGGTCGCGGGCGAGGAGCGCGAACTTTTCGTCCATCGCAAGGGGGCCACGCGTGCCCTGGGCCCGGGGCATCCCAGCGTGAGTCTGCCACTGCGTCCTTACGGCCAACCCGTGTTCATCGGCGGGACAATGGGAACTTCCTCCTACGTTCTCGCGGGCACGGAGCGTGGCATGGGGCTCGCGTTCGGGTCGGCCTGTCACGGCGCCGGGCGCGCGATGAGCCGCAAGCAGGCAACGAAGCGCTGGAGTGGCCGCGACATCCTCCAACGTCTCGCCAGCCAGGGCATCCTCGTGCGCAGCCCCTCGCTACGCGGCGTGGCCGAAGAAGCGCCGGGTGCCTACAAGGACGTCGACGCCGTCGTCGAGTCTGCCGAACGCGCCGGTTTGGCGGTGCGCGTGGCAAGACTCACGCCCATCGTCTGCATCAAGGGTTGAGCCGAAGCGCTCGAGCATGCGATCCCGACCCATGGCGATGCTCTTGCTCGTGGCGGTTGCATGCGCGGGATGCGCCGACCAGCGCGAAGGCCCAGAGCAGAGGCGGTCCGGCCCGTCCGCAGAGACCGTCTCGGCGGAATCCGACCCGGTTCGCTTCGAGCGCGCCGGTGCCGACGCATTCATCGGCGGCCGTCGAGGTGGAGACGGCCTGGTCTGGGATCTGACCGCGGCCGATATGGACACGGACGGAGACCCGGATCTGCTGGTCAATCGTCACGCCAGGGGCGCACTGCGCTTGTATGAGAATGATCAGGGGCGATTCTCCGCGATCGACCAGACGGGGAACGGCGCCAGCCTGGCCGCGCACCCGAGCATCACGACGCTGAGCGGCCGCGCGCAAGACATCATTCCACGAGCGCGAGCCTCGGGCCGGCAGGGGCTCTATCTCTGGCAAGACGACGCCCGCGCGAGGCTGTGGCACTTCTTTTGGAAGGACGAGATCGGACGCTTCGGGGACCTCAGGCTCTTGCTGCAGACCGCTGACGGTTTCTCTGGCGTCGACGGCATCGAATCGTCCGAGCTGGAGCGCGTGGCTCCGAATCGATGGGGCGTGCGCCTGGTGGCCGGGCACGGCGAGCGAACGTTTCGGCTGCGCACGCAGCGGATCGGCTCCCAGTTGCTGGCCGAAGTGGAAGGCGTTTCCGGGCGGCCCGCGCCGCCGATCTATGTCGGGCAGTCGGGGCTTCGCTGGCATGGGGGACCCCTCGAACTCTGGTCGCCGGACCCGCACGCGGTCGCTTGGGCGAACGTCGAAGGTTCGGCGCATCCGGAGTTGTTCGTCGCCCGTGGCGCTCTTGGCGGACTGTTGCAGCCCCCGCTGGGCCCGAAGAGCGATCTCTACTACGTCGCCACCGCGACGGAACGCCAGCCCTACGCGCTGGCAGGCAGCGACGTCGTTCCGGGCAGCTACGGTGACGGGTATCGAGTCGAGTGGGTGGACACCGACGCCGACGGCACGCTCGAGGTCGCGGTTGCCAACCGCGACACGCCCAACGCGCTGCTAGCGCGACTGCCGCTGGCGCGCGGGTTTCGTGATCGCGCCGCCGAGCTGGGTCTCGATCTGGAAGACGCGCACGTGCAGACCTGGGCAGACTACGATGGGGATGGCCTCGACGATTTGTTCGTTCTCGCCGGAGACAAAATCCAGATCCTGCGCAACACGGACGGGGTGGGATTCGAGCCCATCGACGGCCGTGCGGTGGGCCTGCAGCTACCGGTCCAGCCTGGAGAGACCGGGCGGCACGCGCGTACGTCGCTACGGATCGCCGATTTCAACGCGGACGGCGCACTCGATCTGTGGGTGATCGGCTACGGGGTGGCGCGAGCCAGCTATCTGTTCCTCCGGACCCAGGATGGGTACCGCGACGTGAGCGAGGAATCTGGCCTCGGCTCGGCCGGCGGTCAGACGACCGTCGTGCTGCTGGACGTGGACAACGACGGATTCGAGGACGCGGTGAGCCTGGGCCGCCGCGCCTGGCTTTGGCACAACCAGCGCGGTGAGCGGTTCCGTATTCGCAGGCTACCCGCGGATCTGCTGCCCGAGCGCGTTCGTGCAGCCTGCGCGCTGGACGCCGATGGGGACGGACATACCGATCTGGTCACAGCCGGCAAGCAACTGCACCTGTTGCGCAACACCGGTGCGACCGAGCGGGGATTCCTCGACGTCCTACTCGACCGGGCGCGTGCGGCGCCGATCGGCGCCGTTGCCCGAGCGTACTACGAGGATGGCCGGGTCCTGGCCCGCCGCCTGGGAAGTGTGCACGTGACCGCGTTCTCCCAGGCCGCCGGTCCGCTGCGTTTCGGCAACCCGGTAGGGAACAGGATCACACGTGTGGGCGTGCGCTGGCCGGGCGACCCGACCGAGCACACGTACGATGTTCGCCAATCCGGAACCCGGCTCGAGATCGCTCGCTGAGAGAACCGCGCGAAGCCCGCTCGAATCACGGGAAAAGCACCACAGGCTTCCAAGGGGGGAGCAGCTCCAGGCGCAGGCTCTCGTCCGCTTCCGCGCGCTCGGCCAGATAGTCGAGCGACGCAGGGACATCGTCAAACAGTTGCGGCAGAAGCGACACGGGCTCCTCGAGCGGCAGCGAGAAGTCGTCGTAATGGATCGGGATGATCCGGGTCGCGCGCACGGCCTCGACCACCTGATTGAAGTAGCCCTCCCGGTAACGGGTTCCGGTGCGTCCGAGGCCGCCGATGCCGAGCATGACGACGTCGGCCTCGTAACCGTCCAACGCGCCTTCCACGTAACCGGCGCTGCTCTGGACGAGGACGATTCCCCGCGGGTGTTCGACGATGGCGGAATACGTCTGGCCCTCCAGGTAGTCGAACACGGTTGCCGGTGGCACGAGCGGCTCGGTGATGTCGTGACCGACGATCGAGCGCCCCAACAGGAGGGGAATATGCCGGGAGGGAACCATGGTCAGCGTGAACGCACCGAAGCGCAGCGGCTTCTTCGGCTCGACCACGAGGATGCGATCTTCACCCAGGCCGAGGCCGCGGCCGATGTTCGCGGTGGATTGCGAACCGACGAGCTTGCCGCCGGTCAGCTGCGCGACTACCGGAGCGTCCATGGCGTGATCGTAGTGCGAGTGCAGAACGACGACGGCGGCCAGTGTTGCGATGCCTGCACGTTCGAGTGACCGCGAGATGGCGTTTCGGTCCGGCGCGATCTTACGCCCCAGGATCAACTGCAGCGCCGTTCCCGGTCGCGTGAAGAAGCCATCGGTGAGGATCGCCGTCTCTCCATCGCTCAAAAGGACCGTCGAGACGCCGAGGAACGTTGCGGTCACGGCGCCGGCGCCGGGCGGGTCGCTTCTCAGGATGTACCGGGCGTAGGGTTCCAGGGTCGGCCGGCTGTGGAGCAGGAAGACAACGCTACCGCCGGCCAAGCCGAGGCCGGTGAGGATCAGCAGCAAGAGGTTGCGCAGCGTTCTCACTGGACGCTCGGGCGCGGCCCGTCCGCTGGGCTCAGGTCTGGAGGATCTTCCGCGCGCCTTTGATCACGTCTTCGGAAGAGCCAGCCGACTTGGGGATCTCGACACCGCGCTGACACGCCGGGCGGGCCGCCATCGTCTCGAGCCAGCGCTTGAGGTGCGGTAAGTCCTCGATCTCCACCCCGGCCCAGAACCAGATACGCACCCACGCCCAGTTGGCGATGTCGGCGATGCTGTAGTCGCCGCACAGGTACTCGCGGTCGGCCAACCGCTTGTCCAAAACCTGGTAGAGGCGTTTCGTCTCGTTCTGGTAGCGCGCGATCACCGACGGGATCTTTTCCGGAAAGTAGCGGTGGAACACGTTCGCCTGACCCTGCATCGGGCCGATCCCCGCCATCTGGAACATCAACCACTGGATCACCTCGGAGCGGCCCTTGCGGCCGGCCGGCATCAGCCGACCGGTTTTTTCCGCCAGGTAGGTCAGGATCGCGCCCGACTCGAAGACGGCGAACTCCCCTTCGTCGCGATCGACGATCGTGGGTATGCGCCCGTTCGGATTGATCGCGAGGTACTCAGGTCGCTTCTGCTCGCCGGCCGACAGGTTGATCGGATGAACCTCATAGGGGAGGTCCAACTCTTCCAGGGCGATCGATACCTTCCAGCCATTGGGAGTGGCCGCCGTATACAGATCGATCATTACTGGCTCCGCTCCGCTCGGGACGCTTCGACTATGGCCATGCCGATCGGTCCGTCGATCTCGATTTCCGTCGATTCGGTCAGCATAGCGATCGTGCGGTAAAAACCGACGATCATCAGCAACTCGACGATCTGGCCGGGGCTCAGATGCCCGACGAGCTCCTCGAAGCTGGCACGCGAGGCCTTCACGTTGCGGAGAGCCTCCGTGGCGAAGCGCAGAACCGCGCGTTCGCGCGCATCGAAGCAAGCGTCGTCGAGGCGGCCCTTTTCGAGCGCGGCAACCTGCGCGTCGCTTGCACCCAGCGCTTTGGCGATCGGCACGTGCTGCACCCATTCGTACTCGCCGCCCGAGAGCTTGCCGACTTGCAGGATCACCAGCTCTCGCAGCTTCGGGTCGAACGTTCTACTCGCCAGGATCGCCGTGCCCAAGCGCAGGAACGGCCGGAACGTGGTCTCGGAGTTGGCGAGCATGCGGAAGATGTTGAGCTGCGCCGGCAGGCTCTCCAGAGCTTCGCGCACCGTTGGCGCGGCCTCGGCCGGGTTCACGTAGGGTAGTCGTGCCACAGGTGCGACCTCCTTGACGAGTACGGTCGCGCTGATCTATGGCGCGGGGCCGAGGACGAGAAAAGCGTCCTCGAACCTGCTCCGGGGGCCGACAGGGTAACCGGTACGCGTCGCTCGACTAGTCGCGGCCGTCTACCGTGGCCCGCACTCGCGTCCGGGCTTGCTGCGGCGTTGGCCGGGACGATGATGCTGCCGCAGGTGCACGGGGCGTTTCGTCAGGGCCAGCCGTCGGATGTAGGAGGGGGCGCGAACCCTAGGTTGAGGCAGACGTTCTCGAACGCGAACGGTGCGCTACGATCGCGACTCCGAATCCATTTCACGGCATCCCTTGAGTCCCGCTGCAACGCGCCATCGGCCGCGCCAAGCCCTCGGTGATACTCCCGGATGGCGTTTTCTAGCATCGCCGCGAGCATGCTACGGAGAGCTGGATCGAGGATCGGACGCTCCGTCCAGTCATAGAAACCTTTGTAAAACATGACGAGTCCCCTCGCTTCGGGCCGATCCGTGGTGGCAGCGGACGGAGTCCGGATGCCCGTTCCGGACTCCTTCACTACGGTATGGAGTATTGATCTACGCACAACTAAGTGTGCTGCGACTAACTGATCTGTAAACACGGTGGAGAATGCACCGCTGGTTGGCCAAATACAACGGGTTTATTCATACACCAGGAAACGGTATGGCTCAGAATACGGTGTGTGTGCTGATTCATGACAGTTCTATATCATCGAAATTATTGTGATGATCAGGCCCGCGCGTTACCACTACGCTGGGCGTTGATCTGCGCAATTTGTGCGCGCTGCCACCCACTCGCGGCTGACCAGAAGTGAGCGCGCTCGAGTCTGGTTCGATGACCCGACACACGTCGAGTCGTGGGCTATTGGCTCGGTTGGGGGGGGGGGGGGCCTGTTTGGCGCCGCGGGAGCCCAGGGTGCGGCTGGCAGCCCCGGCCCAGCGGGCTCCCAGGGCGCACCGGGTCCGGCGGGCGCACAAGGCATCCAGGGGATCGCGGGCCCACAGGGCGTGCCGGGACAGGCCGGGATCGCCTGCTGG
>CAZKRI010000082.1:0-118846 GCA_964555245.1 uncultured Myxococcales bacterium
CCACCCGTGACCACGAACGAGGGAGGTACCGCGTTGGACTCATGATGCACGGCTAGGCACAACACCGTTGCGGCCACGACCCCGGAGTGAGGGGGGAATGAAGGTGGATAGCTCGGGGTCCAATGAAGGTGAATATCGACATCCTGCGAGCCATGTGACACATGTTGCACACTCGAAACCCCGTGCGAAAGCTGCTGTGAGAGTCAATGGTGCAAGGTCCCCGGCCGCGTATGCGTGGACCAGAACGCTGCCTTGCCGGAGACCTCTTGCCCGCCTGCAGCTGATCATGCCGAGACAAAGCAGCTATGCTTTGCTGATGAATTCGACCCATCGGCAGCCGAGCCTGAGCGTTCGTTCTACCAATGCATGAGCAACGACTCGGAGTGTCCGGCGAACCTGAAATGCAAGAGTAACGTCTGGGTCAAATGTAACGCATGCTCGACCAACCCCCAGTGGAAGCTCAAGCTCAACAAAGACGAGCAGCCGATTGAACTGTTCGATCTGCGTTCGAATCCCGAGGAGGATCCTCTGCTCAATTGCTTGGACCCGCCCTATCACCCGGCGTTCATCGGCCAGAAAAACGAGATTGTGACTCCGACCGACGCTCAGCCGTTAACCCCCGGCTGGCGTGCTTGCGTGAACGACCCCACGTGTACGACTCCCTACTAGCGAATATTCCGCGATGGAGCTTCTCTGATGACCCAGGCTCGTGAACACCGAATGCTGCTCTCGCAAGGCCTCGTTCTGATCTGCATGTTTGGTAGCTTACTTCGTGGTACGGCGGGTGCGGCGACCCCTGTCACTACGTGCGGACAAGCCTATTCGGGGGCG
Organism: uncultured Myxococcales bacterium; assembly: GCA_964555245.1. Classification (GTDB taxonomy): domain Bacteria; phylum Desulfobacterota; class Binatia; order UBA1149; family SPBQ01; genus CAZKRI01. Next base: position 832 of record CAZKRI010000082.1, read on the forward strand.
GGGTTTTTGACCGGCGATCTCGACTGCACGAGCTTCGGTGGCAACTCGGTTCTCATTCAGGGAGGTTCGTTTGATCTTTCGGGCTTTACGCTGACGGGTGGGAATCTAGCGGGCGTGCAGTGCACCAAGTCTTGCAGGGTTTTCTCCTCTGTTCCTGGTGGACTGATTGAGAACTCAGGAGGGGTTCGGGGCGGTTCGCCTGGCGTCACAGTAAATCTCACCGTCTCCGACGTGACACTCAACGGGAACGGTCAAGGTTTAATTGCGTCTTCTCTCGGCAAGGTGATTGCGATGAATACCACGATCTCGAGTACCACCGGTACCGCGATCGATGCGGATCGAGTCAAGGCAACCAATGTAATGATCATGAACGCCGGAACGGGAATCCAGGGGGGTGTCGTGAAGCTCTTCGATTCCACGTTGACGAATGCGGGGTTGGGGATCAGCGGGTCAAGGGTTGTCGCCGATAACTCAACAGTCACCGGTGGGAACCAGAACGGCATTAGCGCTGGCGGTGGTGTGCGCATAGTCGACAGCACGATCACGGGCAATACCGGCATTGGCGTCAACACCTCTTTTGCCTCAGCTCGTATCATCGGCAGCGATATCAGCGGGAACGGCCAAGAAGGCATTTCGGGAACAAGCGGGTCGCTGACGGTCAAGGATTCGACGATCACGAACAACGCTGCTGCGGGCATTCTCTATTTCGGTCGAATCCGAGTTCTCGAGAATTCGACCATCTCTGGCAACGGGCTGGACGGGGTGAATTCGGGTGCATTCCCTCCCTCGCTCTGCGAGGTTGTTTCAATCGTGGACTCAACCATCACCGGTAACAGCCTGGACGCCGACTGCGGCGTCATCCAGACCTGCGCCGACATATCCACATGTCGACTCCCGACGGTGACGAACACGGCGTGTAATACCTCCTACGACACCAACTCCGGCTTCCCCGGCACCAACTGGGGCGTCTGCGCGCTGGACTAGGTTAGCAAACAGCGGTCGAGGCTCCGGCGCTGGCGCCGGTCTTCATGAAACGGCAACTACCGCTCGGCGATCAGGAGGTCGGCGCGAGCACGCAGCTCGCGCCCGCATCCCAGATTGCCCACAGCCGGGTCCCGCGTTCGAGACCGTCGGGCCGCTGTTCGGGCCGAATGTGTGCCACGAGCTCGGTTCCAGCCGTGTCGCGCAAGACACAGCGAATCACTGGCCCCTGGAAGATCAGATCCGCCAAGGTGGCGGGAATCCGCGAGCCGTTCGTCTTCGGCTCAGCCATCTGAAGTTGGATCCGCTCGGGCCGGATCATCACCACGACGGTATCGCCCCGCGCGAAGCCGCGCCCGACGATCGCGGTCTCGGCGTGACCGCCACCGGCGAGCTGGACGACGACTCGCCAGTCGGCTCGGCCGCGCTCGCAGGCCGAGGGTCGCAGGTTGGAATCCTGCCTGCCGCGCCACGGGGCAGGCGCAGTAGTGTCCGCAGGCTTGGATGTGGCAAAAGTTTAGCTAGAATATTGGACGCAAGTTGTACGCCGTCCTCTATGACGAAGCCGCGGAAGGAGATCTCAGCTCGCTCCGTCCGTACGACATTCGGCGAATCATGAGAGAGGTGGCTGCCCAGCTGACGAAGAACCCAACGGTGCCAGGTCGGCGGAAGAAGCTGCTTCAGGGATTGATTCCACCCTGGGACGCTGTTCGTCCCGTCTGGCAGTTGCGCATAGGCGACTTCCGCGTCTTCTACGACGTCGATGGAGAGCGGCAGGAGGTGATCGTCAGAGCGGTTCGCCGCAAAGGGAACAAGACGACGGAGGAGATCCTATGAAGGTTGTCGCGCTCGGAAAGGCGAAGAACGAGTTCAGCACCTACGTGGAGGAGGCACAGCACGACCGAGTGCTCGTGACCCGCCACGGGAGGCCTGCTGTGCTCATCATCGGCGTCGCCGGGGAGACCCTCGAGGACCTGATGACCCGGTCGGACCCTGAGTTCTGGAAGATGATCGAGTCTCGCCGCAAGGCGGCAAAGGCCATCTCGGCAGATGAGATGCGCAGGAGGCTCGGGGTCTCCCGCAAGCCGCGGGCGAAGCGAAGATCCTGAGGTCATTCCTGAGGACTTCGGTTCCCGGAACGTTCGTTAACGCGCCTAGTCGTCGTGGTTAAGCAACGTCAGTACGGCATCGAGATGCGCCCGCACTGCCGGATCGTTCTGTTCGTCGCGTAGTCGCGTGATGAGCGCCACACCCTGAGGATAGCGACCGACCTCAGCGACAATCACGGCTGGGTCGACCGCCAGGAACTTCCGCAGCTCCTCCGGGTCGCTGGCGATGCGACCCGCAAGCTGACGAAGAGCGGCTTCCTGCTCGGGACCGGCCGGTGTGTTGAACGCGGCGAGCATGAGAGCCGGAGGCACCCGGAACTCCCCGGCACCTTCCACCGCTGACACCTGTGGTTTTGCCCGGTTCGCGCTCGCTTGCTCGTACTCGCCCATGACCCGAAGCCACGTCACGTGTGGCTGCCGAGCCGCCCCGGCTGCTTCCAGGCCCACGCTAAAGCTATCCATCCGCAGCAACCGGCGGAGAACTTCATGCAGCGGCACGTCCTGGTAGCGGCCGGCGATGGGGCGATCAGGCGCGTCGTAGGAGAGCAGCGTCACGCCGGCGCGCCAGCAGAGATCCTCGACCAGACTTTGAAGGGAGGGAAAGCTGCCCGAGACTGTTGCCGTTTGATCCGCTTTTACTTCGATCTGCTGCTGGGCGCCCGCTCGTGGTGCGGCGAGCAGCGCGGCCAGAGCCGCGGCGACAAATAACGAAGGACGAAGCGGAGTTCTTTGCACGGCCTCGCTCCGGAATATACGAACCCCCGGCCGTGCAGCCTGTCTCGCCTCAAACGCGCCCGCGAGTCGAGCTACGGGCCATTGTCCGCCACTACCGCTTCAAGCCGGCCTACACCCTTATCTGGGCTCCATACATCGCCGCCTATCAGGTCGTCAATCGCTTCCCGGTTTTTGAGCCGCGAACCCTCGAGTTCACGGCGCTGGACCGTGCCATCCCCTTCATCCCCCAACTGCTCCTGCTCTACGTCTGCTACCTCCCCTACTACTTCTGGACGGTGGCGTGCCTGGAGAACGACCGCGAAGTCAACCGAATCTTCTACGGTACTCATCTCCAGTTGGTCGTGAGCCTGGTCGTCTTCGTCCTGTTTCCGGTCACCATGCCGCGCGAGCTCTTCTACCAAACGGAGGTCTACAACTGGGCCGACGCTTTCTGGCGGTGGTTCGACGCGCCGAACAACTGCCTGCCAAGCCTTCACGCCGCGAACTGTCTGCTGCTCATGCAGTTCAATTGGAGACGGCCCCACCGCATCTTCGCCGTGGGCATGGGTGCGGCGATCATTGCCTCCGCACTGTTCGTCAAGCAGCACTACGCTATTGATCTGGTGGCGGGTGCGGCGGTCTATCTTCTTGCGCGCTGGTTTCTCGCGCGCCTTTCTCTCACCGGCCTTGACGCATCCGGGTGGCTTATCACGCGGCGCCGAGAAGCTACGAGCACTGAGCCGGCGCGCTCGTAGTCGACGCTTTGCGCCGCGGCGGGTTCGTGGTCTTGCGGCGCGCGCTGTGCGACCCCCCGGCGTGCTTCGTAGCTTCGTCAGTGTCTCTGTCATCGTAGCTACGATTCTACTGCTCGGGTGCCACAGCGAGCGGGCGAAAGCGTCGCCGTGGGCTGACGATCTGGCCGCGCACCGCGCTTCGTCATCCGCCTACTGCCGCTCTACGTCGCATACCTGCCGTACGACTTCTGGGCGGTGGCGTGGTTGGAGAACGACCCGGAGGTGAACCGGATCTTCGACGCCAGCTATCCTCAGCTCGTGGTGAGCCTGGTCGCCTTCGTGCTGTTTCCGGTGGCGATGCCGCGCGAGCTTTTCTACCGCGCCGACACGTCCAGCTGGGCGGATGCTTTCTGGTACTGGTTCGACGCGCCCGACAGCTGTCTCCCGAGCCTTCTCGCATCCAACTGCCTGCTGCTCAGTTTCTTGCACGCCCGGAGATCGAGGGTCTGGATCTGGACGGAGCGCGGCTGGGAACGGTAGGCGCTGAAGTCTAGCCTGCGCCCCCCTCTGACTGGTCAACGATTGCAAGAAGCGGTAGGCTTTGCGCCGTGTCGGCTTCCGCCGAGATCGGATCTCTGGTTTCCATTTCTCCCGATGTGATGAGCGGGGAGCCGGTCTTTGCGGGCACCCGGGTGCCCGTAAAAAACCTCCTCGACTACCTCGCGGCGGGCGACTCGCTCGACGACTTCCTCGAGCAGTTTCCCACGGTGAGCCGCGGGCAAGCGGTAGCGCTCATCGAGCTTGCCGAGACGCTGCTGCTCGCTCGAGCTCATGAAGCTGCTTCTCGATGAGTCCTTGCCCAAGGACCTTGCGCTTCACCTGGTAGGCCACACAGTTACGACCGTTCCGCAGCGGGGCTGGGCATCCAGGCGGAACGGTGAGCTTCTCGCCTTGGCAAGCGGCGAATTCGACGCGTTCATCACCGCGGACCAGAGCCTTCAGTATCAACAAAACGTCGCGAAGTACCGGATCGCGGTCGTGGTACTCGCGGCCCGTTCCAATCGCTTGCCGGATCTGTTGCCGTTGGTCCCGAGGTTATCGTCTCTGCTGGGCAGCGTGCGCCCGGGTGAGGTTGTCCGCATCAGCGATCAAGACGTTTAGGGCAGAACTCATTCGCTGCATAGTTCGTCGTTCGGCCAGGGCCCGGGATCGCTACGCCGTGAGCACTCCATCGCCTGACGGCTTACCGTGTGCTAGCTCGATGCTGCCGTGGGGAAAGGGCGGCTCATGCTTCTTGCGACTTTGTGCGCGACGTTGCTGGTCGCGTGTCGGAACAGGTCCTCAGAGCCGGGCGCACAGGCCATGCTCCCGGGAGGAACCTACGGGGGCTCGGCCGCCTGCAAACCGTGCCACGCCGAGCAGTACGAAGCGTGGCAAAACTCGGCCCATGCGTTTGCAGCCAAGCATTCAGAGCCCGCACTTGTCAGAGGAACATTCGATGGCGGCGAGGCAACCTGGGGGGAGGGGAGCAAAGGCCGCCTCGAAACCTCTGGCGAGACGCTCAGCTTCGGGACTGCCGATACGAGGGAGGGGCGAGAGGCGGGCCATCGACTCTCGATCTACTTCGGAAACCGCACCATCGAGCAGCATCTGGCCGAGTTCCCTGGCGGTCGTTTTCAAGCACTGCCGATCGGCTACGACCTTGCGCGTAACGAGTGGTTTGATTTGTTTCCAGGCGACCCGCGAGCGCCAGAGGATTGGGGGCACTGGAGTGGCCGCGGCATGACGGCCAACTCCGAGTGCCTGTTCTGCCACACCACCGGCTTTGAACGCGGCTACGATCTCGCGACCGACGCTTACAGCACCACGTGGGCCGAGCTTGGCGTGGGCTGCGAGGCCTGCCACGGGCCGGGCGTCGATCACGTCAACACCACGCGCGACGGCGCGGCGGCTCGCCAGACGTTCGGTCTAATCGGAAGCGATCGTATGCTGGATGCCTGCGCCGCCTGCCACGCGCTGCGCCGAGAGCTGAGGCCGGGCTTTGCTGCCGGCAATCGGTTTCTCGATCACTTCGAGCCGGTCTTGCTGGACGAGGCCGACTACGAGGTGGACGGCCAGCTCTCAGGCGAGGCCTACGAGTGGGCTTCGTTCCTGCAGAGCCGGATGTACCGGGAGGGCGTAACGTGCAGCGACTGTCACGACCCGCATCGGGCCGAGCTTCGCGCAGAGGGAAACGGTTTGTGCCTCGAGTGCCACGAACCGGTGTTCGCCGACGTGGGGCATACGCATCACGCGACCGGGTCGCCGGGCTCGCGGTGCGTGGCCTGTCACATGCCCGAAAAGATCTTCATGGCGCGTGACCGCCGGCGCGATCACAGCTTCCTCATTCCCGACCCGGGGATCTCGGTCCAGACCGGGACCACCAACGCCTGCCAGGCCTGCCACGCCGAGCGCGGGGCCGAGTGGGCCGCCGAGCAAGTTAATCGCTGGTTCGCCATGCGGGACGATAGCGCGGACCGTCGCCAACTAGCGGCGGCGGTCTTGAAGGCGAGACACGGAGAGTCTGGCGCCGAGCCGGTGCTTATCGAGTGCCTGCGAAGCTGCGAGGCATCGATCTGGCGGGCAACCGCGGCAAAGCTCTTGGGTGGCTTTACGGGCTCGCCGGGTGTGGAGCAGGCGCTCGTCGAAGCGGCAGCGAGCACGGACGATCTCGTGCGCACCAGCGCGGTCTGGGCTCTTGCCGAGCCCGTTCATCCCTCGCCGGCTGCGAGCGTAGCGCTCGTTGCAGCAGCAAGCGACCCGGTGCGCGCCGTCCGGCTGAGCGCTGCCTGGGGACTACGCGCTCTGGATCCGGCCGGCCGCCTAGTGGCCTCACCCCCGCGTGGCTGACATAAACGATCTTATCGGACCCAGCGAGAATCGCTCTGATACTGCTTATCCGCGGCTCATCGTCCGTCTCGGCATTGCGTTCCCCCACGACGACGGCGCGGTCGCGTCGACGCCGGCGGTCATCGCCGCGCTCGACAATCGCTCAGCACGCCGGGATTTTGAGGGTGCGCTTGCCTCCCCGTTGATCGGGTCCATGTATTGTCATACATTTGTCGAGTGCGCTTCAGATGGGACAAGAAAAAGGCGGCAGCCAATCTCGAGAAGCACGGGGTCTCGTTCGAAGATGCCTCCTCTGCGTTCGAAGACAAGCTCGGCGCCTATTATCCCGACACCCTTCACGACGATCGCTTCGTACTGCTCGGGTGTTCCCGGCGGCAGCGTCTGCTCTACGTCGTGCATGCCGAGGTCAAGGTGGACGTCATCCGGATCATCAGCGCACGCAAGGCAACCAAACATGAAAAAACGCGCTACCAGAACGACTGACCCGCTCGACGGCCCGGTCGACTTTTCGCGGTTTGGGCCGGTGAGGCGCAACGCCTTCGCCGGCGCAGCCGAGCCGGGTGGGCCCTCTCTTCTGGCGTTGTGGGAGATGCCGGAGCTCGCGACCGACTCCGTCCTGCTCCGGCGCGGCCATCCGGGAAAGGGACGGCGACGAACGACTGTGACCCGGTCGGTTCGCCTCGCCGAGCCGCTCTGGAAGGAGCTCGAACGAAAGGCGCGTGCCAAGCACCTCAATCTGCACCAGGCGATGCGCGCCGCGCTGCTAGGTTGGATTCGTCGCGCAAGCTGAGGCGCTCGTGAAGCTCGCGGACCATCGCCTCGATCCATTGTGACTCCGTGAGCGTCTTGCCGGCGTAGCGTTCCTTGTAGATATCCTCGCCCTCGCGCACCAACTGCTCGGCTCTGACGCCGAGCTTAGCAACGATGGTCGCGAGTTCTGCTGCGCTCGGCGGCGTTTTCAGCTACCACCGTGCTGGGAGGAGAGATCGTCCACGACAGCGGTGACCTCGGAGCCGCGTAGACTTTCACGCTAGACGCGCCTATACGCACTCGAGCAATTGGCGTGGGCCAAGTCGGCGCGCCGCGGGCTGGGAGGATGGACAGAACATGAAAAACTTCGTCGCATTGGTGAGCGCATTGCTGTTGGTGGCCGGTCCAGCTTCGGGAACTGCCCTGGCCGTCAAGGACCAGTCGGCGCAGGGCGGGGGCCAGAACGCCAAAGGGCTCGATCGCGCCGCTCAGCGTGCCAGCCAGCAGGGGCTCGAGCATGGCAAGGCGCACCAGCGTCACGGTGCGACCGTCGGCGACGCCAGCAACGCCGATGCCGGCGAGGACGCCTCGGAACAAACCGGCGGCGCGCACCAGGGCAAGGGCAAGAACTCGAAGCAGGCGAAGACACCCAAACAGGCCAAGCCTGAGAAGGAACAGAAGCACGCCAAAAAACAGAACGCTACGAAGCAGCCGCAGGCACAGAAGAACCAGGGAAAACACACCAAGCAGGCCAAGGCGCCCAAGCAGCCGAAAAGCGCAAAGTCTGCGAAGCCCGGCAAAAACACTGGGCAGGATGAGGAAGAGAGCGCTCCTGAGTGAGCGCTGCAATCTAACCGGTCAGCGCTCGCTTGCTGCGAGCGCTTCGAGCCGTACCACCGCGCGCTCGAGGTCCGTGAACGGCGCCGGCGCGCCGTCGCTATGGAGCGCATCCAGAAGGCTCCGGTAGTACCAGAGCGAGCCCTCCTTGCCACCCCGGAAGCGCTCCCAGATCTGTGCGCCGATCCTTTCGTAGTCGGCCAGGATCGAGCGCACGTTGTGCAGTTTGTCGCAGACCGCAACCAGCCGCACCGACGCGCCCACGGTCGTGAACGTGTCGAGGGCGCGCTGCTTGCGCTCGCGCCAGGACTCCCGCTCGCGGTCGAGGGAGTCGGTCATCGCTCTTACCATGTCGGCGACGGCCTCGCCGAAGCGCTCGCGAATCTCCTCGAGCACCGGCAGTCCACCACAATCCTCGACGGTATCGTGCAGGAGCGCGGCAACGACCTGATTCTCGGTTCCGCCGTGCTCGTGAACGAGCAAGGCCACCGCGACGGGATGAGTAATGTACGGTACCTCCGAGCCCTTGCGGGTTTGACCGGCATGTTTGCTGGCTGCGAAGATCAGCGCGCGCTCGATCCGTTCGTTGAGGATCATCCGCAGACCATCGTCTGTCTCAGCTATTAGCCCCTGTCCCCACTCATGACCAAGGGCAGATGATGCCCTTGCGGGTGCCTCGGTGGCAGGGCTAGTCTGGCCCGCGGCGCGCGAGGCGCGCTGTGGAGGCTTCCATGAACCGATCGAGCCTTTTGCCGGCAGCTTTCGTCCTCGGGATCGGGGCGTGCGTGATGATACCGGTGGGATGGGCGGATCCCGGCTGCGAACCGACGGTCAATCAGGCGCAAGAGCTACGGACGCAGATCGACGACCTGCGCCGGGAGACCGCCGAGCTACGCGCTCAGCTCGGGCAGCTCGGGGTCGGTCTGGATATCGTCGAGCGACGCACGGGGTGCATGTCGAGCGACGGCACCGACACCTACTTCACCGGTTGCAACGTGCACGTGCGCGACGGGAGCAACGATACCGACGGACCCACCAACGGACTGGGCAATCTGGTCGTCGGCTACAACGAAGCTTTCGTTCCCGGCGCGCGCAGAGGCGGCTCCCACAATCTCGTCATCGGCTCCGAGCACAGCTACACGAGTTACGGCGGGCTGATTGCGGGTTTCTACAACACCGTCAGCGCGCCGCACGCGACGGTCGCCGGCGGCGCGTTCAACACCGCGAGCATGAACCGTGCCTCGGTCACCGGCGGCGAGCGCAATACCGCTAGTGGACTGGCGGCGACCGTGAGCGGCGGAGCCGACAACCACGCGAGCGCGGAGTTCGCGTCCGTCACCGGTGGCTATCGCAATGCGGCCTCGGCGAGCTACGCTTCCGTCAGCGGGGGCGCGATGAACAGCGCCTCCGCCCACGCGGCGAGCGTGAGCGGAGGCTCGGGAAACCAGGCTGCGGCGACCTACGCATCCGTGAGCGGGGGCGAGCTCAACCAGGCCGTTTCGGCGAACGCTTCGGTCGCTGGCGGCATGTACAACCGGGCCGCAGCAGCCCATTCGCACGTTGCGGGAGGGAGGGAGATCGCGGCGAGCGAGCCCTTTGCCGCAGTCGCCGGTCCGTCGACACGTGGGGTGGTGGCAGAGTCGCCGGGTACGAACGGTGCCTCGTCAGGAGCCGATCCCGCTGGTGAAGCCTCGGACGCTGATCCGGACTCGGAACCCGGGTCGAGCGCGATGCGCGCCGCGGTTGCCGACCTTTCCCGCAGCGCGCCGGCGGTCCGCGTCGACGACCCGTTCAAGCTGCCTGGTCGTGATTTCAACCCGCGCGCGGACAGCCCTTTTGCCGAGCCGTGACGAGGATCGACAAAAGGGCCTGGCGCTGATCGCAGGACCGGCGGTTCGAGGAGCGGCCGCGCAACTCGCCTACTTGCGCGCCGATACGTGCACGCTCGTGATCGAGGAGAGCACGTCTTGAACCTGCTGCGGCGTGAAGCCGTAACGGGTGATGGCGTCACGCGCCAGAGGGTTGTCGAGCGAGATCGTGTTGCCATAGTTGCTCTCGCGCTCGATCCGAATCTCCTGGAACCCGGCATCGCGGACGGCCGCGAGATAGGCATCGCGGAGCGTCGCGCCTCCGACGCAGCCAACGTAGGCATCGAGCGCCTCTTCGATCTGGGGCGGCAGCGCCTTCTCCAGGACAATGTCCGAGATCATCAGGCGCCCACCCCGGCGTAGCACCCGGTAGGCTTCGCGGAAGACCCGATCCTTCTCGGGCGAGAGGTTGATGACGCAGTTGGAGAGGATGACGTCCACGGTCTCGTCGGCGAGCGGCAACTGCTCGATGGTTCCCTTGCGAAACTCGACGTTGGCGAAGCCGCCCTTGCGCGCATTGTCGCGGGCCTTGGCCAACATCGCGTCGGTCATGTCGACACCGATCACCCGGCCGGTCGGCCCGACTTGCCGGGCGGCGAGGAACGCGTCCATGCCGGCGCCCGAGCCCAGGTCGAGCACGACCTGGCCGGTGGTCAATCCGGCGATCGCCGTCGGGTTTCCGCAGCCAACGCCGAGGTTCGCTTCGGCGGGGATCGATCCGAGTTGCTGATCGCTGTACCCGATCTTCTTGCTGCTGCTGACCGCGGTGGGGTCGGCCCCTCCGCAACAGGAAGGACGCCGCTCGGCGACCTGGGTGTAACCGTCGCGTACGAGCCTGCGAATTTCCTCCGGATTCTCCGGTCTCTTCTCTAGTTCCATGGTGTTTCCTCCAATGATGAGTTTTGCGTCCTCGTCCGTTCCCCTCAGCTACAGGTCGAAGGTTTCTCCTCGATCGCGGCGGCTAGCAGGCGCAACGAGTCGAGGACCTGATCCCGGCGGTCCGGCGGCAGCCGTTCGACGATCGCGTGGCAGTAGCTCTCGCTGCATGCGCGCAGCGAATCGGCGAGCGCTACGCCGCGCTCGCTGAGCGCCAGGTAGACGCGCCGGCGGTCGTGACGGTCGTCGCGCTGCCGCGTGACCAGACCGTCGCGCTCCAGCACGTCGATCAGTCGCGTGGTGGTGCTGGTGTCGACTCCCAGCTCGCCTGCCAGATTACTGGCCGACATCGGAGCGGCCTCGCGCAGCAGCTCGAGCGTCATGCACTGCGCGAGCGTCACGCCCAGACAGCATTTTTCGGCACGCTCCAGGACGTTCAGGCGCCGGTAGATCCGGCTGACGAGGGCTCGGAACCCGGCAGGGAGTGAAGAATTCGTCTGCATAGACCAATAGCTGTGTAATACAGTTATCTGTTTCTGTCAACGCCTGTCAGACGAAAAAGTCTCTAGACAAGCCGGTGGACGTCCCAGTAGCGTGTAGCCGCTCCTAATCCACCGGTGGAATGCCCGGAGAACCACCGGGGAGAGAGAGGCCCGACGCGTCGATGAATCTCAACACGTTTGCCCTGCTCATTCTCGCCTTCAGCTCGATGATCGTGATCCTCAGCGCGTTCACCCTAGTGAGGGGGAGCGGCCAAGAAGAATCCCTAGCCGACGCCTACGAGGACGCCGGCAGCGCCGCCGTCTTTCACGACCGCTGGTAGCAGCTCCGGGAGTCCCTCGCTGTCGGCGAATGGCTGGAGCCGGCGGCACTCCCCGGCTAACGTAGCGTGATGCCCGCGCCGGGATCGCACCCACGGGGTACACGCGTTCCGGCCGGGCGCATCGAGCGCTTCGCGCGCTTGAGCGCACTCGCCGGCGGGCTGGCGGCTGGTACCTTCGCCGAAGGCGCCCGCCGGTTGCTCGCCGGTCACCGTCCGGAACCGTCCCATCTTTTGCTGAGTCCGGCCAACGGCCGGCAACTTGCCAAGGGGCTGGCGCGCATGCGCGGCGCAGCGATGAAGCTGGGCCAGCTCCTGTCGCTCGAAAGCGAGACGGTACTGCCGGGAGAGTTCGTGCAGGCACTTGCGGGCTTGCGCTCGGCTGGCAGCGTGATGCCGACCGCGCAGCTCCACCGGGTACTCGGCCGGGAGTACGGGCAGGGCTGGCGACGGCGCTTTCGCTACTTCAACGAAGTACCGATCGCGGCCGCATCCATCGGCCAAGTGCATTGTGCCATCACCGCGGAGGGTGTGGAGGTCGCGCTCAAGATCCAGTTTCCGGGTGTCGCGCGCAGCATCGACAGCGACGTCGACAATCTCGCCACTCTGCTCCGGCTGATTCGGGTGCTTCCTGAGGATATCGAGCTGCGCCCGCTGATCGCCGAGGTCAAGTCGCAACTGAGACGGGAGACGGACTATCGCGCCGAGGCCACGGCGATGTCCCAGTACCGTAGGTTGTTGGAGGGAGACAGGCGATTCATGGTCCCGCGGGTCCACACGCAACTCACCACGGCGCGGATTCTGACCATGGACTACGTTTCGGCCCGGCCGGTGTCGGAGCTGTGGGAACGTCAGACTCCGCAACGGGTGCGCGATCGAGTCGCGGGCGCCCTGCAGGAGCTGGTGTTTCGTGAGATCTTCGAGTTCGGCTTCCTGCAGTCGGATCCCAACTCGGGGAACTTCCTCTTTTCGCAGGAGGACGGCCGCCTGGTGCTCCTCGACTTCGGCTCGATGGTGAAGATCCGGACCGATCTCGCCGACGGTTACCTGCGGCTTTGCCGGGCGGCGTTCGCTCGCGACCGGGCCAGCATCCGCCGGGTTGCCGACGAGTTCGGTTTGCTCGCGGCCGATGAGCCTCGCGAGCGCGCGGAGGCTCTGATCGACCTCATCCTGCTGTGCTGCGAACCGCTTCACGTGCGCGGCCGGTACGACTACGGCGCCTCGGATTTGCCCGATCGCGTTCGGCGCGCCGGTCTCGAGCTGGCGCTCGGCCGTGGGCTCCGGCGGGTACCGCCTCCGCAGTTGCTGTTCATTCAGCGAAAGCTGGGCGGCATCTTCATGCTGTGCCAGCGGCTGGGCGCGCGGGTCGCGACTCGCGGTTTGCTCAAGCCGCTGGTCGCCTGAGACTGCGTTCCTCGAACCGGTGAGTTTGCAGAGCCTCTGGCCTGTGGTAGCCGTTGCCCGCGATCATGCGAGCGGTCGTTTGTAAGCAGCACGGTCCTCCTGAACGGTTGGTGCTCGAGGAGTTGCCTTCGCCGCCGATGGGACCGGATCAGGTTCGCATCGCGGTGCACGCCTGCGGCGTCAACTTCCCCGACACGCTGATCATCGAGAACAAGTACCAGTTCAAGCCACCGTTGCCGTTCACCCCGGGGGGCGAGGTCGCGGGCGAGGTAACCGAGGTCGGGTCCAGCGTGCGCGGGGTTACCGTCGGCGACCGGGTCATCGCGATGGTGGGCTGGGGCGGCTTCGCTGACGAGCTGGTTGTCGATGCGCTACGGACGATGCCGGTGCCGTCCGGCATGGACTACGTGACGGCCGCCGGCTTCGCCATGACCTACGGCACCTCGTATCACGCGCTCAAGCAGCGTGCCGAGCTTCGCCCAAGCGAGACCTTGCTGGTGCTCGGGGCGGCCGGCGGCGTGGGCTTGACGGCGGTCGAGCTCGGACGGGTGATGGGTGCGCGGGTGATCGCCGCTGCCGGCAGTGACGACAAGCTCACACTGTGCCGTCAGTACGGGGCCGACGAGTGCATCAACTATACGGGGGAGAGCCTCAAGGATCGGGTGAAGGAACTCACCGACGGCCGCGGCGCCGATGTGGTCTACGACGCGGTCGGCGGCGATCATTTCGACCAGGCCATCCGCTGCGTAAACTGGAAAGGCCGCTACCTCGTCGTCGGTTTCGCCAGCGGGCGCATTCCCGAGCTTCCCGTGAACCTCGTCTTGCTGAAAGGGTGCCAGGTGGTCGGGGTGTTCTGGGGCGCTTTTACCGCGCGTGAGCCCGAGACGAATGCTGCGAACGTGGCCGAGCTGGGGCGCTGGTACACCGAGGGCAGGATCAAGCCCTACGTTTGCGCGACTTACCCACTCGAGCGCACCCCGGATGCGCTCAATGCGATCATCGCTCGCCAGGCCAAGGGCAAGATCGTTCTGACCACCGGGCGTGTCTGAGCCGGCGGCGGACCCCCGTTTTGCGGGCCGCCGTCTCGACGGTGCGTGGACAAAGCACCGGTTCTCCGGCTAAGGTCGAAGCGTCGGCAGGCGTTCGCCATGCGGACCGGATCCAGAACGCAGCCGGCCCGACCACCTCCGGTGGCCCTGCGCGTCCGGAGCGTGCCGGCCGCGCACCCACGCAGCTCTCTCCCCGTGAATGTCATAGCGGCTTCGGTGCTCGGCACCCTCCTGCAGCTTGCCCTGGCCTGGACATACCCGTCGACCGTCGCGGCGACGATCGATGCCGACCACGCCGATGATGTGTGTGCGCCGAACGCGAACCCCTGTTTCGTCCGGGAGACGGTCGTGGTGGTCAACGGCAGCGTGCTGGACTTCGGGGCCCGGTCGGTGGTGATCGAGGGCAGCGGCGCGATCGATGTCGGTCTCGGCTCTGCAACCCTGCGCTGCGGGGCTTTCACCGCTACCAGCGTCGGCGTCGTTGTGATCAACGCGCAGGGCTCCAGGTTCGGACTCCTGGTTGGCGGAAACTTCACCTTGGAAGCCGCTAGCGTGGCGATAGCAGGCCGCTTGCACGCCCACGGCGACGAGCCCGGAGCGATCTCGATCGTGGCGACGGGGGACGTGCTGCTCAGCGATCTGATCGATGTCCATAGCGGCGACCCGGATGCGGACGGCGGCGTCGCGGAGGTCCACTCGTTGGCCGGATCGATCAATCTGACCGGGCCGATCGTCGCCAGCGGGGGGCGATTCTCCCAGGGCGGGACCGTCGATGCGCGCGCGGCTGTGGACCTAGTCATCAACGGTGCTATCGACGCCAGCGGCGGAGAGTTCGACGGCGGCGAGCTCGACCTGCGCGCTGGGCGCGACCTGGTCATCCACGCGATGCTCAACGTGAGCGCTGCCGCGCTTGACGGGAGCGGCGGCGAAATTGACGCGACCGCGGGCCGCGATCTTCTCATCGGTGCAGGTGCCTCGTTGCAGGCTGATGGCAGCAGAACGGCCGACAACCTGGCCGGTGACGGCGGCTTGCTCAGTCTGGCGGCCGGCCGCGATCTGACGCTCGAAGCCGGTGCGACCGTTCGTGGCAACGGCGCGCGGCCGGACGGCACGGGCGGATCGTTCACGTTCACGGCGCTACGCACGCTCGGCGTGGCCGGCCGCATCGAGGCGAGTGCCACCGGAATCGCCGGGAGCGGCGGCGACATCGAGCTGGACGGTTGCGACGTGCTCCTGCAAGCCGGCGCCGCGCTCGTCGTGAGCGGGGACGGAGGCCTCAACGCGCTGATCGCGCACGGGAGCATGTCGCTGGCCGCCGGCAGCAGCCTCACCGCCGACCGCGCAAGCGGTACCAACCTGCTCCGCTATCGCGATTCAAACAGTCCACCGGTGATCGCCGGCGTGGTTACGCCCACGGCACAGACCCGGCTCGATCCTGCCCTGGCGCCGTGCCCGCTCTGCGGTGGCGCCGGCAGCGGAGATGAGGAGTGCGACGACGGCGTCGCTTGCACCGTGGATCGTTGCGACGAGGACGGCAACTGTGTCCATCCGTCCGACGACGGTCTCTGCGCCGACGACAATCCGTGCACGACGGATCGGTGTCTGGTTAGCGGGTGCCGCAACACTCCCGCCAGCGGACCGTGCGACGACGCCATCTCCTGCACGACCACCGACACCTGCACCGCCGAGGCGACGTGCGTTGGCGTCTCCAACTGCCCGCCGGGGACGGTGTGTAGTGTGGCGGAGGACCGCTGCATCGATATCGGATCGACCACCACGACGACCCTGACCCTGTGCGGGAACCTGCTGATCGAAGGTCTCGAGGAATGCGACGACGGTGACCGGAACTGGCGCATGGGCGAGGGTTGCCGGGCCAACTGTTCGCTGGTCGGCTGCGGCGATGCCGACGACTCGGGAATGCTGTCGGCTCGCGATGCTCTGTTCATGCTGCGGGCGGCGGTCGGTGTGGCGAACTGCGAGCCCTGCGTTTGCGACGTGGACGACACCTCGGGCCGGCCTACTGCCACGGATGCCCTGAGGTTGCTGCGGGTGGCGATCGGGTTACCGCTCGAGATCCGTTGTCCGCCCTGCCGGTGAACCGCCCGGTTGTCTATCCGAGAGCGGCTGCCTCCAGTCGACGGAGCCCGCGCATCAGCCGCCACATGTCACGCAGGTCGGCGAGACCGCGGCCGGTGAACACCGCACCCATGTTGGCGAGGATGAAGTGGTTGCACCCTGCGGCGGCCAGCGGCGCCGCCTCGGCGAGGATCTCCTCGGCGCTGCCGATGTAGAACAGCCGGTCGAGCAGCGCAACGTTGAGCCGCTTTTGCGCGATCGCGACCTGCTCCTCGGTCACGCGCGAAGGGACCAGGTCGAGAAATCCCATGAAGTCCGGACCACACGGATGCTCGAGGCCGCACTCTCGCCAGACTTCGGGTGGCAGCCCCATGGCCATGTACGCGCAGTAAGGGTTGACGAGTGCCCGGTCGAGCACCCAGTTGCGGCTGTCTCCGAACGCCACCAGCAGCGTCTGTCCCGCGGTGAACCGATCCATGGTGCGCTTGGCTGCCGCGGCAGCGCGACGGATGAGTCCCAGCCGGGTGGTGTATTCGTCGGCGTTGACCTTCTGGCCAGGCAGCCAGCCGTCGCCGTGCGTCCCGCACAGCCGCAGCATGCGGGGAAAATGCGCGCCGACGAATAGCCGCGGTGCGCGTCCGCGGTAGAGCGGCAGATCGAAAACGGCGTCCTTGAGTCTCCAGAAGCGTCCATCGTGATTCACGGGCTGTCCGCCGCTGTTCCACAGCAAGCGGATGATGCGCACCGCCTCCTCGAGCCGGGCGACGCGCTGTTCGCAGTCCAGACCGTACGGCTCGGTGTTCTCGCGCAGGCCGTTGCCGATGCCGAGCACCGCGCGCCCCCGCGACAGATGATCGAGGGTGACGAAGGTCTGGGCGAGCGACATGGGATGGCGCCGAATTGGCTCGGTCACCGACGTTCCGATCAGGAGGCGGCGGTGCCGGAGCGCGATCTGCGTCAGGATCGGGACCGGATCGAACAGAGCATCCATCGAATGGATGACGCGCGCGGCCGGGAGAATCTCCGGCTTCCACATCCACTTGGGTGCGAAGCCCATGAAGTGATCGGGAACCCAGATCGCGCTCGCACCGCACCATCGCGCCATGCGAACTCCCGAGGTGGAAACCCACAACGGGTGCAGGCAGCCGTCTTGATAACCTACGCTGACCTTGCGCATCGGGGCGTCTCGACCGACGGTTTTGCCTAGTCGATCTCGCCGTGACGGCCGGCGCCCTTGCTGAAACGTTCCGCACCATCGCGGGTCTCGCCCGAGCGGATCACGTCGAGGCCTCGTCTGGTCTCCGCGACGAGCGCCTCGTCAATGGGTAGATCCCACTGCTCGTAGAGGGACAGCCGGTCGCTACGCAGGCAGCGTTGCGGAAAGGCGGCGATCTGCCTGGCGAGCGCCGCGGCCTCTTCGACGGCGTGCCCCGGGGCGACCAACCGGTTCACCAAACCCATCCGCAGGGCTTCCTCGGCACCCACCGGACGCCCGGTGAGGATCATGTCCATGGCGTGACTCTGACCGATCAGGCGCGGCAGCCGGATCGTCCCCCCATCGACGAGCGGCACGCCCCAACGCCGGCAGAACACGCCGAAGACGGCATCCTGAGCCGCGACGCGTAGGTCGCACCAGATGGCCAGCTCCAACCCGCCTGCCACGGCGTAGCCCTCCACCGCAGCGATGGTCGGCTTGGCAAGGCGTAACCGAGTGGGCCCCATCGGGCCGTCGCCACGCTCGACCACGCGGTTGCCGCGTCCTTGCGTCAGCGCCTTTAGATCTGCACCCGCGCAGAACGTGCGGCCTGCGCCGGCGAGCACGGCCACCGCCAGGCTGTCGTCGGCGTCGAAGCTGCGGAAGCTGTCCACCAGCGCTTCGGCGGTCTCGCGATCGACCGCATTGCGAACGTGGACCCGCTCGATCGTGATCAGCGCTACCGGGCCGTCGCTGCGATAGGTGACGGTGGCCATCGCTACGAGAGCTCTTCCGCAATAGCGGGCGACGCTTCCAACATCGTGGCAAGCTCGTGCAAGCTCCCCACGGTCAGGTCGGCAGCGTTTCGCCAGGGCGCCGTCCCCTCGACGTCGATCAACACGGTCGCCAAGCCGGCCGAGCGTCCGACTTCGATGTCGAGCCGATCGTCGCCGACCATGACGGCGGTTGTTGGGTGCGCACTCCAGCTCCGCAGCAGGACGAGAATCCCCTCGGGGTCGGGCTTGGCGCGAACCCGCTCCCGTGTCATCAGCGCGTCTGCATCGAAGAAGCCCGACAGACCGGTTGCGGTGAGCGTACGCTCGGCGTTGAGCAGGTTGTTACGCGTCAGGATGCCGAGCCGGACGCCACGCTGCTGCAGGCTGGTGAGCAACGTCATCGCGCCCTCGGCCGCCACCGCGCGGCCGGCCAGCTCGTACTCGTAGTCGTCGAGGCGCTTCCGGAGTGGAGCCGCTCGCTGGGCCGGCAGCGCATCGAGCGCTTCGAGGATTCCCAGGTCCGCGGGCAAACCGAGCATCGCTCGGATGCCGGCGAAGTCGTGCGCCGTGACGGTGAGGGTACCGTCCAGATCGAACACCCAGTGCGCTCGATGGGTCAGGTTCACGCGGAAGGCGGCAAGGCTAGCCGATCTGCCGGGCGGCGGCTACCGGGATTGGCACCGTCCGGCCGCGTACCCTATGCACGATAGAGCGCCGATGTCGTCCGCAGCAGGCACCTACGAGGTCATCATCATCGGGGCCGGCGTGGCCGGCGTATCGCTGGCCCATGCGTTGGCCGAGCGAGGCGTCACCGACGTCGTGGTGATCGAGCGGGAGCCGCTACCCGCTCGGCATGCCAGCGGCCGTAGCGCGCAGACGTTGCTCGAGCTGGATGCGAATCCCGTCGTCCAGAGTCTCAAGCTGCTCGGCGCACGCTGGCTGCGGAGCCATCCGCCCGGCTTCGATCGCCGCGCACTGATCACGCGCTCGGGAGCGATCAAGCTGTGCTCGCAAGCCGAATGGGCTCAATTGCGCGAGCGCGCGCCGGACCTGCACCGCGATGGCCTGGCCGTTCACTTGCTCGACCCGTCAGAGGCTTGCCGGCGTGTGCCGGTGCTCGTGGCGGACGAGTTTGCGGGTGCGGCCTGGCTTCCCGACAGTGGCTTCATCGACGTGCCCTTTCTCATCGACTGCTACATCGAGCAGGCGCGGCTGCGTGAGGTCGAGTTTCGCTTCGGCGCGACGATCACCGCGATCGACTGCGCCGCCGGTCGCGCGGTCGCGGTTTGCGCCGCCGGCGAGGTGCTGCACGGCCGCACCATCGTCAATGCCGCGGGCGCCTGGGCGAGCCAGATCGCCCGGTTGGCCGGTGCTTCGCCGATCAGGCTCACGCCGTATCGGCGCTCGATCGCTACCTATCCGGTTCCCGCCGGCCTCGAAGCGAACGCCTGGCCCCTGGTCTGGAGCGATGCGCACCGGGTTTACTTCCGGCCTGGCTTCGACGGCCTCATGGTCTGCCCGATGGACGAAGACGCCATGCCGGCCTGCGACCCTGAGGGTGACGTTGGAGTGTTCGCGTCCGGTTTCGAGCGGCTGGGCCGCTTGGCACCGGCTCTGGTGCCGGAGCGGCTGACCCGGCACTGGGCCGGTCTGCGCACCTTTGCTCCCGACCGGGTCCCGGTGGTGGGCGAGGATCCGGCACGCCCCGGCTTTTTCTGGCTGGCCGGTCAGGGCGGCTGCGGCATCGAGACCAGCCCCGTGCTCGCCCATGTCGCCGCCGATCTGATCGTGGCCGGACGTACGCTGTGGACGGATCCCGGCCCCCTCGACCCCGGGCGTTTCAGCACCGGATCGGCCAGCCTCTAGCCAGCCGTTCAATGAACGGCGCCGCCCGGTCCCACCCCCCGCGGCGGGCAGCACGACTTGAACCAGATCGACGCACAGGGCAGGTCGGAGCTACCGGAACCTCGGGTCGAGCGGACGGATTCCCCGCTCGGGGGGTTTTTTCAAGTAATGCCCTTTTCAGCCTTTCCGGTCCGGACTAGGCTCGATAGTCGAGGTTTACCCATGCAAATGCTCCCCAGGGATCTGCTGTACGTGTGTGTTCCGCTCATGGCGATTCTGCTCGCCGCGGGCGCGGCGGAGGCCACCTGCGGCGACGACGTTGAGGGAGAACGCGTCGCGTGTACCTGCGGCGACGTGGTCGTCTCCGACACTAAGCTGACGGCGGAGGATCCGGTCATCCAGACGCGGTGCCCATCCGATGGGTTGCTGGTGCGGGCCGCGAGCGACGCTCCCTCGATCCGGCTCGACCTGGCCGGGCTCACGATCGTCGGCCTCGGCGTGGGCACCGGCATCCAAGTCATCGACGGCGGGTCGGAGGGCGCCGTGATCGTCGGCGGGCCCGAAGGCAAAGCTGGAACCGTCGCTGGCTTTCGTACGGGGCTACGGGGTCATGGGCAACGCTCGGTTGCCGAGCTGCGCAACCTCATTCTCAAGGGGAACGAGGCCGACGGCCTGGTGCTCCGCGGCGACGGAGGGACCAAGATCGTGGACGTCATCGCCGAGACCAATGGTCGCGACGGGCTGCGGCTGGGTGGCCGGGGCGCCGAGCTGCAGAACTCCCACGGCATAGTGAACCGGCGGCACGACGTGCGCGTGACCGGAGCGAAGGGTAGCAGTCGATGAAGCGAGCCCGATCGCTTCTGGTTCCTGCGGTCCTTCTGGTCGCGACGTCGCTATGGCCGCGGCCGGCCGAGGCTGTCAACTCTGCCGATCAGATCTGCGCGCCGGCAGTGGATCCTTGTACGATCGCAACCCCCGTTCTGATCGACGATGGCAGCATTCTCGACTTCGGAGCCCGAGAGGTTCGTGTCATCAGCACGGGACTGCTCGACAGTGGAGCCGGAATCGCGATCTTGCGCTGCGGCAAGTTCGTTGCTGAGACCGGCGCGATCCAAGCGATCAAGGCGCGTACGGTTGGCGTCGGCGGCGGGAACTTCATCCTGGAAGCCCGCAAACGGTGTTCGGACAACCTCGATGTTTATTGCTTTCGGGATTCGGGCTGCAAGTCCGGGACATGCGCCGCGCACGTTTGTTCGGGACGTGCGACGCTAGCCTGCGACGAGGACGTCGACTGCACGGTGGGGCCCTGCCAGGCGCAGCGGTGCCAGAGGGATCGTTTGCGCCAGTGCGTTGCGAACGCTGACTGTAGCGTCGGGTCGTGCGAAATAGACGCGACGGTGTGCAGCGGACGGCTATCGCGCCAGTGCACGGTGGACGGGGACTGCGATGACGGGTTGTGCTCCGTCGGCACCGGGACGATCCTCCTCGACGGTGTGCTGCGTGCTGAGACCTTCGGGATCGGAACCTACCCGGGCTCCTTTGACATCAGAAGCGCTGGAGATCTCACCGTGAGCCGGACCATCAACGTTTCTTCGGACGTACGAGACGAGGACGGCGGGTTCATCGATCTCGAATCAGGTCAGGGTAGCGTTACGATCAACGGTCGGATCGATGCTAGTGGTGGCTCCGACGCCACCGGCGGCGATGTCACGATCATCGGCGACCAAGACGTTACCGTCAATCAGGACATCGACGTCAGCGGTGGCGACTTCGACGGCGGTTTTGCCGAGCTGGATGCCGGCCGAGACATCTTTCTCAACGCCATAGTCACGTCGAACGCGACCGTCGGTGAAGGCGCAGGAAGCGACATCGATCTGTTCGCCGGGCGTGACATCGCGCTGGGTGCCGCGGCGCGGATCACGAGCAACGGCAGCGAGAGTGCGGACTCCTTCTGCGGAGACGGTGGCTCGGTCAGCTTGGACGCCGGCCGCAACGTCAGCGTCGCGAACGGCGCCGTCCTGCAATCGAACGGCGCTCCGCCCGACTGCGGCGGCGACGCGGTGTCGATCGATGCAGGCGGCGACGTGACCATCTCCGGGCGCCTGGAATCGAAGATCGGCGTGGACGGAATCAATGGCTACGGAGGTGCTGTCGACGTGTTCGCCTCTGGCGCCGCGACGGTCACCTCGACCGGAGTAATCGATGTGACCGGTGGTTCTACGGGTGGCGGCTTCATCGACATCATTGCTGACGGGGACCTCGTCTTCAACGGTTCCGCCGATGCATCGGCGATCAATGGCGGAGTCGGCGAGTTTCTGACGCTCGACTCGAGCGGGGACCTGCTGCTCGGCGGTGATCTCGTCATTGGCGGCGAGGTGCCGCCGGGGGGAATCAACGGGATCGTCGAGATCCAGGGCTGCGGGATCACGGTCGCCACCGGCGGTTCGATCACCAACGACGGTGCGGAAGGCATCAACGAGTTCACCGTGCGCGAGAGCCTGCTGGTGCAGAACGGCGCCCAGGTGATTGCCGATCCAACAGGCGCCAACGAGATCGTCTATCGCGATCCAAACAAGCCGCCGGACCTCAAGGGCACGATCTCGCCGGCCGCAAACGTCACGCTCAACGAGGCGCTGATCGGCTGCCCGCTATGCGGCGACCTCGAGATCGATCAGGGCGAGACCTGCGATGACGGCAACTTCGTGAGCGGCGACGGCTGCTCGGCAGACTGCCAGGATGAAGGCTGCATCGCGGATACACCAGGCTACCCCACGGTGCCGCTGTGCGATGACGGACAAGGCTGCACTCGCGATGAGTGCAACCAGGCGACCCACCTGTGTGGGAACGTGCTCGATTGCAGCGACGGCATCGATTGCACCACCGATAGCTGCGGGGCCAGCAACCAGTGTCAGCACGTCGCCGTTCACTCGGCGTGCAGCGACACGAACCCGTGCACGACGGACCTGTGCAACACGAACACCGGCTGTGTTCACGTGAACAACGGCAACCCGTGCAACGACGGCGCCTCCTGCACGGTCAGCGACACGTGCAGCGGGGGCAGCTGCGTCGGGATCTCCAACTGCCCCAACGGCGAGGCCTGCAACGTGACCACCGGCACCTGCGGCGGCTTCTGCGGGAACCTCATCGTCGAAGACGGCGAACAGTGCGACGACGGCGATGATGAGTGGGCGCTCGGCCAGAGCTGCAGCGCCCTGTGTCTGATGCTCGCCTGTGGCGATGCGGACGACAGCGGGTCGATCAGCGCCCCGGACGCGCTGTTCATTCTTCGCTCGGCTGTCGGTCTCAGCACGTGCGACGTCTGCATTTGCAATGTCGACAGCAGCGCGGGCGGTTCGCCGATCAACGCCACCGACGCATTGCGCGCGCTGCGCCGGGCAGTCGGCATACCGATCACGCTGACCTGTCCGGTCTGTGCGTAGGGGGCCATCGCGGCGCCATTGCGTTCCGCGACCTCGGTCCGTACTCTGGATCCCTGAGGTGGCCGGGTGCCGCGGACCTGGGGCTACGTTTTCATCGCAGTCGCGGCGCTGATCGGCGTCGGGGCGCTAGTCCTGCCCGTCCCCGAGACGGTCGACGTGCCCAAGATCGAGCCGGTCTCACCCGAAGCGCCCCGTCCGCCGTCCGCTCCAACGCCGCCCCGCGCCATGCGGACGCCCAAAGTGCCGCCGCCAAAGGCGCCAGCGCCCCCCGCGGTCAAGACGTTCCCGATGCAGGACACCACCAAGGCGCGCCATTTGATTGCCCCCAAACCGCCGAGCTGAGTCGGGCGCCCCTCCCGCATGTCGGCGACCAACGAGCACTGGATGCGGCTCGCGCTTAGCGAGGCCGCGCAGGCCGCGGAGCAAGGTGAGGTGCCGATCGGAGCGGTCCTGGTCGTAGCTGGCAGGGAGGCCGCACGTGCCCACAACCGCACGATCGCCGACTCCGATCCGAGCGCCCATGCCGAGGTGCTGGCGCTGCGCGCCGCCGGTAGGGCGCTGGGGAATCATCGCACGGGCGGTACGCTCTACGTCACGCTGGAGCCCTGCCTCATGTGCATGGGGGCGATGGTCCAGGCCCGGATCGAACGGTTGGTGTTCGCGGCACTCGATGCCAAGGCCGGTGCGGCCGTCTCGCTCTACGCGGTTGGCGCGGACGCCCGGCTCAACCATCGCTTTGCCGTCGAGCAGGGTCCGTTGGCCGACCAGGCCTCCAGGTTGCTGTCGGAGTTCTTCGGCGAGCGCCGCTGAGGCCCGAGGCGGTTGCGCGTGGCCGGCATCACCGGTTAAATCAGACGCCCGCAGCGTTTTCCCGTACGGAGAGGTGTCCGAGCCTGGCTGAAGGAGCACGACTCGAAATCGTGTGACCCTCCGGGGTCCGTGGGTTCAAATCCCACCCTCTCCGCCACTTTATTTCTACCGCGTCACGGCATCGAGCTGGACGAGGTGCTCATCGTGGTCGTGGTCGGATTGGCGGCCGTCGTCGTGGTCGTGCTCGTGGTGGTCCCGCCCGGGACGGTGGTCGTCGTCACGCCGGGATCGGGCGTGCAGGCGCCGACCTGAGCCGTCATCGTCACAGTGATCGGACTGGAGCTGGCGTCCGTCGCACCGGTGACCGTGATCGCAAAGTCGCCGCTCGTCGGAGACGCTGCGATGGTTTTGAACGTGCACCGGGCGACGTCGGTGGGGGCAGCGAAGCCAGTCAGGCTCAGAACAGCCATTCTCAGCGTCCTGAACGGAACCGTTCCGCATCCACCGAGCGTGTCGCAGTCATTGACCGCGGCGAGGTTCCCGGCAAGCGGAGTACAGTCGGCGTTGCCTGCGCTGCCCGCGAAGTAGCCATCGGCCGCCGAGTAGTCCACGTCGTAGCCGAGAGTACCGATCGTAGCCGTATTCGTGGCGCGGAACGTGATTGGGCAGCTCTGGCCGCTCGGGAGCGTCGTGCTGGTAGTCGTCGTGGTGGTGGTCGTGCTGGGGATCGTGACGCCGGGGCCGTCGGTCTCATCGTCGCTGACCAAGGTCAGGGGCGCGTTGTTTCCACCCACCTCGACGCTGAGCCGGTAGTTGGCCGCGGCAGCGCTGGCGCATGCATCCGAGCAGACTGAGACGCGCACCTCGCAGGTTGCCAGCGCGCTCAGGCTGCGCTGCGCGCGGGGACACCGGAAGCGGGGCGGCGGAAACGAGCAGTCGAGCTGATCGTCACCGGCAAAGGGGTCGTCGCCCTCACAGCTGCCCGACAGACACAGGTCGGCAGCCGTCTCCGCGTCCACGGTGTCGGCTTGGACGACGAGCGAGAGTCCGGGGCTGGATTCGAAGGTCCAGGTGTCGACGACACCCTCGGCGCAGGGCAGGAGATCCGCGGTGACCCCACCGCCGCCCCCACCACCTGCGTTGCATCCGAGCAGCGCCAGCGCGGTAGCGATGGCAGCGGCCCTCCGGGTCATCCGCATCCGTCGAACCTTATCGCAGAGCATCCTATTCCGCGCAATCGTGTTGGCCGCCTTCGCGTGCGCCGGGTAGACTCCGCGCCATGCGTTGGGCGGGACGTGGGGTGCTCGTGGCGGTCTCGCTCATTCCGGTCTGCTTGGCGTTTGTCGCCGCTCTCTCGACCGAACAGTCTTCCCGCGCGGTTGCCGCCGGTCTGGTGACCACGACGACGGTCCCGCGGCCGGTAGGCGCCGGGGCCGTTGATCTGTGCGGCGATCCCACCGACGACGGGCAGATCACGGCGACGGACTCCCTGTTGATCCTGCGTGTATCCGTCGGCTTGGAGACCTGTCCGCGTCCTTGCATCTGCGACGTCGACGGCAACGGAAGCATCACCGCAACCGACGCCCTGATCGTTCTGCGGCGCAGCGTCGATCCGTCCATCGTTCTCGACTGCTCAACGTGCCTATCCACGACCACCTTCACTCTACCTCCAACGACGCTGACGACCGTGACCACCACGAGCACTTCGACCACGACCACGATCGACGGGTTCAGGCTTCAGGTCGACCTGCTGGGTACCGGCGGCGGGACGGTGACCGACAACCGAGATGGAATCGACTGCGGGATCGACTGCGCCGAGACGTATGCCAGCGGCACGAGCGTGACGCTGACGGCTGCCGCCAACGGCTGTACCGATAGCGTCGGGGGCTCCAGCTTCGTTGCCTGGAGTGGGGACACGCCGGCGGGAGCCTGCACCGGGACGGGGACCTGCACATTCACGATGACCCAGGACCGGCTGATCGATGCGACGTTCGATGTCGTCTGTCCCAAGAACGCCCCGATCACCAACCTGCAACTCGACTGCGCAGACCACGGATACTTCTATCGCCTGGGGTCCCTGGCCGAGGGCCTTGCGACCGACGGCGAAGACATCGAACTGGTCCAGACGAACGGGAGCGTGATTATTACGTATGACGGCACCGTGGAGTCGGCTACGACTTTCGATCTCACCAGCGCCAATTTCGGGTCCGGATCGCAGGATCTCGCCAACGGCTCGGGCGGGTCGATCAGCACGAACGGGCGCTCCCTCGACTTCACCGTGGTGATTCCAAGCGGCGGGGGTACGTTCGATTTTGAGGACCACGTATGGTTCGACGAGGTGTGCATTACGCCGTCGAGCCTCATCTCGAGGCCCGCGGAATCTGCTGACATGAAGCCCGACCAGCCGAGTTTTGTGCGCCTGCTCGAAGCGCTACGGCGGTAATTTGCGCCACGGTCCGTGTCCGATCCGAAACATCTGCGTTGCCGGCTTGCAGACCGTTGGCTAGACTTCTGAAGATGGTCCGTGATCGTCGCGTGCCGGGAAGGATCGAGCCGTTCGCGCTCGGCGGGTTGGTGCTGCTGGCCGCCGTCACAGTGGGCGTAGGCCGGCCCGCACCGATCGAGGCTCAATCGTCGAGCACGACATCGACCACGTGGCCGGCTCTGGGTTTCACGGCCGTCTGTGGTGACCCCTCTGGAGACAACAGGCTGACCGCCACCGATGCGGCCGTCGCCCTCAACGCGGCGGTGGGCCTGGCCTCATGCGTCGACTGCCGTTGCGATGTGGACTTCTCCGGCGCGGTAACCGCCACGGACTCGACGCTCATGTTAAAGGCCAGCGTCGGCGATCCGATCAGCCTGAGCTGCCCTGCCTGCATCGCGGCCGGATGCGGTACGACCACCACGACCTTGCTCAATCCGAATGCACCGCGGCGACTGGTCGTGACGAAGAGTGGTGGCGGTTCCGGCACCGTCAGCGACGGCGTGGGTGGAATCGATTGCGGCTGCGACTGCAGCAACCGCTATGCGGAAGGAACGAAGCTCCAGCTGCAGGCCACGCCCGACGCTTCGTCGTTCTTCACCGCTTGGGGCGGGGACGTGCCTACGGCCTGCCAGGACACGACCGGACCCTGCATATTGCGCATGGGACGGGACCGGTCGGTGACGGCGACCTTCGTCCCGGCGCGGCTTCTCAGCGTGGCGACGACCGGAGCGGGGAAGGGGAAGATCGCGGACGATGCCGGCACGATCGACTGCGGCACCGACTGTTCGGAGAAGGTGCCCAACCATACGCTCGTCACGCTGCGTGGCACGCCCGAGCAGGGTTCGTACTTTGCCGGATGGGGAGGCAGTGGCGTACCGCCGTCGTGCGCCGGGATCACCAGGCCTTGTGTCATGTTGATGGGGCGGGACCGCAGCGTCACCGGAAGCTTCGCCTTGGGCAACACGCTCGACGTGAAGAAATCGGGTCCCGGTTCCGGCAAGGTATCGGGAGCCGGAATCCGCTGCGGATCCGACTGCACGGAGACCTACGCACCCGGAACGACGGTGACGTTGCGAGCGGAACCCGACAGCCCGCTCGCCGTTCCGGGCGGAGCGACATTCCAGGGATGGAGCAAGGACGTGCCTTCGACCTGTACGACCACGACCGGCCCGTGTACCGTCACGATGAGCCAATCGCGCAAGGTCACGGCCACGTTCGGCCGCATCTGCCCGACCTCGGGTCCGATCATGAAGACCACCGCCGGCGGCCTGGGGCTCATGCTGAACTGCTCCGATCTCGGCTACGTTTACCGTCAGCGCACCACGCAGACGGTTTTTGCCACCGACGGCGATGAGATGGTGATCGCGCAGGGGGGCGAGCTGAGGCAGGTGACGTACGAGGCTACGGTGACCAGCGCAACGTTCTTCACCTTGCGAACCGCGAGCCTCAACGGGGCGACGCCTACCGTTCTGGGCACCGGCTCCACCGGGCGCATCACCGACGACGGCTCCCAGCTCGACCTGGTCGTCATTCTGACCAACGGTGAACGATTCGATTTCCTCGGCGCGACTTACGATCGCACGGAGAAGCTCAGCTCGTCGGCCAATCTGGAAGCTCCCGCCACGGGCCTGGGCGATGCTGGCACCGATCCGCTCGCGAGCAGCGATGCGGAGATCGACCGGCTCTCGACTGCGCTCGCTCGCTGAAATCACTCTAGAGTCCGGTCAGCTACACCAGTGCCGCCGCGGCGCACGTCGCATGACCGCCGCATGCGTAGCCGCATGCCCTCGCGCCGGTTTCTCGAGGTCAGAGGCCGCACGGGAGGCGATGGTCGCGCAGGACGAAGGGTCGGTACGGGTCTTGCTGACGGTTTCCGTGGGTTTTCTCCGGATGGCCACGGGCGAGCTTTCCACACGAATCGCCACAGGTATCGAGGCCGTGCTGACGAGCGCGTTGTCGGTCGCAGTGCTGCTCGTCGTCGTGGACTTCGGGCGCATCTACTGGCGCGAGGCACGGCTGCAGCGAGGCGTGGCGCAAGTCGCGGCGCTCGTCGCGGGTGGGGTCTTGCCAGCATCCAGCCCCGAGACTCTGGCCGCCGAGCTCGAGAGGTTGGGCGGCTTGCGTGAGATTCGGCCCGGCGACGTCGCCATCGTGTCGGTGAACTGGAAGGGGATCGAAACCGAAGGCCCCGGCGAGCCCGGAGACGTCCTCACGGTGCGAGCGCGCGACCGGGTGAAGCTCCTGACTCCCCACCTGGCCATCTTCTTCGAGGACGGCCGGTATCGAGTCTCGGCCACCAAGAGCGTACGTGCGGAAGCAGCCGGGCCGGTCCTAATCGGCGGCTAGAGCACGCTCGAGAATCGCGTCGGTATCCGCGCCCGGCGCGATCGCACCGAAGGTGAAGCCGGTATCGCCGCCCAACCGGCTGGCGCAGAACGCATCGGCGACGGCGCCTGGCGCGTGACGAACCAACAGGGACGCCTGCAACACCAACGCTATCCGTTCGACCAGTCGCCGTGCCCGCGCTTCGGCTTCCTGCGGGTCGGCTAGCTCATGCTCCAGGTTTTCAACCGCGCGGTCGAGCCGCCGGTCGCCGCCGGCTGCCAGGCGCAGCTCGGAGCGCAGGGCGGGCAGCGAGTCGGGCTCGCGGGCGATCGCGCGCAGCACGTCCAGGCAGATCACGTTGCCCGAGCCTTCCCATATCGAGTTGAGCGGCGCCTCGCGATAGAGCCGCGGCAGCACGGACTCTTCCACGTAGCCGGCTCCGCCCAGACACTCCATGGCCTCATAGATGAGGTGTGGGGCGCGCTTGCACACCCAGTACTTCGCCACCGCAGTCGCGATGCGCGCGAACGCGCCTTCTCCCGGATCGGTGTCGGCGTGGTCGTAGGCGCGTGCCAGCCGAGCCATCAGGGTAGTTGCGGCCTCCACTTCGAGGGTGAGGTCGGCGAGCACCGATCGCATCAGAGGCTGGTCCGCCAGCTGTCGGCCGAACGCGGCGCGATGCCGGACGTGATGGGCTGCCTGGAGCAGGGCCTGGCGCATCTGGCCCGCGCTTCCGCTCACACAGTCGAGCCGCGTGTGATGCACCATCTCGATAATGGTCGCCACGCCACGGCCTTCCTCGCCGATCATGCGCGCCCAGGTTCCGCGATACTCGATCTCGCTCGAGGCGTTCGAGCGGTTACCGAGCTTGTCCTTGAGCCGCTGGATGTGGAACGGGTTGCGGCTGCCGTCGGGCCGGAAGCGCGGCACCAGGAAGCAGCAGAGCCCGCGCTCGGTGTGGGCGAGCGTGAGGAACGCGTCGCACATCGGCGCCGAGCAGAACCACTTGTGGCCGATCAATTCGTAGGCTGCGCCTGGGCCGCGATCCTCGTCCACTGGGTAGGCGTGGGTGGTGTTGGCGCGGACGTCGCTACCCCCCTGCTTCTCGGTCATCGCCATACCGACGAGCACCGCGCGCTTTTGTGCCGCTGGCACCAGGCGCGGTTCGTACTCGGTTCCGAGCACCAGCGGCTCCCACTCGGCGCACACCTCGGGCTGGTGGCGGAGCGCCGGCAGGCAGGCGAATGTCATCGTGATCGGGCAGCAGGATCCGGACTCGATCTGGGAGAGCATGAAGAGCTTGGCGCTGCGCGCGACGTGCGCCCCGGCGCGCCGCTTATGCCAGGGCTGGTTGTGGACCCGGTTGGCCATGGCCAGTCCCATGATCGCGTGCCAGGCCGGGTGGTACTCGACCTCGTCGATGCGGTGCCCATAACGGTCATGCGTGCGAAGCTCGGGCGAGTACGTGTTGGCCTGAAATCCCCAGCGGATGGTTTCCTCTCGTCCGAGGAGCGCTCCGAACTCCGTGAGATCGGTAGCCGCCCAGTCTGCGCCTTCGCGCGCGATCGCGGCTACGATTACCGGGTCAGTCGTGAAGACGTTGTACTCGACGAGCGGGGGCGGTTGGTTGGTGACGTCGTGAGTCTCGAAGGAGGCCCTCCGGTTCGGCGACGGTTTCATGACGGCCCCCCTGTAACATGGAGCGGGCGGTCAGTGGAGCGACGCGTGCGGCGTACCTCAGCGTAGCTTGTACTTTTCCAACCGGTAGCGCAGAGCGTCGCGCGAGAGGCCGAGCAGTCGTGCCGACTGCACCTGATTCCCGCGCGTGAACTCCATGGCACGCTTGATCATCCCGATCTCGACTTCTTCCAGGCGGATGGCGCCTTGAGAGAAATCGATCTGGAGGTCGTCGATGCGTGAGATCCGCAGCTGCGCGCCCGGGCCGGTGTCGGTCTGCAGCGCCAAGTGATGATCGTCAATGACGTCGCCGGGGTTCATCACGATGGCGCGCTCGATCGCGTGGCTCAGCTCACGGACGTTGCCCGGCCAGGGGTAGGCCTTGATCGCGTGGGCTGCCCGCGAGGTCAGGCGCGGTGGCGTGAATCCATAGTCGGCCGCGTGTTGCTTGACGAAGTAGTCCGCCAGCTGCACAACGTCGTCGTCGCGCTCGCGCAGCGGCGGGATCTCGATCTTGACGACGTTGATGCGGTGGTAGAGGTCGTTGAGGAATCGGCCGGCGGCCACCTCTTCCTCGAGATTCTTGTGCGTAGCCGTGATGATGGTGCAGCGCGTGTTGCGATCGCGGGTGCTGCCGAGCCGACGGACGGTCTTCTCGTCGATGACCTTGAGGATCTTCGCCTGCAACGGCTTGCTCATGTGGCCGATCTCGTCGAAAAAGATCGTCCCGCCCTCCGCGGCTTCGAGCAGGCCCGCCTTCGCCGTGGCCGCGTCCGCGAACGCGCCCTTCTCGTAGCCGAACAGCTCGGCCTCGAGCAGGTTATCCGGGATCGCCGTGCAGTTGACCTCGATGAACGGAGCGCTCTTACGCGGCGATGACGTGTGGATCGCGCGCGCGGTCAGTCCCTTGCCGGTTCCGGTCTCACCGGTAAGGAGGATCGTGGGTCCGACGCCGTCCCGTTTCTGCAGCCCGGCCAGCCGTGCCACCAGGGCGCGCAGCTGCCGGATCGCCGGGGATGAACCGACGATTCCGGGGAGCTCGTTCTCCGCGAACTCGCGCTGCCGATAGTAGTCGAGCTCTTTGCGCAGCCCCTCCCGCGCCAGGCAACGGTCGACGACCAGGCACAGTTCCTTCAGATCGATGGGCTTGCGCAGGTAGTCGGCCGCCCCCTCCCGCATTGCCGCCACCGCGTCTTCGATCGTCCCGTGCGCGGTGAGCAGAATGACGGCCAGATTAGGGTGGGTCTCCTTGACGGTCTTGAGCAGTTCCTGGCCGCTCATGCCCGGCAACCGCTGGTCGGTGATCAGTAGATCGGGCGGGCCGGCCTCGATGATCTGGGCGGCTTGCTCTGCGCTGCTGGCGTCACGCACGCTGTGACCGTGGTGCTCCAGCGTCTTGACCAGGGTGCGGCGCAGCAGATCTTCGTCTTCAACGATGCAGATGTCGGCCATGACGAGTTCTAAGATTTCAGCCAGTAAGCAGTGAGTTACGTCATTATCTGCGTTATATCACTCATTCGTGTGGACCTACGCACGATCATGCCCAATCGTGGGTGGGTAGTTCACCGCTGAGACAGGACTCAAGGCTGGGGAGCGGCGCAGCCTTCATATGCCAAGCGTGGACCCTTCTGCAACCCCAATGAGGGAGTTGAACCGTTCGACGGGAACGAAGGATTTCGTGTTCGCAACGCAAGCGCGGTGACCACCCGCGGCTTCCGCGTCGAGGGTGGCGACTACGGCATCCGCGTCGACGCTACCGCGACCGACATCGTCATGGGCAACACGATCAGCAACACGACCTCAGGCCATGGGGTTCGCGCGGACAAGTGCTCGAACGTCCACATCGAGAACAACACGATCGATATGGTCGGCGGGCAGGGGATTCGTGTGAAGGAAGTGAACGGCATCGTCATCATCAACAACTCGGTGACGCATGTCATCGACCAGGGCATCCGGATGCGAGAATCGAGCGACGGCACGGTTGAGGCGCAGCGCGTGGACGGTGTGGCCGATTCGGATCGATGACGAGGTTTTTACGCGAGTGCGCCGGCAACCTACGCCCACCTAGCGGCCGCAGGGCAGGGTGGTGGTGGAGCCGGTCCCGACGCTGCCGCCTTCGCAGGTCTGGACCGAGAAGACCAGGTCATCCGCGGCGCCCGAACAGGCCAGCTGTATCCGCAGCGTGGCGACGCCGGCGGTTGGTCCCAGGTCGATCAGGGCCACACCGTTATCGCCGGTCGTCGGTCCGTTGAACAACCCGAGCGGTTCGCCGACGGGGCCGAGCAGCTCGACGGTGGGGAGCGCCTCGCCCTCGTCGATGTCGATCAAGGTGAACTCGTACACGGTGACGGTGCCGAGCGCGGAGAAGTCGAAGAGGAGTTCCACCGGCGTGTCCGCCTGATCATCCGGATCGTCGACGAGACCGTCGCCGTTGGCATCGACGAGGTTCTCGCCGACGATTGCCACCCCTCCGTGCGCGGCGGTGTTGGGGAAGCCCGAACTAGCGCCGCCGCCAGCGCCCGACCCGGGCCCCCCAAAGGCCAGGTTTGGTGTCCCCAGATCGGCGTCGCCGCCGGTGCAGCCACCGGTGCATGAGGAGTCGAAGACCAGGGCCGCCGGGGTTCCGGGAGCGAAGCGCGGGTTGATCCCCGCCACGCCGATCGGCCCGTGGCCGCCGTCGGCGACGACGCTGGTCAACACCGTGCCGGCCGGAAGACCTTCGAAATCAACCACATCCATTTCATGAACCATGGCGAGCGGCTCGCAGAAGCCCAGACCGCTGCAAAGGCCACGGTTGCCGCAGGGGCCCACGGCGTCGCAGGCGGTTCCGAGCGCTGCGCCGGTATTGTGGACGCAGCTTTCCAACGCGTCGCTGCAGGTGTCGACCGTGCACGGGTTGCCGTCATCGCAGTTGGGGACCGAACCTGCGACGCAGCCCACGTCGACGTTGCAGGTCTCAACGCCGCTGCAGAAGCTTCCGTCATCGCATAGTTCGTCGCAGGGAGTCTGCACACAGCCGGTCTCGGGATCGCAGGACTCGCGCGTGCACGGGATGGCGTCGCAGCAGTCGATAGCGGAATGAGAACAGCCGCAGGTCACCTCGCAGGTGTCCAGCGTGCAGGCGTTCTCATCGTCGCAGGACTTTGCCGGATCGGGCACGACCACACATACCCCGGTCTCGTCGCAGCTCCCGGTCCCGCACCCGGCGTCGACCAGCGTGCAGTCCAGCGCGGTCCCGCCCACGCATGCTCCCTGCGAGTCGCAGACGTCACCGATCGTGCAGGGGTCGCCGTCGTCACAGGGGGCGGCTGGCTTCGGCTGACTGACGCAAGCGCCGGCGGCGTTACAAACACCCATCGTGCAGACGCCGTCCAGGTGCGAGCAATCGACGGCGGTCGTGGGTATGCAGGCTCCGGCGGCGTTGCAGGCGTCACCCGTCGTGCGCGCGTCACCGTCGTCGCAGGGCGCGCCCGGAGTGGGCTGCGCCTCACAGATTCCCGCGTTGGGATCACAGGCTCCCAGGGCGCAGGGACCGTCCAGCAACGAGCAGTCCAGTGGGGAGTGCGTACAGCCCGTCTCGTCATCGCACAGGTCGAGCGTGCACGGGTCGGAGTCGGCGCACTGGACCGCTTCGTGGGTGCACTGGCCGCTGGCGGTGGCGCAGCCGTCCTCGGTGCACGCTCGGCCATCGCTGCAATCGCGCTCGTCGTGACTGCACGTGCCATCCGCCGGATCGCAGGTGTCGGCGGTGCAGGGGTTTCCGTCGCCGCAGTCCACCGGGGGATGCAGGCAAGCGCCCGTTTCGGTCTCGCACTGGTCGTCCGTGCATGCGTTGTCGTCGTCGCAGTCGACCGCCGTGGCGAGGCAGGTTCCGGTGATCGCGTCGCAGAAATCGTTGCTGCACAGATTGCCATCGTCGCAGACGACGGGCGGGTGCAGGCAAGTGCCCGTTCCGGCCTCGCACTGGTCGTTGGTACAAGGATCGCCGTCGCCGCAGTCTTTGGGGCCGCTGATGCACGTGCCCGTTTCGCTCTGGCAGACGTCTTGGGTGCAGGGGTTCCCGTCGGTGCAGACGACGGGATCGTTGATGCACGCACCGGTCCCTGTGTCGCACGAGTCGAATGTGCATAGGTCGCCGTCATCGCAGTCGATTGGGCCATGGCTGCAGTCGCCGTTGATGGGGTCGCAGTCGTCCGTCGTGCAGACCAGGCCATCGCCGCAGTCCTTGGGGACGAAATCGCAGTCTCCGGTGGCTGGATTGCAGGATTCGGTGGTGCAGAGGCTGTCGTCGTCGCAGACGACGAACGAAAGGTTGATACAGCTTCCGTTGGTGGGGTTGCACGCGTCGAGTGTGCACTCGTTCGTATCGTCGCAGGAGACTTCGATGCCGCGGCAGACTCCGGCCAGGCATGCATCGTTGGTGGTGCAGCTATTGAGGTCGTTGCAGACGGTGCCGGTGGGAGCGCGCCGGCAGGTCGAGCTGCAGCAGTCGCCGTCGAGCAGGTTGCCGTCGTCGCACTGTTCGCCCGGCTCGCGCACCCCGTTGCCGCACTCGGGGATGACCAGCAGCGTGGTCGAGCTGGTGCTGGTCGTGACCACGATCCCGCCGCCGGTGTCTGACCCCGGCTCCCGGCCCGCACAGGAAACCTCCTCGAGAAGGCCGACCAAGTGTCTGAGCAGCATCAGGGCGTCGGTGGCGGTGACCAGGCCGTTCATGTTGAGGTCACAGACGCGCGAGTCACACGTGCCGATTCCCACCGCGGCGTTGAGGATCAACAGGGCATCCGTTGCATTGACCGTGCCCTCGCCGCTGGCGTCTCCGCAGTGGAAGGGCAGGACCAGCAGCGTCGTGCTGCTGCTCGACGTGGTGGTGGTCTGCTGTTCGGGTAGCTGCGTTTGCCCGGGCGCCGGCGCGGCCGCCAGAATTCCGGCCAGCGCGACGGCGGCCATCATCGCGGGTGGGCGCCGTTGGCGACGTGTGGCAGGCCAAGACGGTTCGCGGTAGGGGCCGTTCACAAGTGTCCCGCGTCGCGGCCGCCCAGAGCAGCGCTGCGAGCGAGGGGCAACATTCCAATGTAGCGGTCCACCGCTGGCCTGCCACGCGGTTGTCAGGGTGCGCCGCCCGTGCCCCCTCTTTAGGGGGGCGGGTGCTGGAGCTTTTGATCCGTCCGAGTGGAAAAAGGGTCATCTCTGCGTTGTCGCGAACCCCGCAGGCGCCTACAGCGAAGAATCCCAGTTGGGGGGAGTGCCTTTCAGCTAGGAAAAGCTCTCGCCACGAGGAGCTTGCGTGTGGTACATGGACCTCGCGGTCTGATCGGGCGGTGGGCTTCATATGACTCGGCCGTCATTGCGCGGCGGCGCGGCTCGTTCGATACGACTAACGTCCACATCGGGCTCGGTGCAGTCCCGGCTTCGGTCGGGGGTGCTG
Source organism: uncultured Myxococcales bacterium (assembly GCA_964555245.1). Lineage (GTDB taxonomy): Bacteria > Desulfobacterota > Binatia > UBA1149 > SPBQ01 > CAZKRI01. Next base: position 36,920 of record CAZKRI010000082.1, read on the forward strand.
ATTTTGGCTGACCGCTGCCCGCGGCTAGGCTCCGAGCCCGTGCGCTCGGGCCGATGAAAACCGGGGTTCGGAAGGAGTCGTCGCCGTGAGGTTTCCCATGATCCGGTTGAAGGTGGAGATAGGCCGCCGGCGAAGCGTTGCGGCGGTCGTCGGAATGCTCTCGGTGTTGCTGCTGGCCGCGGGCTCGGCGCATGCCGTGTGCGGGGATGATATGGACGGCGTCCGTAGGCCCTGCGCCTGTGGGGATGTCGTCGTCGCCGACACTCGGTTGATGCCGGATGACCCCGTGGTGGTCGAGCGCTGTCCGGCCGACGGCCTGTTTCTGCGCGCTCCGGCCGGCGCGGCTTCGATCCGGCTCGACCTGGCCGGTCTGTCGATCGTCGGTGCAGAAGCCGGCACCGGTATCCACGTGATCGACGGCGGCAGCGACGGTGCGGTCATCACCGGCGGCAGCGATGGCCAGCGTGGCGCCGTGGTCGGCTTCACGACGGGCATCACGGGCGCGGCCCGCGCGATCGCGCAGGTGAGCAACGTCATCGTCGCCGGCAACTCGAGCGATGGGATCGCGCTGCGCGCCGCGCAGACCCGGCTCTCCGGTATCCACGCCACGCGCAACGGGCGGGACGGCTTGCGGGTTTCGGGACACGGCGCCGAGTTCGAGGACGTCGAGTCGTTCGAGAACGGTGGCTACGGAGCGCGGGTCAGAGACGCCAGCGGGCGTGGGACGGTATCGGCGCGTGCCAACCGGCGGGGCGACCTGCTGACCGGGCGCCGTGCACGCAGTTCGACCGGCCTGGAGGTCGCACCGTGAGCCGCGGCCGCGTTCTGCTTGCGGCTGGGCTTCTGCTCGTCGCGCGTCCGTCGGCTGCCATCATCACCAACGTGGACGATGCCACTGACGTCTGCCCCGCCAGCGCCAATCCGTGCATCATCTCCGACACGGTCCAGACGGTGGATGGGGCGATCCTCGATTTCGGCACCCGCACCGTGAGGATCACCGGTGCTGGAGTCGTCGACTCGGGCAACGGCGCGCTGTTCCTGCGTTGCGGCCGGTTCGAGGCCACCACCAGCGGCACCGCACTCAAGCTGGTCGCGGTGACGGGCTTCGGCACCGACGGCGGGTTTGCGGTCGTCGAGGCCCGCCGCACCTGTTCGGGGAACGCCGCGCTCCTGTGCCTCAGCGACTCCGTTTGTAGCGCGGCGAGCGCTGGGACGTGCACGATTGGGTCGGGCGACCTCGTCTTGAACGGCAAGGTGGACGGGAGCGCCGACAACCCGGCCGCGCTGTTCTTGCGAGCAGCCGGCAACGTGCAGATCGGTAGCCTGTTCTCGGCCAATGGCCTGACCCCCGACTCCGACGGAGGCACCCTCGACATCGTCGCGCGGGGCTCGGTCACCGTCAGCGTCAAACCCGTGTTGACCGGCGGCTTGTTCAGCAGCGGTGGATCCTTCGACCTGCGTGCCGGCACGGATGCCACGATCAGTGACGGCATCGACGTCAACGGCGGCGACTTCGACGGCGGGTACGTGGACATATTCGCCGGCGGCAACGTGCTCATTACCAACGACATCACGGCGAACGCGGTCGCGGGCGGAGGCTTTGGCGGTGAGATCGCCGTCCAAGCTGGCGGCAACCTGGATATCATCGGTGGTGGGTCGACCAACCGATTGGCCCTCAGCACCGACGGGCACCAGTCGATCGACAACTTCGGCGGCGACGGCGGACCTCAGGACTACACGGCCGACGGCGACATTCACTTCGCCGAGTTCGTCAAGCTGACGGCCGACGGGGCCTTTCCCGACGGATTCGGGGAGTTCGTGTTCATCGATGCTCGCGGTGACGTCCTGATCGAGGGCGACCTGCAGTCGAAGCCGGCCGGCAACCAGGGCGGCGGCGGCGAGCTCGATCTCTCAGCGGACGGCACGCTGGAAGTCACCGCTGACGCGACGTTCACGCTCAACGGCGCCTCCGCCGGCGGGGGCGATTTGACGCTGTTCGCCCTGGGCGACATCCAGTTCGACGGCGATACCGATCTCTCGGCGGGCTCGGGCGGGGGCGGCGGCTCGGTGGACTTCGATTCACGTCGCAACCTCACCGTCAGCGGAGACGTCCTGACCGGCGGAGACCGCGCCGGCCTGGTCGATTTCAGCGCATGCGACCTGCGCCTGACCTCGAGCGCCGACATTGACAACAACGTCAGCGGCGCGACCAACCGGTTCAGTGCTCGTGAGCGGTTCACGGCCGAGAACGGAAGCTCGGTCTCGGTCACCGCCGGGATCAATCAGATTCTGTACCGCAGCCCGGCGAAACCGCCGATCCTCAGCGGATCCTTCAGTCCGGCCCCGCAACTGACACTGCGTCCCGACTTCGCGAACTGTCCGGTTTGCGGCAACTCCATCATCGAGACCGGCGAGACCTGCGACGACGGCGATGCCAGCGGCGGCGACGGGTGCAGCGGTGACTGTCAGAACGAGGGCTGCGTCGCGCAGACGCCCGGCTATCCGAGCGTTGCGCTGTGCGATGACGGTGATCCGTGCAGCGCCGACAGTTGCAACAACGCGACTAGCAGTTGCACACACGTGTCCTCCTGTGATGACGGCATCGCCTGCACGGTCGATTCCTGCGCGGGAACCTCGTGCACGCACGTCCCCAACGATTCCCTGTGCAGCGACACCGGCGTGTGCGCGGACGCATTCTGCAGCGTGGCGAGCGGCTGCGTGTCGGTGCCGGTCTCCGGTCCTTGCGATGACGGTCAGTTCTGCAACGGCGTTGACACCTGCAGCGGCGGCGCGTGCACGATCCACACGGGCGCCCCATGCGCCGGACTCGGCGAGTGCAAGGATGGCTGCAACGAAACCTTCGACGTGTGCGGCTCGCCGTTCGGCACCCCCTGCACCGAGGACGGAAACGCCTGCACCGACAACGTCTGCGACGGCGGCGGCAACTGCATCGTGCTTTCGAACAGCGACTTGTGCGACGACGGCGTATTCTGCAACGGCGTCGACGTGTGTGTGGAGGGAAGCTGCTCGTTCCACGTCGGCGACCCGTGTCTGCTCGCCGGCGAGTGCGCCGACTCCTGCGTCGAGGCCGTGCGAGCTTGCCGCAGCCCGCTCTTCGAATCCTGCTCCAGCGATGGCAACGCTTGCACCGACGACTACTGCGACGGTTTGGGCGGGTGCGGTCACGTCGCGAACACGGCAGCCTGCGAGGACGGGGACTTCTGCACCACGGGAGACACGTGCGGTGGCGGCAGCTGCGTCTCGGGCAGTCTCGACCCGTTCTCGTCGGTCAAGCTCCAGCTGATCGACGGCGCGGGATCGGCGGACGATCGGTTCGTGCTCAAGACCGTTCAGCCGGTCGGTTCACTGACGGTGTTTCCCAGTGTGGGCGGCATGCTGCTCGAGCTTCGCGACGACGGTGACGTGGCTCAGTTCATCGGGGTTCTACCCGCCAGCGCTATGGTGGACGTGGGTGGGCGCGGTCGCGTTTTCAAGTTCCGCGACCCCAGGGCCGAAGTTCCGAGCGCGAACGGCCTGCGCACAGTCACCGTGCGCCGTGATCCCGCCAAGGGCATCGCGCGCATCAAGGCACGCATGGAAGGCGCGGAGCTGTCGGGCTTGTCGGACAATCCCGACTTATCGTTGTCGGTGCTGTTCGGCGAGAGCCCCTCGGTGGGGGATTGCCTGAGCGCGCAACACGTCGGCTGTGTGACCAAGGGCGCCCGCTCCATCTGCGCCAACTGACATTGGACCGGGTCGTCGGGCCTGGTAGCTTGTGCGCGGCCAGTGATGAGCGGTTTGGTCGAACCGATTCGAATCTTTCCGCTCGGCGAAGTCGTTCTGTTCCCTGACACCCTGCTGCCGCTGCACATTTTCGAACCGCGCTATCGCCAGTTGCTTGCCGACGCCATGGCCAGCGACCGACGCATCGGCCTGGTGCTCATCCGCCGTGATACGGCGCCGCCGGAGACTCCGGCCCCGGACCTCTATCAGGTGGGGTGCGCCGGACGCGTGGCGGAGCACCAGCCGCTGCCCGACGGCCGTTCGATCATCGTGCTGCGAGGGGTTCTCAAGTTCCGGATCCGGCGCGAGCTGCCCACCGAAGAGCCTTACCGGCTGGTGGAAGCACAGGTGCTCCACGAGCCGCCGGTGCCCGCCGAGCACATGCGCCGCTGGCGCGATGATCTGCGCAAGCGGCTGACGGCTTACGTCAAGTCGGTTGCCGGCGACATCGAGGCGATCGAAAAGCTGTTCGAGCGCGTCCAGCTCGAACGGCTGATCAACTACCTGTCTGCATCGCTTCCGCTAGAGGTCCTGGAGAAGCAGAGCCTGCTCGAGTGCGCCACGGTCGAACAGCGCTTCTACCGTCTCTGCGAGATCATGGAGTTCAAGGCCGCCGAGGCGAGGCTGGGGCTGGATTCCGCGCGCGGGCTGGACGCCTAGCCGCGCCCGTACGCACCTGCGGCGCGGGGCATACCCGCGCGCGCGACGGATGCGAATGTTCGTACGACTGTTCGCCTTGCTCGCGTTGCTGTTCGGTGTCGTGGCCACGACCGTCAGCCCCCCGGTCGCTTCGGGCCCGGCGTGCGAGCGTTGTAACGTCGTCATCGTATCCGTGGACACGCTGCGTGCCGATCACGTCGGCGCCTACGGCTACGACCGGCCGACCACGCCGCACCTCGACGTGCTCGCCACGCGCGCGGTGGTGTTCGAGGATGCGATCAGCCAGTCGGCTTGGACGCGTCCGGCGCATGCCTCGATGCTCACCGGCCTCTATCCCTCCGAGCACGGAATCGTCGGCGTCGCCGGGCGGCCGATGCTGCCGCCTTCGCTGCCGACGCTTGCCACCGTGCTGCGCGGTCACGGGTACCGCACCGCCGCGTTCACCGGCGGCGCGAATCTATCGGCTCATTTCGGTTACGATCGTGGCTTCGATGTCTATCGGTCTCCCGGCCGCCGCTTCGAGAACAGCCACCCCGAGGTCCGAGCTTGGCTCGGCGAAAACCCGGAGCCGTTTTTCCTGTTCCTCCACGGTTTCGACGTGCACCGGCCGTACCGATCGCTGCCCGCCGATCGCGAAGCGTTGGGGCTCACCGGCGCGCGGGCGCGCGGGATGCAGCGGCTTTGCCGGCAGCGCGCGCTACCCTCGGCGCTCGCACCGCACATCGCCGAGTACGATGCCGCCATCCATCGAGCGGACCGCTCGCTCGGCGCTCTCTTCGGCGTGCTGCGAGATCTCGGCCTTGACGAGCGAACCGTCGTGGTGGTGACCTCCGACCATGGCGAGGAATTCCTCGAGCACGGGTCCTGCTTTCACATTCGCTCGCTCTACCGCGAAACCGTCCGCGTGCCGCTCGTCGTTGCGGTTCCCGGGCTGCGCCCTCGCCGGGTGCCCGGGGTGGTTCCTGCCTCGGCGAGCATCGCGCCGACGGTGCTGGATCTCCTCGGGCTCGACGGGCTGCCCGGGCCTTCGCTGGTTTCGCTCTTGCGCGGGCAGGCGCGACCGGCCGATCTCGCGCCCACCGTCGTCAGTGAGACCGCCGCTCGCGAGGCCCGGACTGGCCGGTACGGCAAGGTCCTCGCATGGACGAGCGATCGCGAGAAGCTCGTCTACTGGGTCGATGCGGGACGCGCCGAGTACTTCGACCTCGAGCGCGATCCCCAGGAGCTGCGGCCCGAGACGCAAGGACCGAGAATCGACGTTCTGGTGGCGGAGCTGCGCCGCTGGTCGAGCCGGCACGTGGCCGTCGCGGCTCCCGCTCCCTCCGGCCCGCTTCCTCCCAAGCTCGCGCGTGATCTGCGCCGGCTGGGCTACGTCGAGTGAACGGCGTCCGCTGGGCACGGCGCGCGCACAAGGCGTCCGCCGGGCGGTTCGCGTTGCGCGCGGTTCGCGATGACGCCGTCTGTCACGGCGCCGACGCCGCTCATCTCGGCGAAACGCAGCCGTGTGGCGGCGTCGAGAGGTCGGCGCCGCTGGCCGGGAATTTGCTTCCCCAACGAACTATCTCCGGTGTGTGATGGCGGCGTGGGCGGTGGCGGCGTCCCAGAGGCGACCGAACATCGCCCGCCGTCGGTGGACGGAGACGGGGTAGGGACGGCTCTCGGGCGGGAGCCGTCCCCTTTTTTTGGTGCGGGCGGCCGGTTTCGGTTAGAAGCGCGGCGTGAGCCTGCTCGGCATCGCGGTGTCGGTGGCCGCCGCGTGGCGCTTGGCCGCGACACCGCAACCGCTTGCGATCACGGCGGCGCTCGTCGCGCTCATCAACGTCATCTGTGCGATCGTCGGACTGCTGTCGCGGAGCCGTGAGGCGGCCGCTCCGCGAGCGCTCACTGCGCTGCAGCACGTGACCACCGCACTCGCCGGTTTCCTCCTGTTCGTTTCGTTCTCGCTGGCGTAGGGGAGGGCGGCCGCGGTGAAGCCCGACCGGCGCGTCGCCGCCGTGATCTACGACCTGGACGGCGTGCTGCTCGACACGGAGCATTTCTATACCGAAGCCACGCAGGAGATCGTTGGGGCCTTCGGAAAAACCTTCGACTGGTCGATCAAGAGCAACATGATCGGCCGCCCCTCGCTCGAGTCGGCGCGCTACCTGGTCGACGCGCTGCAACTGCCGATCACGCCCGAGGAGTACTTGGAGCGCAGGCGCCGCCGTCTCGAAAAGCTCTTTCCGACGGCAACCGCGTGTGCCGGGGCCGAACGCTTCTCACGCGCGGTGCATGCGCGTGGACTGCCTCAGGGGGTCGCGACCAGCAGCGAGCGCTCGCTCTACGAGTTGAAGACTACGAACCACCGCGCCTGGTTCGCGCTGTTCGAAGCGGTGGTGACCGGCGACGACCCGCGGGTGCTTCGTGGCAAGCCGGCGCCGGACGTCTTTCTCGTCGCCGCGCGTGAGCTCGGGGTGGATCCGGCGGCCTGCTTGGTCTTCGAGGATGCGCCTGCCGGTGTCGCCGCGGCGCGCAGCGCGGGCATGAGCGTGATCGCGATTCCCGACCCGGCCATGGACCCCGCCCGCTACGCGAACGCGGACCGGGTGGTCGCCGGTTTCGATGATCTCGTGCTCGCCGACCTCGGCATGGATTCGCCGCGCGGTTAGCCGATCGCCCCCTCGGCGATGAGCCCGTCGATCTCGTCCTTGCGCATCCCGAGCGCGCCGAACACCGCGCGTGAGTCCTGTCCGGGAACCGGTGCGACTGCGGCCGCGGCGCCCGGTGTGCGCGTGAGCCGGGGCGCGGCCTGAGGAGCGGGGGCGCCGCCCACGCCCGCGACAAAGACCTCGCGAGCGGTGTTGTGCGGGTGGTGAGGCGCTTGGGCGAGGGTCAGCACGGGCGCCACGCAGGCATCGGTACCGTCGAACGCCGCCGACCACTGTGCCTGAGTCTTGGTCTTGAATGCGCGGGTGAAACGCTCGCGTGTCGTTGCCCACCCGTCGCGATCCATTTGATGAGGCAGGGTGGCGGGATCGATGTCGAGGCCCTCGAGCAGCGCGGCATAGAACTGCGGCTCGATCGCTCCGACCGACACGAACTGTCCGTCGGCGGTTTCGTAGGTGTCGTAAAACGGAGCTCCGGTGTCGAGCATGTTCGTTCCGCGCTCGGCCGACCAGAGCCCGGCCGCGTGGAACCCGTAGAGAAAGGCGTTGAGGTTGGCGGCGCCGTCCACCATCGCGGCGTCCACGACTTGGCCTTCTCCTGAGCGGCTGCGCTCGAGCAAGGCGAGCAGGATGCCCAGTGCGCACAGCATCCCACCCCCCGCGAAGTCGCCGAGCAGGTTGACCGGAGGCAGCGGCTTCTCTCCGGCACGCCCGAACATGCTGAGAGCTCCGGAGATGGCGATGTAGTTGATGTCGTGGCCGGCCATTGCCGCATAGGGTCCTGCCTGCCCCCATCCGGTCAGCCGCGCATAGATCAGACGCCGATTGCGGCGCCGGGCTTCCTCGGGGCCCACCCCCAGCTTCTCCATCACCCCCGGGCGGAACGGCTCGATCAGGACGTCGGCCGTTTCCAGCAGCCGCAGCAGGGTTTCGACGCCGCGGGGGTGCTTGAGGTTGATGCCGATCGAGCGCTTACCCCTGGCGAGATAGTCTCGGGTCGGGTCCGCGCGCGAGCCGGCGGTGGGCGAGCGGTCCACGCGGATCACTTCGGCGCCGAAATCGGCCAGGATCATCCCGGCGTAGGGGGCCGGGGCCAGCCCGGCCATCTCGATCGCTCGCACACCATCCAGGGGGCGCATGCTCAAGTCTTCCGTGTGGCCGTTCGCGGCCGAGTCCGCGTGGCTAGCGGCAGGTTGACCGCGAGTCAACGTGACGGCGCTCCGGATCGCGCTGCCCCCCGATTGGGAGGCAGGGGTTTTTAGCATTGACTCGGTCTTTTTCTGCGGCCCATAGTGCATCGAGGTGGGTGGCGCTGCCCCCCTCCGGTGCCTTTTTGAGCGGTATTTCCAGGCAGCTTGCGCTCCGCGCGGCCGTGGCCCTGTGCGCGTTCGCCGTGACCGGCCTTGCGCCCGCGCCGGCCATGGCGCAGTCGACGCGTTCCGAGCGCTGTCAAAGCCGCCTGGCCTCGGCCTCGCGCCAGTACTTCAACCAGGTTCTCGGCGCACGTCAGACCTGTACGCGCCGGCAGTTCGCCGATCGCATCCCGCAGTCGGTCGATTGTACAGCGGCCGAGGACATCGGCGATCCGACGACCCAGGAACGGCTCGACAAGGCCGAGATTCGCCTGAACACGCACGTGTTCCTGGCCTGCACGGGGGTCGACCTCGACGCGCTCGGGTTTCCGGGACGGCTCTGTCCGGAGCCGCCTGCTGGCGAAACGTTCACCGAGTTCGAGCTTGTCGACTGCGTTGGCAAGGTCACCGACGAGACCGTCGCCTCGTTGCTCGTCATGGAAACGCCGCGCTTCGACACGCAGTTCATTCCAGCCGGCGATCTCAAGTGCTTCAACGCCATCAGCCAGCGCGGCCGGCGCATGACCAAGCGCGAGCTGACCTCGCGCCAGGAGTGCATGGTGGGCGAACTGCGCGGCCTGCTTCCACCGGATGCGTCCGTCGATTGCCGCCGGCAGATCCCGCCCTATGGACCCGGCACCGGTGATGGGAACACGGACAGCTCGATCATTTCCGCTTACACGAACCTCCTCTCTACGATCCCCGGCGCGTGCGCGTTCTCGAACGTCGGCAAGATCTACAACGACGGCGACTGTGCCGACCACACGGAAGGCAAGTTCACGCTCTTCGACCTGCAGATGTGCATCTTCAACAGCCACCGGATGGCCGACGTGCCGCTGTTGGAGGTTTCATTCCCGAGCCAGCCGCGCTGCGGCAACGGCATCCTCGAGACCGCAGAGGCCTGCGACGACGGCAATACGAGCGACGCCGACTCGTGCCGGAGTGATTGCAGCCTGGCCCGTTGCGGGGATGGCTCCGCCTGTACGGTTTCCGGTTGTACGACCGGCCCGGGCGGCGGCGTCGAGCAGTGCGACGACGGTAACACCACCGACACCGATCCCTGCCGCAACACCTGCGCCGTGGCGACCTGCGGCGACGGCGCGCGTTGCTCGGCGGCCCTTTGCACGAGCGGACCCGGCGGTGCGGCCGAACAGTGCGATGACGGCGCTGCTGCGAACGGCCCGACCCTGCCCTGTCTCGGCAACTGCAGCTCAGCGGTGTGCGGAGACGGGCTGGTCTGCTCGGCGTTGAGCTGCCGCAGCGGGCCCGACAACGGTCCGGAGGCCTGCGACGACGTCGGCGAGAGCGCCGCGTGCAACACGGACTGCTCACCCGCGTTCTGCGGCGACGGCACATTGAATACCACCGCCGGGGAACAGTGCGACGACGGCTTCACCGGCAACTCCAACACACGGCCCGACGCCTGCCGGACCAACTGCCGGAACCCGCGCTGCGGTGACAACGTCGTCGACAGCGGCGAGCAGTGCGATCCGCCCAACGGCACCACCTGCGACGCCTCATGCCAGCGGCTGGCTTGCGGCAACGGGGAGTTGGACGAGGGCGAGGAGTGCGACGACAGCAACACGGTCGATACCGATGCCTGTCGCAACGGGTGCATCGATGCGCGCTGCGGCGACGCGGTCGTGTGTAGCGGCTCGGGTTGCGCGACCGGCCCCGGCGGTGCCGCCGAGCAGTGCGACAGCGGTGCGAACAACGGCGCGGGCCGCGCCTGCCGTGCCAACTGCGGCATCGCTGCGTGCGGGGACGGAGAGATTTGCTCTCAGCCGGGTTGCGCGACCGGTCCCACCGGCACCACCGAACAGTGCGACAACGGCGCGCTCAACAACGACACCACTCCGAACGCCTGCCGCACCGACTGCGCAACCGCCGGCTGTGGCGACGGCGTGACCGACAGCGGCGAGCAGTGCGACAACGGGCCGAACAACGGCAGCAACCGGCCCTGCCTCGGAACCTGCACCACCGCTCGCTGCGGAGACAGTCAGGTCTGCAACGCGGCCGGCTGCACTTCTGGGCCAGGCGGCACGCCCGAGTTCTGCGACACCGGCTCGGCCAGCGCCCAGTGCGACGGCGACTGTTCGGCGGTCGCGTGCGGCGACGGCACGCTCAACACCGCGGCCAACGAACAGTGCGACGACGGCGCCGCCAACAGCAACACCACACCGGACGCCTGCCGCACCAACTGCCGAAACGCGAGCTGCGGTGATGGCGTGATCGACACGGGCGAGCGTTGCGACGAGGGCGCCAACAACGGCCCCGGCTCCGGCTGTACCACCGCCTGCGAGTGCGACGCCGGATCGACCGCCGAGGGCTGCCTGGTCGCGGAATGTCCGGCCAAGGGGCGCTTGGTGCTGTACGCGGGGACTACCGATATCTCCTGTGACAACGATCAGGATTGCCCGGTGGGGAGCTGCGATACCGGCTTGGGCCGCTGCGTGACGGTCACCGACCTGGATACGGGCTGGACCGGTCTGGCCTTCAATTCGGACATCAACGACCAGGTCGTGACGTTTGGCACTCTGTCCTGCCCAGGCCCCTACCGGCCGGGCACGGAGGAGCCCTGCGGCCAGTGCGAGATCACCGGTCTGGATCCTGAAGGCCGAAACTGTCGCTGCAGCACCGATAACCAAATTCTCTGCAACGATCCGTTCCAGTTGGACCCGCAGGCGTGCTCGGTCGGCGTCAGCTGTGAGACGGATCAGGATTGCCGCGTGTGCAGCACGACCAAGACGACTTCTTGTGGGACCGACGATCAGTGCCCCACCGGTGAGCTTTGCCTCAACGGCACGCGATTGCCCTCCTGTGTGGGCAATCAGTGCATCGGCACCTGCAACTGCTACTTCGGACCGCCGCTGCCACTGTCGTCGGCGAGTACGCCGGCCTGTGTGGTCAATCGCTTCTCTCAGGACGTCACCGGGACGGCGAACGTGGATCGCGGCATCGGCGAGGTGACCGCCAAACTGCGTTCTGTCGTCTTCCTGGGTGAGGCCATCACGATTCCGTGTCCGTATTGCACGGGCGACGCGACACCGAGCGACGGTGTGCGCGCCGGTGTTTGCGTGTTCGGCGACAACGACGGTGACGCCTGCGACGTGGATGCGCTCAATGCGACGTTCCCGTCGCCCGACGGCGACGGCCACAGCCTCGATTGCTTCCCAGCCTCCGGAAAGAATGTTTCGGGCACCGGTCTGGCCATTAACCTGCGCCAGACCACCGGCAGCCAATCGCTGAGCGCCGGTATAGCCTGCGGATTCCCGCCGTTCGCCCCTGAGATCTGTCCCTGCGGCATCTGCCAGCTCGACACGACCGTGCCGTGCACATCGAACGCCGACTGCCAGAGCGCGGGTCTGGGTAACTGCGCTCGGCAATCCTTGGGCAAGCCGCGACAGAACCCGTGCTTGCCCCCCGGCGGCTGCGTGGACGTAGGCAACGGCTTGGACGGCCAGTGCGTCGATGGCCCAGTGACCATCTACTGCGACGGTGTATCCCGGGCCAATGGCGAACCGATGGTGACGTGCAACAGCAACGCCGACTGCGACAACACCGACTGCGGCGGTGGGGTGGGACCGGGTCTCTGCGGTACTTGCAGCCTTTCGCGGATCCGCCCGTGCTTCCTCGACCCGGTTCGCGTTAGCGGACAGCCCGACACCGAAGCTCCGGTCGGCGCCGCCTTGTTCTGCATCCCGCCGACGGCGAACGTCGGAATCAACGACGTCGCCGGGCTGCCCGGCCCCGGCCGGGTGGTCAACCAGGCGCAGTCCACCCTGTTCTGCGCCAGCGACCCCGGCGTTCAGTACGTTCCCGGTGTGGGCGGCTGCCCCTGAAGATGGCGGAGTCGCCTCCGCGCCCGTAGGCGGCGGCGTAGGTTTCCTCCCCCTGGTTCCTGTGCACCGGCGAGGGAGCCGGTGCATCTGCCGACGCTCAGGCAGGCGCGCTGGCGCCGTTGGCGGGGACGGCCGCGAGCGATCCCTCGGAGTGTGCACACGGAAGATGGAGCACCATGCGGGCGCCGCCTTCAGCCGGCGCCTCCGCCCAGATCCGGCCGCCGTGATGGGTGACGACCTCCCGGCAGATGGCCAGGCCCAATCCCGTGCCCTTGGGTTTGGTGCCCTCGCGCTTGGCTTTGACCTGGTGGAAGCGGTCGAAGACTTTTTCCAACTCGTGGAGCGGGATGCCCGGGCCGGTATCCTGCACGACGATCTCGAAGGCGGGTTGGCCGTCATCGATCGTCACGCGACCTTGCAGCGTGATGCGGCCGCCCTCGGGCGTGAACTTCATCGCGTTGCTGCAGAGGTTGGTCAGCACTTGCACCATGCGGTCTTTGTCCATCTCGACAGGAGAAACCGCTCCCACGCATTCCACCACGAGATCGACCTTCCGCTCGTCGGCGAGCGGCTTGAAGGTGTTGGCCACGTGCTCGACCAGACCGAACGGATTGTCGACGCGCTCCATGGTCCAGTCGACGCGGCCCGCCTCGATCTTCGCTAGATCGAGCAGGTCGTTGATGAGGCGGCCGAGACGGTTGGCCTCGTCCATGATCACCGAGCTGAACTTTTTCCCGGTGCGCTTGTTCTCGTCCCCGTAGCGACCGATGATCTTCGCCGAGGAGGAGATCGCCGCCAGCGGGCTGCGTAGCTCGTGGGAGACGTTGCTCAAGAACTCGGATTTCATCCGGTCGTACTCGGTAAGCCGCTGGTTGATCTCGCGCAGCTCGGCGGTGCGTTCCTCGACTTTGATCTCCAGCAGCTTCGAATGTTCATGGATCTGGCCGCGTAGGCGTTTCTCCTCTCGCGTGGCGGCCTCCGCTTTCTGCTTGGCCACCACCAGCTCGCCGACGTAGGTCTTGACCGAGAGCCGCATCTGCTCGAACTGGCAGGCGAGAAACCCGATCTCGTCGTGCGAGTCCGTGGCGCGGATCTCGCGGTCCAGATTGCCGTGGGCGATCGCGGCGGCGTCGTCGGCCAGTGCGCGCACCGGCCGCAGTAAGTGCCGGCTCAGCAGCACGGATGCCACGACCCCGCATAGCGCGACCAGTATCCCGGCCGTGATTGCCAGGCTGGTCGAGCGCACCAGGATCTGCTCGCCACGCAGGTTGGCCTCCGCGGCTCGCGTCTCGATGGTGCGAAGGTCGAAGGCGAGGACGAGCGTTCCCCAATGCGACCCCCCCACCGAGATCGGATGGTGAATCTCGACCACGCGCGTGCCGTCCGCAAGGGAGGTGAACCGTGTCTGCGAGGCTGGCGGCAGTGGCGCGACGACCTCACCGACGCGCCTGCGGTCGCTGTGAATGATCACCGTGTTCGTGGCGTTGACGACGTACGCCTGGGTGAGGTTCGAGGTTCTCTTCTGCAGGGAATCGATCGCGCCGTTCACGAACTCGAAGTTGTAGCCGGCGATCGCGTTCTCCATGCTCGCGGCCATGCTCTCGGCGAGCAATCGGCCGCGTTCGATGAGACTGACACGCAGTGCCTCGGTCGAATGGTCGATCTCTGCGTTGAGGACCTCCGCCTGATGGTACACGAAGAACACCGATACCAGCGCGACTCCGACCAGGGTCGTGATCGAGCCGGCCAGCACCAGCTTCAGGTGCAGGCCCAGAGCGCCGAGCGTTCCGGTGGTGTTAGGAGACGCCGACATCAGAACTCCTGCTCGATCCGGACGAACCACGAGCGCGTGACCGGCGAAACCGGGCGTAGCAGTTGCTCTTCGAACTCGGCGTGACGCCGGTCGTTGAGGTTTTGCCCGATCAGGCTGATCGTCGGCCAGCGTGGGCGGTGCTGGTAGTGGGCGGCCAGATCGAAGGAAACGTAGTCGCCGATCGTGGTCGTGCCACCGACGCTGCCGAAGATCGATCCGACTTCCACCTGGTCGACCACGTGAACCGTGGGCACGATCGTCAACTGTTCGATCGGCTTGACGACTGAGCGTGCATTGAACTTCCACTCTGGAGCATTACCGTCATCGCCGAAGTCCAGGTCGATCTCCTGCCAGGTGCCGTTCAGCTCGGTGCGGATCCATTCGGCCAGATGCAACGTCGCGACCATCTCGACGCCGTAGCTCTTTCCTTCCTGGGCGTTGTCGAGGAAGGTCAGGTTGGTGATGGTCGTCGGATTCAGCGGGTCGACCAGCTGGACCTGGGTTTGTCCGCTGAACGACATCAGGTCGTCGTAGTCGTTGTAGAAAGCGGAGGTGTCCAGGGAGAGCCGGTCGTTGAAGTGGTGGCGGACCCCCAACTCGTAAGCGATCAGCTCGGTATCGTCGATGCCCGGCACCGTTCCGGTCGGATCGTTCCTGCGATTGGCGGTGAAGATCGGATTGATCGTCACGCCTGGGATCGTCGTCGTGTCCGGCGGCAGCGGGAAAGTCACGACCATGTCGCCGTACGATGGCGTGTTGACCGCGCGCGAGACCGATCCCCACATCGTGGTCCGCTCGCCGAAGCTCTGCGACAGACGGCCGGAGGGCTGGACGTTGGTATCGCTGAAGCTGTTGTTCTCGACCTTGGTGCCGAGCGTCAGCCGGGCGCCCTGCCACAGCGCGATCTCGTCCTGTAAGAAGCCGCCGACGACGTTCAGGCGGTCCTGCCGAGGGTCGAGACCCACGAGCAACGAATCGTTGATGTCGACATTGGTCAGACGGTAGCTCGCCCCCCAGGTGAACCGATGCCGCGAAGCAAGCCGAAAACTGTGGTCGAAGTCGGCGAACAGGTCACGCTGAATCGTCGTGAACGGATTGGTGAGCGATGCCGGCAGGGGTGGCGGCGCGTGCTGGCTCAGGAACGGAGCATCCTGATCGATGTAGTCGCCGGCCACCTCCAGGTGGGCGCTCGAGCCGTCGGCGAAGTCCTTCTCAGCGCGCCACATCATCGTCCACAGCTGGGTGTCCCACTGATCGCCGAACTGGCCGATCGCCCCGAACAGGTCGCGATTGATCGAGCCGCGCTGGCTGTCGTCGTACTCGGCCGTGCTGAGCAGGCGCAGGCCCTTGCCGAGATCCCAGTCGAACCGGTACCCGCCCCGTGACTCGTTGTTGCCGTCGACGATCTTCTCCCCGCCATCCCCGCCGTAGCCGTCATCGGTCGCCCCACGGCCCCACAGGCGGTAATCGAACCGCCCGAGGCGCGCGCCGAAGCGCGCTTCGCCGAGGAACTGGTAGTTGCTGCCGCCCTCGACTCGCGCCAGCCCGCCGTGCGTGTCGGTGGCGCTCTTGGTGATGATGTTGATGACGCCGTTCATCGCGTTGGCGCCCCACAGCGTTCCGCCCGGTCCACGGATCACTTCGATGCGGTCGACGTCAGGGAGAAACGTGTTCCACTCGTTCCATAGTGTCCCGCCGAACAGCGGTGTGTAGATCGGCCGGCCGTCGAGCAGGACCAGCATCTTGTCGGCGAACGTGTTGTTGAGACCGCGCGCAGAGACGGCCCAGTCGGTACGGTCCACCGCCGCGACGTCGAGCCCGGGAACCATGCGCAGGGCCTCGGGGATGGTCTGTGCACCGGAGAGCCGGATGTCTTCGCCACTGACGACGTAGACGGCAGCGGCTGCGCCCCAGAGCGATTCAGGATGTCGCGAAACCGACGTCACGACCTCCGACTCGACCTTGAAAAACTCGAGCTCCGCCGTGAAGTGCTCGAGGGTTTCGGGGGCGGAGAACGGATCGGGAGCCTGAGCCGGATCCTCGCTGCCAGCGGCGGCCGCCGCGGCGCCGGGCACCATCGTCATGCAGACGGTGAGCGCGAGCGCCACGGCTCGCCGCAGCGTGAGTCGGAGATGCGGCCTGCGATCGTCCATCGTGTTATCTCCGCGCGCTCGCCAGATCGATGACCAGGTCTGCCATGCCGATCGCCGTCGCATCCAGGTTCAGGCCGAGCCGTCGCGCCGTATCCGCATTGACGACGAGCTGGCTGCCCACCGGCGGCTGCACCCCGGGCGGGGTTGTGGGAGAGACGAGCAAACGTGCCAGCAGAGCCGCTGCCTGAGACCCCATGGTCGCGTAGCTCGGCGCCACGGAAAGGAGCGCGCCGGCGCGTACGAAGTTCTCGGAGAAACCGAGAAAAGCCACGCCGTCGTGGCGTGCGCGTTGGGCCAGGTAAGCGAAGTTCTCGCGCGTGACTACCAGGGGGTCGGGAACCATCCACAACGCGTCGATCTCGGCGCGCATGCGGCGATAGGCGCCGGCGACTTCATCCGCGCCGGCGACCGATTCCTCGACCAGCGTCAGGTTGAGATCGAGCGCGGCCGCACGCGCGGCCGCGATGAGATGGGGGTCGGTCTCGCGGCTGCTGATCAGGCCGATTCGCGCCAGTCGGGGTAGCAGGAGCTTGAATCGGGTGAACAGCGCGTCGACTGGGATCTCGACCGAGACTCCGGTGACCGGTCCCTCCTCCAGCGCATAGCGGTTCCATCCGACGACCATCGAGAAGACCATGGGCGTTGCGGGCAACAGCGACCGGCTCAGGACAGCAGCTCGCGCTCCGAGCGCATAGACGCCCGAGGGTGCAGTCCGAGCGGTCGCCTCTCGCACCCGAGCTTCGGCTTCTTCGCGAGGTCCGGAGATGTCGAGGATCTGGGTGGGCTCCCCGATCGCGTCGCGGAACGCGGCGATCGGGTCGGAGTACTGCGGAAGGTCGTCGCTGCGGACGATCAGGACCGTGGCCGCGGCCGGTGCCGCAGCAGCGACCACAACTGCGGCCGCGAACAGTGCGCAGAGCCGCACCGATCTAATGGAGAGCCCCCTCATCGAATCGTCGGCGCTGAGGCGCCGGGGGGTTACGGTGCAAGCGGCACGCCACGCGGTGCCCCTGCGGTTTTATCCGTCTTTATCGGCACTTGGCGCGCAAGCGGGCAGGAGAGAAGGCGGTTCGCGTGCACTCTTGACCGGTCGTCACGGTTGCGTCACTGGCGGGCGACGGGCCCGTGACTTGCTCAAGGGGACTGGTGATCCCGGACTACCAGATCGGCCATGCCGAGCGTTGCGGCATCCAGATCGATCCCGATGGCCTTGGCCGTGTCGGCGTTGACCACGAGCTTGCTGCCCAGGGGCGACTGCAGATCACCGCCGGTCCCCGAGCTGACGACGTGGTCGAGGAGCACGGCAGCCTGCGAGCCCATCGTCGCGTAGCTCGGCGCGATGGACAGCAAGGCGCCGGCGCGCACGAAATTCTCCGAGAAAGCGAGGAAGGCGATGCCGTCGGCGCGCGTACGCTCGACCAGATGGGCGAAGTTCTCGCGCGTGACGACCACGGCATCGGGCACCATCCAAAGCGCGTCGATCTCGGTGCGCATCCGGCGATAGGCGCCGGCGACCTCGTCGGAGCGCTCGATCTTCTCGGCAACCAGCTCCAAACCGAGCGCGGCCGAAGCGGCTGAGGCCTCGGCCAGGAGCCGGGCCGGCGTCTCCGGTCCGTGAATCATGCCGACGCGCCGGATCTGCGGCAGCAGCAGCTTGAAGCGGGTCAGCAGGGCGTCCGCCGGCATCTCGACGGATATGCCGGCTACGGCGGCCTCGGGGCTCATCGAGGCGAACGGGCTCGGATCCAAAACCAGCGCGAAGACCAGCGGCCGGGAGCCCAGCAACTGCCGGCTGAGGTGAGCAGCCTGACCACCCAAGGCGAACACGCCTTCGATGTCATTGCGGCGGGCAGCGGCGCGCAACAGATCCTCGCCGCGCTCGCGCGAGCCGTCGATATCGATCAGCTGGACTCGGCGTGAGCTCGACGCCTCGAACGCCTCGATCGGCTCGCGGTACTGCGGCAGATCGTCACTGGCGACGACGAGGACGACGGCGCCGGCTCGGTTGGCCGGGACCAGGGACAGAGACAGCGCCAGGAGCCACGTGAGCGCGGGCCAGTGAGCGCGCCGTGTGAATGACCCGTGCATCATGGTCGCGCTCCTCCGGTACCACAGGAATTCGTTCGCACCTCGGTCGAACCCGATACCCGGCTCCACTGGTCATAGCCGAGCAGGCCTACCAGCCGGCGGCCCACCGCGTTGCTCGCGGCCGCCTCCAGGGTCGAAGCCAAGCGCTCGACGACCTCCGCGCTGGCCGTCGAAGTCGCATAGACCGCTGGGAAAGGCGTGCTCTCCGAGTAGCCGATTTCGTGCAGGTTTCCCGTCAGCTGGGGATTGACGCGTGCGAGCATCTCGAACTCCGCGATGGAGACGAACGCCGCATCCACCTGGCCGAATCCCACCGCCAGCAACGCATCGACGTCCTTGGGTACCGGGATGATGCGCACGTCGGGATGTTCGACCCGAAACCGCGCGAGCGCGCCCGAATCGGCCGCCGACCCGCCTTGTAGCACCGTCGTGGCGATCGCACTGCCGGCCAATCGCGCCGCAGTGGGGATGCTCTTGCGCGCGAGCAGAGCGCGGCGATCGTGCGGGCGGCCGTTGCGGGACGGCCGCACCATCATGCTCAGGCGCTCGCCAAAGCAGGCGCCTTGCAGCGCCCATTCCGGAACCAGCAGGAAGGCCGGTTGTCGCCGCGCGGATTCGCGCTGCAGGTCCTCGAAACGAGCGAAGGGTTGGAAGCCCAGCGGTAGCCCCGCTTGCCGGAAATAGGCCTCTGCCGTCTCTTTGAGCAGACTGAAATTCGCTGAGCCGACTTGAGGGCTGAAATAGAAAAACTCCGGCTGCTCGGACCACCCGCGCGCGGGTAGAGCAAGCAGTAAAGCAACCAGAGCCGTCAATGTCCGTCGTCGCACGAGCGGGTGGGCGCAATTCGCCGTGAGTAGCAGTGCAAGCAGAGTGCCATGTCCGGCGTTACGCGGAGAACCCCGCCAGACTCGCTGGACTTTGCTGTTCGCCGTCGTGAGGCGCCTGCGTCGGGCGTCAATTTATTGACGGTGTTCGCAGCCCCGCAGTCGAGTATCGCCCCAAGGCTTCCCTCAGTTGAACGGGCAGTTGATCGATGTGATCGCGACCGTCGGCGTCACGGGCAAGAAGTCTGGGGTCGTGGCGTCGATCAAGGTAGTCCCGAACTTCGCTGCGGAGATCGTCTGATCATTCGTAGCGAACGAACATCTGGCGACATCGACCGGCCCAACGAAGGCGGCTTCGCGAATGATCGCCGTGCCCAAGACTCGACCAAGATCGTTGTCTGAGAAGGTGGCTGCCGCCGCGGTGACCAGTGACAGGCAGGACACCGCAAAGCCCTCGCCGACGAACTCCCCGTTGGCCGCTGCGTAGTTGACCTCGTACTGAAGTGCGCCGAGCGACTCGGAGGTCGTCACGCCAAACGTCACGGAGCAGACCGGCAGAGTGGTGGTCGTCGTCGACACGGTCGTGTTGGTGGTCGTGCTGGTAGGTCCGGTCGTGGTCGTCGTAACGTGGTCGGTATCGAGCTCATAGAGAGAACGGAACGCGAGGTCGGCGAAGTGCTCAGTACCGTTGCGGACGCACCGAGCGAGCAGTGTCGCCTCCACCTTGTTGCAGCTGTCAACCGCGAACAGATCGATCCCGAAAGCACCGCACGCGCCAGCCACCGCCGCGGCGTTCCTTCCGCGTACACGATCGAGCTTTCCCTGGGGATCAGAGCCGGAACATTGGGACACGCTCATAGTCCCGGATGCCTCAGCCGCCTTTTGGCATTTGCGGCTCTCGTTGAGGGCCGCCTTGAAAAGCCTCAACTGAGTCGTGGCTATAGCGCTGTGACAACGTGCTTCGAGCGTCGGTAGCGGCGTCAGGGGTGCTCCAAGACTGCTCCTTCCCATGTCCTCGCTCGCCTTTTCGAGGACGCAGGCGATACAGGCCGCTACGTCGTCGAACGTCGCGATCACCGGAACCTCGGAGCTGCAGAGAGATGGGCACGCCGGGTAGTTCAGTGCGGAAGGCCTCGAGGCTGCGCATCTGTCTGTCGCCTGCGAGGCAAGCTCGGACGCCAGAACCTCGACCCTTCCATCGGGGTCGGATTGCACCACTTGATTGCAATCGAGCGACCGCGCGAGCTTGCCAGTGCGGCGCTTCGCATGGCAGCTCGTGATGCTCTTCAGCGCTTGCCCTGCAACCTTCGCGCCCAGCGCGGAGATCGTCTCGTGGCACTTGAGTTGATCAGCGTCGAACGCCGCCATCGCCATCGGCGGCACGGCTAGTGTCAGGCAACCCGCTACGGCGACCAAGCGCTTCATCCGACTGACCGTCATCTTCACCTCCACGAGGCACAGGCCGGCGATCGTGCCAACGGATCTAGCTCCGCTGCAGACGGAGGATAGCGGTGGCCGGTTTAGATGCTCGTTAGTTGACGGCCAGAATCCTACGAGCAGCGGGAAGCGCGTAACGGGCGCGATCGCGTCCATCGGGTCACCGACCCGATCAAGCCTGAGCGAAACCTCACCGTCCGCTAACTGCGCTTCAACACTGGCGTGCGAGGTATACCCGCAGCTCATCGATCCTGAACACTAGAGCTGGGAACAGCGGTGGCGCTGCCGGAGAGGGTGCTCGCGACAACCTCCCTGCGAGCGCCGCGCAACCGGCCTCCGCCACACGTCGTGAGTCGCGTTGCACGTAGACCACTGAACCAGAGACGAACGGTGCGAATAGGATACTGTCGCGGGATCGCGTTGCTTGCTTGCCTGGGGCTCCTGCTCTCGGACGCATACGCTCAAGAGACCGGCAGTCGACTGCCGGGGATTTTGCGCGGGACCGTCAAAGCGGAGAGCACGTCTGCGGCCATCGAAGGGGTTGCCGTGACGGTTGCCGGGGCTGGCCGGGAATGGTCGGCTCGTAGCGACACGGCCGGCGCATTCGCGCTCGAGCTGCCGCCGGGAGTCTACGAAATCACGCTGTCTCACGAGGACTTCGACGAGCGCGCGTTTCCGCAGGTCGAGATCACGGCCGGCAAGGTGAGCAGCGCCGAAGTCACCATGAAGCGCGGGGTTGCCGGGCCAAGCGGCGGTGTCGAAGAAATCGTCGTTACGGGCCGGGAAATGGAGCGGACGATCGATCAGACGCGTTTTTCCGATTCCGTGCTAGACAGCTTGAGCTCGGCGGACTTCAAGGCCACGGCCGATTCCGACGTGGTCGGCGCATTGGCCCGCGTCACCGGGGTCACCGTGGTCGACGGCAAGTTCGTCTACGTGCGCGGTCTGGGCGAGCGCTACTCGAGCACGCTCTTCAATTCCGCCCTACTGCCCAGCCCGGATCCAGCGCGACGCATCGTTCCGCTCGATCTATTCCCGACCAATGTGATGGAAGAGCTCACGATTCAGAAATCCTGGGCGCCGTACCTGCCGGGCGATTTCTCGGGCGGCTCGGTGCAGATGACCACACGCAGCGTTCCGCAGACGTATGAATCGACGATGGGCATGGCGGTCGAATACAACAGTGAGACCACCGGCCGTGACGTGCTGTGGAACGAAGGGGGCGATTCCGACTGGAGCGGATTCGGCGACGGGTTTCGTGGCTTGCCGGAAGTGATCAAGGATCTCTCGGTCGATGGCCATCTGCAGGATCCGAGCGCGCTCACCGACGAGCAACTGAGCGCGGTGGGGCTCTCGCTCGATCGTACGTTCGAGACCGGTACAATCACTGCACCCCCCAACGTCGAGCTCAACTACTCCAACGGCAACCGCTTCGATACCCACGCCGGGACGCTCGGGTACCTATTCGGGCTGCGCTACAACAACGCCTGGCAGTTCACGCGTGAAGCACGGCGTAGCTCGCAGATCGTCTTTGACGGTGAGAATTTCGTGCCGGCGGTTGGGGACGACTTCGACGAGACGGAGACCGTGAATGCAATCGACTACTCCGCGCTTGCAACCGGGGAATGGAGCCCTACCGACGAGCACGTCGTGCGCAGCACGGTCTTCTGGTCGCAGTTGACCGACAAGCGCTTCATTCGAGACGTCGGCTTCGAGAACCAGAACCTCCGTAACATTGCCACCACGACGTGGGAATGGGAGCAGCGCCAGCTCGTTTCGGCGCAGCTGGTCGGCGATCACTATTTCCCCGACTTCGCGGAGATTGCGCTCGACTGGGGAGCGACCTACTCGCAGGCGAATCGCGACAAGCCTGATTCGAGATTCTACGAGTACGAAGATCTCGACGAGAACGGTATGTACCAGTTCAGCAGTGCACCGACGGGAAACACCCGCCAATGGGAGAAACTAACCGACGACGCCTGGGATCTACTGCTCAATGGCGAGCGATCTTTCGAGCTGCATGAGAACCTGTACACCACCATCAAGCTGGGTGGAAAGTACTTCGACAAGAACCGAAACTCGAGCTTGCGGGCTTTTCGTTACAGTCCGCGTTTTGCCACCGGCGAGTTCGACGAGGTGAGCCACCAGCGTCCCGAAGGCGTCTTCGACGATGACAATATCGGCAGGGGTAAGTGGGAGCTTCAGGAGGTTACGCAATTCACCGACAGCTATACCGCGCAAGAGACCATCAGCGCGGGCTACCTCCAGGCTGACAACGAGATCTTCGAGAAGTGGCGCTTGATGCTTGGGTTCCGTTATGAGGACTCGCTGCAGGAGACCAAGACCCGCGCGGCTACGGGTGGCACTCCGGTCGTCACCAAGCTCGACGATGCGTTTGTCATGCCTGCCGCCTCGCTCACGTGGCTGTTTCGCGACGACATGCAACTACGCGGGGCGTTCAGCCAAACGGTCAATCGACCCGACCTGCGCGAGATATCGTCCGCGCCCTACCTTGACCCGGAAGACCGAGACGTGTTCATCGGGAACCCAGACCTGCAGATCGCGCAAATCAACAACTACGACCTTCGGTGGGAATGGTACCACGGTGGTCTGAACTCGGTGTCGCTCGCACTGTTTTACAAGCAGTTCACCGATCCCATCGAAGAGACCCTGTTGCTACGTGGCTCCTCCGTGCTGCGCACGTACACGAACGCCGAGTCGGCAGATCTGTACGGCGCCGAGGCCCAGGCGCAGCAGAGTCTCGAACCACTGCACGATTGGGCCCGGGACCTGTCCGTCAAGGTCAACGGTGCGGTCATGACCTCCGAAGTCGAGGTGAACCCGGACGCCATCAACCAGACGAATGACAAGCGAAGGCTGCAAGGGCAGTCGGACTGGGTGGTCAACTCCATCCTGACTTATGACGATCTGCTGCGTGATCTGCAGGTAACGCTAGCGCTCAACTGGTTCGGCGATCGCATCGCCGACGTGGGCGTGAACGGATTCGAGGATGCCGTCGAGGAATCGGGACCGCGACTGGATTTCGTGACCCGCTACGGCTTCGAGCTGTGGGGATGGCCGATGGCGATCCGATTTCGCGCGGACAACCTGCTGGATCCCGACTACACGCGCACGCGCGCCGGGGTCACCGAGCGGGAGTTTCATCTGGGACGTTACTTCCAGCTCAAGCTCGAGGTGGAGCTCTGAAGAGGCGAGAGGGATCGAGAAGATGTTACCCAAGTTGAACGTGCTGTTCGTCGTCGGCGTCGTCTGTCTATTCAGCCTCGGGTGTAGTGGCGGAACCGACAAGGATGACATCATCGTCGTCGACGACGACGATCCGCCAGCGCTTGCGTCCGGCGCTACCGATCCTTTCTCCATTGCTGAATGGTTCCTTGGCCAGCCTGGCAATGCAGAGCGGGCGGCTCGCAGCGGGCCGAGATCCTATGCCGGTGCGTTGGATCCCGCGGGCGGAGACTGGACTCAGGGATGGACGGCGACGCCCGGCGGCAACGGCGCGGTGTGGAAGCCGGCCACCGAGGGCACACTCGGCGGAGAGGTGCCGACCGCAGACGGGACCTGTCCAGCCGGCACGATGCTCGAAGCGGTGACGACGCTCCCGGCGGGCTACCCGGGTGAGATGGACGTGTGCCGACTCGCGACGCGCTACGACGTCGACGGTGACGCCATCTCGCTGACCAACGACAACGTCTACCGGCTCGGAAGCTCCGCCTCCGGGGGCACATTCGTTGGCGACGGCGACTTTCCCGGCAAGGACGACCGCACGGCAGTAGAGGTTTCGCTGCTGATCGAAGCTGGAACGTTGATTCTCGGGGATTCATCCGAGGCCCTCGCGATCACCCGTAACTCGAGTCTCAGCGCGAACGGTTCTGTGGCCAACCCGGTGGTGATGGGGTCGGTTGGCTGGTTCGAATCGTGGACGGCCGGCGTCGGCGCGGATGTCGCGGTCGACGACTGGGGCGGACTGGTGATGAGCGGATTCGCGGGTAGCACGGCGTGTACGGGAGCGAGCACCTGCGACGGGCGCGCGGCGGACATCGCTCGTCCCTTCTTTTACGGTGGCGATGACGATGACGATGGTAGCGGCAGGCTGCGCTATGTTGTCGTTCTGGATGCCGGCATCGACTTCTATGGTGTGGGCAGGGCCACCGAGGTCAGTCATGTCCACGTTCATCGCAGCCCGACCGACGGCATTCAATTGGGCGGGGGCGCGGTCGATATCGATCACGCCGTTCTGACTGCGAGCGGTGCCAGCGGTCTTACCTGGGGGTACGGATTCCGGGGAAGCGCGCGGTTCGTCGTCATCGAGCAGCAGGATGGAGGAATGGGCGGCGTCGGGCTTCAAGGCGCGGGACCCGATGTCGAGGCCGAGGCAACGTCCGACTCCGATCCGACTCTTACCAATCTCACGTTGATTGGGAACCATGAAGGTGCAGATGGCCCGACTCTGGGAATGCTGCTGAAAAACGGCGCTCGAGGTTTCGTTCGAGATTCGATCGTCGAAGGATTCGATTTCTGCCTCGACCTCGACGGCGACGCGACCTTCGAGGCCGCGGAGGACGGACAACTCGGCATCACAGGCACCGTCGTGAGCTGCGAAGAGAATTACGTCGAGGAGTAGAGCCCGCGATAACCACAAACGAACCGAATCATCACACGACCTCAACGCGTCGAGCGCAATAGCGCACGCGTGTGGCCTGGTCCCCACCGAGGCGGCCTTTTTTTCCCGAACGACCTACTCCACGGATTCGACTGAACCAAGAACACACTCGGAGCGAACGATCGATTCATCCGGTGGTGTCAGGTTCGCGTCGCGGATGCCGGCGGAGTGCCGGCGACCGGGTCCTGTGAAGTATCTATCGATGGAACGTCATCCGGCTGCGCGTGCACTCTTTGGGGGGTGTTCGATCGCAGTCACAGATTGGAGGAATCGGATCATGTATAAAGGTCGGAGTCTCTTTGCCTTTGCCAGCATGCTCATGCTGGTCGGAGCGCTAACCACGCCTCCGCGTGCGGCTTTCGCGCTGCTCAACGACTGTTCTCAGCCGCTGTCCGTCGGCAACGCGCCGGTAGCCAGCGATTGTCTCTTCATTCTCAAGGCGGCGACCGGTTCGCTGAGCTGCACTACACCGTGCGTCTGCAATACGAACGGTCTCGGGGGGATCACTGCAACCGACTCGTTGCTGTGCCTCATCGAAGCCGTCGGCGATGCGCCGTTGGCCTGCAACTGCCCGGATCTGCAGGATCCGGCGTACGCGTTCGTTCCGGCTGACTGCGCCTTCCCGGCGCAGCAGGCCGAGTTCGTGCCGACCGACTACGTGGGGGCCTTCTCCCAGGATACGGCCGGTGCCAACTGGACGGCCGGTTGGACCCTCGAGGTCAACGGCAATCCGCCCAACAAGACCGTGTGGCATCCGGCCACTGCGGGCGCGGGCACGCTCAGCGGTGCGACGCCGTCGGCGAACGGCGCCTGCCCGGCAGGCACGACCGACGTCGGCAATACCAATATGCCGTCGCCGTTTACCGGATCGATGGACATCTGCCAGATGGCTGCCGACTACACGGTGGGCGGGACCACGATCACGCTGACCAACGACAATGTTTACACGCTCGGCGGGCTTGCCTCACAGGGAACGAAATTCGGTGATGGCGACGCGCCGGACAAGCTGTGCCCGGGGGTCCCCCCACCCGGTGGTTACACGAACGCGGTCACGACCAATCTTGTGGTTGAGCCGGGCACACTGATCCTCGGCCTGAACAGCGAGGCGCTCGCGATCACGCGCGGCTCGAATGTCGACATCAACGGTACGGCCACCAACCCCGTCGTCATGAGCTCGAAGACCCAATTCGGCAACTGGGTGGCTGGGAGCAACGGCGACTCGGGCCGCAGCGAATGGGGTGGTTTCGTCATCTCGGGCTGTGGGTTGGCGAACCAGTGCAACGATCCGGTGAGCTGCGACTTCATCCTGGAAGGCTTCCTGACGCCGTTCAACTCTGGAGGCCAAGACAACGCCGATGACAGCGGTGACGTCGAGTACCTGGTGGTTCAGCAACCCGGCTTCCCGATCGCGGCGGCGAACGAGCTCAACGGTATCACGCTGTATCAGGTAGGGTCGGCCACGCTCATTAGCCACGTGCAGGTGCACGACAGCAGCGACGATGGGCTCGAGTGGTTCGGCGGCGCCGTGGTGGTCGACCACGCAGTGCTAACGAGCAATTCGGACGACAACATCGACACCGATCTCGGCTTCCGCGGCGGTCTCCAGTTCGCCCTGGTGAACCAGGCGTTCGACGAAGGCGATCGCACCTACGAGATGGACAGCCATCCAAACCCGGGGATCGATCCGCTGATCGCCGAGCCGTGCATCGCGAACGTAACCAGCCTTGGGGCGGCCGGCGGCACGACGACCGAGGGCCACAACATCGGTACCGGCACTAACGGCACGTGGTACAACGGCGTCACCAAGGGCCATGATGAGGAGTGTATCGCGTTGGAGAACGGCACGCTGGCGCTGCGCGGTGCAGGCCTGCAGATCCACAACCACTACATCTCCGATTGCGCGCAGGAGTTCACGGGGGTAGCGCCCGACACGGCCGCGACCGTTGCGGCATGGTACGACGCCGATCCGAACAACCGCCGGTCGTCGATCGACGGCTCCGTGATTCTGAACGCCATCGGAATGCCCCCGCAGAACAACTTCTAATGACGACTAGCTGAACTCAACGACAGGAACAGGAGAATACAGTCATGTTCAAGCATACTACCAAAGACCGGGGCCCTGCGCGGTCCCGCCTCGTCCGAGGGGTCTTCCTCGGTATCTGCTCTGTTGCCGCTCTCAATAGCCCGTCGGTTTCGCTCGCACAGACCAACGAGTGCGTGGTGACCTTCGGCGTGTCGAGCGCCGTTCCGCTGACGGCGCTTCAGTTCGAAGTGGACTATCCGGGGGCCCCGGCGGCTGGATTCAGCACGAATCCGGCTGATTGTTCGGGACCCGCAGTTGGTGGCTCGTTCGATGCCAACATCGACAACGGTGCCAGCAATGCCAACATCGGGTGGGCGCACACGACGCCGTTTGCGGCGCCGGGTGACTTTGCCAGCTGCACGTTCATTGCGACCGGCGTGACGCTGCCGGTGGTGGGGGACTTCGCACTGACCTTGATCGATGCCTCAACGGGGATTCCCCCCTCCCCAACGAGCCCGACGCTGACCGTAGCGCTGGGCGCGTGTACCGAAGTCGATTCCGTCTGCGGTAACGCCTTCATCGAGGCAGGCGAAGAGTGCGACGGCGGCCCAGGCTGCACCGTGGCCTGTCAGCTCGCCGGATCGTGCTCGGCCACTCCCCTGGCGACGTGCAAGCTGGGTGAGGCCGGCAAGTCCAAGCTCCAGCTCAAAAACAATACGAAAGACCTAGCGGACAACGCCAAGGATTCTGGCCAGTACCAGTGGAAGAAGGGTGACGCGACGGTTGTCGGCGACTTCATGGACCCGGTGGGCGGCATCGCGACCTACAGCTGGTGCGTGTACGACAACGGGACGCTGATCTTCGGTCAGGACGTTCCGGCGGGCGCCGGCTGGAGCCCGAGCGGAGCGACCGGCTTCCAGTTCAGCGGTGACGTCGGTGGCGTGTCCCAGATCAAGCTCAAAGCCGGGGACGCGGGCAAGGCCCAGGTGCAGGTGAAGGCCAAGAGCAAGGTTGGAAACTTCTCCTCGCCTCCGCTGCCGTTGGCTACACCGGTTTCGTCCCAACTGGTGATCGACGATGGTATCGCGACACCGGTATGCTTCTCGACGGGCTTCACGGCTCCGACGAAGAACGACGCGAAGCAGTTCAACTCCAAGGGGCCGTAAGGTAGGCAGAGCTACCTAGGTCTTCTCGCCACGCACCCGGGCAGGGGCCGGCTTTCTTGCCGGCCCCTGCCCGGGGTTGCTATAAAACACCGTGGTTCGTGCCATAGGTCTATTACTCCTGGGTCTGTGCTGCTTCGGCTGTCGCAGCAACAGGGCGCCGGCGACTCCTTCACCTCAGCAGTACGTCATTCTCGCGCCGGACTGGCGCAACGACGTCGTCCATCGCATTTCGCTGGACGGCGGCTATGAAGGCGACTTTCTAGATCCGGCCCGTACCAATGATAAGAACATCAGTCGCAGCGCGTGGAGCAGTCCGCGAGGTCTGCTCTTCTTCGAAGGGAACCCGGGTAAATTCTGGATGACCGCGGAACGTGCACTAACCGAATGGGGCGCCGACGGTCGATACCACAGAACGATGTACGCCGACTCATCGCAGCTCGAAGATCCAACCGGTATCGTACGCGTCGGCGACGCCGTCTTCGTGGTGAGCGAGGACAAGAAGATCGTGCTGGTCTTCAGTCCGGACGGGAATCTCTTGCGTTCGTTCGGGTATCCGGAGCTGTCGCGTGCCGACGATATCAAACTGGGTACGGACGGTCTGTTGTACGTCGGTTCGCGTATGCGTTCGCCGACGATTGGGCTGGTTTCCGTCTGGGATCCGAGTAACACGAATGCCGATGCGAAACCCGTTGCCCACCTCATCCCACCAGATCCTGCCGACGACGGTACGATTTCAGTATCTGGTCTGGCCTTCGACGATCACGGCGATTTGTTGATCACAGGATTCGCTCGCGGTCGGCTCGAGCGCTGGGACCGGAAGACGAATCAGAAGCTGGAAGTCCTACTCGACAGCGAACAGTGGGGCGCCTACAGGGATCTGGAGAGAGGACCGGATGGTCTGATCTACATGTCAGGACCAGCCGGGCTCTACCGGTTCGATTCGTTGGCGACTGCCGCAACCCTCGCTGGCATCCAGCCGTTCTTCGATGCGCGCAAGATCGCTGATCGATACCAGCACGAGTTCTCCCCCGAGGCGCTAGTTTTCGTTCCCCGCGCGGCTCTTACGGCCGCCAACGCGCTCGCGAACTGACCGACGTGCAAACCCCTTGACTCATATGGCTAGGCGTATATACGGGGAGCCGTATATGGCAGCTGTCCGACGCCTCGCAGATCCCTCCGTCTTGTTCCGTGCTTTCGCTGACCCAACGCGCCTGCGAATCCTGAATCTGCTGACCGAACGCGAGCTTTGCGTCTGTGATCTCTGCGACGTGCTCGGGGAGATCCAGCCCAAAGTGTCGCGGCACCTGGCGTACCTTCGGCGAACGGGACTGGTTGCGGCGCGTGCGGAGGCGCGCTGGACGTTCTACCAGATAACCCCAACACCTACGCCGATTCAGCGAACGCTGTTGCTATGTGTCCGCTCCTGCCTCCGTGAGTTCGACACGCTGACTCGGGACCTCAAACGTCTACATGGCCTACCCGGGCGAGAGCGGCGATGCGCGTAGAGACTGCAGGCGGTACGCATACACAGGCTGGGAACGCGCTCGGCGGGCAGCGCACTCTCGGTCCATTCGCCATCGTCGCTTTCGCCATCGGCATGCTCGGTTTCTACCTGCTGTCCGAACGCCCGGAACCGCGCGGCTTGGACGCGCAACTCTCGGAACTCAGCCAGCTGACCGTGCCGCCTGACGCTACGGGCATTACGTGGAGCGAGAGCGTGCGGACCGAGTGGTCAGTCGACGTTTCGTTGCGATTCTCGACTGAGATGACTTGGCCGGAGTACGTGCGGTGGGCGCGCATGCGACTCGTCCCTAGTTTTCAGATCAACACCGTATCTTCGGTAGCCATGACGTTCAGACGATCGACTGCCGGCGACCAGCAATCCTTGACGATCGAATCCGTTGGGGATGGGTCACCGCTCACGGTGCAGGTACGGTTCAACGGGATGGCATCTTGATCGGCGACGACCACCCCGATCTCTTCCGCCGCGCGTTTGCCGAGGGCATTGGCACCGCGCTGCTGCTGATTGGCGTCGTAGGCTCAGGAATCATGGCCGAGCGGCTTTCCGGCGGGAGTGTTGGATTAGCGCTTCTTGCGAATAGCATGGCGACGGGCGCTGCTCTGGTTGCGATCGTCTTTGCCTTTGGACCCATCTCAGGCGCTCACATTAATCCGGCCGTGACGATTACCAGCGGCGGGCCTTGGCACGAGGTCTCAGCGTACACCGCCCTGCAGATTGTCGGTGCGTTTGTTGGCGTCGGTGTTGCCAACGCAATGTTCGGCGAACCTATGTACGCGATGTCGGGCCACGTGCGCGCAGGTGTCGCGCAACTCCTCGGCGAGTTCGTTGCCACCTTTGGCTTGCTCTGCGTGGTCTGTGCCTGTGGCCGCCGCAGTACGGTAGCGGCACCTTTCGTCATTGCCGCATACATCACGGGCGCTTATTGGTTTACCTCTTCAACGTCGTTTGCCAATCCCGCCGTCACGCTTGCGCGAGCGTTCACCGATACCTTTACCGGCATCCGCCTCGCAGACGCTCCCGGCTTCATCGTAGCGCAGTTTCTAGGCGCGACGTTGGCAGTCTCTCTATTCCGCTGGCTCGGGGAGCCGGCGTATCATGCGTGCACGACGGCGGAGCCGGTCCTCGAGGTCGAGAAGGCATCGTGAGCAAGGTCGTCTTTGCTTGCGTCCACAACGCGGGGCGCTCGCAGATGGCGGCCGCATTTTTCAATGCTGCTGCGGACCCCACCAAAGCACACGCCGTCTCTGCCGGGACCCAGCCGGCAGAGCGCGTCCATCCGGTAGTCGTGTCAGTGATGCACGAGCGCGGCATCGACCTTAGGCAGATTCGCCCGCGCTTGCTCACGCCCGAACTCGTCGCCGATGCAACGCTGCTCGTGACGATGGGGTGCGGCGAGCAGTGCCCGATCATTCCCGGGGTGCCGCGCGAGGATTGGCCGCTCGAGGATCCCGCTGCCCTTCCGCTCGCGAGTGTCCGAACGATTGCAGACGCCATTCGCGTTCGCGTCGACGCGTTGCTCAGACGGCAGGGGTGGATCCGCCTCTGATGGTTTGCCATCCTGGGATGAGAAGACGCATGAATCTCCCGAGCCCGACCACCAGAGGTATCGGATCGTCCCACGCCCAGATGGCCTTTGCCTGCGCACCGCGCAGCGAGTCGAGCCAGCGTCCTAGGGTGATGTCGCCCGATCTTCGCAGGGCCAGAAACGACTGAATGTCCCACTCTTCGTTGACGTACTTCACGTTCGGCCGAAATGGCACAGCCTCAGGCTCGGTACCGGTGAGGTACTGATAGCCGATCCACGGGAAGTCGATTCCCGCACTGATGCCAAGCTGGTTTCCGGATACCGTTCGCGGGTTGATCTCCATCAGGCGATACGTCCCGTCTCGCGAGTCCAGCTTGAACTCGACGCCGACGAAGCCGCGATAGTCGAACGCCCGTAGCAGGCGGCGACTCAGCTCAGCGACCTCTGGCGCGTCCACCGTGATCTGCAGAGACCCGTCGCCGAATCCCGGCGGATACTGTCGAAGCTTCCGTTTGGTCAGCCAGGCGCGTTCACGCCCCTGGCTATCCCAGAAAGCCAGATAGCCGAACAGTGCGCTGTCTTCCCCCGGGATGATCTCCTGGATCATAAGCGGCACATCGAGTTGGGTGATCCGCTCAAACGCGCTGAGCAGTTCCGCTTTCGAGTAGACAACTAGGACCTTCTTCTTGTCCATTCTCGTGCGGGCGGAATGTGAGTAGTAGGGTTTGAGGATGCACGGGTAGGGTAGGTCGGTGGCGAGGTGGCGCAGCTCTTCGATCGACTCGGGAAAACGGACGTCGGGAATGTGGATTCGCGCCGCACGAGCGGCCTCATACTGGGATCGCTTGTTGATGATCCGTTCCAACGGCTGTGGATCGGGGATCAGGAACCGGAAGGATCGTTCTAGCGCATCCCGGTTGCGGGAGATCAGCAGATTGTGGAGATCCGACGTTGGGAAGAGAACGCCCGGCTGCGGCAGGCACGAGCTCAGGAGCTCGAGAAACGTGAGCCATTCCGCTTCGCATGAATCGGCCGGCGGAAGCATCACGTCCTTGCCGAAGCGGGTAAACGTTCCGAGCAGACGCTCGGTCCCGAGGAGCAGCGTCGGGATACCCCGCCGGGCCAGGCTGCGGACAAAGCTCAATCCGTTGCACGATTCTCCCAGGACGATCGCCAGGGGATTCTTAGACTGCTGTTTGACAAGCCAAGGCCGGAGTCGGGCGACGGCTCGTCGGGCGTCTCCGCTTTCATTCATCGGTGCGCCTGTAGCGTTGGATTCCTGCGTTGCCCTCGATCCAGTAACGGAGGCAAGCCACGACCTCTGCCGGGCGTTCCTGCTTAGCGTAGGCTCGAGGGAAGCCCTTTGTACAGGCTTGCATCATCGGGCCGCCGGTGGGTCATCCGCTCCCGCGCGGTCGTTATGAAACGCGGAACGTCGGAACTCAATTCACCCTACAGCTGGAAGTACCCGACGGTACTGCGCATGGGGTTCTACGGCGAATCCGTCCCGGCGAGTCCCGCTGCACGCCGGTCAGTGGCGTCGCGTGACGCGACGGTGAATACGAGGCCCTTCAGTTCGCGGCTGCAGTCTGCATTCCGTCGAGTTGCTCGCGGCGCATTCGCTGTTCCGCGATGAACTTGAGGTAGCTGTCGGCTGCGTTGCGGGTCTTCTCATCCGCCTGAGCCTCGCGAAACGCGAGTTCTGCGTCGTCGAAACGCTCGGCGCCGAGCTGTGCCACGCCGATCAAGAGCTGGGCGGATGCACGCTGTCCGGGTTTGGCCTTGGCCAGCGCTTTGCCGAGAGCGTCGAGCGCAGGCTCGAATCGATCCCGCTGCAGGTGAATTTGGGCAAGGAGGATGAGCATCTCGCCGTCGGGCGCAAGCTCGCCGGCCTTTACCAGTGGCTCGACTGCACGCTCGTTCTCGCGTGCGGCGATGTAGCAGTTCGCGATGAGCCGGTAGGATTCAGCATCTGCAGTGACGACGCCGGCGCTCAGGCCGTCTTCGAGGACCTTTGCGCACTGGTAGGGTAGTTCGCGCAAAAACAGGAACTGTGCGAGCTGACGGAGGTCTCGATCCTCGCTCAACAGCTTGGACTCGTGAGCCAGCCGCAGCGTTGCCAGGGCCTCGGCATCTCGGCCCAGGTAGTTTTGCACGGTTGCCAGCTGCACCCAGTAGCGCTTGGTCTTCGGTGCGACGTCGATCAGTCGCTCCAGAGTCGCCGCGACGTTGGGAAAGTCCTGCAGCTCGAAGTAGATCGCGGTGAGCAGCTGCAACCAGCTCTCGCGTGGCTGCATGCTCATCGCAAGCGCCGTCTTCGCGGGCTCGAGCGCTGCTTGGAAATCCTCTTGCTGAACTAAAATCATCGCTTTGAGGTAGAAAGCGTCGGCCTTCGGGCTCTCCGCGCTCGCGAACCAGGTGTTGATGAGCTCGAGCGCCTGGTCGTACTGGCCGAGTTGCGTGTAGATCTGTGCCAGCGAGTACATCATGCTCTGCTCGGCGCTCGGGTCGAGTGCGTCCTGATCGAGCGATTTCTGGAACGCCTCCGCCGCCTCCTTCGTCATGCCCTTGGACACGAGAATGTACCCACGAAACCGGTAGATCTGCGCGAAGTCGGGCGGTTCGAGCCGTCGTCGCTTCATGAGCTCGTCCACGACCGCAAGCGCCTTGTCGAACTCGTCTTTGTCGAGGTGGTTGTTGGCCACGAGGAGGCGCTCGGCGACCTGAGGAGTGACGGTAACGCCGCGCTGATCCTTCTTGACGTCCTGCGAGTGCTTTCGCTCCTCGGCGCCTGCTCCCGCTGACGTGGCGAGCAGTCCGAGCAGGAGAAGCGCGACACAGCAGCGTGTCGTACGGGATATCGTCATGGAGTGTTGCATCGTGCTTACCCTCCCAGCTCAAAGCGGAGGACGACCTGATTGCCTGGCGCCTCCACCGGCTGTCCTGCCTGCATCTGAGGCTGGTATTTCCACTTGTTGACTGCCTGGACTGCGGCACGCTCGAACATGGAGTGGCTCGAGGCGACGACGATTGCTTCCTTGACCGAGCCTGCGGTCGAGATCGTGAAGCGAATCTGAACCCAGCCTTCCAGTCCACGCCGGGTTGCCTGCGGCGGGTACTGAGGCTCGACCCTCACCAGCGGAAGTGGACTGCGGTCGGCCAGGCCAGCGCTGAACGCGAGAGCACCGCCTCCCGTGCCGTCGCCGCCGCGACCAGCCGCTGAGCCGAACTCGGCTCCGAGGCCCGCAGCGATCGCTTCGACGTCGAGCTCCAGATCGATTCCGTCATTTTTGGCGATGGCCAAAGCCGGGGTGCCCGGTTCCTGCTCCGGTTTGACGCGCTCAGGCTTCTCACGTTTCTTTTCCTCGATCTCGACGTCGCGGCGCAGCCGGACGAACTCGACCTTGGACAGCGCCACCGTCTCTTCGGTCTCACTCCTCACGTTGGTCATGGCGCGCAAGAATCCGAAGAGACTGATGGTGATCACTCCAGCGAGCAGCATCGCGATCGGGAACCGCAGCATCGACGACATGAGTTACTGGCCCGTGGAGCTTGCGGCGCCGATGGCCACCTCCTTGATACCGCCGAGCTGAACCTCGTCGATTACCTGGGCGAGTGTCCCGCTCTTTGCCGATTTGTCGGCGATCACGATCACCGTGTCCTCCGGTCGCTCGATGTGCAGGCGCTCCACGATGGGTCTCACTTCGCGTAGGTCGACCTGGCGCCGATCCATCCAGATCTCCCCGTTCGGTCGGATCGCGATCAGAATGTTGCCGCTCTCCTCGTGGAAGGCGGAATCGGCCTCCGGGCGGCTCACGGTGATGCCAGCTTCACGAACGAACGAGGTCGTGATGATGAAGAAGATCAGAAGGTTGAGGACGAAATCGAGCATCGGCGCCAGATCGATGCCGGTTTCGTCTCCAGAATGAT
The DNA here is from genome assembly GCA_964555245.1 of uncultured Myxococcales bacterium. Taxonomy (GTDB): domain Bacteria; phylum Desulfobacterota; class Binatia; order UBA1149; family SPBQ01; genus CAZKRI01. Next base: position 72,364 of record CAZKRI010000082.1, read on the forward strand.
CAATGTGGCGACGTGCTCGCACGGTTCATCTCGACGAGGTCCCGAAGGACACGTTCTCGACGCCTCCCTGCCGTACTTGATCAATGACCTGAACGAGCAGGCCGGTTTCCGCGCTTTGCTCGGCGGTGACCATCGCACCCCACTCGGGCTTCAACGCATGGAGCCGCTCCACGTTGGCGCGCACGGCACGCACGTCCACCACGCGGTTGTCGACCAGCACCTCACCGCTCTGTTTAACCACCACCGAAATGCTTCCGGTCTCCTTGCCCGTCGCAGGTCCGCCGGCACCGCCGCCGTGACGCCCCACCGGCATGGCCATCTCCTTGACGAACACGGCAGTGATGATGAAGAAGATCAGGAGATTGAGCACGAAGTCGAGCATCGGAGCGAGGTCGATGCCCGTCGACTCTTCGGCGCTGGAATGCCGGCGTAGCCGCATGTCAGTATGTCAGCTTGTCGCCCAGTAGCTCGGTTTCGAACCGAGTGCGGGACTGAAAGTAGTAGACGGGGTAAAGCCCGGTAATACTGATCGCGAGCCCTGTCATCGTGCAGATCATGGCGTGGGACACCCCGCTGGCCATGGCGCGCGCATCCGCGGAGCCCCTCAGAGCCATGGAGTCGAACACCTCCAGCATGCCCCCGACCGTTCCGATCAGACCGAGCAGCGGCGAGAGGGGCACCAAGACTCGCAGCAGCGGCAGACTCGCGGTCATGCTCGCGTTTACGCGGGAGATCATCGCACGGCGGATTTGCCGCGCGCACCAGGAGCGGTGATCGGTTCGTGAGCGCCAGATGTCCAACGTCTGCTGCATCTGTCGGGGGAGGATGCGCGAGAAATACCAGAACCGCTCGATCGCCAGCGTCCACATGGCAAGTCCGCACATGAAAATGCAGAACACGAAAGGGCCACCTTCCTCCACGAGGTCCGCGACCGTGATCAGCGGCGTCAGGATGAATTCTGCGAGAACGTCGAGCACGTCAGGCCACCTTGCGCCGGTGCCCGCCGGGCAGGTTCGCTTCCTGCTCGCGTTCGCGGCCTCGTTCGAGAGCCTCCGCGAGGAAGCCGGCGCTTTGCTCGTCGAGGATCTGCACGACCTGACGGGACATCGAAACCAGCCCCGCGTTCATGAAGAGTAATGGGATGGCGATACCGAGGCCCAGTACGGTCGCGATCATCGCCTGCCCGATGCCGTTGGCCATGAGTCGGGGATCGCTCGAGCCGGACTCGGTGATGCTCTGAAACGTGATGATCATGCCGATGACGGTGCCGATGAGTCCGAGCAGCGGACCTGCCGCGACGGCCAGTCTGAGAAACGCTTGAAATCGCTCGAGCTTGGGAACCTCACGCATCACGGCTTCCGAGATGCGAAGCTCAACCACCTCCGCATCCTCTTCTATATGTTTCGCGTCGACCGTGATGGCTCCGAGCACGCGCCCTAGCGGATTGTCGCTAGTGGGAAGGCCGAGCTGGGCGAGCTGGCGCTTTACGGCGATGCGGATCCGGATGAGATAGGCCGTCTGGTAGAGTGCGAGTAGCACCCCAATGATGCCGACGGCGATGATCACGTAGCCGACCGCCTCGCCCTTCTCGATGCGCTCCATCACGTTGGGCCGCTGCACGATCATCGACAGCAGCACACCGCGGGAGGGATCGACGGCGGCCTCGACGTATCCGCCGCGAGCTTCCTGAAGCGCTTTGGCGGATTCGGTCAGGTCGGATGAAGGCTGGCGCGGCAGCACGCTCAAGGTGCCGACGCTGGGCAGATAGTTGAGATAGCGACCATCCGCCATCGCGACGAAGCCACCGATGCGCACCACGGCCGCGTCCGTCGCGGAGCCGTTCGCGTCCACGATCCTGGTCTTGAAGCGGGCCACCTGACCGGTCTCCGTCATCTCGCGCTGGATCTCGAACCAGAGCTTCTCGAGCTGTTCGAGCGAGGGCAATGATTTCGATTTTGCGAGGTTCGAGAAAAACTCATCGCGCTTCGGGTACTGAGCGCTGAGCAGCGAGTTATACATGATCGAGGAGCCGTCTCCGGCCACCTGACGTACGACTCCGAACAGTTCCCCCAGACTTCCCAGCCTCTGGGTCAGGAGACCGTCGAGCTCCGCGAGCTTCAGCTCGTTGGCGTCGAATATCGCCGATATCTCTTTGCTGCGCGTCTCGGCCGCGTTCCTCTCGCGTTGGGCTTGTGCGAGCATCTCGGCCTGCTTGTCGCGATTCGCGAGAAACTCTTGCTCGCGCTTTGCGTTAGCCTCTGTCTGCAGCGCGCGCGCGTTGCGGGTCTGTTCGAGAAGCTCTTCGAGGTCTTCGGCCGCGCAGACGCTCTGCGCAATACCGAGTAGCGCGGCCAGAGTCAGCAGCCGAACCGCTTTGTGTGACCTCATCATGACCGCGACTCCTTCGGCGCCGCTACGGGCACGATGAGCATCTCGGGAGCGCGCAGCTTCTTGGCAACCGCGATCCCTTCCTTGAAGCCATGCCTGTAGTCGTTATCTACGCTCCAACCCTTCTTCTCGGAGTTCCAGAAACCGGTCTCTCGCCCGTCGAGGGTCTGGTAGAGAAGCGACACCCTGCCGACGCGGAGAAACTGCACGGTCCGCGCATCGTGACTGTCGTCGAGCTTGCCGTCGTACGCTTCGATCGTGCGTCCGTAGTCCAGCTCGACTTGATACGCCTCGAGAATGCGCCGGTACTTCTCCGACATGCTCACGTCGGCCCGGGTCATCATCTCCTTCAGAGTAGCGACCCTCCGTCTGCGCTCGTCCAGCAAGAACGGCACGTCGAGCACCACGAACTGCTCCAGTGTGTCGAGCATCCGCTGCATGAGCGGCGTCACTTCCCGCGACGTAGTCTCGACTTCCTGAAGCTGACGCTGAACCTCGACCATCTCTTCCGTCTGCGAATCGATCTGCACCGCGAGCTGATCCGCGTAGGTCGTGAAGCTCTCGGCTTCCGCGAGGGCGCGTCGATACTCTGACAGGAGTCGCTGTGTCTCGTCGTCGAGCTGATCGATTGTTTGCTGGGATTCCCTAGCGTCGCCGTCGGCGCCGATCTGTTCCTTGACCACCCGCTCGAGCGGTTCGACGGCGACCGGTGCCGGCTCGGGCGCGGCCTGAGAGGCCGGCTCAGCCGCCGATTGCGCCCAGGTGGTCACCGGTCCCAACAGGAGCGCACACACGACCGCAAATCCGGATCTCATCGTATTCTCATACCCTCTCTAAAAAGATTGGACGTGCGACCATCACGCGTGCTTGTTAGGCCCGTGTCAGCGGGCTGCTAAATGTCGCCGAGTGGAGCGTTATAGGGGGCGGAACTGGCAACCCAGGCGCCGGGAGGATAAGCGGGGGTGGCGCTTGTGGGAGGTTCCGACATCGTTATCGACACCGACGAGTTCCTTCATCCGTGGCCGGCCGATTGTCCGACGACCTGGAAGGAGAACTACTACTGGAACCTTGCCGACCGCAGTGCGGGCATCTGGGGGTTCCAGCACGTTTCTTTCGTCCGCACCGAGGGGATGGTCCGTTTTGCGGCCTTCCACATGATCGACGGACAGATACGTGCCCACCGCAGCGAGCGCCGGCTGGACGCCGGCGACGATCGTTTGAGTGACGGGATACTGAGCGCCGAGATCGTCGAGCCGTTGCACGTCCATCGGGTGAGAGTCGATGCTCCCGAGTACCGCCTCGATCTGACCTATCAGGCGCGCTTCGCGCCGTTCAGTTACGCCGGGCGCAAGATCGCCGCGAACCAGCAGCGCATCGAGCACTTGCGCTTGAAGCGCTACGAGCAGGGGATGCGGGTCACGGGCAACTGCCTGATCAAGACTGGGCCCGAAGCAGGGAAGCGAGTACCGATCGATGCCCTCGGCCACCGCGATCATTCCTGGGGGCGTCGTGATGAGAGCAAGATCGACGGCTGGAACTGGGCCGCCGTCCAACTGCCGCGCAGGACGGTCAATATTACCCGATCGTTTTCAGGCGACGCGTTCAACGTCAACGGTTTCATCTCGACCGAGGCTGGCAACGTGGGAGTCTGCGAGGTCGACTTCGAGACGCTAGAGTTCGAATCCGACGGCCGCACCCCGGTGGCGACGCGCTACCGCTTCGTCGACGACGACGGCAACTGCTGGCACCTGCGCTCGCGGCGGTTCTCCGATCTGTTCGCGTCGCTACGGCGCCCGCACCAGGCCACCGGCACGGTCATCTTCGAGAACTTCGCCGACTACGTTCTGGAAGAGACCGGCGAGACCGGTTGGGGAATCGACGAGTACCAGCGGCGCTACGCCGGCTGACCCCAAGGAACCAAACGATTCAGCGGCTTGCCGCATCCAGGAGCGCGCGCAATGGATCCGTCGCTCCGTAGAAGAACGGATCGATCCACGGACCGGCGACGATCGCGGCGGCGACGAGCACGCAGAATGCCCCGTACATCAGACTGCGGCGCGGCTGCCGCCAGGGCGCGAATCGTTCGGCAAGCGCCTCGATTTCGGTCCCGGACGACGGGCTCTCGGCGAGCAACGCGCTAGCCCGGCGCACCCGTCGCAGCACGGTGAACAGGGGAAAGACCGCCGAGATCCACAGGACCGTGGGCACGCGGCCCGCCAGCGCGCCCAAGATGACCGCAACCATCCGTTCGCCACGCTGCCAGAAGCCGATGCCCAGGCCCTCGACCAAGTTCTCGCCACGCGCCTTGACGTAGCTGATCTGGGTGGAGCCGACGATGGCTAGACAGCAGACCAGGACGTAGGTGACGTTGCCCAGGCGGGCGTAGTAGAGCGCGCAGCCGATGAAGACGGCCATGTCGCCGAACCGGTCCAGGGTCGAATCGAGCACGGCGCCGAAGCGAGTCTCGAGATTGCCCCGGCGGGCCAAGCGCCCGTCGAGGATGTCGGCCAGGGCCGAGAGTCCAAGCAGCACGCCGGCGACGGCGGGCCACCAGCTCGTCGCCACCGGCGTCGTGCCGCTCCGCCACGGGAGCGTGTGGCCGGCGCCTAAGGCGAGCGCGCAGCCGGAGGCGACGGCGCACGCGAGCCCGGCGTACGAGACCATGTTCGGCGTGATACCGGCCGCGACCAGCGCGCCGATCAGACCGCGCCCTTGCCGGCTGGTCTTAGCGGAAGAACCCGCGGATGGCCCGGACAAATGCGTCCTTCTGTTCGAGAGGTAAGAGATGACCGCAGTCGGGAACGATCTCGACCTGCGCCTGCGGGATCAGGCGCGCGAACTTCTCGGCGTAGACCGGTGGGACCACGCGATCGTTCGCGCCCCACAAGCACAGGGTCGGGGCGGTCACGCGCGGCAGCATGCGCTCGAGCTTGGGATTGTGAAGCAGCGGATTCCAGCCGACCTTCGCGGTGGCCGCCATCGCGTTCATGATCGGGATCAGGACCTCGTCAGGCGCGGCCTGGAAGTCCGGCAAGCTCATCAGCTTCGCCGCCTCGCAGTTCGTATCGTGAAATAACAGTCCCTGGATCCGCTCGGGGAAGCGCACGTCGGTGGCGAAAATGTCAGCGATCGGATGATCCTCGATCCAGATTCCGACTGAGCTGACCAGGGCGAGCGTGGAGACGCGCTCGGGGTAGCGCGCGGCGATCTCGGCCGCGATCCAGCCGCCCAGCGAGAGCCCCACCACGTCGACGGACGTCCAGGCCTTCGCATCCAGATAGGCCAGGTAGTGGTAGACCAGGTCTTCAATGTCACGAATCTGCTCGATGCCCTCCGAGTCGAGAAATCCGGGGTGCGCAGGCGCGTGCACCTCATAGTGCTCGCCCAGGGCGAGCAGGTGGTTCAACCAGATGGTGTCCGCTAGGCCGCCGTGCAGGTAGAGCAGGGGCCGCCCCCGTCCAACGCGGACCTCGCGGATGCGGCGGCCGAGCACCCGGATCTCGGTGGTAGTCGCTTCCATGGAATCGCCTCGTGCCGCCGTTGATTGCTCAGGCCACCTGCGGAAAGGGAATCGCCGCGGGCATCGCGCCGGCGTTGCTCGGCAGGGCCCGGTCGACCAGCGGGCGTACGGCTTCGGCATAGCGACGCGCGTTCTCGCGCGCCTTCTCCGGCGGCATGTCGCCGAGCTGGAACAGCCCCAGCAGGTTCCCGCAGCCGATCTCGGCAGCGTGCTCGATGAGCTTCTGCGCGACGGTCTGTGCGCTGCCGACCAGCGCGAAGCAGCCGCGCTCGACATCCGCCCAGGTTTCGCAGGCATTGATGAACGTGTGCCCGTCGCGCATCGCGCGCAGCACCCGTAGCGCCGAACGCACCGAGGTGTAGCCGGGAGGCGAAAGGGTCAGTCCCGAGATGAGCTTGTTCTTGAAATACCAGAAGTGCGACTCGAACTCGGCGCGCGCCTTGGCGTCGGTTTCGGCGACGTAGATCGGGATGAGCAGTCCCATCTGCTCGGGGTGAGCCTTGTAGCCCTCGCGCTCGCAGATCTCGCGGAACATCGCGTAGTTCTTTTTGAAGAAGTCGATGTGGAAATAGGGGATGCCCATGTAGGCGTAGCGGCGCTTGGCGACGAACTCCATGGTCTCGATCGAGCCCGCCCCTGGGATCCAGATCGGGGGATGCGGCTTCTGCAGCGGCTTGGGCCAGACGTTGACGTAGCGCAGCTTGTAGTGCTCGCCGTAGTAGGAGAACGGTCCGGGCTCGGTCCACGCGCGCATGATGATCTCGTGGGCCTCGGCAAATCGCGTCCGCGCCTCGGCGCCGTTGATCGAGAACGAGAAGTACTCGGGTCCCCCGCCGATGACCTGACCGGAAATGATCCGCCCGCCGGAGATCACGTCCAGCATCGCGATCTCTTCGGCCACGCGGGTGGGTGGATTGTAGAGCGGCAGGGCGTTGCCCACCACAGCGATCTTGATGGATTTGGTGCGCATCACCAGCATCGCCGCGATGATGTTGGGGGAGGGCATCAAGCCGTAGGCGTTCTGGTGGTGCTCGTTGACGCAGACACCGTCGAAGCCGAGCGTCTCGGCCTCGGCCAGTTGGTCGATGTATTCGTTGTAGTACCGGTGCCCCTTGCGTGGATCGAACAACTCGTTGGGGATCCAGACCCAAGCGGAGTCGTGCTTTTTCTCGAAGTCGGCCGGTAGGTCCCGGTAGGGCATCAGGTGGAAGAGAAAGTGCTTCATGTCGCCGCCCTCGCGTCGCTTGGCGACCGATGCGGCAACCGGCGTGTTGAGTCAAGATTCCGGCGCAGTGGGTGAGGCCCTGGTGACGCGCAGCGCCAGCGGCTATGGTGCCCCGGCCCGCCGCCGGCCGCTAAGGAGATCGAGATGGAGTTCGGCTTTTCGCCCAAGGTGAAGCTGCTGCTCGAGCAGCTGACCGGGTTCATGGACAAGCACGTCTATCCCAACGAGCGTACGCTCGTCGAGCAGCTCGACCGTGGACCGACGCGCTGGCAGATTCCGCCTCTGCTCGAGGATCTCAAGGCCCGGGCCAAGGCCGAAGGCCTGTGGAACCTGTTTCTGCCCGAGAGCGACTACGGTGCAGGGCTCGCCAACCTCGAGTACGCTCCCCTCTGCGAGATCATGGGCCGCTCGCGGTTCGCCGCCGAGATCTTCAACTGCTCCGCGCCCGATACCGGCAACATGGAGGTGCTGGTCCGCTACGGGAACGACGAGCAGAAAAAGCGCTGGCTCAACCCGCTGCTCGCCGGCGAGATCCGCTCCTGCTTCGCCATGACCGAGCCGGCGGTGGCCTCCTCCGATGCCACCAACATCGAGTCCAGCATCGTTGCCGACGGCGACGACTACGTGCTCAACGGCCGCAAGTGGTGGACCTCGGGGGCCGGCGATCCGCGTTGTAAGATCGCGATCTTCATGGGCAAGACCGACCCGAGCGCGCACAAGTACCTGCAGCAGTCGATGATCCTGGTACCGATGGACGCGCCGGGGATCCGGATCGTCCGTATGCTCAGCGTCTTCGGTTACGACGACGCGCCGCACGGGCATGCCGAGGTCGACTTCGACAACGTGCGCGTGCCCCGCGGCAACATCCTGCTCGGTGAAGGCCGCGGCTTCGAGATAGCCCAGGGCCGGCTGGGCCCGGGGCGCATCCACCACTGCATGCGCACCATTGGCGCGGCCGAGCGTGCCCTGGAGGCCATGTGCCGGCGAGCCCGCGATCGCGTGGCTTTCGGCCGGCCGCTGTCGGAGATGGGACTCACCCGTCACCACATCGCGCAGTCGCGCATGGAGATCGAGCAGGCCCGGCTGCTCACGCTCAAGGCCGCCTACATGATGGACAGGTCGGGCAACAAGGAGGCGCGCGCCGAGATCGCGATGATCAAGGTGATCGCCCCTGCCGTCGCCCTGCGGGTGGTAGACCGTGCGATCCAGATTCACGGAGGAGCCGGGGTCTGCCAGGACTTTTTCCTGGCCGAGGCCTACGCGAACCTGCGCACGTTGCGTTTGGCGGACGGTCCCGACGAGGTGCACACCGACCAAGTCGGCAGGCTGGAGATGCGCAAGTACCAGTGAAGCCGCGCGCGAAGATCCTGACGCAGATCGGCGGGGCAGGGCTGGTTGCGTTGATCGTCGTGAGCGCCGCGGGGTGCGGCGCCCGCCGCGAGCCGATCTATTTGGATCAGGCTCTTGCTGAGGGTGCCTACGAGATCGGGACCGTGGCCCTGATGCCGGTAATCGACGTCCGGCCCGACCCGTTCGGTCACGTCCAGATTCTCTCCCATGCTCGTCACGCCAGTGAGCGTCTTCTCAGCAATAAGGGCTACACGGTCGTGCTGGAGACCGTGTCAAGTGTGGAGAAACCCCTTGGCAGCGCCGAACTGGCGACGATGAGCGACGCCGAACTGGCCGAATTAGGCCCGCCTGACCGCGAGTACCTCCTTTATATATACGTAGAGCGTCTGGAGAAGGGCTACGACGAGTTCGGCGCCGAGTCCCGGGTGACGGTCTCCGGCGTCTTGTTCCGGCGCAGCGCCAAGCAGGCGGTTTGGCGCGACCGCGCCGTGGGCGAGTCCAACCTGGTCGGTCTGTTCACCGTGCTCGCGGGGCCGACGACTGAATACGAAGCGGTCTACCAGGCGATCCGGGTGTTGTTCTCGACGATGCCCGACCACAAGAAAGCGTGAACGCTCTCCGTTCGATCGAGGAACGCATTGCCGCGGTCACTCCGCGGATCCGTGCGGCTTCCGATCGCATCGAGCAGGGCCGGCGCCTGCCCGCCGACCTGGTCGCGGCGCTGGCCGAGGCCGGAGCGTTTCGGCTCTGCGTGCCGCGCGCGCTCGGCGGCCTGGAGGCGGACGTCGTCACCCTGTTGCGCGTGATCGAAACCGTCGCGATCGCCGACGGATCGGCGGGTTGGTGCGTGATGATCGGTGCGACCACGGCGCTGGTGAGCGGCTACCTCGAACCCTCGATCGCGCGGGAGATCTACGCCGACCCTCTGGTCGTGACCGGTGGCGTATTCGCGCCCCAGGGACGAGCGCTCATCTGCGAGGGCGGCTACCGGGTGAGCGGCCGCTGGGGATTCGCCAGCGGTTGCCAGCACTGTGCGTGGCTGATGGCTGGCTCCGTGATCCTGGAGGATGGCCGGCCACGAACTCGGCGCGACGGCCAGCCCGACACGCGGATGCTCGCCTTTCCGGCCGCCGACGCTCGCATCCACGATACGTGGACGGTCGCTGGACTGTGCGGGACCGGGAGTCACGACATCGAGGTGCACGATTTGTTCGTGCCCGAAGGGCGTGCAGTTGCTCTTGGGTTCGATCGGCCCCGCCAGGACGGAGCGCTTTACCGGTTCCCGGTCTTTGGTCTGCTCGCGGTCGGCATCGCGGCGGTCGCGGTCGGCATCGCCCGCGACGCGATCGGAGAGTTGCACCGGCTGGCGCTCGCCAAGACCCCGACCGGCAGTGGCCGGCGGCTGGCCGAGCGCGGCACCGTCCAGGTCGAGGTAGCGCGGGCCGAGGCCGAGCTGCGCGCGGCGGTCGCGTTTCTGCTCGAAGCCGTGAGACAAGCATCCGAGGAAGCGCGCGCCGGCGCGATCTCGATCGGCGGCCGCACGGGCTTGCGGCTGGCTGCCTCGCATGCGACGCGCGCGGCGGCTGAATGCGTCCGCCGCATGTACGAGGCCGGCGGCGGGACCTCCGTCTACGCCGGCTCGCGGCTGCAGCGCCACTTCCGCGATGTGCACGTCGCCACCCAGCACTTGATGGTTGCGCCAGCGAGTTGGGAGCTGGCTGGCCGGCTGCTACTCGGTTTGGAAGCGGACACTTCCCTGCTGTGAGGCGTGAAATGAGCGAGCCCTCGTTCGAGACCCTGCGCTTGGAGCGCATCGACTCGGTGCTGCGAGTGACCATCGATCATCCGCGGAGCCCGCTCAACACGGTCGACGAGACGCTCCATGCCGAGCTGACACGCTTGTTCGCGATGCTCCGCGACGAATCGCAAGCACGCGCCGTGGTCCTGACGGGCCGCGGCAAGGCGTTCTCGGCCGGCGGAGACTTCGGCTGGTTTCCGCACCTGCGGGAGAGTGCCGCCCTGGAAGCGCTGCGCCGGGATGCCAAGAAGCTGATCTGGGACCTGCTCGACGTCGAGATTCCGATCGTCGCCGCGATCAACGGGCACGCCGTCGGCTTGGGCGCCTCCATCGCGCTGTTCTGCGACGTCGTGTTCATGGCCGACTCCGCGACCATCTCCGATCCGCACGTGCGGGTGGGACTGGTCGCCGGGGACGGCGGAGCCGTCATCTGGCCGCTGACCGTCGGGCCGGCCCGCGCCAAGCGGTACCTGCTCACCGGTGATGCGCTCAGCGCGGCGGAGGCCGAGCGCTGCGGCCTGGTCACTCACGTGGTGCCCGCGGCGAGTCTGCAGGAGGAGGCGCTGGCCTTCGCGCGGCGGCTCGCCGAAGGGGCGCCGCTGGCGATTCGCTACACGAAGCTGTCGGTCAACAAGCTGCTCAAGGACGCGCTCAACATTGCCTTCGATACCTCGACCGCGCTCGAATTGGTCACGTTCCGGAGCCACGACCACGCCGAGGCGCTGGCGGCGATCAAAGAGAAGCGCAAGCCGCGCTTCGAGGGGCGCTGACTGCCGCGCTGCTCCGCGGCTCAGATCTCCGCGTAGATCGTGCCTTTGAGATAGAGCCGGCAGCGGCCGCCGATCCCGACGCGGGCACCGCGATCCTCGCAGAACAGCTCGGCTCCGCGCCGCGAGGCTTGATAGGCGCGCAGGCGGCGCTTGCTCAGGTGCTCCGACCAATACGGTATCAGCGTGCAGTGGGCCGAGCCGGTCGCCGGATCCTCGTCGATACCGAAGGACGGCGCGAAGAAGCGGGAGACGAAATCGTGGCGTTTGCCCGGCGCGGTCGCGATCACGGTGTGCGGGTGGCACTCGGCGAGCCGGCGAAAATCCGGGGCGAGGGCGCGTACCTCTGCCTCGCTCTCGAACACCGCCAGATAGCTCTTGGCGAGCAACGTCTGGGCGGGCCGTGCGCCCAACCCTTCGATCAATGCCGCCGGTGGATCGCAGGGCTCGGCGGGGATAGACGGGAAGTCCAGCACCAGCAGCTCACCCATCTCGTCGTGACGATCGACGGCCAAGGGGCCGCTGCGGCTGCTGAACTCGACTCGATCGCGGCGCGTGCCCAGACACTCGAGCACGACGTACGCGCTGGCCAGCGTCGCATGCCCACACAGGTCGACCTCGACGGTGGGTGTGAACCAGCGGATATCGATCAGCTCGCCACGGTCGACCAGGAACGCGGTCTCCGAGAGGTTGTTCTCCAGGGCGATGCCCTGCAGGGTCGCGTCGGGGAGCCACTGGATGAGCGGACAGACCGCCGCCGGGTTGCCGCTGAAAGGCCCACGGGTAAAGGCATCAACCTGGAACAGGGATATCTTCATCGGCGGCCTTAGACATCACGAGCCAGGCGGACCCCGGAAAACTGCCAGCGCGCGACAGGAGGGAAGAAGTTACGGTAGCTTGCGCGGATGTGCGAAGCGGGCGTCGCGCAGGAGCCGCCGCGCAGCACGATCTGGTTGCTCATGAACTTCCCGTTGTATTCGCCGAGCGGGCCGGCCGGTGTCTGGTAGCCCGGATACGCGACATACGGGCTTGCCGTCCATTCCCAGACATCTCCGAACATCGAGCGCAGCCCGGTGGGGTTGGCGTCGAGGTCTGGCGCGCCGCGAGGATGCAGCGTGCGCGCCTCGAGGAGATTCCCCTCCACGGTGACGTCTTCTGCGGCGACCTCCCACTCGGCTTCGGTGGGCAAGCGCGCGCCTCTCCAACGTGCGAACGCGTCGGCTTCGTAGAAGCTCACGTGGCAGACCGGAGCGTGCGGATCCAACGGAGCTACCCCACCCAGCGTGAACTCCTCCCATCCGCTGCTCGCGCGCTGCCAGTAAAGCGGCGCCGACCAACCTCCCTCGCATACGGTCTGCCAGCCGTCCGACAGCCAGAGCTCTGGGCGAGTGTAACCACCGGTTTCGATGAACGCCGAGAACTCACCGTTGGTGGTCGGCCGGTCGGCAAACTCGAAGGCGGCGACAAAAACGCGGTGACGCGGCCGCTCGTTGTCGAAGGCGAAGCCGCTGTCATTGGCGCCGATCCTACGCAGGCCGCCGGGGAAGCGCACCCAGGAAAGCTCGGCGCTCGATCCGGAGCTGACGGGCGGAGTGGAGCCATAGGCTGGCCGCAGCGGGTTGCACGAGAAGGCGTGCTTGATGTCGGTGAGAATCAGCTCTTGATGCTGCTGCTCGTGATGGAGGCCCAGCTCGATCCTCGCGCAGATCTCGGCGCCATGGTCGAGGTCCTGCTGCGCGAGGAGATCGGTGATCGCCGCATCCACGTGCCGGCGGTACTCGTAGACCTCCTCGAGCGTTGGCCGCGAGAGCAGTCCTCGACCCGGCCGCGGGTGCATCGGCCCCATGCGGTTGTAGTACGAGTTGAACAGGTAGGCGTAAGCCGCATCGAACACACGGTAGGCCGGTTGGAACGCGGCGAGCACGAACGTCTCGAAGAACCACGTCGTGTGCGCGAGGTGCCACTTGGTGGGACTGGTCTCCGGCATGGATTGCAGTTGGCAGTCTTCCGCACGGAGCGGCCGGCAGAGATCCTCCGTCGCTTCTCGCACGGAGCGATACGCTGCAAGCAGACTGTGACGAAGCCGGCCGTGTTCGGGCGGCGGACTGTCGACAAGAACGCCCACGGATGCGGCAATGCAGAACTAACACGTCGAGCGGGTTGACAAAATCGCCTCCCGTGTCGAAACCCTCGCCATGGCCAATCAACCCAAGCTCGGCATTCTGGTCGGCGGCGGCCCGGCCCCCGGCATCAACAGCGTCATCGGCGCCGCGACCATCGGCTCCGTGCTGCACGGAATCGAAGTCTGGGGACTGCAGGACGGGTTCGAGCACGTCATGCGCGGCGATTCGGCCCAGATCCGGCGCCTGATGATCGACGAGGTGAGCCGGATCCATTTCCGCGGCGGGTCCATTTTAGGCACGTCCCGGGCCAACCCGACCGCCGATGCGAAGACGCTGAGCGCAACCGTCGCGACGCTGCGACGGCTCGGCCTCACCCATCTGATCACCATCGGCGGTGACGATACGGCGTTCTCGGCGATGCGCGTCTCCGCCGAAGCCCGAGGCGAGCTTCGCGTGGTGCACGTCCCCAAGACCATCGACAACGATCTGGATCTACCTCCGGCGATCGATACCTTCGGCTTCCAGACCGCAAGGCACGTCGGCGCCGAGCTGGTCCGCAACATCATGGTGGACGCAGCGACCACCACCCGCTGGTACTTCATCATCGCCATGGGTCGCAAGGCCGGCCACTTGGCGCTCGGCATCGGCAAGGCCGCCGGTGCGACGTTGACATTGATCCCAGAAGAGTTCGGCAAGGGTCCCGTGCCCCTTGCGCTGGTAGTGGACACCCTGGCCGGCGCAATCATCAAGCGGCGCTCGGAAAACCGTAAGCACGGGGTTGCGGTGATCGCCGAGGGAATCGCGCTCAGCATTCGCGAGGAGGACCTCGGCGGGATCGAGGGCGTCGAACGTGACGATCACGGCCACGTGCGGATCGCTGAGATTGACATCGGCGCGATCCTCAAGAATGCCGTGCGCGATCGTCTGCGAGGCATCGGCATCAAAGCCACGATCGTGGCGAAGGACATCGGTTACGAGCTGCGTTGCGCCGATCCCATTCCCTTCGACATGGAGTACACCCGCGATCTCGGCTACTGCGCCTCGCGCTACGTCGCCGAGCACGGCGGCGGCGTGATGGTGACGGTCCAGGGGGATCGGTTCGTGCCGATCCCGTTCGACAAGCTGCTCGATCCGAAGACCGGCCGAGCGCGGGTCCGCCTGGTGGATGTTCGGGCTGCAGGCTACGGCATCGCCTTCCGCTACATGATCCGGCTGCGGCGCAACGACTTCAGCGAACCCGCGCGTTGCGCGCCTCTCGCTCAGGCTGCGGGTCTGTCCGAAGACCAGTTCCGGGCGCAGTTCGAGTACGTAACCGCCAACGAGCCCGAGCGTGTGCGGCTCGGCGACTGAGCCGAGATTAGATCAGCGCCACGCCCAGCAAGGTCCCGATCAGATACGTAGCGATGGCGGCAGCGCCTCCGAGCGCAAGCATCCGAAAGCCGCCGCGCCAGGCGTCCCGACCGGTGAACAGGCTCAGAGCCGCACCCACGCCGAACAGTGCGACGGCCGACAGCGACGCAGCGGCGGGGAGGGCGACGGGCCCCGGTGAGATGAAGAACGGCAGCAGCGGCACCATCGCGCCGGCGGCGAAGGCCACGAACGAGGAGACGGCCGCGGCCGGTGGGGACGCAAGCTCATCTGGGTTCAGACCCAGCTCTTCGATCGCCATCGTCTTGAGCGCACGGTCGGGATCGCGAAACACCAGGCCGGCCATCTCGCGAGCTCGCTCGAGCGGCACGCCGCGCGCATTGTAGATGAGCGCCAACTCCTCGGCTTCCGCTTCGGGATAGAGCTTCAGTTCTTCTCGCTCGAGCGAGATCTGGTACTCGTAAAGCTCGCGTTGTGATCGAACCGAGAGGTACTCGCCGGCTCCCATCGAGAACGCGCCGGCCAGCAGTCCGGCGACTCCGGTGACCAGGATGAGATCCGGGTTCGCGGCAGCGCCGGCCACGCCCATGATGAGGCTGGTGTTGGAAACCAACCCGTCGTTTACACCGAACACGGCCGCTCGCAGGCTGTTGCCGGCGCTGCTGCGGCGGTGGCGGTGGCCGAAGTCCTCGACCGAGCGTGGCACCAGATGCTCCGTGGTGTCCTGCGCTGCCAGGTAAATCGAAACACCGCGGACTTTCATCGCGGCCAGAATGAGGCGAATCCGGCGCGGACCCAGCAGGTGCGCCAGGCTGCTCACCAGGCGCGCGCGACGGCTCGGAGCGAACCCCGTCGGCACGATGACGCCCGACTCGGCCATTTTGCGTTCGATCAGAATCGCCTGGCTCTCGGCGCACTGCCCGAGCTGCTCGAACAGACGGCGGATGGTGTGCTCGGTCTCGGCGTTGGCGACCACGCGGTAGAGCCAGGCGGACTCCTTCTCGGCCTTCCACTGTTCGACGAGCGACACGGCGGCTGCGGGTGTTCGTCTTAGCGCGGCTGGCCACGGAGGTCCAGAGCGCGCCGGCCGCGCGGGCTCGGGCGCTTGGACGGATTGAGAATCGTCAGCTGGGCAGGACGGTGGTGACGATGAACGAGGTCACGCCGCCGCAGAGCACACCGAGGAGGGCTCCGGCCAAGACGTCGAGGGGATAGTGTGCGCCATTGTAGACGCGCGAGAAGCCAACGCCCGTCGCGAAGAGCAGCTCCATGGCTGCCAGTTCGGGGTAAGCGCCGGCGAGCGCACTCGCTGCCGCGAAGGCGACCGCGGCGTGACCGGATGGGAAAGAAAAGGCGTCCGGGTCCTCGAGCAGGGACTCGAGACCCTGGACTGTGCCGTTGGGGCGCGGGCGTCTGCAAGCCCGTTTGAGGAGCTGCGACGCCACCGTCGCCCACAAGACCGCCGAGGCCGCCAGGGTGAGCAGCCGTGTGTCGGTAGCTCCGGTCGCGGCGAACAAGACCAACGTGTGAACGATCCAGCTCGAGGGATCACCCGCTCGGGTCAGCGCGACCATGAATCCATTCACCCAGCGCGACCGCAGCCGGCGCACGGCGAGCAGCCCGAGCGTATCGACCCGGGATAACCAGTCGAGAGTATTTCGAATCGTTTCGTCCATATCGTCAGGTTCATTGTACAGAATGGCCCGCGAGGCTTCGATCAGGGTCAGGTTAGTTTACGGACAGAAAGCCGTGACTGCGTCTTGACAGGACTCGAGCCAACGGCGTACAAGCTCGGGGCTCAAGGACGAGCCGGAGTCCTTCAACGCCAAGGGCGAGTAACGGTACGACGGTACCCAGAGGGGAGAGGAACACCGCATGGCCAACGGGGCGAGGAAGAAGACGGCGAAGAAGGCGGCCAAGAAGCCGAGCAAGGGGAAGCAGGTCGAGCTGAAATCGGGAGGCTGCTACTGCCGGGAGAACCGCTACGAGATCAGCGAGCCGGCCATCGACACGCATCACTGCCACTGCTCGATCTGCCGGCGGTTGCAGGGGGCGGCGTTCGTGACGCTTTCCATCTTCCCGCGCCGCGGCTTGCGGTGGACCAAGGGCGGCAAGCTCGATACCTTCCACAGCTCCGAGAAGGTGCACCGGCACCGGTGCAAGAGCTGCGGTGCCCCTCTCACCGTCACGTTCGAGGGGCACGATTCCTTCGCGCCGTTCATCGCGATCATGCGGGCCGGGCTGGACGCAGCTTCCAAGCCCGACCATCCAGCCAAGACGCTCCGCCACGCGTTCTGGCCGGACCGCGTCCGATGGCTTGCGATCAAGGACGAGGTGCGCCGGACTAAGGGTTTTTCCTGATCCGGATCTCAGAGCCTCAGCGCCGGGCTCCGTGCGGCAAGTCGTAATCATTTTTTCACTTGTCACCCCCGGTCGAGTGGGGGTATAAAGCCACTGCCGCAGCATTTCCGTCGTCACAGGCCGTTACAGATTGATAAGGAGGCTCGCGATGAGAGTTCGTGCGACCCTTGCGCTCGCGGGACTGACTCTGACCCTGGGAACCCTGGCGAACGCCGCCGATCCCCTGATCGTCATCTCGATCAGCGCCAGCGGGACGACCGAGGTCTGCGACACCAATTGCACGACCTGCACGGTCGGCTCCGGTGAGTGCATCGTGGTGGGTGAGGAAGACTTGATCCTGTGCACGCCCACGTCCTCGGGGCTCCCGATCACCGCGTGTGACTGGAGCCAGTTTCTCGACGGCGCCGCCCCCGATCTGCAGGTCAACACGCAGATGCGGGCGCTGGCGGATGCCCCCAACGGTAACTACACCTTCGTCGCGCTCAACGACACGACGGTTCCGGGCGTCGGCGCCCTGCTCAAGCAGGACATCGCCGTGCTCAACCCGGACGATATTTTCCGGCCTTTCGTCGGTGGAGGCCCCTACGACGATGGTTCCTTCAAGCTCTATCTCAACGGCGACCTGACCCAGCAAGAGGAAGTATCCGCGAAGCCGTGGGACGCGCTCGCATTGCTGACGGGCGACGGCTGCGAGGATGCGATCTCGGCTACCGCCAGCTTACCTCACACCTGTCCTATCATCGGTTCGCTCACCGGCGGGTCGGGCGGTCCCGGGCTGGATGGGGTGCACTTCGAGAACGAGGATCTGCTGCGCTGCATTCCTGACGGCTTTGCGCTCAACGGCACGGTCGAGAGCTGCCAGTTCGCGATGTTTCTCGAGTCCGAACGGATCAACGGCCCGGGCAACGGCATCACGAGCGACATCGAGGCGATCGATTTTTTGAGCTTCGATGCGGCGACGATGAGTGGCGAGATGGTGTTCAAGAAAGGCGGTGGCACACCGCCGGGGTTCCCACCTCACACGCCGGGCAAGGACCTACTCCTCTATGACGGCACGTTCGGGGCCGGCAACTGCGTACCGAGTGGCAACCCCTGTGCCGGCGACAGCGACTGCCCGGTGACCGAGACTTGCGACACGGGGACGTGTGCGATCGGCGGCGCACCCTGCGCGACGGATGAGGACTGCACCGGGGCAGGTAACAGTTGCAATACGACGCGCAGCCCGGCGGCGACCGTCACGATGTACTTCGACGGCGTCGCCGTGGGCCTCACCGGCACCGGCCAGAACGTCGAGGCGTTCGCCGTCTTGACCGAGGGCGATGGCGACGGAGTTCCCGACGGTGTCGATAACTGCCCCGCGATCCCTAACCCACCCGACGAGTGCAGCGGGCCGGGCCCGGAGACCTGCCCGAGCGGCCTGAGCGTGGACTGTCCGTCCGGAGAGCTCTGCGAGCAGGCCGACAGCGACGGGGACGGAGTGGGCGATCCCTGCGATCAGTGCCAGGGGCGCGACGACGCCGTCTGCTTCTGCGGTGACAACATCCTCGACTTACCCTCGGAGCAGTGCGACCTGGGTAGCCAGAACGGTGTGTCGGGCAGCCCGTGCTCGAGCACGTGCACGATCTCCGGCCTGTGCAAAGGCAGCGGCACCCCGTGCCAGACCGCCGCAGAGTGCCCGATTGGCGAGGGGTGCTGCGGCAACAACCTGGTCGAAGCGAACGAGGCTTGCGACGACGGCAACGTGATCGAAAACGACACGTGCACGACCACCTGCGACCTCAATCTGGCGGGTGTGCCGATCCTCGGCTGCGAGGACCTGACCGGCCCCAACATCACTCCGGCGTTCGTCAAGATCACGGGCTTCAAGGACACGCCCGACTTCGCCGATTTCGACCGCTGGAAGAGCAAAGGCGATTTCAACTTTACGGAGGGGCTGCCGATCGATCCCGATACGCAAGACGTGACGATCATCTACAACAACAATCTGTCCGGAGAGTTGTTCCGGAGCACGCTCATGCCGGGCGCGTGCATTCCGTCTCCGTGTTTCGTCCAGGGCGGATCGCTAACGAAGCCGAAATGGCTCTTCCTCGATCCCGACGCGGACGTTGCCGGCGCGCCAGGTTGGCGCAAAGGAAAGTTTTCGCAGAAAGAGAACAAGATGAAGTTCGGTGCGGATGGCCGCAACGTGACGCTGTTCTCGCTGGCCGAGGCCGACGCTCCGCCGACGATGCGGCAGACGATCCGGATCGACGACGTCTGCGCCACTGCCCTGCTGCTCTGCGAGATCAAGAGCAACGGCAAGGCGCTCAAGTGCGTCTCGACGCCGTGACCGATTAGCCGCCGCGTCCCTCGCTCGCGCGCTTTCTTCAACGGCGTGAAACATCGATGATCGCCGTTTGAGCCCAATCCGGCTGGCAGCCCGTGAATAGGATCTCGAGCAGCATGACGCGGCGGCCCCGCGTGACCCTGGCGGTCATGCTGGCGCTGTCGACGCTCGCCGTTTTCGGCGTCACTCGACTGTCCTTCGATAGTTCGCTGGAGACGCTGACGGCTCCCGACGACCCGGCCCGAGCGTTTCACGTCAAGGTTAAGAAGGACTTCGGCGACCAAGAGATCGGGGTGGTCGCTCTGGTCACCGACGACGTCTACCGGCCCGAGGCGCTGGAAGCGTTGCGCGCGCTGAACAAGCAGATCGGCGCGATCGAAGGCATCGCACGCACGATGAGCCTCGCCAACGCCGCGGATCCGACCGCCGACCCCGTCACTCCGCCGCCGCTCCTACCACGCGGGCCGATCACGCCGGCCGTCGCCGCTCAGGTCCGCGAGCGGGTGGCCGCGAACCCGCTCTACACGCCGCATCTGGTCGCCCGCGATGGGGGCGCTGCCGCGATCAACGTCTTCTTTGCCCAGGAGCGTCGAGAAGAGAACGAGCCGCGGATCGACGCCGCCATCACGGAGACGGTCTCCTCGTACCAAGGCCCCGGCAAACTCTACTACGCCGGCATGTCTCACATTCGCGTTCGCTCGACCGAGATGATGCGCGCGGATCTGGCCCGTTTCTTGCCCTTGAGCCTGCTCTGCATGATGGCCGTGCTGTGGGCGTCGTTCCGTTCGTATCGCGCAACGCTGCTTCCGCTCGCGTCGATCGCCATCGGTGTGGCCACGCTGCTCGGGCTGATGGGGTGGATGGGCGCCGACATCACGATCACCACGCTGGTGCTGCCTTCGCTGTTGCTGGTCATCGGTGGCGCTTACGCGGTCTACGTGACGGCCGCCGTGCTCGAGGAAGACGCGGCCGGTGGTACCGGCGCGATCGGCGCGATTCTCCGTCGCGTGGGTTATCCGATCGCCGTGTCTGCCTTCACCACCGCGCTGGGATTCGGATCGCTTGCCCTGTCGCCGATCCCGGCGATCGCGAGACTCGGGCTCTTCGCAGTCGTGGGCAGCACGATCATGGCGTTTGGAACGGTGTTCGGTCTGTCCTTGTTCTTCCTGGCCGTACCGAGCCGTGCGCGCTCCCCGCGGGCCGGGGACGGTCGCGGCGACTACCTCCTCGTCCTCGACCGCGCGTTGGAGCGCGCGACCGAGTTCGCGACCACGCACCGGGGCGTGGTCTTTGGCGTCGGCGCGATCGTCGCGGTCTGGGCGGCGTTCGGGGCCGCACGGGTCGAGGTCGATACCGATCTGCTCAGCGGCTTCCGTCGCAACTCGGATGTGCGGGTTGCCTACGACGCGATCAGCCGCGATCTCGCCGGCCCCAATCCGATCAGCATCGTCATTACCGGGCCGGAGCCCGGCTACTTCAAGTCGGTGGTCGCACTGCGCAGGGTCAAGGATTTTCAAGATTTTCTCGTTGATCTCGACGAGATCGACTCGAGCATCTCGCTCGTCGATTACCTGGAGGAGGTCGACCTCGGCCTGCAGGCGAGCGACGGCGAGATTGTGCTCAACGACAAAGGGGAGGTCGAGGAGAAGCCGCCGCCACCGAGCTTCTGGGACGCGCCGGCCGAGCAACTGCCGCAGATCTTCGATCTGATCGCGTTGAGCCCCCAGACGTTCGCCGGAGTGGTAGACCCCGAGTTCAAGCGACTGCGCATCACGGCGCGTACGGCGATCAGCGGCTCGCTCGAAACTGCCGAGCTGATCCGCGATATCAAGCACTACGGCAAGGTGATCTTTCCCCGCGGCGTCGAGGTCGAGCCCACCGGCAACCTGGTGGTGCTGAGCACGGTGGCCGACAAGCTGCTCGGCGGCCAGATCGACAGCTTGCTCCTGAGTTTCGGCGTCATCTTTGCGTTGCTGGTGGTGCAGTTTCTGTCCTTTCGCGTCGCCTTTGCGGCAACCGTGGCCAACGTGCTTCCGGTCTTGATCTTCTTCGGGATCATGGGGTGGGCCGGCGTCGAGCTGAACCTGGCGACCAGCATCATCGCGAACATCGCCCTGGGGATCGCGGTCGACGATACGATCCACTACATGGCCGTGCTCAACCGCATGGTGAAGGTGGCACCCGACCGGCCGCAGGCCCTTCGCTTAACGATCCGAACGGTGGGCAGACCCGTCGTCTTCACCTCGCTCACGCTGACCGCGGGCTTCATGGTCATGCTGGTCTCGAGCTTCGGTCCGATCGCGACGTTCGGCTGGCTGTCGGCCGCGACCATGCTCGTCGCCCTGTTGACCAACACGGTGATGCTGCCGGCGGTGCTTGCGACGGTGCCGGTCATCAGCGTCTGGGACCTGGTGGCGTTCCGGCTCGGGCCGCGTCCGCACAAGACCATTCCCTTGTTCGAAGGGCTCGGCAGCTTTTCGGTGCGCCTGGTCGTGTTGCTGGGGAGGGTTCGGGCGTTCGCGCGCGATCAGCACATCGTGCGCTCGGGTGAAGCCGGCCACGAGATGTATCTGGTGATCAAGGGTGCGGCCGACGTCTGCACGGAAGACGGCCGTACTCTCGCGCGCCTCAACCGTGGCGACGTGTTCGGCGAGATGGCGCTGTTACGACAAGCCGAACGGGTGGCCAGCGTCGTCACGCGCGAGGACGTCGAGGTGCTGGTCATTGACGAGAGCTTCCTGCGGCGGTTGCGCACGCTCTACCCGCGCTTCGCCGCGCAGTTCTTCTTGAACATCGCCCGCATCCTGAGCAACCGCCTGGAGGAGGCGAACCGGCGGAACAAGTAGCTGGTGGGGCCTGCCGAGATGCCGCGAGGCCAGGCTACGGTAACGCTGCCGGGTTCTGCTCGGGCGGGACCCGAGTTGCGATCGACAGCTCCTCGACCCCCTCCGCCAGCGCAAGCTCCAGCACCTCGACCACGCGGCCATGCGACGCTTCGGCATCGGCACGCATGGCCAGGACGAGCTGCGTAGCGCGAGCTTTCTCAGCCTGGAACCGCGACTTGAGCTGTTCCAGCGTGACCGGCTGCTCGTCGAGGAACAGCTCCCCCGTCCGCGTCATGGTCACGACGAGGGTCCTGGTTTCGGCGTCCTTCCGTTGAGCCTCCGCGCCCGCCGGCAGGTGCACCTCGGTTCGACTCTCCTGAGCCTTGCGAAACGTCGCGAGGAAGCTGAACGTGATGAAGAAGAAAATGAACAGGTTCATGATGATGTCCGTGAGTGCGACGGACTCCAGACTGAGCAACGGCTTGCGAGTGCGCTTAAACCGCACGGAGAATCGTCTCGCGCTTTCCGCCGCGCCCGAGCAGATCGACCAACGCCTCGGTGCGTGCTTCGGTCAGGCGCGTGAGCATGGCGACGCGTGCTACCAGGTGGTTGTAGGCAAGGTAGCAGGGGATGGCGACGATCAAGCCGGCAGCGGTGGTGATCATGGCTTCGTAGATCCCGCCCGCCAGGACGTTGATCGTGATGGTCTCACCCATTTGCTCCCATTCCATGAACGCCTTGATCATGCCGACGATCGTTCCGAGAAAGCCCAGCAACGGTTCAATCCCGACGATCGTGGCAAGCGCACCCATGTAGGATTCCAGGTCGGCGACGACTTCCGCGCCGGGCCGCTCGAGCCGGCGTGTCAGCTCGGCGTGTTCTTGGGAGCGGTGCAGCAGCGCCGTCGCGAACAGATGGCCGAGCGGCGTCGCCTGCTCCTGGCACGCTCGCAAGGCGTCGGAGACTCTACCGCTTTCCACCTGTGCACTCAGGCTCCCGCTCAGCTCGACGAGCTGGCGTCGATATTGCCAGAGCGTCCAGTACCGCTCCAGAACGATGCCGCCGGCGACGATGGAGCCCGCGATGATCGGCAGCATGACGGGGCCGCCTTTGATCACAAAGGACCACAGCCCGGCCGCCGCTTCGGGTGTAGCCATGAGTTTCGGTGAGGTAGCACGTTGCGCCGCCCCGCGCCATTTGCGGGTTGGCATGAGCGGAAGCCCTGGGGCATTGAAGAAACCGGCGAGCCCTCGCTACCCTTAGCTCCGATGCGCGATGACCGCCGCCAGCACCCATCCCTCTATCCGTGGTTGCGCCGGGACACGTTCAGGACCGGCGTCGCCTACCTGATCTCGCTGGCCGTTCACGCGCTTGTCTTCCTGGTGCTGCTGGCCGCCGTCGTGCTCGACGGCGGTGGCGGGCCCGGCCAGGGCTACGGAGGGCGAGGCGACGTCTTCTCCCTGCTGACCGGGCAAGGACGGCTCGACTACCAAACCGACCGGACGCGCGAGTCGAACTCGCTGCAAGAGGAAGTCGCCAGACAGATCGAGCAGCTGGAGCCACTCCCCGCGGTGGCGAGCGAGGTGGTGCCCGAGCTGTCCGACGTCGGCGTGCGTCTTGCGGCGCTGACGCCGCGGATCAATCCGGTGCCCTTTGCATCGAGCCTTCGCAACATGTCGCCGCCGTCGACCGGTGGTGGCATGGCGATCGGGCCGGGCCTGGGATCGGGCGGGGGGCTCGGCGGCGGCATCGGGCGCGGCTTCGGCCGGGGCTTCGGCGATTTCATCGGGTTCCTTCACAAGGTCGGCTTCGACGTGGTCTTTCTCATCGACGGCTCGAACAGCATGCAGTTCGTCGTCGATGAGGTGAAGAAGCAGATCGCGTACCTGGCTGGCCAGATCCAGAAGCTCGTCCCGAACTCCCGGGTAGGACTGGTCATCTACAAGGACAAGGGCGAAGAGTTCGTAACCCGCTGGTCGCCGCTCACGTTCCACTACGACAAACTGCAGGCGTTCATCTCGCAGATTCATGCCGGCGGCGGCGGGGACTACGAGGAGGCCGTGACCGAAGGGCTGCGCACCGCGATCGACGAAATCGAATGGCGCAAGTACGCGCAGCGTGTGATCGTCGTCGTTCCTAGCTCGCCGCCGCACGGAGCGACGATCGACACGGCCGAAGAGCTGGTCCGATCCTTTCACTCCGACCGCGGTGTCGTGCACGTGCTGGATCTTTCCGAGCCGATGCACCGCGAATACGAGATCGCCCTGCATCGGTCCTGGTACGGGCGCGATCCCGAGAAGATCTCGCCGTTGCCGCAGTTCTACACCGACATGCGGCAGCTCTATCGAGGGCTTGCCGAGATCGGCGGTGGCGAGCTGATCCCGATCCAGGAGCGACAGCAGGTCACCGAGCAGTTGCTCGTCGCGGCGTTCGGCCCGCAGTGGAGGAAGGAGGTGGCAAAATTCGGCGGCGGAAGCTGATCCTGGCGTTGCTCGCGTTCGTTTCGATCGCTTCGCCCAGCCACTCCGCCTCCGTCGCCGAGCTGTCGGCGCAAGTCGGCCGAGCGGCTCAAGGCGGGCTCGACGAGGAGCAAGAGCAGGCGCTCATCGGTCAGCTCGGCGACCTCTCGGTGCAGGTCGCCGAGCGCTACGACCAATGGGTGCGCACCGGCAGCGCCGAGCCACGCGCGTCGGCGACATCCCTGGCCAACGCGCTGCTGCCACTGCTCGAACGGCTGCACGCCTATCACCAGAAGCGCACCGACAAGGCGGTCAACGAGATCATCGCGCAAGATGGAAACCCCGAAGTGCTTTACGAGCAACGCCCCTGGCTCATCGATCGCGGCTTCGCGCTGGCGACGGCGGGACAGCTCTCCTGGCTTTACTACCGGCTGGCGATGCTCAGCTCCGAGAAGAAGGATCTGCGGACCGCGCGGCTCGAGAAGGCGGTCGAGCACTTCTCCGAGTTCGTCTACGGGGCCGAGCCCGGGCTGCGCGACGAGAGTCTGCTCGGCCGCGCCCTGGCCGAACGCGAGCTTGGCGAGCTGGACGCTGCGACCGGCGATTTGCGCGCGGTGCTCGAGGCAGGAACGGCATCCCCGCTCTACTGGCCGGCTCGACTCACCCTGGCCGAGGTCAAGGCGGCGTCCGGCACGGGCGAAGGCCTCTCCGAGACCCAGAAGCTCCTGGCCGAAGCCTCCGCGGCGCGCTTGCCGGCCGAAACGCTGAACCAGATTCGCCTGCTGAGGCTTCAGGCGCTGGCCCGCGCGTCGAAGTCGGGCAAGAGCGATGCTCTGCAGCGGGAAGCCGCGGCGCTGGCCAGGGATCTCACCCGGCTCGGGCCGGGCTGGTCCCGGCGCGTGAACGAGGTCGTCCTCGCCAACGTGGATGATCCCCGCGCGATCCTCGGCTCAACGACCTCCACCGAATGGATGGCCGCCGAAAGTCTGGCGGCGGAGGAAAAGTTCGCAGCGGCGATTCCGGCCTACGAAGCCGTCCTCACCAGCGCGGCGCTCGACGCGGAGCAGGCGACCCTCGTCCAGCACCGGCTCGGGCTCTGCTATTTCCGGGTCCAGCGCTACGCCGATTCCGAGCGCGCGCTGCGAGCCTTCCTCAATCGGGCGCCTTCCTCGCCACTGGCCGCCGAGGCCGCCTACCTGCGCTTCCGGGCCGCCGAGGGTGTGCTGCGCGGAAACCCGTCGCCGGAAACCCAGGAGCTTTTCGCTTCGGTCGTCGAAGCCTACGTCAGGGGTTACCCGAAGCACGAGAGCTTCTACGAAGGCGCGTTTCGTCTGGGCGAGCTGCAGCAAGGCCGTGGGCAGTTCCTGCAGGCCGCCGATTCCTATGCGCTCGTCAAGGGTCCGGCGGCGTTCGAGATCCGCGCCGCGGCCGGCGAGGTTGAATGCCTGGCCGACGTCTTGCTCAACGCGGAGCAAGGCGCCTCGGCCGAATGGGCGGCGACGCTGCGTGCGCGTGCGGTTGCGGCGTTCGACCGCTTTGACCGGCTCGCGCGTAGCGAGACAGGCGCGCTCGACGATCTGCGCGGCCGGACCACGCTGGCCAAGGCGTTGGCCGAGACCGCCGGGCCGGCGCCGAGATTCACTGACAGCCTGGCGACGCTCGATCAGTTCGAGAGCCGCTACCCGTCCTTGCAGGAGCTTTGGCCGATGGCCACCGCGCTGCGGCTGCTCGCTCAGACGATGCTCGGTCAGCTCGAGCAGGCGGAGAAATCGGCGGTTGCGCTGCTCGCATCGGACGATCCACGCGCGCTCGAGCTCAGTGACAGGATCGCGCAAGTTCTGTTGGCTAACGCCGTGGACGCTGCCGGCCACGATCCAGCGGCATCCGACCGCTGGATGGCGCTGGCGGCCGGAGCCTTCGATCGCATGAAGGCGGCGGGACGGCCGTTCCCACCCGAGGTGCGCGCCAGCCTGGCGCAGTTCTACGCGGAGACCGGCCGGCTCGATGACGCCGCGGCGCTCTACGCCGAGTTGCTCCGCGACTCGCCGCAGTCGAAGTCGGCGCTGCGCAGCGCCGCGATGCTGGCCGCTCGGCGGGGAGCGCACGGCGAGGCTGCCGACTACTGGGCGCGGCTGGCCAAGCTGCAAGAGGTCGCGAGCGCCGGATGGTACGCCGCCCGCTTGCAACTTGCTGAGAGTCTGATCGCCGCGGGCCAGGGCCAGCAGTCCTGCGCGAGCCTGCAAGAGGCTGACGGATTCCGGCCCGACCTACGTGACGCTCCCACCAAGGAGCAGTTCGCGACCCTGATCGCGCGGGCCTGCGACGAGACCGATCTCTAACCGAGGAGGAGACGATGGAGACTGCAGCAACGGAAGCGATGGCGACCACGATGACCGCCAACCTGAGCGTCATGGACCTCATTCACCAGGGCTGGTACGCGACGTATCCGCTGATCCTTTCGTCGATCGTGATGACGAGCATCGTCGTCGAACGGCTGTGGACCCTCGGCAAGATCGGCACGACGGTCGAGACGCTGACCGAGGAAGTCTGCCGCCTTTTGCGCGGAGGCGAGTTGGAGCGGGCCAGCTCGGTGGTCACCGCCGGCACGGAACGCTCGCCGGCCTCCCGCATCTACGCGGCGCTGCTCCCGCTGATCGGCAAGGTTCACGTCGAGGGAGTTCTCGAGCTTGGCGAGCGCCGCAGGCTCGAGGAGAACCGAATTCTCAAGCGCAACATCTGGGTTCTCGGCACGATCGGCGCTTCGGCTCCGTTCATCGGCCTGTTCGGGACGGTGGTGGGCATCATCAAATCGTTCCATCAGATGGCCGTGATGGGCACCGGCGGATTCTCCGTGGTCGCAGCCGGAATCTCCGAGGCGCTGGTGGCCACCGCGCTCGGTCTGGTCGTCGCGATCATCGCCGTCATTTTCTACAACTACCTGCAGATCAAAGTGGGGAACCTGGACGCGCTGCTGCGCGTCGGCTTGGGCAAGGTGCTGGAGGCTGCCCAGCTGGGAGGCATTCATGGCTCTCGGTAACCTGGAGAAGGACGAAGGCGACGAAGGCGTCTTCGCCGAGATCAACGTCACCCCGTTGACCGACGTCTTCCTGGTATTGCTGATCATCTTCATGATCACGCAGTCGGCCATCGTCGAGTCGGCAGCGAAGGTCAACTTGCCGAAGGCGACGCAGACCGAACAGGAATCGCGCGGGGTCACCGTGACCGTGACCGCCGACAGCCGCGTCTTCGTCAACCAGCTTCCGGTCTCCCTCGGTCAACTGCAGGCGACCCTGCAGGATCTTCTCGCCGACGACCCGCGCAAGCTGGTCATCTTGCAGGGAGACGAGGCCGTTCTCCTGGGCGAGGTCGTGCACCTGATGGACATCGCCAAGCACGCCGGCGCTCAGTCGATCTCGATCTCCGCTCGCAAAGAGGCCCCAGACCAGCAGTGAGCGAGCCGTGGCGCCGCGCCCCGGTTCCGTCTTTCCCGGGATGGCGGGCCATGCTCGGCCCCGGCGTGGTGTGGCTGGCGCTCGCGCAGGGGTCGGGCGAGCTCATCTGGTGGCCGTATCTCATCGCCAAGTACGGGCTCGGCTTTCTCTTCCTTCTGTTGCCGGCCTGCTTGGCGCAGTGGCCGCTCACCTTTGAGATCGGCCGCTACACGGCGCTCACGGGGGAGGGAATCTGGCAGGGGTTCCTGCGCCTCGACCGCCGGTTCGCGCTGCTGCTGTGGCTGCTCATGCTCTTCTCGTTCCTCTGGTTCGGTGCGTTTGCCTCGGCGGGTGGTACGGCGCTCGCGGCGCTGACCGGTCTGCCATCGGGGTGGAGCGCGCGCGGACAGTCGCTGTTCTGGGCCTACACGAGCATCGCGGTCTTCCTTGCCTGCCTGGTGCTGAGCCCGGTGCTCTATCGGTTCATCGAGCGGTTCATGTTCGCGGTGGCCTTGGTGACGCTGATCGGACTGTTGGGCGCCTGCACCGAACCGGAGATCCTGGGGCACGTGCCACGCTTTCTCCGTGGCTTGGTCGTTCCGGAGCGCCCGCTGCCTCGGCCCTGGGACCCGAACGACGCTTCGATCTTGCTCACCGCGGTCGCGTTCGCGGGGCTGGGCGGCTTCTGGACGCTGTTCTACTCGTACTGGACACGGGAGAAAGGCGTGGCCATGGCGCATTACGCCGGCCGGATGACCGGTCTGCTCGGTCATGCCGAGGCGATCGACACGGTCGGCAGCGTTCCCGTCGATGAGCCGGGCTCGGTCGAGAAGCTGCGCCGCTGGCAACGGTTCTTGGTCGTGGATTCAGGGGTGGGCGTGGTCGGAAACGTTGCGACCACGTTGATGACGTGCCTGCTGGCCTACGCGCTGCTCACGCCGACCGGACTGGTTCCGGAAGGCTGGGAGATCGCGGTGGTTCAGAGCAGATTCTTCGAGGCTCGTTGGGGGGAGTGGGGGGCTGCCGCGTTCCTCCTGGTGTCTGCCGCTTTCCTTTCCGATACCTGGCTATCGACCGCGGATGCGATCTGCCGGGTCAACACGGACATCGTCTACCACCTTTTCCCGCGTGCCCGGCGTCGCAGCATGCGCTGGTGGTATTTCTGTTTTCTCGCGATCGTCACGCTCGCCACCTGCGTGACCATGCCGCTGGCGCAGCCGGGCCCGCTCATCATCCTGAGCGCGGTCACCGGTTTCTTCGGCACGGTGATCTACGCGATCGCCGTGCTGCTGCTCAATCACCGTCTGCTACCCCGCCACCTGCCAGCGGCCGCGCGACCCGGGCGCTGGTCGATGCTGGCGATGGGTCTCAGCTGTCTCACCTATCTGGTCTGCGCGGTGCTCTACGGATGGATCCAGGCGCGCCGCTGGTGAGGCGGAGCGCGGGTTACAAGTCGACCTGCGATCCGATCTCGATCACGCGGTTGGGCGGTATGCCGTAATGGGTCGTGGCGCGTTGTGAGCTGCGGCTGATGAAACTGAACAGCCGTGCCCGCCAGCTCGCCATCTGCTTGCGCGCGGGGATCAGCGTCTCGCGGCCGAGCACGAACGTCGTCTGCATCGGATCGTAGGTGAAGTTGGCGCCGCGCGCGGCAGCCTGCTCGAGCACGGCCGGAACGTTGAGCATCTCCATGAAGCCGGTCCGCACCACGATGCGCACGAACCCGTGGCCGAGATCGGCGATCTCCAGCCGACGGGAGGCCGGCACGCGCGGCACGTCCTCGGTCAGGATCGTCAGGGTGATGACCTTTTCGTGCACGACCTTGTTGTGCTTGAGGTTGTGAAACAGGGTGCGCGGCACACCCTCGCCCTGGCGGTCCATGTAGACGACCGTTCCGGGCACGCGCGGCACATGATGCCGATCGATGTCGGCGAACAGCAGATCGAACGGGATGCTCGCCAGCGTAACGTGGGATTCCAGTGCAGCGCGCCCGTCGCGCCACGTGGTCATGAGCGCGAATACCACTGCCGCCACCACCACGGGCACCCAGCCACCGTCCGCGAGCTTCGCGCCGTTAGCGGCGAAGAAGGATACGTCGATCACTAACACCGATCCCCAAACGGCGAGCGCGACCGGCGTGCTCCAACCCCACACGCGGCGCGCGCAGAAGTACGCGAGCAGGCAGGTGATGACCATGGTGGCCGAGACCGCGATCCCGTAGGCGCCGGCCAGCGCACCCGAGGTCCGGAACTCGAGTACGAGAACCACCGTGCTGACGAAGAGTGCCCAGTTGACGAACGGCACGTAGATCTGTCCGGCTTCTCGCGCCGAGGTGTGCCGCACCTCCAGCCTCGGAAGGTAGTCCAGCAGCAGAGCCTGGTTGGTCAGCGAGAACGCTCCCGAGAGCACCGCTTGCGATGCCACCACCGTGGCGGCAGTCGCCAACCCGATCAACGGGTAGAGCGCCCAGCCCGGCGCCATGTGGTAGAAGGGGTTCTCGACCGCTTGCGCGTCGGTCAGGAGCAGAGCCCCTTGCCCCATGTAGTTGAGCACCAAGGCGGGCAGCACGATCACGGTCCAGGCGACGCGGATGGGCCGTCGTCCGAAGTGTCCCATGTCCGCGTACAGCGCTTCGCCGCCGGTGACCACCAGGAACACGCCTCCGAGCGCCAGAAAGCCGGGAAAACCCTCGCGTAGTATGAACCCGATGCCGAGGCGGGGATCCAGGGCTAGCAGGACCTCGGGCGCGCGGATGATCCAGCGGACGCCGAGCGTCGCCAGGCACAGGAACCAGACCAGCGTGATCGGCCCGAACGCCACGCCGACGACACCGGTGCCGCGCCGTTGGAGCGAGAACAAGCCGATCAGCACCAGGACGGCGAGCGGGACGACGTAGGGCTCGAGCGCCGGGGCCGCCACCTGAAGGCCTTCGATGGCGCTCAAGATCGAGATCGCCGGCGTGATCATGCCGTCGCCGTACAGGAGCGCCGCGCCGAACAGCCCGAGCACGATCAAGGTTGCCCGGCCCTGGCCGCTCGCGGCCGTGTGCGAACGTACCAGGGTGAGCAGGGCGAGGATTCCGCCTTCGCCGTGGTTGTCGGCACGCATGATGAAGATGAGGTACTTGACGGTGACGATGAGCATGAGGGACCAGAAGATGAGGGAGAGAATTCCGAGAACGTTGGCGTCGTTCAGCGGAATGTTCTCGCCGCCCTTGAAGCACTCGCGGAGCGCGTACAAGGGGCTGGTCCCGATGTCGCCGTAGACCACCCCGAGCGCGCCGAGCGCGAGCACGAACAGCCGGCTGCCTTGTGGATCGTGCGCGGAGGGGCTTCCGGGGGCGGACACGTCGCGCCTCTGTAATGCTGTCGTGAACGTAGATCAACCGCGCCGCGTGACGGGTTCTGCCGAACCTGGTATGCGTGTGCGGCCGTGACGGGGCATCTGGACGAGTTGATAGGACGTGCCGCCGCACGTTGGATTGCGGTCGTCACGCGCCGCCCGCTCCTACCTCTGTCCGTCGTCGGTGTCTTGACGCTGGGTTGCGCCGTCTACGCGGCTCGTAATCTTCGGGTCGACGCCAATCCCGACGCGATGATCTCTGCCGATCTGCCGTTCCGGGTGAGCGAGCGCGAGTTCCGGAACACCTTCCGCACCACCGACGACGCGATCCTGGTCGTCGTCGACGGGGACAGCGCATCGACCGCCGGTCGCGCGGCCGACGCCCTGGCCGAGCGCCTGGCGACCGATCACGAGCACTTCGCCAACGTGTACGTCCCGTTCGGGGGGCCATTCTTCCAGCGCAACGGACTGCTCTACCGGGACCTCCCCGATCTGGAACGGCTCGCCGACCGGTTGGCTCAGGTCCAGCCGCTGGTGGCGCGGATCGAGCAGGATCCTACGCTGGTCGGCGTCTCCGACCTGCTCGCGCAGGCGCTGGAGACGCAGCGCTCGCAGGCGCCTCTGGAGATCGACCTGGTGCAGGCCCTCGATCGAGTGAGTGAGGCGGCGGAGGCTGCGCGCGCCGATCGCCGATCGCCGGATCCGTGGGGTGACGCTCTGATCGGTGGGTCGTTCTCCGAACAGGGCAAGCATCGCGTGGTCTGGGCGGAGCCACGCCGCGACTACGCCGAGCTGCTCTACGGCGCGCCGGCAGTGGCCACGATTCGCCAGGTCGCCAAGGAGCTCGAACTGGATCCGGCCCATGGCGTGCAGGTACGCCTCAGCGGCGGCGACGTTCTCAACTACGAGGAGCTGGTGACCATCGGGCAGCAGGGGAAGATGATCGCCGTCGTTTCTCTGGTGCTGTTCGCGTTCGCGGTCTTCTTCGGGTTGCGATCGGTGCGCGCGGTGCTCGCGCTGGTCACCAGCCTGATCGTCAGCCTGGTGTGGACCAACGCGTTCGCCGCCCTCACCATCGACCACCTCAATCAGGTCTCGGCCGTGTTCAATGTCTTGATCGTCGGGTTGGGAGGTGAGTTCGGGATCCACGTCTGCATGCGTTACGCCGAGCTGCGCGCCGGTGGCCGCGAGCGTGCCGAGGCCTTGCCCGAGATCGGCTCGTCGATCGGCAGCTCGCTGTTTTCCAGCGCGATCACGACCGCAATCGGCTTCCTGGTGTTCCTGCCGACCGACTACCGTGCGGTCGCCGACCTGGGGTTGATCTCAGGGGGCGGGATGGTCTTGAGTCTGGCCTCGAGCCTGACCGTGCTGCCGGCCATGCTGGCGTTGGGAACCGTCAAGCCGGGGCCGAGCCGGGTACCCGATCTGCCCTGGGCCCGGCACCTGCGCGAGCTTCCGCTGCGTCACGCGCGAGCCATCCGCTGGGGTGCTGCGATCGTGGCGGTCGTGGCCGCCAGCTTCATTCCGCGGATGGCCTTCGATCACAACCCGATCAAGCTGCGCGATCCGCGCAGCGAGTCCGTGCAGGCGATGAACGATCTGCTGTCGCGCAGCGGGACATCGCCGTGGAGCATCGACGTCACCGCAGCCGATCTGGCCACGGCCGACCGGCTCGCACTGCAGCTCCGTGCGCTGCCGAGCGTCGAGCGCGCGCTGACCTTGACCGACTACGTGCCCGACGATCAGGACGCCAAGCTCGAGGTGCTTCAGACGATCGAGCTGTTTCTGCCGCCGCTTGCGCCGCCGGGACCTCCGCGGACGGTCGCCGAAGAACGCCCGGCGCTCTCCAAGCTGGCTTCCGAGATCGAACGCACCGTGGCCGCGACCAAGGATCCTAAACTCGCGGCGAGCGGTCGCCGTCTGATCTCGGCACTGGCGCCCTTCGTCGAAGGGCAAGGCAACTACGATTTGCTCAGGCGCAACGTGGTGGGGTGGTTGCCGCAGCAGATCGCCGACCTGCGCACGCTGCTGGCGGCCGGTCACGTTACCGCCGCCGACCTACCCACGGAGATCCGGCAGCGCATGCTCGCTGCCGACGGACGCGCGCGCATCGAAGTTTCCGCACGTGAGGATCTCTCGGAAGGAACGGCGCTCGAGTCGTTCGTCGATCAGGTGCACGCGTTGGCTCCGCTCATTTCGGGTGCCGCCGTCAATACGTTGGAGTGGGGACGGATCACTTCGGGAGCGATGAAACAGGCGCTGACCACCGGGGTCGTCTGCATGCTGCTGTTCCTGTTTCTCCTGTGGCGAAGCGTCTGGGACACGCTGCTCGCGTTCTTTCCGCTCGCGTTGGCGGCCGTCGTCACCTGCGCGCTCATGGTGGTCTTCGACATGAAGTTCAACTTCGCCAACGTGATCGTCCTGCCGATGCTGATCGGCATGGGGGTCGACAACGGCGTCCACCTCGTCCACCGGCACCGCACCGAGCCGCTCGAGCGCGATGTGCTCGCCACCAGCACGGCCCGCGCCGTGTTTTTCGCGGCCCTCACCACCGCGCTCAGCTTCGGTAGCCTCGCCTTTGCGCCTCACCGAGGGATGGCCGCGATCGGCCAGATCCTGGCCGTGGGCGTGGCGGCGACCTTCATCTGCTACGTCGTCGTGCTGCCCGCCGTGCTCGAGTGGGACGACCGGCGCAGGCGACGCGCTGACATCGTTAGCAAATAGCGCGCGGCGGAAGGGGGAAGTGGAACGACAACGGACGGCTCCTGAGGGGATCCGATCCCGTTCACGTGCGCCGGCCTGATAGCTCCGACAACTTGATACGTGGAAGTGACTGATGATCGTCGGACTCGGTACTGATGTTGTGGACTGCGTGCGTATACGCGTCATTCTTCAGCGGCATGGGCAACGCTTTCTCGAGCGTGTGTTCACGGCGGACGAACGTGGATACTGCGTGGCCAAAGCTGATCCGGTGCCTCATCTGGCTGTGCGATTCGCCGCCAAGGAAGCAGCACGCAAGGCGATGGCACGGGAGAAATCTCTCGGATGGCATGACGTCGAGATTGTTCGTAGCGACGAGGGACCGGTATCGTTACGCTTTACCGGCGCCGCAGCGGTGGGAGTGGCGCGGTTGAATGTCGTACGAAGCCACTTGAGTGTGGCACACGAGCGCAGTATCGCGGTTGCCACGGTCATTCTGGAAGCGGAGGGCTGACTGGCTACGACCGCGTTCGGCAGCTGCCGCCTGGCTTAGCGCTACTCGGACAACCTCCGTGCCTCCGCCACCCTGGCACCGGGAGAAGACCTCACCGCTGGGCTCAACGCCGGATCGCTCGAAGTCATCGCGGACTGCAAGCTCGAACCCAGCCTGCGTAAACGCCTTCTACGAGAAGCCCGAACCCCCAAGGCATGTAACTCATGACAGCGATGGTGTCGGCGGGGATCCGGGATTCGGTTACACACCCGGGTGGTCCGCACTCCGGCATCCGCGGTGGCAAGCGCCAGCCCGGCCTCTTGCAGGCAACGCGAGAACTGTACACCGACCGGCTACCGCCGGCGCACCCCTGAGGATACCGTTCTCTACGACGTCGTCCGTGACCGACTGGAGTCATTTCTGGACACAGCTCAGCGCCGCGAGCGCAAAGTCCCGCGCTTCGTCGAGCGCGAGTTCCGGTCCTACCTCCAGTGCGGCATTCTTGCCTACGGTTTCGTCCGCGTCCGTTGCGACGACTGCGGCAACGATCGAGTGGTCGCGTTCGCGTGTAAGGGCAGGGCCTTCTGCCCCTCTTGCGGCGGACGGCGCATGGCGGATACCGCCGCCCATCTGGTCGACCGAGTCATCCCCGTCGTACCCGTGCGCCAATGGGTGCTCTCGCTCCCGGTTCCGCTGCGTTACCGCATGGCCTATGACGCCGAGCTTACCGCTTCGGTCCTGCAACTATTCATCGGTGCCGTGTTCGCCTCCTACCGGCGCCGAGCCAGGAAGCTTCGAAGCATCAGAGGCTCCCGCTGCGGCTCGGTCACCTTCGTTCAAAGATTCGGCGACGCGCTCAACGCCAACGTTCATTTTCACGCGCTGTTTCTCGACGGGGTCTACACAGGGGAGCCTCCCTGCTTCGTGGCCCTATCACCGCCGACTAATGAAGAAGTGTCACGTGTTACGGCCCAGGTCTTGCGCCGCCTTTTGCGACTCCTGGAGCGGCGCGGATTGACGCCCGAGGCCGACCCAACGGATGCCGACCCGCTGGTAGCCGATGAGCCGCTGCTGGCCGAGATTTACGCCGCCTCCGTGCGCGGCCGCGTGGCCACCGGATCGCGGGCCGGCCAGCGAGTGATCCGGCTCGGCGACCGCATCGATGCCGAGGACGTAGAAGAGTGGGTTCGAGGACCCCGCTGCGCCAGCATCCGCGGGGTAAGTCTTCATGCAAACGTCGCCATCGCAGCTCGCGATCGGCCACGTTTGGAGAGGCTCTGCCGCTATGTAGCTCGACCTCCCGTCGCCACCGAGCGTCTATCGAAGCGCGCCGACGGCCGGCTTCTCTACCAGCTCAAGCGCCGCTGGAGAGACGGGACCACGGCCGTTCTTTTTACGCCCGATGAATTGATCGAGAAGTTGGCAGCTCTAGTCCCGCCGCCCCGCATTCATACCGTGCGTTACCACGGAGTGCTGGGGCCACGGGCCCGCAAGCGCCGGACGATCGTGCCGGCCGGATGCCCCGTGGCACCGCACGACGCGCATCGGCCCGGTCGAGGTGAGCAACCGACAAAACGCTCAGGCGATCGAAGCGGGGAGCGTGCGCGCGAGGCTGCGGTCGCTCCAGGCCAACAGCAGGCAAGACCGCGTAGGCTGAGTTGGGCCCAGCTCATGAGGCGAGTTTTCGCATTTGACGTCCTGGAATGCGCCCGCTGCGGTGGCCGCATGCGGGTGATCGCTGCGATCAGCACGCCCGAACCCGTCGGCGCGATCCTGGAGTGCCTAGGTCTATCCGCTCGCGCGCCCCCAGTCTCGGCCGCCGCGACTGCTCGCTCGCGCAGCGAGGAGGAGTCGCAAGGGTCCTGCGACCAACCTTACCCACCTGAGGACCCCGTCGGGGATCAGCCCGCCTAGCATCGATCCCATCCCTCACATGAGGGAGGCGCACCAGTCTGTCCGATCCCGCGCAATGGGGCCGGAGACGGGTCTGCCGGACGTGCCTCGGCGCCCGCCCACGCCGCCCGCGACCCTGCTAAAAAGCCTCGCGTAGAGAAAACCGCTTGCCTGACGAGTTCCAGTTACCATAATCTCCAGAGTCGGACGTTGGAAAACCGGGCTAATTGTTCCTAGCCACTGCGTATCCTGGGCTGACAAACATCGCCGGCGGAACGGGCGGTAGCGACTATGGGGCTATGCACGCCAAGGAGATCATGCGCCGATACTCTGCTGAGCCGGCGGTATTTCACCACAAGGCGTTGCTAATTAGCGTCAACAGGAGCGCGGTAGAGCGATCTTTGTACGATGCAACTCGTTATGCGTGGAAGATCAGCAAGGCAAACGCGAAGCAAGCCGAGGTCATTCTGGCCACCCTGCATGGCCTAATCGTTGGTGCTTTCATCGCGCACGACTGGCTGGAGGCGACAGCGGCGAATTTCCCAGGTCGCGCGGAGGGCGACGGTATGCCCGGCCGTCTTGGCTTCGTTGGAGAGGAGGCTCCCGACGATATCAAGAGACTTTACGTTGACAAGCGCGTGCCTGACGAATACCGGAAGAGGGGCGCCGCGAATCCGATCAAGTACACCTGGGGCAAGGAGAGCAGCATGATAATCGAGAACGATGAACGGGAGGCCGCCTAACATGGCGATGCTGCGTACGTGGCTCCGCCGCAGCGCTTAGCGCCAGGACGTCAGAAGGAACCTCGGCCTCGACGTCTCGCTGGGCGACGTGGCGCGCATCCAGCAAACCATCGGCCCGCAGTCGATCCGGCGCTTCGAGCGCCAGCGCAACGCGCTCTTGACGGTCTACATCGCCCAGGAAGCGCCGCTCGAGGCCACGGTCGAGCGCGTGGAGAACGAGGTCTTCCCGCCGGTCGCGAGCGCGCTCGGGCCGACCTATTCGTTGCGCGTGGGCGGCTCGGCGGATTCCCTGCGCCAGACGCTCGCCGCGCTCTCGAGCGGCTTCGGGCTCTCGATCCTGATCATCTACCTCTTGCTGGTGGCGCTCTTCCGGAGCTGGCTGACGCCCTTCGTGATCCTGGTGACCGTGCCGCCCGCGCTCTCGGGCGGCCTGATCGGCATTCGCCTGGCGCACTGGTGGTCGGACGGCCAGGCGGCCTTCGACGTGATCGCCATGCTGGGCTTCGTGATCCTGGCCGGTCTGGTGGTCAACAACGCGATCCTGATCGTGCACCAGGCAAACAACTTCCGCGCCGAAGGCATGAACGCGCGCCGCGCGCTGGCCGAATCCGCGCGCTCTCGCCTGCGCCCGATCCTGATGACCGTGCTGACCACCGTGATGGGCATGCTGCCGCTCGCAGTGATGGGCGGCGCGGGCGCGGAGCTCTACCAGGGCCTCGGCGCCGTGATCGTGGGCGGGCTCACCTTCTCGACGCTTTTCTCGCTCTTCTTCGTGCCGGTGTTGATCAGCCTCGGCCAGGACGCGCGCGAGGCCTGGGAAGTGCGTAGGAAGTCGGCTGGCGCGGAGGAGCTCTCCACAGCCCGGGCTTGAGCGCTCCTTGCAGTCCACGATCTGCCACACGGAAAACTATCATCTCAGGCTCGCTCCACGCGCACCTGCCCCTACTGTGGCGTCAAGCGCAAGCTCATCGCTCTCTTCACCAATGGCCAGGTCGAGCGCAGGCTCCTCGAGCACCAGGAGCTGCCCACCTCAACACCCAGTCTCGCTCCGGCCTGGGCTCCGCCGGCGCTCATTCCTGAGGCGGCCGAGCTCATCCCGAACCTCGACCCAGGACCCGCTGGTGAACGTCGCGAAGGTCGGCCCGCGTTCAGCGCGCCAGCAGCTCTTCCTGATCACCGACGGTTCCGTCGTGCGCAAGATCCCGCGCTGAGGTTGCGTAATCCCCAGCAGTGGCAGTAGCGACGGTCAGACGACCACCGGCTAGCAAGTCAGGACCAAGGCTACCTCTCGGCTCGGAGGCCGAGTTCCTCGGCCGTGAAGGCATCCGCCGACGCCTCCTCGTAGGCCTTGTCGAGCTGCGGCCGGAGAAGGAGGAGCGCTGCGATCCGCTGCACAATCTCCCGAAGCTCGTCCAGCTCGCCCAGAGAGAGCCCTCGGCCGTCGCGACGTTTCGCATCTCGGTAGCCGAGCCACTTCTTCACGACAGGGTATCCTCCGAGTTCGTACTCCCAAACTGCGCGTGGAACGTTCCGCAGGTAGACGTGTTCGTTCAGCCAGAGATCGCCGGTCCCCTCGCCCCACTCCGCCGGATGGTGCTCGCCACTGTTGGGTGGGCGTCTTTCCCAACGCCCCTTCCCACCTCCGTAGTAGGAGTACGTCACCATGAGGTCTCGCTCAGCGATCGCGCCCGTGGGCTCCTTGCAGGGAACGCCGAGGGCTTTCGCACATGTTCCGACGATTGCCCGCACCGCCCCGCGTGCCTCGTGCGATGGATCCAACAGCTGCGCGATCTGCGCGCCGAGCGCGACAGCGCGGCCGAACGCAGCCTTGGAGTGCGGGATAGGCACATGTGCCCAGTCTTGCGCGAGGCTCTCGCCGTGTTCCGCCTCGTAGGCGGGAGCGTGCAGAATAGCGAGGCTTGCCCGGAAGAGCCCTCGCACGAGCGCGATTGCGTCCGCCTCGGCCAGCTCGCCGGAAAGATTCCATTCGCGTTTCAACACACGCCAGGAATCCAAGAACAGGTTGGCCACGCGCTTTGGCTCGGTGGGTTCGTCATACAACGATTCCCCTTGTCGGTGATCGCCCGTGGGGAACACGTCAGCGGGAAAGCACACAGACCCTCGGTCGTGCAGATGGAGATCCAGCAGGGTCCGGGAGAACAGCGGCCTCGTCTCGGACCTCTTCCGAGCCTGCGGCACCGCAACGAGGAACTCGTTGGCGTCGAGGTTGCGCCACAAGTCTCCGCGGCATTCGTTCAGCAGCTTCGCCTTGTCCTCGTAATAGATCCAACGCGCATCAAACGGAAAGACCAGATACGGCAGGACGCGAGCGGCATCGAATCCGCTGTGCTCTTGCAGGAAATCCCGCACCGTCTTGGGCTCGTAACGCGCCCGCGGCTCGCACACGACGGGATGGCGCGCAGAGAAGTCCGAGTAGTCCATGTCGGAGTAGTACTCCTGCATGCGACTCGCGAGGACGTCCTTGTCCACGTCCACGACGCTTCCTTCCAAGCCGCGATTGGGGTTCACCCCCTGAAAGCTGGATGGAAACAGCTCGTCCAGTCCAGGCCAATCCTCAAACCCACCCGACGCTGCTTGCGCGACGAACCGCCAGTGGGTCTCGCGCGATGGGGAGAGCTCCTCATACTCGCGCGGGCCCTCGGCGCGCGCCGCAGCATCCTTCACCTTGGACGGGCTCCACTCGGGTAACTCAAGGGATGCGAACAGAGCCCCACGCTTCCGGTTGGCCATGCCCCAGAAATCCCGAACCGCGAGAGCTGCGACGTCAGAACTGCGGACCTTCTTCTTCCGCTTCAGGAGCGTGGAGATGCACGTTCCGACCTGGATGCCGCGCGGGTCGTGCTCTGTGGAGAAGACGCTTTGGTCTGCCTTCCCCTCGTCAGGCAGGCCGTGCGGAATCACCTTGCCCGTCTGGTACTTGTCGCCGTTCAGTCGGTCAATCCACACCGCGTGAAAGTTCTCCAGGAGCGACTCGCGCATGATCGGATGGGACCGACCTGTCAGGTATGAGCTGTTGGAGATGTACGACACGATACCGTACTCAGCCTCCTCGCCGATGCGTTTGTCCGCGAGGCGGAAGAAGCGGATGTAGAGGTCGTCCAGCAGGTGCTTGCGGATGCCCCACTTCGTGTAGAGCTCCGTCTGCCCGATCTGCTTCCCCTCGGTGTCGCGCTTCAGACCCTTGTAGTGGTCGACGAGGTCCGCCTCCTCGCTCATCGGCACGCCCGCGAAGCGGTTATACGGTGGATTGCCCAGCACGACGATAATGCGCGCGCCACGCTTCACCCTCTGCGCGGCATCGTGCTCCTCCTGCAGCTCAGGGAAGTGGAGCTTCATCTGCTCGGGTCCCTCCCAACCTGTCAATGCGTTGGTTAGGAAGATGGCGGGCCGGCTCTTCGCGTCGGGCTCGGTACCCACCTCGGCGAGCAGCAGGTATGCCTGGAGCTGCGCGATCACAAACGGCGCCGTAAGGATCTCGAAGCCGATCACGCGGCAGCTCAAGGCCTGGAGCAGTTTCGCGCCGAGCGTTGCCTCGTGGCCGTCTGCAGCGAGCTCGTCTGCGATGCACTGCAGCACCTCCACGAGGTAAGCCCCGGTCCCGCAGCACGGGTCCAACACAACGACGTCCTCGTCCGCGAAGCCCCGCGCGCATCCCAACTCCTCGCGGAGCAGTTGGTCAATACGCCGAACTTGGTAGCGCACGATCTCGGGGGGCGTGTACCAGACGCCAAGCTCCTTCCGGAGGTTTGGATCAAAGGCTTCGAGAAACGGCTCGTAGAAGTAAGTAATTGCCGTGGCCGCGCGGTCCTCTTTCTTGGACGATCCGTTCCGCCGCAAAGATGGCAGGTGGAACCGCGCGAAGAACGCTTCCTCGTCCACGCGCTGCAGCGCATCGGTCGCGCGCTCCAGGTGCTCGGCGAGGCGCAGTTCCTGGATGCGCTTCGGGTGGCGGAACTCGTGGAATAGGCTGCCGAGGAACGGAATGCGCAGGTAGTCGGAGAGGTCCTCCCAGCGGAACTCCTTCGGCTTGCCGCTCTGTCGCCAGATGCACCACCCCGCGAACAGTCCGTAGAACGCGGTCTGCACGAGCGACGAGCGCAGGAACTCCTCGCCTTCTGGCCCCTGGAACGAGATTCCTAGTGCCTTGCCGAAGTCATCCAGCAGGCTGCGCACGGCGTCCCCGAACTTCGTCGGCAGTCCGGCCTTCGCGTCCTTGGCGAAGCGCGCCAAGATACGCGCGAGCGATTCCGGCTCGGCGATGCTCGCATAGCGCGTCACAGCGCGCTCCACGAGTTCCGCGAGCTCCTCGCCTGCCTCGCGTCGGATCGGCTTGCCCTGCTTCAATGCGGCGACGGAAGGCCAGAGGTTCACTGTGACCTCCAGCGATCGCTGCTTCGGCAGGACGGGCCCGGTGCCCGTGTAGCCCTGCTTCACTGTCAGGAGGCCGAAGGCGCGCACGTTGCAGAGCAGCACGGCGCGCGTCTGCGCGAGGTAGCGGCCGACCTGGTCCTTTTGCTCGGTGGAGACAGCGAGCTCTGCCAGTTCCACGTCGGGGAGCTTCCCCTCACCCAGGACGACAGGGTAGCTGCCTGCGCCGTCGTAGAGCGCGAAGTCCGGTTGATCCGAACCGCCGCCCTTCCGCGCCTCGCTCGTACTCGCTCGCGCGTCGAAGGGCAGAACTTGGTGCAGGAGCACCTCAGCAAGTAGGGATCGGATCGCGGGGTAGTAGCTCGGCTCGGTCGTGGAGGCGGAGTTGGCAAGGCGGGAGACCTGCTGCGCGTACTCCTTCAGCGCGGGCGCGAGGCGATCCATGGTCTGCATGATGCAGACCACGATTGCCCGAAGCGAGGCCCACTCGTGGTCGGGCGACCAGGCGGCCTTCGACGTGATCGCCATGCTGGGCTTCGTGATCCTGGCGGGCCTCGTGGTCAACAACGCCATCCTGATCGTGCACCAGGCGAACAACTTCCGCGCCGAAGGCATGGACGCGCGCCGCGCGCTGGCCGAATCCGCGCGCTCGCGCCTGCGCCGGATCCTGATGACGGTGCTGACCACCGTGATGGGCATGCTGCCGCTCGCAGTGATGGGCGGCGCGGGCGCGGAGCTCTACCGGGCCTCGGCGCCGTGATCGTGGGCGGGCTCACCTTCTCGACGCTGTTCTCGCTCTTCTTCGTGCCGGTGTTGATCAGCCTCGGACAGGACGCACGCGAGGCCTGGGCTGCGCGCAGGAAGTCGGCTGGAGCGGCAGAGCTCTCCACAGTCCGAGCCTGAGCGCTCTTCACCGGCCACGAACTCGTCAGGCGCAAGATCCTCGAGCGCTTGGAGCTGCCCACCTCACCACCCAGTCTCGCTCCAGCCCGGGCGCCGTCCCAGTCCATTCTCGTCTGGTAGAATGCGTGCATGAAACCTCG
Organism: uncultured Myxococcales bacterium; assembly: GCA_964555245.1. Lineage (GTDB taxonomy): Bacteria > Desulfobacterota > Binatia > UBA1149 > SPBQ01 > CAZKRI01. The sequence continues at coordinate 114,908 of CAZKRI010000082.1, forward strand.
GATCTACACGGACACCTCGGTCCTGGGTGGCTGCGAGGACGCAGAGTTCCGCGAACCGCCCCGTCGCTTGCTCGAGGCATTCAAGCGTGGCGAGCTGACCCTGGTGTTGTCCGAGCTCACGGTCCGGGAACTCGAGACTGCTCCCGAGGGAGTGAGTCAGGATGGTCCTTGGGCGGGTGCCGGCGGCGCACATCGAGGCCCTTGCGCTGTCCCGAGAAGCGGAGGAACTCGCGGCTGTCTACATCGAGGACGGCGCTATCGGGGCGCGTATGCGCGCGGACGCCCTGCACATCGCGCTCGCCACGATCGCTCGAGTCGACGTTCTCTCCAGAGTCGGACGTTGGAAAACCGGGCTAATTGTTCCTAGCCACACGCCCCCGGGCATCTGCACCATCGAGAGCAGGCTGTCCAGCCCGTTGAGCGCGCTGGGGATCGGCACCGCGAGCACTGGCCGCACCGTCAACGACGCGATCACGCCGCCAAGATGGGCGGCGCCGCCCGCTGCCGCGATATACGCCTTCGCCCCCTCCTTGTCGGCCTTCGCCACGTACTCCGCCAGTTGGTGCGGCGACCGGTGCGCCGAGAGAACGCGCGCCTCGAACGACACGCCGAATTCCTTCAGCGTCGCAATCGTGTCCTGCAGGTGCTCGAGATCGGTGTCGCTGCCCATCAAGATTCGAATTGTGCTCATGGTGCGCAATCGTAGCAAACATGCCGATAAATCCTACGAATGGGCTTCATCGACGAGTTCCTGCGCCACCTCCACCTCCAGCGCAATTGCTCATCCCACACAATCCGCGCCTACGAAGGAGACCTCGACAAATACGTCTCCTTTCTCGGCGGGGGAGAGCTGCTCCTGAAGCCGGACGTCCCGCTCCTCCGCCGCTTCCTTCTGCATCTGTCGACCGTGAATTACAGCAAGGCCTCGACCGCCCGCATGCTCGCGTGCCTGCGCACCTTCTACCAGTGGCTGGTGCGCTGCGGAAAAGTCTCGTCCAACGTGGTGAAGCTCATGCGCGCCCCGAAGCAGGACCGTAGGCTTCCCAACTTCCTCCAGCAGACGGAAGTCCTCCGCATCCTCCACGCCGCCGCCAATGCGCGCGACATCGCGATCATCGAAACGATCTACGGCGGAGGACTCCGCGTCAGCGAGGCCGTGGCGATCGACCTCGAGGACGTCGCCCTGCGCGACGGGCTCGTCCGCATCCGCCACGGCAAGGGCGAGAAGGAGCGGCTCGCGCCGCTCGGCGCCTGCGCCGCGAAGGCCATCAACGGCTACCTCGGCTGGCGGATCGAGCGCCTCGCCACCCTGTGCCATACGTCGGAGACCGCCCTCTTCATCAACAAGAACGGCACCCGGCTCGACGTCCGCAGCGTCCGCCGACTTCTGATCAAGGCGGGACGCGCCGCCGGCCTCGCGAAGCGGCTGACGCCCCACACCCTACGCCACAGCTTCGCCACCCACCTGCTCGACCGCGGCGCCGACCTTCGATCGGTGCAGGAACTTCTCGGCCACGCGAATCTCCAGACAACCCAGATCTACACGCACGTCACGACGCAGCGTCTCCGGGAGGTCTATGAGAAGGCTCATCCTCGCGCTCGGTAGTCTGCTCGTGCTGGCGGCCTGCGGCTGCGACCCCGGCCGCGTCGCCTGCCGTCGACAGATCATCGACCCGCACACCCCGCGGGAAAGGGTAAGCTCCCCCCATGAACCATCCACTCTCCTCTCCGTCGGGCCTTTCCTATCCGTCTCGGGACCTGCCTCCACGGACCGTCCACGGACCAGCCTCCCGGGACGTGGGACTCTCCCGGCCCGTCTTGCCGACGTTCTCGCTCAGCGCCATTAGCCTGCTCGCCATCGCGGCGTGCGCGTCGCCTCCGGTGCCCTCCGCTCCCGATCCCGCGACCGACCCGGTGAAGGCCGAGATCCGGCAGATGTATCTCGATCTCTCGGCACGCGACTGGGAGAAATTCGGCTCCCACTTCACGAGCAATGCCGTCGTCATCTTCAAGACGCGCAAGGGCGCCGCGACGGTGATGTCGATGAAGGAGGTCGACACCACGACCCGGAAGGCCGTCGAAGGCAAGCCCGTCTACGGTGAAGAGTGCGACAGCCTCGACGTCCGCGTCCACCGCGACCTGGCGCACGCCTGGTCCCACTTCCGGGCGAAGCTCGGAACCACCGAGAAAGTCGCTACGTGGAGCGGCATCGATGCCTACACGCTCCTGCGCGTCGACGGCGTCTGGAAGATCGCCGCGATCGCGATCTCCGAGGATGAATAAGCCGGGGGTCCTGGTCACGGGCTTCGAACCCTGGGGGAAGCACAAGACGAACCCCTCCGGCGAATTGGCGAAGGCGCTCGGCGGCGTCGTGCTGCCCACGGAATACCGCGCTTCGGAGAAGGCGCTGCTCGACGCCGTCTCCGAGCGGCGCCCACGCGCGGTCGTCCTCCTCGGGCTTGCCGACACGCGCAAGAAGCTCTCGATCGAGATGATCGCCGTCAACGTCGATCACGCCGACGTCGCGGACAACGCGCGCGACCGCCGACAGTCGCGGCCGATCGATCGGGCAGGGGAGCTGGGGCTTCCGACCCGCCTGCCCGCGCGGCGCCTCCTCGACGCGGTCAAGGCGGCGCGAGTGCCCGTCGCGCTCTCGTATCACGCCGGCACGTTCTGCTGCAACCACATCTTCTACGTCGCCCTCCGCCGCCTCGCCGTGCCGTGCGGCTTCGTGCACGTTCCGCCGTTCCGCGCGGTACCATTCGCCAGGCAGTGTCGCGCGATCGAGATCATCATGAGGTGCCTCTAAGTGGCCCAGGTCACCGTCGACCGGTTCCTGGCTCTCGCGGTGCGCCGGGGTTTCATCACGCGCGTCCAGCTCGAGACGGCGTTGCGGGATCTCGGCCTGCGTGCGAGCCTCGACCGCGGCGCCGTGATCGAACATCTCGTGACGCAGGGCGCCATCACGCGCCCGAAACTCGCGGAGCTTGAAAAGCTCCTCCAGCGGCGCGATTTGTACTGCGCCTCCTGCCACGCCGTCATCGCGATCGAGAACTACTCACCGCAGCGCGACTACCCGTGTCCCACCTGCAAGGTCGCCATGCGCAGGCCCGACGGCCTCGACACGCAAACGCAGCTCCGCATCGAGGACATCTTCCGCGAGATTGGGCCCGACCCCGCGGCCCGGGAGCGCAGCGCGCGCTTCGGCCGCTACCGCCTCGTGCGACCGCTCGGCCGCGGCGCGATGGGCGTCGTCTACCTCGGCACCGACGACCGGCTGAACCGGCCCGTCGCCATCAAGGTCATCCCGGACGATCTCAGTGACGACGACGATCTCCTCCGGCGCTTCCAGCGCGAAGCGCGTTCGCTCGCGAAGCTCCGCCACCCGAATATCGTCCAGATCTACGACGTTGACGAGGAGCGCGGGCGCCACTTCATCGTCATGGAGTACGTGGACGGACCGGCGCTCGACGTCCTCATCCGCACGGCGGGGCGGATCGCGCCGGGACCGGCCGTTAAGTTCGCGCTCGACATCGCCAACGGGCTCCAGCACACGCATCGTGAGGGGATCGTGCACCGCGACGTGAAGCCCGGCAACATCCTCGTCACGCGCGGCGGCGTCGCGAAGCTCGGCGACTTCGGCCTCTCGCGCGGCGCGGGGATGGGCTCGACGACGATCACGCTCTCCGGTCTCGTGCTGGGCACGCCGCGTAGAGAAAACCGCTTGCCTGACGAGTTCCAGTTACCATAATCTCCAGAGTCGGACGTTGGAAAACCGGGCTAATTGTTCCTAGCCACTAGCGCCCCGCGACGATGTCGCCAATGATGGCGTCGCTTGCACCGGTTGAAAGACGGTTGCCGTAGAGCTTCCCGCGCACGTGGCCGAAAGACTCCACCGGTGCAGGATGCGAGACGCTGATCTCGTCACCCTCGCGAGCG
>CAZKRI010000083.1:0-9872 GCA_964555245.1 uncultured Myxococcales bacterium
CTGAACCTACGACGTGACATCAAAAGAGCCCCGGGTTCGAAGCGTCGAGCCCCCGCACGCGGTTCCCGGCGGGCGCGTTAGCATCCACGGAGAAGGCTTCGACCCGGCGCGCGCCCACGAGCATCGCGTGTTCTTCGGCGACCGCCGCGCCGAGGTAACGCGCGTCTCCCGGACTCACATCTCGGCGATCGTCCCAGAAGGCGCCATGCCCGAGGTGCAGGTGAGCGTCGCGGGCAGCCTGAGCGTTCCCTATCAGGTTTCGGTAGCGACGATGCTCGCGGAAGAGCTCCAGCCGGTGGCCAATCCCGCGTTCGATCCGGATGGGATCCTCTACGTCACCTTCAGCGGCAGTCGCGGCGAGAAAGTCCCGGTGTCGATTTTCCGCGTGGAGCCGGACGGCGAGCTGAATCCGTTCGGGAACGAGATCGTGAACCCCACCGGCCTCGCCTGGGGGCCCGACGACTGCCTTTACGTGTCGAGCCGCCAGGAAGGATCGGTCTATCGGATTGCCAGGAATCGGGAAGCGGAGATGGTCGTCGACGAGCTCGGAATCGCCACCGGCATCGCCTTCGATCGCGAGGGTGTTCTCTACGTGGGCGACCGCCGGGGCACCATTTTCCGTATCGAGCGCAACGGAGAGCCGCGCACCTTCTGCCGGCTCGAGCCTTCAGTTGCCGCTTACCACCTCGCGTTCGACGCCGAGGGCGATCTGTTCGTAACCGCTCCCAGCCTCGCTTCGGTGGACCCGGTGTACCGGGTGAGCCGCGAGGGCGAAGTCGGCGTGTTCCTGAGCGGGTTCGGAAGACCCCAGGGTGTCGCCTTCGATTCCGACGGCAATCTCTACGTCGCCGAGGGACTCGCCGGCGATAGCGGTCTCTACCGGATCTCGCCTTTGGGAGAGGCAGAAAAGGTCGTTAGCGCACCGCCCCTCGTGGGTCTCGCGTTCGACGGCAAGGGCGGCATCGCTCTCGCGGGAACGAGTGCGGTGTTCCATCTCGAGCTCGGAGTCGCGGGCCTTCGTCTCGTGTAGTTTAGTCGGGTTTGACGAGACGGAGCTTTTTCCGCACTTCCTCCGCCCTGACGCCTTCACTCGCGCGCGCGAGGAAGGCTTCGGCGTCCTCGATCGCGCGCGTACGAAGCTCCTCCGTCGCCTCCCGTTCGTGGCTTTCGAGCGAGCAACGCGCGAGCTGGAATCGGGCGTCTTCGCTCCCCGGTCCCTCAGCGAGCGAGGCGACCGTCCGGCGGAGCGCCTCGCAGTCTTCGAGAACAACCTGGGAGAGCGCGGCGGGTCCCGCCGCCATCGGCCGAGCCCGGTTAGCGCTCTCCAGAAACTGGACGTTCTCGCTCCGGAGCGAGGTCCCGGCGTTCTCGTTCGACCGGAGGGTCACGACCGCGTCTGCGGGAGCGGACGGTGCCGGCGCCGAAGAATCCGCGGAGAGGCGCTCGCGCTCCTCGGCCTTCGGCGGAGATTCGAGCTCGTTGTCATCCAGAACGGGCGACGGGACGGCCAACGGAGCGGCCACGGCTTCGTCCCGTGCCATGGGAGGTGAGACAATCGGTTCCGCGGCCACCTGTGCTTGCGGAGCTTCTACCACGGGAGCTGCAGGCGCGACGGGAGCCCGCTCCGGCTTTCGGGTATCGTTGCGGAGCACGGTGACGCCGACCGTTGTCACCAGCAGTAGCGTCGCTCCCAAAGCCCCCCACCGCAGAATCGAAGGCGCAAGGAGGGCGCGGAAGAAGTCCGACGGGCGCCGGCTCTCGGAATCGATGCGGTCGAGCACCTTCCTGGGAAGATGCTCCCAATAGGACTCCGGCGGCTCGGGAAAGGGCATGGACCGCGACTCGTCCGTGAGAGCCGCGAGAGAGGCCAGAAACTCGAAGTGGCTGCGGCAGCTCGGGCACTTCTCGAGATGCGCTTTGGCGGCAAGCGTCTCCGCGGCGGTCGTCTCGAGATCGGAGAGCTTCTCGACGAGCGCCAGGATCTCGGCGCAGCCGGTCACCGGGATCCTCCCGCCTTCTGAACTGGCCCCACGTGCGCGGCGAGCATCACCCTCAGGCGACCGCGCGCGCGAGAGAGACGGGACATCACCGTACCTTCGGAGATCCCGAGGAGCTTCGCGATCTCCTCGTAGCGCATCTCTTCGACGACCTTGAGGAGGAACACCGTGCGCTGCTCGAGAGAGAGGAGCGAAACCGCACGATCGAGATCGAGCGCGAGCTCCTCGGACTCGAGCGCCCTCTCGGGATTCGAGTCGAGCGGCTCCGGGCGCAGCGCGCGCGCGCTTCCCCCACGGGCCGGACCAAAGGGTGCGTCTTCGGTATAAAGGGGCTGCTCCCTCTTCGCGACGTTCAAGTAGTTGATAGCGAGGTTCACCGCGATCCGCGTGAGCCAGGGCCGAAGGGGCCGGCCGGCTTCGAACCTGCCCAGGTTTCGATAGGCGCGAACGAACGTGTCCTGGGTGATGTCGTCCGCCACTTCGTGCCGCCGGGTCATGCGCATGGCCACCGCGTAGATCCTCCTCTGGTAGCTCCGGACGATCTCGGCGAAAGCATCCCGATCGCCTTCGCGGGCGCGCAACACGAGCTCCTTGTCGGCCTCTCCGGATCTTTCCATGCTCGTGGCAGCCAGGCCAGTCATGCTCTCACCGGGGCTCGTGCGTACTACCGGGCGAAGACGTCATTCATTCCGCCTCCTTCCATTGTAACGAGGAAAAAAGAAAAACCCGGCAGGCCCCCGCGCGCCGGTAAGGGGACCTGCCGGGCTCCCACAGCCCGTGTGCCGGGCTGGGAGACTACGAGACCTCGAAAACTACTCCAGAACCTTGACCACGACGCGGCGGTTCCGGGACCGGCCGTCTTTGCTGTCGTTCTCCGTGACCGGCTGCTCCTCGCCGAAGCTGTAAACGGAGATCCGGTGGAGGGGGATGCCGTGCGTCTGATAGAGGTAGTCGCGAACCGCGTCCGCCCGCTTCAGACCGAGCTCCTTGTTGTACGCGGGATCGCCGCTGGCGTCGGTGTGTCCCTCGACCTCGATCCAGAGGCCGCGGTTGTCGGCCTTGACCTTCTCCGCGAGCTCGTTCACCAGGACCTGAGCGTCGGGGGAGAGCTCCGAAGCGTTGAACGCGAAGCTGACCTTGTCGTTCGAGAGGGTGACCTCATAGAGGAGCTTTCCCTTCATCGCCCGTTCGGCCTGCTGGAAGGCGCGCTCCGCCTCGGTCTGGGCCGAGGAGGCGAGCTGTCCGGCCTCGTCGGCCTTCGCGTCCACCTTCCGGATCTCACCGTCCTGCCGGGTGATGGACTCCTCGGCGCGTCCGATGCGCTCCTGGTTGCGCTCGACCGATTCACTCAGGCTCTCGACTTTCTCGTTGACGGCTCCGACTTCTTTGCTGACGTACTTCTTGGTGGCGCAGCCGGCGCCGGCGAGCGCGACTGCGGTTAGGGCGACTATCGATGCGGTTCTCGTAAACATGAGCGGACCTCCTAGTTACTAGAGCTTCGTTTTCTGACCGGGGTGGGTTCGGGCTCGCTTCCCGAGGAGCTCGGCCCCGCTGGGTAGTACCCCTTGCGGGTGCGCACTTCGACGCCGCGGCGACGGGGCGTCGAAACTTCTATGGTGCGGAAGCCGTCGTCGCTTCTCGGGTTCACGGGAACGTATCCGATGCGGTACTGCGTCTTCATCTCCTCGCGGATGCGCCGCGAAGCGGTGACGAGCTGGCCCCACTGGCTTCCCTGATACATATCGCCCCCGGTCTCCGCGGTGAAGCGCCGGAGCGCGTCCTCGCCGCGGAAATGAGCCCCGTGGACCCCGAGAAACATCTCGTTCTCTGGATCGTCCACGGGTGAGATGACGCGGATGGCGTAGACCGGCAGATCCACGCTCTTCGCCCTGGCGACGGCATCGTCGACGGATCGAGTGCTCGACGTGTCGACACCGTCAGTCGTCAGCACGATCGCCCGCCGCCCGAAGCCTTCGTGCAGCACGGCGCTCGACAGCGTCACCACGGCGTCGTAAAGGGCGGTCGACCCGAAGGGCTCGAGGCGGTTGAGGGCCTCGATCGCCTCCGTCTTGTTCTGGGTGAAGCCCGTCAGCTGGTAGACGTCGCGGTCGAAAGCGTAGACCGAGACGCGGTCCTCGGGCCCGAGACCGTGGATGAGCTGAATCGCGGCGTTGCGCGCGTTCGTGGCCTTCTCCGTGAGCTCCATGCTGCCGCTCGCGTCCACCAGGAGCACCACGTCGAGCGGAGCGTCTTCGCCCCTTGCGAAGTACACGATCTTCTGACGGACGTTGTCCTCGGTCACCAAGAAGTCCTCCCGGGAGAGGTCGGTGATGAGGCGCCCTTTCTTGTTCACCACGGATACGTTGAGGTGAACGGCGTCGACGGAGGCGGTAAAACGAAAGGGGACGTCGGGCTTTCTGTCCTCGCCGGCCTGCGCGAGCTCCGTGGAAAGGGCGAAGAGCGGGAGGATCAAGAGGCTCCAGAGTGATTGTCCCATCGCGACCTTCCACTAGAGCAAAAGCGTTGCCAGTGTAGGAGCACCAACGGCTCGTTTCTTCAAGTCACTGTAAATAAATGAGATCAGTCCCAACGGATGCAAACGCCGGGTCGTTCGCAAGGAAACGACCAGAAGGGTAGTTTTGGGAGTCCCGTGTAACTCTTACCCGGAATCGCGGCGAGACAGATGCCGCGCCACGCGATACCGCCACCGCGCATAGAAGCGGAAGTTCGCCTCGTCGTCGTGAGGCACGCCCGACGACCCACGGTCGGAGGAAGCGAGCCCGTCCGTAACGTCGCCGCCGGCCCGCGAGAGCACCAAAGGCTCGAGGTCGAACCCGCGGTCGACCGGGAGGCCCGGAGCCTTCTCGAGGAATCGCGCGATCAACTTCTCGAAGTTCAGGAGCGCCGATGCGGTTTTCTCCTCCTGATTGAAGCGAAATTCGAAGAGGTCGGGGTCGACCTCGACCGCAACGGGGGCGTCGCGCAAATAAATGTGAAGTCGCAGACCCGGGGTCAGGCGGCGGGTCGCTGCCTTGGTTCTGCCGAACTTCTTTTCGTCAAAGCGCTCGCGGGTGATCTCCCCGCGCACGAGGAGGAGCAGCTCCCCGTAGGGCGCGGGAGGGAGACTCGGGGACGCGCCCGTGAGAACCATCTCGCAATGCCGCTCGCGAAGATCGATAGCCGACGCCCTCACGACGGGAAGAGCCATAACCGATGCTTCGGGCACCACGTAGTGGGCAATGCGGGCCGCCGACAGCTCTTCGGAGAAACGCCGAGCGTGTGCTTCGGTATCGAGGCGGCGAAAGAGCCGCGGCCTCGGGGATGAAAGGCTCAGCCGGGCGTCGTACGCGGATACCGAGGCGATGCGGGAGAGCGCCACGATGCTCGTTTCGTCGAGAGCGGGCACAGTGGGCCTCACCTCCGTGGGAAGGAGAATCAGCAGATGGCGATCGCCCGGGGCCGACGCCGCGGTCTCGACTAAAGAGGGGGACATCACCTCGGCCGGCGGAAGTCGAGCGACGCAGTAAATGCACGTCGTTGCCGCGTCACCGTTCGGCCTTCCACAGGCGGGACACGCTCGAGCCATGGTGAAGAATACCAGCGAGGTGGGTGGACCGTCCTCTTTAGATCGTGTTAAACTGCCGGTTTAGCGACTTATAGTGATTCTGTGCGCCCAGTGTAAGTGAGGGTCGACCTATGGCGACCGAACCCCAGAAACTCGGGAAATACAATATCGTCGGGAAGATCGGCAAAGGGGCCATGGGCGAGGTCTACAAGGGCCACGACCCCGTCCTGAACCGCTTCGTCGCCATCAAGATCATCGCGGAAACTCTCGGCACCGACAGCGATCTCGTCGAGCGCTTCAAGCGGGAGGCGCGAAACGCCGCGGCGCTCAACCACCCCAACATCATCACTATTTATGACTTCGTCGAAGCGGAAGGCCACCTCTACATCGTGATGGAGCTCCTCGAGGGCCAGGACCTGAAGCAGCTCATCACGAGCGGCGCTCCCGTCACCATGGAGCAGATCCTCAGCATCATGGAGCAGATCGCGGACGGTCTCGGCTTCGCACACTCCCGGGGAATCATCCACCGCGACCTGAAGCCAGCGAACATCCACCTGAGCGACAACGGCCAGGTAAAGATTCTCGACTTCGGTCTGGTGCATGAAGCTTCGTCGGATTTGACGAAGGCCGGCCAGGTGATGGGAACTCCGAACTACATGTCGCCCGAGCAGGTCCAGGGGCTGCCAGTCGATCCCCGCTCGGACATATTCTCGCTGGGCGCAGTGTTCTACGAGCTCCTGACGCGGAAGAAGCCCTTCAGCGCCGATTCCATTCACGCCACGATGTTCAAGGTCGTGCAGGGAGACCGCGAACCGCTAGCCCAGTACACCCACCTCCCCAAGCCTCTCATCAACCTGGTGGACCGGGCCCTCAACAAGGACCCCGAGGGGCGCTTCGCCGACGCGAGCGCCCTCAGGGACCATCTGCGCGTCCTGCGCCGCGCGGTCATGAAGGGCAAGGACGCCGATTCGACGTTCACCAGCGGCGAGGAGATGACCATCGTGACGCCGGCGGCCGGCTCGATTCCCTCGACCCCAGCGCCCCACGAGAAGAGCGGTCCCAGTCGCTCCGGGCCTCCCGCCTCCGCGTCAGCAAGCCGAGGGACGCTTCGCAAGAGCTCCGTCTCCGCACCCCCCGCCTCGGCGAAGACCACGCCCGTGGCGCTTTACGTCCTCGGCGGCGTTCTCGTTCTCGCGGTGGGCGGAGGCGTCTACTTCATGACCCGGGGAAGTGGCTCGGGTCAGAACGTCGAGGCCCTGAGTCAGGCGCTTCTCGCGAGCCAGCTCGAGTTGATGGAGCGCAGCCTTTCCCAGAAGGACTACGGAGCGGCGTTGTCGCAGGCGGAAGAGCTCTTGAAAACCGACTCGGCGAACGCCGATGCGCTCCGAGTTTCGGGGGAGGCCCGCGAGGCGCTTCAGCGCATCGACGACGCCGCCTCTAAGGCGCGAAACGCACTCGAGCGCGGAGCCATGCAGGAGGCCGCGGACGCGCTCGCGACCGTTCTCGCTCTCGATCCGTCCCATCCGCTCGGAGTCGAGCTCTCGGGCCAGTTGAGCCAGCATTTCCAGAGCCAGGCGGAACGGGCCCGCTCCGAGATGGAGGCGAGTCGCGCCGCCGCGCAGTCGGCGGGAGCGCAGGAACGGCCGGAGTACGTCATCGGCGAGCGGGCGCGCCAAGGGGCGACCGATGAGTTCAACCGCGGGGTCTTCACCAACGCCGCGCAGAAGTACCTCGAAGCCCGCGACCTCTTTCAGCAGTCGCGGAGCGGGCAACAGCAGCAACAGACCCAAAAGCGCGCGCAGACGGAGCGCGAGCAGGAGACGGGACTGCAAGCAAGTGCAGCCCGCGAGGCCCTCGAAGTAAAGCTCCGCCAGGCGGAGAGCGCCTGGAGCCGCTTGCGGCAAGCTCCGGCGGACGCCGCTCTCACCCAGCAGCCCTCCTACCAGAGGGCGATGACAGAAGAGGGAGTGGCTCAGCGCTTGAAGGCGACCGGCGATCTCGAGGGCGCCGCTGGAGCGTATGAGAGCGCGACGTCGTATCTGGACCGCGCGCGCCGCGAGCTGTCCGACGCACAAACCCGCCGGGCTCGCGAGGAAGAGGATGCCCGCCGGGTCGCGGCCGCGCCCACGACAGCGGTCACCACCGCCCCTCCTGCCACCTCGGCCCCCACCCGGGCCCAGGAGGAGGCCGCCATCCGGCAGGTTCTCGGGAACTACGAGACGGCACTCGAGACCAAGAACATCGCCCTTTTCCGTGAGGTCAAGCCGAACCTGAGCGCGGCCGACGAAAAACGGCTCACCGACGCTTTCCGAAATACCGACTCCCAGCAAGTGGAGTTGAGCGTGAACAGCATCGCCATCGAGGGCGATTCCGCCACCGTCGGCGCCACCCGCCGCGACATCATCATAGTGCGGGGGCGCTCTCAGAATGGAAACAGTCACCCGCAGTCGTTCGTGCTCTCCCGGGCCAGCGGCAAGTGGGTGATCGTGCAGATCGGCCAGTAACCATCGACAATACTCTTCCGAACCCGAAGCAACCCCCAATGCGAGGTGTCATTCATGCGTAATCGAGTTTTGGCGAGCGTCCTTTTTCTCCTTCTGGCCACGAGCACGAGCCAGGCGCAGGATCCATTCAACGTAGCGGTTCCCGTGGACAAGCTCTCGACGATCTTCACCCAGATCTATGGGGAGAGCGGTCTCATCGTGGACAGCCTCCGGCCCCTTCCCAGTGGAGCGACGCACTCGGCGCACTTCAACAGCGCCTTCCAGGCGGAGTTCACCCAGTTCGGCGTCGCGCTCACGAGCCAGCTCGCCGCGGTGCCTCTCCCCTCCCCCGCTTCGGGGTTCACGTACGAGTTCGACTCCGCCCTAGGCGTCTTCCAGCGCACGAGCCAGAGCTTCGGCCCGATCCTCGCAGAGCGCGCCGAGACCATCGGAGGGGGCCGCTTCACCTTCGGCTTCACGTTCCAGAACTTCACCTTCGATACCATCGAGGGGCTCGACCTCGACAGCATCCCCGCGGTCTTCACCCACGACAACCCCCATCTTCTCGGAGGCCGCGAAGACGTCGTCACCACCGCGAACTCCATCGACGCCCGGGTGAACCAGTTCACCGCGTTCATCAGCTACGGTCTGACCGACCGTCTCGACCTCTCTCTCGCGATTCCGATGGTTTCTACGGACCTGACGGTCATCTCCAGCGCCACCGTACGGCGCCTCGGCACCCTCGACCAAACCGAGGTCCACTTCTTCCGCGGGGTCGACGACATCCCCAACGGCGTCGACGACTCCATCGGCGAGCGGCGCACCTTCACCGCGTTCGGGAGCGCGAGCGGCATCGGTGACGTGACGATTCGGCTCAAGGGTCGCATGGCCGACTCGATGGCCTTCGGTCTCGACGTGCGGGTTCCGACGGGTGACGAAGAGAACCTCCTCGGGGTTGGTGCCCCGGGCGTCCGGCCGTTCATTGTGCTCTCGCGGTCTTCGAGGGCCTTCTCGCCCCACTTCAACGTCGGCTACCTCTGGAACGGGTCGAGCGTTCTCGCTGGCAACCCCGCAACGGGAGAGGCGGCGGACTTGCCCGATCAGGTGACTTACGTCGTCGGCGCCGACTTCGGGGTGAGCCAGAGGTTCACCTTCGTCCTCGACGTGCTCGGGACGTACCTCCTCGACGCTCCCCGTTTGAACCAGAGCACGTTCCATGGCCGCGACCCTGCAAGGACCCCGTTCCCGACGGTCAGCTTCACCACGGAGTCCTACAACCTCCTGAGCGGCGCGGTGGGCTTCAAGCTCAACGTGGTGGAGAACCTCCTCGTCGACGTGAACCTGCTCTTCAACCTCGACAACAACGGACTCCGAGACAAGATTACACCGCTCGTCGGCTTCGAGTACGCGTTCTGAGAACGCGTTCGACGTAGCCCCGACCGAGGCCGGCCTCACGCTCGCCGCGGTCCTGAGAAGTCACGTCCCGGAGCTGACCTGGTCCGGGGCGCGGCGACTCGTGGACGAAGGTCGGGTCTCGGTCGAAGGCAGCCCCGCCTCCGATCCAGCGGCGCGGGTCACGCCCGGGCAAACGATCCGAATCCTGGGAAGGGGCCGCGCGCCGAGGTCAACTCTCCCTTCCTGCATCGTCTACGAGGATCGCCATCTCGTGGTTGCCGAGAAACCGCCGGGGGTATCGAGCGTCCCTTACGAAAAAGGGGAACGCGAGACGCTCATGGACGCCGTTCGCGACGAGTGGCGCAGGCGCGGTCTTACGCCCGCCGCGCGGGTGCTCTACGTCGTCCACCGCCTCGACAAGGACTCGTCGGG
>CAZKRI010000084.1:0-18274 GCA_964555245.1 uncultured Myxococcales bacterium
CTGCTCCGGGCTACGCCCGGCTCGCACCAGCTCAACCATCCTGCGCCGGAACTCCGGCGGATACGCGGAATGACTTTTTGCCATCGTGAACTCCTTTTTCCTCGAAAGAGGTCCGGTGTCCACGAAAGCGGGTCAACTCCAAGGTGATGGTTCAGGAGAGGGTGGGGCGGTGGCATGCGTCGCGAAATGGCATTATGCGATGCCCGCATTGGCAAGACGCTTTAGCAATACTCGTCAATGAGGCGGTACAAGGCGGGCGGTCGAGGCGGTGACGCTGGTTTGGGTACCCACCGGTCCGAGAAGATCCAAACGATGATGAACCAAGCTCAGAGACGCGACTTCGTCGAGAACCATCGCACCTGCATCTTCGGTTTCCAGCGCAAGCAGGGGCCGCCGTCGATGTCGGTCGTCTATTACGTGATGGATGGCGACGACATCTTGGTCTCGACCATGGCCGAGCGCGCCAAGGCCAAGGCCATCCGGCGAACGGGAGAAGCCGCCCTCTGTGTGCTCGACGAAAAATGGCCGCTCACATACCTACAAGTCTACGGCCCAGCCGCCGTGGAGGACGACTTCAAGATCACGGTGGACGTCATGATGAAAGTGGCCGAGATCATGTCCGGTCAACCCCTTCCCGAAGCAGCACGACCGATCGTCGAGGCGAAGGCGCGCGAGGAGCGACGCGTGGTAATCCGGCTGAAGCCACAGTGGACCGTGTACTCACCCCCGGTTCATCTCTACGCCGGCGACGATGGCTCCAAGATGAAGCACGGCCTCGCCGAACGCATGGTCTGGCGCGAATGACGCGTGCCTGTCGGGCATCCGGGCCGTGCGGCGGCCAGGGATGAACGTCGAGCGAAGGATAGGCGGGCCCGTGGTCGACTAGATAGCGCAGTTGCTTGTAAAAAGTGCGTTGGACCGGGGCCGGAGCTTGGGCGAAGTCCCGCTTGAAGCGAGTGGTAAACTCGACGCGCATTCACGGTGTCTTTATTTCTTGCGGCGCGGCTTCGACACTTTCTTGGGGGCCTTGGCTACTAGTCGCTTGAGGTGGGCCTCAGCCTGCTTAGCGGTGAAGGGGCCACTTAGTCGCCCCGCTTTCTCTTCGGCCTTGGCCTCGGCATACGCCTGCTGGCCTTCCCAGTCGGTAAGCGCCTTCGGCGTGAATATCAGCTGTCCGTGCACGGCTTCGACTTCGAGAATCGTGCCTTGCTTGAGCCGCATGGCCTCGCGGAAGGGCTTTGGGATGCTGACTTGGCCACCGTGGCTGACGCGGACCTGGGTGCGACCCTGTTTGATGGCGGTTTTTGGCATAACTGCATAATACAGCTATAGCACAATAGTGTCGAGGGGCAGATGTTCCCCGGTGGGGTGGGGCGGTGGCATGCGTCGCGCAATTGCACAAAGGTGAAGTCGAGGCCGGGCGCCTCTTTGGCCCTTTCTCTTCCGCGGAGGAGCTTCACCGCGCACTTCTCACGACTCCCCGAGGGAGACGCCGACGCGCCAAACGTCGAGCGCGTTGACCGCGGGAACAGTTCTGAGGACAGGGCCCCGGCGTGCGCCACCAGCTCTCCCGCACGCTCGAGTATAATCGACGATTGGTTCCTTTGCTTCCGCTACCCGCGTGCGGGAGTGGAGCACGGCCCGAACTCGTACATCCTGGTTTGCGTTGTCGAGGAATAAGCCCTCCCATCACGCGTCCTCGTTTTCGCTCCACAAGCTACGCGGTGCCCGAGTCGCCCCCTAACCGCTCCCTGGGTTCACTTCGTTTCTTGATGCGCCCGGAACCGGAAACGTAGCGTTACGCTGAGCCCATGATGCGCTCAGGGAGGATCGTCGTAGCATCGATCATGGCGATCGCTTGCGATCGCCGACCTAGGCGGGAGCATCCTTGCCATGGTCGGACGCAGAAATCGCCCTATTTTTGCCTATGCACCACGTCGGCGAACAAGACAGTGACTTGCTTGCGCGCGCCGGAGAGCGTCACCGATCCCCGCGGCGACCCCGACCGTCTTTCAGACCTGCGCGACGATCATTTCAGGCCGCTGTCAGATCGGTTCGCGTGAAGTCGTTACCGACGAACAGCAGCGGGCGTTCCGCCAGGCGTGCTACGGCATAGGTGAGGCAATCGCCGAAGTTGAGTCCCGCAGCGTGCCGTTCCTTGCCGAACCGCGCGTATGCGTCGACAGCAACCCGCCAATGCTCCTCCGCGAAAGGAACCACGGAGATGCCGGTTTCCTGCAGGAATCGCAACAGAACGTTCGAGGCCTTCTTGCCGATCTTAGCCGTGAGCACCAGTCCCGTCTCGACAAGCGTCGGCGCCCCGATGGCGCAAACGTCCTCGACGCTCAGCTTATCGAGGAGACGTTCCCAACCAGGCTCTCGAAGAACGAGCGCGATGACCGCCGAGCTGTCGACGATCACACGCCCTCCGGGCCGTAGCCGAGGATCGCGTCACGCTCGCGGCGACTCACTCGACGTCCAAGTACTTTGCGTGGGACCTGCGGCCACACTTCCTCTTCGAGAAAGGCCCGCAGCGTTCGGCCACGATCCCGTCGCACGATCCGCAGCGCCAGCCGTTGCTTTCGCTCCTGGAGCGCGACTTTTACGGCGCGCGTCTTGCTCTCGCCGGTCATCGCCGCAACCTCGGCGGCGAGCTTCTCGGCTTCACGATCCTTGATGTTGAGCGCCATGCGCCCTCCTCGAAAGGCTCGAAAGGTGGAATAGTCCCAAAATGGTACCATGGCGCCAGTCGCCCGTCGAGCAACGGAGCGCGCCGATGAAGGCGATGACCCCCTACCTCGCGAACGACGTCGAGGGTAGGAAAAACTAGAGCGGTTTTCGGTCGCCCAAGACGGGCAGGGCCTATGGGCCGGCCCGGGCCCGCGGAGCAGCCCCCTCGGCTGACGACCGCGAGAATCTCCGACACCACGAGGGCCGCTGCGAGGAACACCGGGACGATCTCTTCGCCGTCGAGACCCCGCTCGGATTCACGGTCCGCGTGAGCCGGATGAGATTCGACGGAGCCGGCGCGACCCGGCAGTCCTTCTGTTCTACCGGTCGGATCAGTCGCACAGTCGCTGGGTCGCCTCGGTCGCGAAGCACGACCGAGGCGGGAGAGGTCAACACGGCGCCCGAATATTCCGAGCGCCTCCAGCGGTCCGTAGTACGGTCTGCGTGCGACCACGAACTCACTCGGAGCGGTTGCTGCAACGACGGGTGGCGAAGCTGCAAATACCCGTGCCCATGTTTCGCCCAACGGGCGAGGACCCGCTCGATCTGGTGTTCGTACCCGGCTCAGGCCCGCGGAGCAGTGCCGACTCTGTGCCGGCAAATTGCGCTCAGGAACAGTCGAGCGGCGCGGGCAGGCCGACCGCAGCACGCAGTATGCGCAAAGCATCGCTGGCCGTCACGGAGAGGTTTCCATCGACGTCGCATGTGCACAGCGGACAGCTGAGCAGTCCGACCGAGGTCTGCAGCGCGAACAATGCGTCGCTGGCCGTGGGCGGGGTCTTCTGACTGACCGGCGCTCCGCACTGACCGCAACTGCTGAACGAGGTTTGGAAAATCTCGTCGCTGCCGTCCGCATTCTGGCCGCTCGGATTGCAACTGCTGACGTAAGAGACGACGTCGCCTGCTGCCGACAAGGACGCCGATAGGCTCGCGCACCCGGTGCCCGTGGTGAGCTGGTCGACGCCAGTCGGGCTGGCGCCGAAGACCTCCACGCTGCCGTCGCCATTGGCGCCGCGCGGATTGCAGCTGCTGGTATAGACGACCGCGTCGCCGGACGCGTCGCTCCTCGGCAACACGCTGTCGCAGCCGGCCGTCGAGGAACGGCTGAGCTGCGCGATCGCGCCGCCGGTCGCCACCTGGAAGATCTCCAGGCCGCCGTCCGGATTCTGGCCGCTGTGGTTGCAGTCGCTCTCGAACGCGATGCGATTCCCGGTACTGTCGCTCGCGGGCATCGCGTTCGCGCAGGTGTCGTCTCCGGAGGCCGTCAGTTGCGTGACGACTCCGGCCTGCGTCACCCGAAAGATCTCCGAGATCTCTACCTCGTTGGTGCCCACCAAGTCGCAGTCGCTCTCGAAGGCGACACGGTCGCCCGCGGCATTGATGGAGGTGTCGAAGCTACCGCAGCCGCTGCCGGTTTCATCGTTGGTCAGCTGCAGGATCGTTCCCTGCCCCGTGACCAGGAAGATCTCGTTGTTGAAGGTGAGGTTAAGTCCGAGATAGTCGCAGTTGCTGTCGAAGGCGACCCGCGTGCCGGCGGCGTTGATCGAAGGGGCCAGGCTGGTGCAGGCCGCTGAATCGCTGAGCTGCCGGAAGACGCCGGCGCTGATCGTGAAGATCTCCACGCTGCCGTCGACGTTGTCCCCGAGAAAATCACAATCGCTATCGAAGGCCACCACGCTCCCGTCCGCATCGGCGGCCGGCCGCATGTTGTCGCACCCGGTGGTATCCGTGAGCTGGGCAACGGCGCCCTGGTCGTCCACCTGGAAGATCTCTCGATTGCCGTCGGGATTGTCGCCGGTCAGATCGCAGTCGCTTTCGAACGCAACGGTGGCGCCGCTGGCATCACTGGCGGCGCCGAACAGAAAGCAGCCTTGTTGAGCGTGGTCCGTGAGTTGCAGCGGCTGCGCCAGCGCGTCCGTCACGACAAACTGCATGCTGGCCGCGAGGACGATCCGGCCGAACGTCGTCGACAAGCGCTGTGGCCGGACTCGGCCGGCGCCCTCTCGGATTCCCTGGGACGATGTCACAGCGCTCCCAAGAGTAGACACCCTTTCGGGTGACTGTCTACCACCCGTCCGGCGTTGCGCCGCGCCCAAAATGGGGTCAGGTTTAATTTCGGCGATACGTTCGGCAGGACCGAGAGGACTAGCCGAAATTAAACCTGACCCCATTTTGCTCATGGAACGAGAACTATCGGTCGCCATCGAAGCGGTTCGCGCCGCGGCCAGCGTGCTGGAGCATGAAGGAGCGGAGGTCGGCGCGGCACTTGCGGCCATCGAGCAGCGTTGTTCGACTGAGTTTCCCGGTGACGCCTGGCTTGGCTCAACCCTATGCGATGCTCCGAAGCACTCGAGCAACCCGCGAGCGTGGGTGGGCGGCGTCCATCCCGCCGGGTTCGTCACACAGCCACAGGTGTGTGTCTGCGTGGCCTTGATCCGCGCGGGAGCGGCGGAGGTCGGGGTCAGCTACGTTCCCTCCACCGATACCTTGGTTGCAGCCCGCCGCGGCGGCGGCACGACCCTCAACGGCAAGCCGGTGCGTACTGCGACCGCGACGGATGTCGCAGCCGCCACCGTGCTGGTCTGTCGCGGGGAGATACCCGGCCACGAGTGGATCTCGCGCGGGCGGGGGCTGGTCGTGCAGCCGGTCGAGAGCTTCGCGCATGCCATGCTTCTGGTGGCCACGGGCGAGGCTCATGCGGCCTTGTCCGTGAAGGATCGAGACGCTGCGGAAACCTGTGCCGGCACTGTTCTGGTCGAGGAAGCGGGCGGCGTGCTGACCGATCGGTGCGGACGCCCGCTCACGTTCTGGAGCGGGCAGCCGCGACTCTCGGGAGTGATTGCGGCCGGTGCAGGCCTCTGGGGCGAACTCCGCGACCTGCTGCGCGAGGAGCCCGCCGTTTAGCCCAGCCGCGCTCAGTCGAGCGCGGCGGTGACGATCTCCTGCTCCGGATCCTCGCCGTGCCCGGCGTTGGCGTAGGAGCGATCCATCATGTCGACGGTCATCCGAAACGCCACCAGCGCGTTTCCGCTGAGCGAGTGCGGCCGCGGCAACTCGGCCTTGAGCGGGTCGACGTAGGTCGCGTTGCGATAGAGCGCGAAGTGGAGGTGCGGACCCGTGGCAAGACCGGTCGAGCCTACGTAACCGATCACCTGGCCTTGCTTGACCCGGGTACCGTTCTTTACCGCCGGCGCGATGCGCGAGAGATGCGCGTAGCCCGACTCGTACTCGGTGTCGTGCCGGATCTTCACGAAACGCCCGTTGCCGCCGTGCCAACCGGCCATGACCACCGAACCATCGGCCACGGCCTTGACCGGGGTTCCCGAAGGAGCGGCGAAATCCACGCCGTAGTGCGGAACATTGCGCTTGAGCACGGGGTGGAAACGCTTGGTGCTGAACTGGGAAGAGATGCGGGAATACGAAACCGGGTAGCGCAAAAACGCGCGGCCGAGGCCTTCTCCCTCACGGTTGTAATAGCCGGCGTGGCTGCCGTCGGGCATCTTGTAGTAGAAGCCTTCGAGGCGCTCGCCGCGGTTATCGACGGCGACGGCGAGGACACGCCCGGCAACCGTCTCCGCGGTATCCACACGCGTCAGCTCCTCGTAGACCACGCGAACGCGAGCGCCGTGGTCGAGCTCGCGGCCGAAGTCGATCTCCCACCCGAGAATCTCGGCGACGTCAGAGACGATCTTGTCGGGTACTCCCTGGCTCTGGGCCGCCATGTACAGGCTGTGATCGACCTCCGCTCCCACCACCCGCAAGTTGCGGTCGTAGACGATCGGCTCCAGACGCGCGGCCACCTGCTCGCCTTCACGCTCGGCGACCAGCACGTTCTCGCTGGCCACTTCGATGCTCATCCGCTTGAGCTCGCGCTCGGGCATGTTGAGCAGCAAGGCGACTTCCTGGCCGGCGAAGACGCGATCGAGGTTGTACTGACTGCCGGCGGCGCGGATCCACAGGTCGGACTCCGCAGAGTCGAGTCCGAGATTGGCGAGAACCGCCGAGATCGTCTCACCCGGCCGCAGCTTGTGCTTCAGCTCGTGGCTGTAGCGCACGGTGTGCAGTTCGTCCTGCTGGCTGGCGAGAAAGTCGGCGAACGGGTTTCCCAACTGATTTTCGCTCTGGCCGCCCTCGGGGAGGAACGGACCCACGGCCAGTGGGTCGAAGGGCAAGCCATGGGGGGCGTGGAAGCCTACGAGCGCTTCGATCACCTCGGGGTCTCTGGCCGCGGCCAACCACGCCGGAGCCGGCGGTCCCTCGATGCCGCAGTCGGCGAGTTCCAGGTACTCGGGCTTCACCGGCCCGACGAACTCACCGGCCGCCAACGTCTCGGGGGCCGGTAGCACGGGGCCGACCAACTCGGCCAGCTCCTGATGGGGTTGTGCTCGCGTGATGGGAGCAACCATCGTGTCGGCGATGCGGCTGGCTGGTTCCGGCGGACCGACGAAGTCATCCGTGCCGAGCAGATAGGAGAAGCCATAGGTCTTACGAGGCTCGCCCGAACGATTCCGTGCAAGGAATGCGGGGACGGAGGGTCCCAAGACGGAGGCTCTGGCGATCTGCAGCGGCCCGACGAGCTCGTGCGTGCCCTCGCGGGGCGCCACGGACGGCCTCATCACGGTTTCGCCCGCGCCAATGCGAGGGGTCAGCGTGCCGGTCGGTAGCTCCGGCTCCGACACGCTATCGGGAACCGGCGCCATCGCGATGGCGCGCCCATAATTGAGGACGGAATCGCGACCGTTGTCGGTACTGATCGTTGGTGTCGAGAGGACGGCAAATAACGCGATGACTACCATCACCGCGGGGGGCGTGAAGATCGCCCCGATGCCAGCGCGCAAATTTTCTATACTGAGTTTCCGCACCACCACCGCACCCCACCACTTTCTTTCGTTCCCATAGGGAGTTAGGTACGAAAGTCTAACGACCAGGTTGCCGATCGTCTGGTCAGAAGTCAATACTCAAAGGGTTTTCTCTGCTCAGGTCCTTCCCATTGCCAGGTGAGTCCTGGCACGGTACCGGTCTTTGACGACGGAGGCCCTCGGTTCTATTCGATCGTCGTCGCAACGATCGCGAAGGCGTCAACGGTGAAACGGACTGCAGGGCTCGACGTGGGCGACCGGCGCATCGGGGTCGCAGTGAGCGATCCGCTCGCGCTCACAGCGCAACCCCTCGGTGTCGTCGAGCGCAGCAAGCTCGCGCTCGACATTGCCAAAGTGATGCGCCTGCTCGCGGACTACCCGCTCGAGCGCTTCGTGCTGGGCTTGCCGTTGCAGCTGGATGGCCGCGAAGGCGATCAAGCCGCGCGGATCCGCCAGTTCGGCAACGCTCTCGAGAAGGCCACGGGTCTCTCCGTCGTCTACCAAGACGAGCGTTTGACGACCGTGCAGAGTGAGCGGGTCCTGGTCGACGCCGGCATGTCTCGCGTGCGCCGGCGCGGTGTCATCGATAAGCTGGCTGCGGTGTTGATCCTTCAGGCCTACCTGGATCGCCTCACGCCATCGATCGAGAGCGGAGGTCAGGATTGACCCGGCCGAAGGGCCTCTTTGCCTCGGCAGCCGCCGCGCTGGCCGTTGCGACTTTCTCGACCGCGTTCTTCTTCCTGCTTTACGCTCCGGTCGCCATCCACCCAGCCGTCGACATCGAGATCACCCCGGGTGAGAGCGCGAGCGAGGTCGCCGCGCGGCTGGAGGCCGCCGGGGTGGTGCGCAGCGGGCGGATTCTTCTGCTGCTCGCCCGCCTCGACGCTCTCGACCGGCAGTTTCGCCACGGCATCCACCGGTTCTCCGGGCCGATGACTCCGGAGGCCGTGCTCAGCGAGCTGGTACGCGCGCCGCTGCAGGCGATGCTCACGCTGACGGTGCCCGAGGGCATGGATTCTTTTGAGATCGCCGCCCTACTCGAACAACAGGGCATCACGAGCGCGGCCGAATACCGCGCCGCAGCCTGCGATCCGAGCCTCGCTGGCGGTGTCCCGGTGCCCCCCCGCGTCAACTGCATGGAGGGTTACCTGTTCCCCGATACGTATGCGCTGACCCCGGGCATGGGCGCCCGCGAGATCGTGGCAATGCAGATCGCACGTTTCGGACAGGTGAGCAGCGCGCTGCTCGATGAGTTGGCCGCGCACTTTCCGGGTGCCCTGTCGGCTCATGCAGCAGACCTGGAGAGCACACCAGGGGTCGTTTCGGAGCCGGAGCGCCAGCAAGAGCTGCTGCGGCGGGCGGTGACGCTCGCGTCCATCATCGAGAAAGAAACCGGATTGCCCGAAGAGCGCCCTCTGATCTCGTCGGTCTTCCACAACCGGTTGCGCCGCGGGATGCGCTTGCAGGCCGACCCAACGGTGATCTACGGACTGCGGGTGGCCGGCATCCCTTGGGAGCGGGCAGTACTGCACGAGTACGTCCGGACGCCAGGCCCCTACAACACCTACGCCAATGATGGTCTGCCACCCGGGCCCATTGGCAACCCAGGACTGGCAGCGCTGCAGGCCGCGCTGCAGCCGATGCCCAGCAAGTATCTCTACTTCGTGGCGAACGGCGACGGCTCGCATCGCTTCTCCACGACGCTGGGCGAGCACAACGAGGCCGTCGCCGAGCTACGCCGTGCCACGAACGTGGGCACGCCTTGAGCTTCGCCGAACTTTCGCTTAGGGTGGGACCCGATCCGGAGCCGCAAGATCGGGGGGTGACATGACGACGCTCACCAAACGCCAGAAAGAGATTCTGGATTTCATCGAGAACGGGATCGCCGAGCACGGCTACGCGCCCACCCTCGACGAGATCGGCCGGCAATTTGAGCTTCGGTCGCTGGCCACGGTCCACAAACACGTGGCCAACCTCGAGGCCAAGGGCATGATCCGCCGCAAGTGGAATCACAGCCGGGCGATCGAGCTGGTCGAGAAAAAGCGCAAGGTCCGCGCCATCGAGCTACCGCTGCTGGGCCGAGTCGCCGCGGGCTCGCCGATCGAGGCGATCGAGGGCGACGACACCATCGAGGTCCCCGAAAGCTTCGTCCGAAAACGAGAGGCTTACGTGCTTCGCGTAGTCGGCGACTCGATGGTCGACGAGGGGATTCTCGACGGCGACCACATCGTCGTCGAGGAGCGTCCCGAACCGAACAACGGCGACATGGTGGTCGCCAGCATCGACGGTGAGGCCACGGTCAAGCGGTTCTATCGCGAAGGCCGCACGGTGAGGCTACAGCCAGCCAATCCCAAGTATCAGCCGATCCTCGTCCGCGACCGCGACCTTCAGGTCCGCGGCGTCGTCGTGGCGGTGCTGCGCAAATACTTCTAGGTGGCCCGCTCCGCCTACATACACATCCCTTACTGCAGCCACCGCTGCTCCTACTGCGATTTCAACACCTACGCCGTCCGCGAGATTCCCGAAGCGCGCTACCGGGAGGCGCTCGTTCGAGAGCTGGAAGCCGCGGCGGGCAGCCCGTCATGGGAGGATGCGCGTTTCGATACGGTGTTCTTCGGCGGTGGCACCCCGTCGCTGTTTTCGGCCGACACCATCGGCCACGTGCTCGATCGTATCCGCGCGACGTTCGGGATCATCGACGGTGGCGAGATCACCCTGGAAGCCAACCCTGGTACGCTCGAAGGCTGCGCCGAAGAAAAGCTCTCGGCATTCCGAGATGCGGGCGTCAACCGTCTGAGCATCGGCTGCCAGAGCTTCGCCGACCGGCACCTGGCTACGTTGGGCCGCGTGCATGGAACAACCGACGCGGTCGCAGCCGTCGAGGCCGCGCGCGCAGTCGGGTTCGACAACGTCTCGTGCGATCTCATCTTCGCCGTTCCCGGACAGACCCTGGCCGAGTGGGGCTCCGATCTGGACCGCGTGCTCGATCTCAATCCGGAGCACGTCTCGACGTACGGCTTGACCTACGAGTCGGGCACGCCGCTGACTCGGCTCCGCGACAGCGGAGGCATCGATGCCCTGCCCGAAGAGACGGAACGCGAGATGTTCGAGCTGACAATCGAGCGACTGACCGCGGCCGGCTACCGGCACTACGAGATCTCCAACTTCGCCAAGCCGGGCCGGGAGTCTCGTCACAATCTCGGCTACTGGCGCTGGCAGGACTATCTGGGGGTGGGCGCCGGCGCACACGGGTTCTGCCGGTCGGTCGACCGTGACGACGGCGTCTTCGGAGCGCGCTATTCGAATGTCCGCCAGCCCGAGATGTACATGACAGCGAACGGGGAGAGCCGGCATGCCACCCACGAGACGCTGGACCGGTCCGCCGCGGTGTCCGAATACCTCATGCTGGGGCTCCGCCTGCTCGACGGCATCGACACGAGGCAGTTCGCCACCCAGTTCGGTGCCGATCTCGCGTCCGCCGCGCCCGCGCTGCCCGGTCTCGTTGCGGGCGGCTTCCTGCAGACTCGCTCCGACCACCTGGCGCTCACCGCCGAAGGTCTGATGCTCGCCGACTCGGTGATCGTGCGCCTGGCCGCCTCAGTCGAATGAGCGGGCGGATGACCCCTGCTTACGGATTCTCCGGCGCTGGACGGTAGACCGGAAGCACAGGGGCATCGCTCAGCCGCGGCGCGCGCGTGTCGCGCTCGGACAGCAGCGGCTCACGCACGCCCCAGTCGATGCCGATCGCTGGATCGTTCCAATGAATGGCGTGCTGCGAGGCGGGAGCGTAGAGATCGGTGCAGGCGTAGATGACGTCCGCCGCGTCGCTCCAGACCGCATAGCCGTGGGCGAAGCCCTTGGGTATCCACATGAGCTTATGGTTCTCGCCGCTCAGCTCGACGCCAGCCCAGCTTCCGAACGTCGGCGCCCCGCGCCGCACGTCCACCGCGACGTCGAACGCCCGCCCGGACATGACCCAGACCAGCTTGCCCTGCGCCTGTGGCTCCTGGAAATGCAGCCCTCGGACCGTGTCGCGCACCGAGTGCGAGTGATTGAACTGGAGGATGCGCTCGCCGTCGACACCCAGCGCATGGAGCCCCGACTCGGCGTAGGTCCGAACACTGAACGACTCGACGAAGAACCCTCGCGGGTCGCGCTGAACGTCGGGCTCGACGATGACGACGCCCGGCAGTTTGGTGGTGACGATCTTCACGTGCGCTCGGCGGTGCGCGCGATGTCGAGGAGATAGGCGCCGTATTCATTTCCGATCGACTTACCGAGCCGCTCCAGTTGCGCCACGTCGATGAGCCCGGTGCGGAATGCCACTTCTTCCAGGCAGGCCACCTTGAGTCCCTGCCGTTCCTCGATGGTCTGGATGAAGTTCGAGGCCTGCAGGAGGGACGCGTAGGTGCCCGTGTCGAGCCATGCAATCCCCCGCCCCAGAACCTCGACGGTGAGCTCGCCCCGTTCGAGATAGGACAGGTTGACGTCGGTGATCTCCAGCTCGCCGCGCGCCGAGGGCTTGAGCCCGGCGGCGATGTCCACCACCCGATTGTCGTAGAAGTACAGGCCGGTCACGGCATAGGAGGATTTGGGATGGCGCGGCTTTTCCTCGATGGAGAGCGCGCGACCCGAACGGTCGAACTCGACGACGCCGTAACGCTGCGGATCGCTGACTCGATACGCGAACACCGTGGCGTCCGCCTGCCGTTCAGCCGCCGCTGCAAGCGAACCGACCAGGCCATGACCGAAGAAAATGTTGTCGCCCAGGATCAGACACACCGCGTCCTGGCCGATGAACTGCCGGCCGATGACGAACGCCTGAGCAAGGCCGCCTGGTTGCGGCTGGACGCCGTAACAGATGCGGATCCCCACCTGCGACCCGTCGCCCAGCAGGGCTTGGAACGCCTGCTGGTCGGCCGGAGTCGTGATCACCATCACCTCACGGATCCCCGCCATCATGACCGTGGACAGCGGGTAATAGATCATCGGCTTGTCGTAGACCGGCATGAGCTGCTTGGAGACGACGCGGGCGAGCGGGTACAGGCGCGTACCTCTGCCGCCGGCCAGGATGATCGCCTTACGCACCGACATGGGCGCTCAATCTAACAGTCAAAACACGAAGGGGACAGCCCCGCTCGCGCGCGGCTGTCCCCTTCCTGGGGCGCGAAGACTTTGGTTACCGGCGCGTCAAGCACCCGCTCGCTTGGCGAGCATGGGCGCTCCGGCTCCCTCGCCGACCGCGGTGCTTGGCCTCGGCTGAGTATGCCTGCGCTTGTTCGTCTCCTGCCGCTCGATCCAGGCGTAGGTGGGCTTCAGACCGTCCTCCAGAGAGGTGGGTGGTTCCCAACCCAGCACCTTGCGGCACAGTTCATTGTCCGAGTTACGCCCACGCACACCCATCGGACCGTCGATGTGCTTGATGCGGACCTGCTTGCCAGCAATGGCGGCGACGATCTGGACGAGCTGGTTGATCGTCACCATGCGGTCGCTCCCCAGATTGAGCGGCTCGCCGTGGTCGGAGCGCATGATTCGGGTGATCCCTTCGACGCAGTCGTCGATGTAGCAGAACGACCGGGTCTGCTCGCCGTCGCCCCAAACCTCGATCGTGCCACCCGCAGCAACCTCGGCGACCTTGCGGCAGATCGCCGCGGGCGCCTTTTCGCGACCACCCTCCCAGGTCCCCAACGGCCCGAAGATATTGTGAAACCGGACGATCCGCGTCTGCATCCCGTAGTCCTCGCGGTAGTGGGTGCAGAGCCGCTCCGTCACCAGCTTCTCCCAGCCGTAGGCATCCTGAGGGAGGGCAGGGTATGCGTCCGCTTCCTTGAGCGGCGTGACGTTGGCATCGATCTGGCGGTACTCGGGGTATACGCACGCGCTCGACGTGTACAGGTACCGCCCGACGCCATTCTGGCGGGCAGCCTCTAGCGTGTGGATACTGATGAGCGAGTTGTTGTGGAGGATCAGCGAGTGATTGGCCGAGATGAACCCCATGCCACCCATGTCGGCGGCCAAGGC
The DNA here is from genome assembly GCA_964555245.1 of uncultured Myxococcales bacterium. GTDB lineage: Bacteria > Desulfobacterota > Binatia > UBA1149 > SPBQ01 > CAZKRI01. Next base: position 13,611 of record CAZKRI010000084.1, read on the forward strand.
GTACACCTCGTGGACCCCGCGCGTGGCTTCCAGACAGTTCTCCCAGCGCCGCATATCGAGCACTCGGAAGTCATCGGCGCGCGTGGGTTCGAATTCCGGGGGCTTGATGTCGACCCCGCGAACCCAGTTGCCGTCACTCTTGAGACGTTTGATGAGATGATGGCCGATGAACCCACCGGCCCCGGTCACGAGAACCCTCCGCATCGCCCTCCTCCTCTTCCGCCACCCCTCGCCCCCGCGAGGCCGTCGCCCCCCGGCACAAGCCGGCGCGAGCGGAATGCGCACCCATGATAACAGACGAGCCCCTGCGCACAAAGGTGGACGTGGCTCGCTTTGATCGGTTCGTCCCGTCGCGTCATAAGCGCGTTCGATAGGCGCACGGAGAGACCGCCGCTTGAAGCTACTAGTCCACGACTACGCCGGTCATCCCTTCCAGGTACAGTTGAGCCGGGCGTTGGCGGCGCGCGGGCACTCGGTCACCCACGTCTACGCGGCGTCCATCGAAACCCCGCGTGGCGCGCTCGAGCGGCGGGCGGAGGATCCGGCGGAGTTCAAGGTTGTCGGAATCGGCCTATCGGCGCCGTTTCGGAAACACTCTTTTCTCAAGCGCCGGTTCCAGGAGGTCGAGTACGGCGGGCTCCTCGCTCGGGAGGTCGAGAAACTGAAGCCGGACTGGGTGATCTCCGCGAACACGCCGACCGAGGCGCAGTCGATCCTGCAGCGGCGCTGCACGAAAAACGGGGTCCGCTTCGTCAGTTGGGTTCAAGACTTCTACGGTTTGGCCGTGGAAAAGCTGCTTCGCCAGCGCATGCCGCTGGTGGGATTCATCGTAGGCGGATACTACCGCCGGCTCGATCGACTCGTTCTCCGACGTAGCGACCGCGTTATCCTCATCACCGCAGATTTTCTCCCGTTGACCGATCGGCTGGGCGTGGATCGGAGTCAAGTTTCGGTAATCGAGAACTGGGCGCCGCTCGATGAGCTCCCGCTGAAGCCTCGCCGTAACGCCTGGTCGGATGCGCACGGTCTTTCGGGCAAATTCTGTTTTCTCTACTCCGGCACGCTCGGAATGAAGCACAACCCGGGGCTGCTGCTCGCCTTGGCCGAGCGTTTTCGGGACGACGAGCAAGTGCGCGTGGTGGTGATCTCCCAGGGTCTCGGTGCTACCTGGCTTACCGAACAGAAGGCAGCCAAAGGCCTCGAGAACCTGCTCCTGCTTCCCTTTCAACCTTTCGAACGCATGGCCGAGGTGCTGAGCTCAGCGGATGTATTGGTCGCCATCCTCGAGCCGGACGCCGGAGTATTTTCGGTTCCGTCGAAGGTGCTCACGTATGTCTGTGCGCAGCGGCCCTTGCTCGCGGCGATTCCGTCGGAGAATCTCGCCGCCCGAATCATCGAGCGCAGCTCCGCGGGTCGGGTGGTGCCTCCCGAGGACAACGACGCGTTTCTGGCGGCCGCGGATGAGCTGCGAAACGATCCGCTCGCACGCGAGGAAGCGGGCGAGAGCGCACGGCGCTACGCGGAACGGACGTTCGACCTACAGCGCATTACGGATGCGTTCGAGGAATTACTGCGGTGAGCCGACCTCATAGTACTCCACCAACACTAGCGCTCTGCCGGTGGCGGACGGCTGGTCGGTGGATCCGGAAACTCTAGCGATGACTTCGATGCGGCCTGCGTTGTAGCCACCCGCGCCACCGGCGGCCGCGGGGGTGACTCCCTGGTGGCTGAGTCCCCCGAGGATACCGAATCTGTCGGGATCATCGGCTGTCCCGATCTCGATGGTGACCTCCCGGCTGCCACTGAACGGCTCGACGATGTCCGCGGTTACGGGCTGTACCACCCAACTATGCTCCGGTAGGAAGCCTAGGGACACGTTTCGTGATTGTGGAGTCAGCCATGCGTAGACGCGCTGACGGGATGTACCCGCATTGACCTGCACAGCGCGACCGGATCTTGTCACGACGTATACGCGACCGTCGTTCGTATTGTGAATCGTGTCGCCAACGTTCGCGCCGAGGACAGCAGGGTCCGGCCGGTCGTTAGCACGTGCAGACGATACTGCGAGTTGCCCGTTGACCCAGGTCTTCCGCCCTCGGTCCTCGATCGTATCCGCCTCGCTTGGCCCAACTCTGATCGAGTTGTCGCCGCCCATCACCCAGATTCGCGTATGTGTTACACCCGGACCTACGACCACGGTTCGGGAATACGTCGCCGTGCGTTGCGGCAGCAAAATGCGGTTGTCGACGGTGTTACCGATGTGCCCCGTGTTTCTAAGCCAAACGGCCGTCGCACGACTCGGCTGCATGTTGATGTTCTCCACGACGTTACCTCGTTGGAGTTGTCCAGCTGCATGACGCGCGCCGTCGATCATGACGCCAATTGCACCGGAGCTTCCCACTTGCTCGTGGTAGAAATCTCGGACGATGTTGTGACCAGAGTTTTTGTCGTGAACCAGCGCGCCCCTCGGTGCTGCGGGCTCTTGTGCAATCAGTATGGATCCGGTGAACTCCTTGGTCGTGGAAACCCGACACCGTTCTAGTAGCACTCGCGTCGTGTCGGACAATTCCCAAAGAAAAAGACTCGGGGAGATGAAGGCGGTGCCGGCAGTTACGGCGCAATCGCGGAATGCCGTGTCGGTGACCTTTCCCGTTTTGCCGGCTCGGAGCTGCGCAAACCGAGATCCGATGGGACGCGTCGAGATATCGTCGCGCACCCACACCTGATCGAAGACGTGCCCGGCAGAATCACCGTGTTGGTCAGACGAGATCTGGACGAACGCTTGCCGAAAGTTGTTCGCTTCGAGATTCGAAAACCGAGCGTTGAGCCATGAGTCGATGATCACCCCGTAGTCTGCGAGGCTCCTTCCATCGATATGTAGGTCGCGCATACCTCCGGCGAATCCGGTCTTTTCCACGCGGAATATGAACATCGCCTGCATAGCACTCAGGACGTTGATGCGTGAGCGCCTCCCATTTCCGGCCACGGTGATACCCGTACCGACGAGAAGCGGTCGACTGACGCCGCAGGTTCGAGCAGGAAACTCGACCACACCGCCACCAAGAGCGCGAGCCGCACCAAGCGCAGCCTCGATCGCCTCCGTGTCGTCCGAGTTGCCGTCGCAACGACCACCAAAACTGACCACCGAGAATGGGCTATCAACTTTGCGTGCGGCTCCGTGCGGTCGTCTCGTTCGAATCGCAGGACCGTTCTGCTGGTCGCTTGAGTCACATCCCATCGATACGACGAGGGCGACGCTGAGCAACGGTCCAGCGATCCGCAACCACACCGATGCTGCGATAGCTCCGGCTCGGGAAGCAACGAAGGCAACCGATCGTGAGCGTTGTCTGCTTGCTCGCGCGCCTTTGATCAGGGATAAGGGCGGCCGCGCGATCACCGTGGATCCTGCCACCTGATGATTGGACCACGACGTGTAGCTCTGGTCTCCGGATTCTGGGGCCAGAACATCGGAAACGCCTTTTTCAATGTCGGGGGCAAATGGATCCTCGAACAGGTCTTTCCGGACGCTATCGTCAACTTCATACAGGATCAGCCCGGATACAGAACGTTCCACGATCAGCGAAAGGGCAACCCACCCAATGATATCGTGCTACTGCGCTTTCTCGATATCGACTGGCTTGTCCTCCAGGGTCCGCTGTTCACAGTGCATTTTCGGGCGCTTTGGGAGCCCACCTTCCGGGCGCTCCGCGCACGAGGCACGAAGATCCTTCTCCTTGGTGCCGCGCTGTTTCGCTACACGCCAGAAGAGGTCGAGCAGACTCGACGATTCCTCGCCGAGTATCCACCGGCGATTCTTTGCACCCGCGATGTCGATACGTACGACGCTCTCAAGGATGTGTGCGCATGGTCGTACAGCGGCCTGGATAGCGCGTTCTTCGCTCCCAAGGCGTACCAACCTTTCCCGCTCCAGATCGAGCCCTATGTAACGGTCAACTTCGACCGCTTTCCGGAACCGCGTTTTCGGCTCGACGGCGACATCGCACTCCATGGAACGTCGTCTCATAGATTCCGGGCCCTCGGGCATGAGTGGAGCGCGACTTCGCCCCGATTGCTAGAGCGGCTCGCGGACACCGGTAAGTGGCAAGCCTACATCGGTGCGCTGCTTGATTTTCGCCGTCTCCCGAACGTACTCGCGGGCTACCGGGTCATACGGCCAGAGCACCGCTTCAATCCTCACGTGACATGGAAGATCTACCAACGCCCCGGCGCGATCGCCTCCGACGAGCCTTTCACCTATTTCACGGTTTACTCCAACACGTCCCTCACTCTGAGCGATCGTGTCCATGCGTGTGCAATCACACTCGCCTACGGGAAACCCGCCATGTTGTTCAATCCGTCGCCACGCGCGCGGCTCTTCGAGCGTCTGGGACTGGCCCGGATTCGGCAGGAGCCGGTCTTTCTGCCGCAGCAGCAACTGGAGGCGGAACGTAGCGCTCAGCTAGCGTTTCTCCACCAGGCAATGCACGAGATTCAATGACCGTTCTGTATTCCGCGTATAGCTACTAGGAGTGTGCGCGGCAGAAACCGGCATGCGACGAGAGTCTGGTAGGATGCGGCATGTCGACAAGCTTTCGCCCGTATTTGCCTGACCAAGCCCTACTGCTGGCACCGTCGCTGAGCGATTGGCTGCCGCAGGGGCACCT
>CAZKRI010000085.1:0-10844 GCA_964555245.1 uncultured Myxococcales bacterium
GATTTCGACGCGAAGACTCGAGATCGCATCTGCGGCTGGCTCGCGGCACGGGAGTGATGCTTTACATGAAGTGTCTCTAGTGACACCTTGGGGACGCCATGAAGACCATCTCCATCAAGGAGCTCCACGACAAGACCGGACACTGGCTGCGCAAAGTGAAAGCCGAGGGCGAGGTCGTCGTGACCGAGCGCGGCAATCCCGTTGCGCGGATGCTGCCCCCGGCGAGGACGCCCGCTGGTAACCCGTTCCGTAGGCGGAAGTTGCTGCGCGGCGTCGCGCAACTCATTAAGCGGCCCGTCGGTGGCCCCGACAGCGCGACCATCATCTCCGCCATGCGCGACGGGCGATGATCTACTTCGACTCCTGCTATCTCGCGAAGCTCTACCTGATGGAATCGGACAGCCTGCGGGTTCGTGCCCGTGCCGAAGCGTCGGACGGGCTCGCATGCTGCACTACGGGTCGCGGCGAAGTAGTGGCCACGTTCCACCGGCACTTCCGTGAGAAGCGACTGACGCAGCGCGAGTTTCGACAGCTCGCGGCGCAGGTCGAAGCCGACCTCGACGCCGGGTTATGGACCGCGTTGCCCGTGACCTCCTCGCTCGTTGAGGCTCAAGCGCACCGCATGGCCACGCTGCCGGCGAGCGTCTTCCTGCGAGCCGCCGATGCGCTGCACCTGGCGTGTGCCGCAGAAGCCGGGCTGCATGAGGTGTACAGCAGCGATCGGCACTTCGTAGCCGCTTCACCGCACTTTGGGTTGCGTGCCGTGACTCTGTAGCCGGAATCTCACCGCCACGTTAGGTATCGCGAAGCGCACTTCCCATCGCGGGAGTTTGTTGCACCTTTCCGCTAGGCTGGCACGTCATGAAGTTCGAGATCCGACCCGCTCGCAACGGCCTCATCGTCCGCGCTACGACCAACCTGGATGACGGAAGTGAAGAAGTCGTGTTCCAGGAGACCGAGGACGACGAGATCGAGGCGTTCGCAAGCTTCCTTCGCTACCTAGTCGACCACTACGGTCCGAGCACGAGCCGGTACTCGCCCAAACGCATCCACGTGGTGGTCGCGCCGGGAGACAAGCACGAGCCTTTCGAGTGATACGTCGGCATGCGCCGGCGCGGGCGCGTTGCAGGGCGGCGGCGGATGTCGTCATTTCACTCGTCCTCGAGCTCCTCTCGCGCGGACTCTCCGCAGCGTCGGAACGTCGCGCACCCCAACGCTGCGCCGGCAGAAGCGCAGCAGCGAGGCCACGATCTCCGACTCCGATGAGGTCTCACCCCCGATCGGCGACAGCGGCCCGACGAGTGTCTCGCTGATCACCCCGACGAGCGCTGCGGCCGTGAGGTCCGCGTTCTCGTTCGGGAACTCTCCGGCCGCGATGCCTTCGCGCAGGAGCGCCGCCATTCCGCGGCAGTAGTTTCGCCGGTAGACCAGGCGTTCAGCGTCGACGAGCGGATCCATCGGCTCATAGACGAGCGCCCACGCGAGCCGGCGGTTGTGCAACGCCCTACGGGCATACGTCGCGACGACGGCCTCGAGTCGCCCCGTGAAGCTTTCCGCATGGGTCGCGGCCGCATTCATCTCGGCGAGTTCGTGTTCCCCTGCGGCACGGAGCACTTCCACGAACAGCTCGGCCTTCGAAGGAAAGTGACGATAGAGCGCTCCTGCCGAAACCCCCGCTCGCTCGGCGATGGCAATGACCGACGCCGTGGCGTAGCCACCGCGCTCGAGCACCTCACGCGCTGCCCGCACCAGACGCTCGCGAGTACTGCCGTCCAACTGCTTTGGGCCTCGCCCTTTGCGGCGTGTCTTGCGCGCGTTGGTCATCGAGGTTGCGATCCGCCCGCCATCCCGCGCCGCGCGAGGTGGGCGCCGAGGCAGAAGTGCGGTCCTGGGCCGCCGAAGCCGACGTGCTCGTTGGGGGTGCGGCGCACGTCGAAACGGTACGGATCCTCGAAGACGGCCTCATCGCGGTTGCCCGAGTTGTACCACATGACGACCTTCTCGCCCTCGCGGATGCGCTGGCCGCCGACCTCAACCTGACGCAGAAGTCCGGGCCCGAAGGCGCGCGAGACGATGCGCCGCAGCCGTGCGTGACGCGGATCGTCCATGACGATCGTGGGGCCGAAGAGCTCGCTGAAGCTCGGGGGCTGATCGATCAAGTTCACGCCGCCGTAGGAGGCGGAGGAGGAGAACGTTTGCAGGGTTGCGGGGCACCTCGACAATGTCAGCGTGCCGTGTGACGGCCCAGAACTCGACCTGGCCGAGGTGAATCTCATCGACGCCTATCCGTGGTCGTAGTTCCGTAGCGGTCTCCATCACTTGCCGCTCCCGTCGATTGCGGCGTGAAGGGTGCGGTGGAAATGGCTGATTGCGCCTTCGAATCGTCCGAACTCGAAGAACTCGTTGGCGCCGCTCGCGAGGCCCTGCTGGATAGCGCACGCGACCGCCTGGTCCTCGGCCGCGCCAAGGTCGACGAGATCCGCGCCGCGCTTTAACGCCGCTTGGGATTCGTCATCGTTCTCGCCGCGGTCCGTCAGTACGTAGGTGACGAACATCGTGCGGTCAATGGCCAAGGGCTCGAGCACGGTCATGAAGATGCTCGCCGGGAACGTCGCCACCATGACGTTCGGGAAGAGGTGATAGACGTACGTGAGCTTCCCGTCTGTGGAACGCTCCGCCGGCGGTACCGCGCGAAGCTTGTTGATAGCGCGGTACGGAAAGGCCACACGGTTGTTCCTGCCGAACGTCTCGACCACGTTCAGGTTGTCGAACTGGACGGGGTAGAACGTCTGCGAATGGGTCGAACGGATGTGATAGCCCTCCAGGAAACCTTCGACGAGGATCTTCCAGTTGACTCTGACCTCGCGCTCGACGGTCGTACGCAGCCGCTGGCTCGACGGGATCAGCGGAGGGAGCTGGTCCAATTCCGTGTCGGCGATCCCTGGCTTTTCCTGCGTGACGAACACGATGCCCTGCCGCTCGACGGTCTCCACCGGCACGAGGCCTCGAGCGTTTTTGTCGAGGCCAGCAAAGCCGTGCTCGTGCGGCACATGGCGAAGATGCCCATCGAGGGCGTAGGTCCAGCCGTGATAGCGGCACACGAACGCCTTCTCGCAGCCTGCGCCGGCGACGAGCTGCGTGCCGCGATGACGGCAGGCGTTGCGGAAGGCGCGCACCTGACCGTCAATTCCCCGCACCGCTAGGAGCGGCGTACCTGCGGCATCGCGGGCGACGTAGGATCCCGTCTCGGGCAATGCGGCGGAAGGGCAGAATGGCGTCGGGTAGCGGCGCAAGACGAGTCCGAGCTCGGCAGCGAAGCGTTCCTCTGAACGATAGTTTGCGACCGGTTCGCGCCAGCTCGTCTCGCTGAGATCGGTGGTCTTGTTGTCGATGTGGTCGAGAATCCGCTGCACCACCGACGGATCATCAGACAGGGAAGTCATCGGGGTCATCTCCTTTGGCAAAGCACGCCTCAGGTGCCGGGGCCTCGCCGCCAATCGCCAGACGCATATTGGTCGAGTCCACCAACCAGCTCGCCTGTCGCCAACGTGGCCATGCCGTGGTGGTACTCGCCGGCGAGCGCCTCGACGAGCCCGAGGGACCACTGTTCGTAGGACGAGAGCCGGTCGCTGCGCAGCGCCGCCTGCGGCCGGCCAGCAATCTCGCGCGCGAGGGAGATCGCCTCGGGTAGCGCCTGGCCCGGCGGGACCAGACGGTTGGCGAGACCCATTCGCAGCGCTTCCTCTCCAGAGACGCCACGGCCGGTGAGGATGAGGTCGAGGGCGTGGCTGTGCCCGATGAGCCTGGCGAGGCGGATCGTTCCACCGTCCATGAGCGGTATCCCCCACCGCCGGCAGAAGACTCCGAAGACTGCATCCTGCGCCGCGACCCGCAAGTCACACCAAGCGGCGAGCTCGAGACCTCCTGCAACCGCGTGCCCCTCGACGGCGGCGATGACCGGCTTGGCGAGGAGCATCCGGGTCGGTCCGACCGGGCCATCACCATCGGGTGCGACCCGGCTGACTCGGGAGGGGTCTCCGCTCCTCATCGCCTTGAGGTCAGCGCCGCAGCAGAACTTGCCGTTGGCACCCGTGAGCACCGAGACAGAGAGCGACGCATCGGCGTCGAATCGGCGGAACGCATCGGCCAGCGCGTCCGCCGTGGGTCGATCGATCGCGTTCGCCACGTCTGGGCGATCGAGGGTGATGACCACAACCGGGCCATCGGCTTCGTAGCGAACAGTCATCGGATGTCCTCCTCATCACGCACTGGATAGTGGGTAGCTGCGATTTGCCGTCTTCACCGGTGTGAATCCGGATTCACGAAGCAAGGGGGTGCGAGGAGATCGCGGAGCGGCTCAGCGGACCTAGATTCAGTACTGACGCGCGGTCGCGACGGAAGTTGAACTCACACCGCATCATCCTCTTGTCTCCTCTTGGTTGAGGCCTGTGTCCGCGAGCGCGCGGGCGGCGATCAGTGGTGAGACGATGCCCGCGAGCACGCCGGCATAGGCGGCCTTGATCCAGATGAACGCGCCGGGCTCGATGCCGCCGAGGCCGGCTGAGTGGAACGTGAAGATCGCGATCGGTGCGATGAGCACTGTCGCTGTCGCGCCGAGGACGAGCGCGCGGCGGAACGTCGTGTTGGGCAGCAGCGCGAGCAGCCGAGAGTCGCCGGGACCATGCTCGAACGCCGGCAGGCGTCCACGCGTCACTTCGCGTCGCGCGAGCGGAGTTACGATCAGGCAGGTAAGAAAGGGCAGCACGAACGACGTCCCGATCGTGTCACCGGCGATGCTTTGCGTTCCCCACATCGGCACTGCAGACATGCCGCGGAACGCCGCCCAGGCAATACCGAAATTGAGCACGAAGTTGATGAGCACGGCTCCGAGTCCTTGCTCGAGAACGAGGTAGCGGCGGTGTGCGGCGTGCATCGAGCGTCTCTCTCTCCTTTTTGTTCACGTCGCCTGAACGACCCTGCGGGCGACCTCGCGGATACTGATCTTCGCGAGCTCGGCTTCCATTGCGCGTTCGACTTGCGGTAGGACGCTTCCGAAGACATCGAGCAGAGAAATCATCTCCGCGCCACGTGCCAGCCGAGCGCCTCCGGCAGCGCCGGTTTGCAAGACCACGAGACCTGCGTCTCGCAGCATGGCGAGCGCGCGCCGGATGACGACGGAATTGGTGAAGACGGTGTTGAGGGTAGGGATTTTCAGCTGCGATTCAGGGTTGCGCCTGAGTATGGAGGTTATGTTAACCGGAACTCTTCAAGCAACCGGTTTTCTCTAGGCGGGGCCCTGCTCCTCGACGCCGTGTGGGTGGGAACGCGCGACGGCGGCGCCTTCGAGAGCCCCTTCATCTCGGTCCTCGAGATCGACGGTCGCGGCTAGGCGTTGCGCGCCGACTTCTACGACCGCACCGTCTCGACCGGGCGCTCGCGCGCTTCGAAGTGCTCTGCGCCGCCAGCGACTCTGTCTTCGAGCTTGACGGAATGTAGCCGGTAGGCTACTTTTGGCCGGTGGTCGAGATACGGAAGTACTGCCGAGCTGACGGCGCGGTTCCGTTCGATCGGTGGGTCGCGAAGCTGAGAGACGGGCGTGCGAAGGCGCGGATTCTCGTTCAACTCGACCGCCTCAGGGTCGGACTCCCAGGCGACTGGAAGGCCGTCGGTGCGGGTGTGTTCGAGCTACGGATACGCGAAGGCAAGGGGTATCGAGTGTACTTCGCACGGGAAGACAGGACCGTCGTCGTGCTGCTTTGCGCGGGCGAGAAGTCGACGCAGGGCCGCGACATCGAACTAGCGAGGTCATATTGGCGAGCGTATCGGAGGCAAGCATGAAAGCGGCCGCATTCAAGGGTTCAGACTATTTGAAGACGCAGAAGGACATCGTCGCGTATCTGAACGCCGCGTTGGAAGACGGTGAGCCGGCCGTCCTGCTGGAGGCGCTGCGTAATGTGGCGATCGCCAAAGGCGGTATGGCCGCTCTTGCGCAGGCCGCGGGTGTGAGCCGCGAGAGTCTCTACCGCACTCTGTCGCGCCGCGGAAACCCGAAGATCGATACGATCATGGATCTGCTTCGAGCTCTCGGGCTCAAGCTGACAGTCGAGCGGACGCAAGCGGCGTGAAAGTGGCTGATCGCAAGCGCGGATTTAGTGTCGGCGGTCTCAGGCGGTGATCGCAACGGATCCGGCGAATTGGCCTTAGCGGCCTCAGAGAGTGCTTGCCGCGCCGGTCGCTCCGTAATACGCCCCGCGTCCTCCTGGAGCCGGCGGAGCGGATAGCGGATAGGCAAAAATAGCGCCATTTTCTGAGTCCGACCATGGAGATTATGTTAACCGGAACTCTTCAAGCAACCGGTTTTCTGTAGGCGGGCCGCTCGCTGGCGAATCTCGGTCAACAGAGAAACGAGTTCGTCAACCTGCTGCTAGGACCTCACGGCACCGATCCGGGAAATCAACGATGAAATTCGCGTATGCTGTCACGAGCTCTGCACTGCCGACTCACGTCGCGGCGTTCACCCGCCGCGGCCAGACGTCCGTTTCGCCCTCCCCGAGCCGGTCCGGGCGCGCGGTCGCGTCGACCGCGATGATTGGCCCTGACGGTGCTTCGATGACGTGCTCGCCTGCGCTAGATCGACCAACAAGCGCAGGACGCGATTGACGGACTCAGAGTCTCGAAACACTGCTGCCACATCCTGCTCCAGCAGCACCACGTTGGTTCCAGCGCGGTAGCGCTCGTAGTACTTGCCGCGCACCCCACCGCGAATGTCATATTCCGGTCGCATCTCGTTTTCCGATCCCATCTTACGTACCCGACTCATATGTCCTCCGTTCGCGAGGAGTTGCCTCGCGGGCGCCGATGATACGGACGGCACCGTCGCGTTCCGTATGCCAGACGCTTAGAACTCGCTGCCGATCCGAGAATCCCGTCGTCAGAAGACGCTTCTCGTCTACCGAGTGATCGGGATCGACAACCGTGGTAGCAAGTGGATCTCCAAACACCGTGCTTGCCTCGTCGAACGATACGCCGTGCTTGGCGAGGTTCCCGGCAGCCTTCGCCACGTCCCACTCGAACTGCACGGGCGGACGCTAGCATGTTCTTCCCGACTGCTCGACGGGCGGTCCGGCATCTGTCTGAAGCGGTCGGTTAGACCGCACTTGGCAGCTCTACTTCGAGGAACCTATGGTCGCCCTCACACCAGCCCAGGAAGAGGCGGGGCTCGCTGAGCGAACGAACGACCTTTATGCCTCCCGGCATGTCCTGTGCGCCGAGCGATCGACAGAAAGCTTCGAAGTCTTCGCGGAGGGAGGCTCTCTGTCCAAACGATTGCACAAGCATCACAGCGACCCGCGCATGAAATTCACGCGCTGTGAGGACCGCTGAGGCCGTTCGATGAAGAAGCTGGTAATGGATGGCGTCATCTAGCGGCGGGATCTCAAGTAGCTTATGAAGATATCTGAGCCGGTCACGTTGACCAGACGACGTCTCAACTCGCTTCTCCTTCAGGAGAGGTCCGAAGTCTTCGTCGACCTTTGCCTCTACCGCGACTATGCATAAGCCTCGACCGTTTCGAGCAAGGGCCAGCACATCGGTGTGCGACGCGGTTTCGCCGCCTTCGAGCGGCACGTCCCATTCTGGGATCGCCGCAAGTAGCTTGAGCCCAACGAGGTCCTCATCAAGACACGAGTCCAGCAATGCCGTGATCTCCGGAGGAAACGCATCGCTCGCACGCTCCCAAGACGCAGCGGCCGTCATCGCTGACTTACCCTTTTCCCAGTGGAGAACGGGCTGGGCGAGCAGCCTCTGCCAATCACTCCCGGTGCTTGTTGGAACGAAAATGCGCTTCATGTGCGGACCTCCAATGATACGGTCTCATGCCGAGACGATGAGCCACGGTCGCCCACAAACGCCCGCAGGATGCAGGCTGCCTCCGTGGCGACCCACTTCAGCGCCTGGTCAGGCGACCGCGCTTCGTCCCGCGTTTGCGAGCCCATCGAGAAGTCGGTCGATCTTGGTACGGTCAGTGAAGAAGGTGGATAGGCCGAAATAGCGCCATTTCTGCGTCCGACTCTGGAGGTTATGTTAACCGGAACTCTTCAAGCAACCGGTTTTCTCTAGGCGGGCACCGAGCCCTTGCCATGACGACCTACGCTGCGGGGCTGCGGGCCTCCGAGGTCGCACGGCTACGCATCTGCGACATCGATAGCCGCCGCATGTTGATCCACGTCCGCCAAGGCAAGGGTGCCAAGGACCGTCTGGTGCCGCTGTCCCAAGCGCTCTTGGAGCCGCTGCGAGCATACTACCGGGCCTATCGTCCCCATGACTGGCTCTTTCCCGGACAAGACGGCAAACGGCACATCAACAGCCGCTCGGTCTATCGCGTGCTCAGCGACGCTGCCGCCACGGCCATCGGCAAGCGCATCAGTCCGCACACGCTTCGTCATTCGTGCGCGACGCATCTGCTGGAGGTCGGCGTCAACATCCGCGTCGTCCAGGGATTCCTCGGTCATCAGCGCCTGTCCTCGACCGATCGCTACTCGCATGTCAGTCGCGACCAGATCACTGCAACCAAGAGTCCGCTCGACCTGATCACAGACGTCACCTGACTCGCTCGTGCAGCGGTCATCGCTCGAGGTGGCCGACATCATCCGTGCCCTGACCGATCCTGTGACCGCACAGGTGCCGGGGCTATCGGCGTCGGCCGCCCAACGACGAGTCCTGCGAGCCCTGCTGGCTTGCCGTACCGCGCGCCTGGGTGCCCACGTCCAGCAGTGCGACAAGTGCGAGCACCGCAGCGTCGCCTACAACTCCTGCCGCAACCGCCACTGCCCTAAGTGCCAGGCCGCAAGTCGTGCCCGGTGGTTTAAGGCGCGCAGCCGAGACCTGTTGCCCGTCGGCTACTTCCACGTCGTCTTCACGCTGCCCGCCGAACTGGCTGCAGTGGCCTTGCAGAACAAGCGGGTCCTCTACGAGATCCTGTTCCGCGCCGCCTCGCAGACGCTCATCCAGATCGCAGCCGATCCCAAGCACCTCGGTGCGCGCATCGGCATGCTCTGTGTCCTTCACACTTGGGGACAGACCCTGGTCCATCATCCACACCTCCACTGCATCGTCCCGGGTGGCGGTCTCTCACTCGACGGCCGTCGCTGGATTGCCTCTCGCCCAAACTACTTCGTCCCCGTCAAGGTCTTGAGCCGAGTCTTCCGTGGCAAGTTTCTGGACTACCTCGGCCGAGCGTACCGGAGCGGCGAACTCACGTTGACGGCAACGCTCGAGCACCTGACCCAGCCCGAGCGCTTCGCTGCCCTTCTCCGTGAGCTCAGAGCTAAGCCATGGGTCGTCTACTCGAAGCCGCCGATGGCCGGGCCCGAGCACGTGCTCAAGTACCTGGCGCGCTACACCCACCGGGTGGCCATCGCCAATAGCCGCCTCGTCTCGCTTGAACAGGGCCGGGTCGCGTTTCGCTACAAGGACTACGCCCAGGGCAACAGCGAGCGGATCCTGGAGCTGGAGGCCCTGGAGTTTCTGCGGCGATTTCTGCTGCACGTCTTGCCGCGCGGCTTCCAGCGCATCCGGCACTACGGCTTGCTCGCCAACTGCTGCCGGCAACAGAAGGTCGCTCTTTGCAGAAGTCTCATTGCACAAGGTGCCGTCGACGAGCAGGAGGACGGCGATCCTGTGCCGCCCCAAGCCCCTCTTGCCAACATCCGCTGCCCGCAGTGCGGGCTCGGTGTGATGGTTACCGTCGAGATGATCCGATCCGGCTCGATCGTGTTGGCCAGTTTCGCTCCGAGGCTCGATTCGTCATGAGTCCGAGCCACCGCTTCACGCTCGCTCGTTGCCGAACTCCGCGTCTGCGCTACGCGATGGTGTCGTGTGCGCCGGGTCCGCTCTGGCAGCGCCTTCAGGCTCGCGGCTCCCGCTGGATTCTCTCTGCTTCGCCTCCGCGGGCAGCTCCCATCGTGCGATGCGACCGCTCCGCGCCAGCTTACCGCTCCGTGCGGCCGCACCCGACAACGGATCAAAGCCCATAGACAACCGTCGCGGAGCGCTCCGCGGCTTCCTTCAATCGCTCTTGTTTCCGACCCGACCCCACAACGCCGACAACGTGCTCTCACGACACCTCTGATGGGGTCGGGTCCGAAACAACCCTCAGGGTTATGTTAACCGGAACTCCTCAAGCAACCGGTTTTCTGTAGGCGGAATTTGCCTGGTACCCTCGGTACGGCGAGCTGGCTGGCGGGGGTTGGGGGTTCTCGACGTACCTCGGACAACCTCGTACGCTGCGATCCGCTCTGCGCCGACTGGAGCCGTCTCATGGCAGACCGAAGCGCGCGAGCGATGGGGGGGGCAAGACCACGACGATCATCCGCCGTACGCAACCAGGACTGACCGTCGTCCTGACCGTCGCTCTGGGCTCACTCATATCGCCCGACTCGCTGCGAGGCGACGTGCTCTTCGACGGCACCGAGTTTCAGGTCAACACGTACACGACCCATGACCAGCGCTATCCGGCCGTCACCTCGGCCGCGGACGGAAGCTTCGTCGTCGTGTGGAGTAGCCGGTATCAGGACGGCAGCGGCTACAGTGTCCAGGGCCAGCGTTTCGATGCCAGCGGTGCACCCGCCGGCACCGAGTTCCAGGTCAACACGTACACGACCGCTCACCAGCGCGAACCGGCCGTCACCTCGGCCGCGGACGGAAGCTTCGTCGTCGTGTGGGAGAGCCTTGGCCCGGACGGCAGCTACTTTAGCGTCCAAGGCCAGCGCTTTGATGCCACCGGCGCGCCAGAGGGCACCGAGTTCCAGGTCAACACGAATACGCCCTCTCACCAGTTGCGACCG
>CAZKRI010000086.1:0-134003 GCA_964555245.1 uncultured Myxococcales bacterium
CTAGCAGCCGCTCGACGTCTTCACGTGCGCGGTGCCGTCTGGTGCCATCGTGCGTATCTCGGGACATCGTGTACCTCCGATGTCCACAGGCTTACGCGGCCTCGAGCAAGCTTCCAAGAGGCAGACGGCCGGACGCTTACCCCAGATCGGCAACCATACATTTCGCGCGACCGGGATCACGGCGTATCTCCAGAACGGCGGCACGCTCGAGCACGCCCAGCAGATCGCGGCGCACGAGTCGCCGCGGACGACCAAACTCTACGACCGCACCACGGACGAGATCACACTCGATGAGATCGAGCGGATCGCGATCTGAGCCGACTCGCTGGCTGGATGTGTGGAGTTGCGATTTGGAAGCCCGAGTCTACACCATAACGGCCATTAGGTTGTTGATTCAGTCTACCACGCCCGCCCCAGCACCCCACAGGCCGCGGCTGTGGATAGCGCACAGAACCAAGGCTCACGGCCGCGAGTCGCCTGGCCGTTCCGCGAACAGAACACACCTGTTACGGAGGTCGTGTTTGAATCGAGCGCGAGGGATGTTGTTGGTGCGGGACGCCGCTAGGAGCAGGGCCAGCAGTCTACCGTGACTGGGTGTGATTTTCCAGAATCCTGACCCCACCTGGCCGGTGGGGTCAGGAGATCTGAACTTACGCACCGAAGATGATGCTGACTGCTTTTCCACCGCTTAACAGACACCACCGTCATCTACGCGGCGATGGCTTGAGGCACCGCCACCGTGCGCGCGTACTTCTACCGCCGCGTCAGTATACGCAGACGCCCACGGGGCTACACACAGCGGACGCACGCGGGACAGACCCAGCAGATGCGCAAGCGATGGCATCAGCGTCGGGACCCGCCGAGCAACCGCCATTCGGATGCTCACAACAGTTCCCTAACTCGGCAGGGGCTGGGGCGCACCCGCCTGTCAAAGCGTCACACACCGAGCCAGGTTCCCCCGCGATACCACCCGTGGTGGTGCAGGCATCGACAGAGTTCTCCCAGGAGCAAACCCGGATGGCGGCGGAGGCGCAACAGACCTGCGGTTGGGACGGGGCGACGAGAGGACTGAGAACGACATGGACGTACCGGGAGGTACTGGCGCGATGGCCTGGCCGTCCTCTCGCCTCTAGCTTGATCTCATGGGTGCCGACCGACAGGTCGCCCACACTAAGCCTTCTGCCGCGTCCCAACACATGGCGTCCATCACGCCAACGAAGCCGACGATCCGGCAGCGGCTCTCCGCCATCGTCATAGGCGTCGCCCGAAAGGTACAACTCTGTTCCCGCTGCAATAGAAGTATCCGAGTCGGGATCGAGGATGCGAACTTCCGGGGGCGCCCCTTTCGAGCGGAAGCGCTCCGAGATCGCTTCGGCCTCGTTGAACCCGTCGTTCACCACGATGCGCACGCGCGCTCGACGGGCGCGGCTAAAGTACCGACCCGGCAGCGATACCTCGTCTCCCGCGACATTCGAGGTAATGGTGCGGAAGGTCAGACCATCATCTACCGAGTAATCCACGCGAGCGGTGAGTTCGTCACCGTCCGCATCATCGGCCACCCAACGGACCGTAACCGAGTCCCCTGACACGCGCGCCCCCTTTTCGGGAAGCAGCACCGTGACGGTTGGAGTTTGCGCGGTCCTCATCCGTATCGCCTTAACGATACCGTCTTCGCTGATCTCGATGCTTTCGGCACCCGCCGCGGGCACTTCGGCCGTTACGATTGCGAGCTCCTCGCCCGGATGGCCCACGTAGTTAACCGCAAGTGGCGTTGTCCACTGCACGCCACCTCCTGCATCCCGCACTGTGAGCCGATGGTGCAACTCTTCGGCACCACTGACCACGCCACCTCCAGCACCTCGTCCCACATCAAGAATCTCAACGGCACCAGCCGCAACGTACCCAACCACACGCAACGTCGGTTCACTGATGGGCTGCGCATCGCTCAGGGCAGCCGCATAGCATGCGGAGGGAATGTTGCCCAGCCCAATGGGGCCTCCCCCCACACTATCGTCGTACGCAAGAGCTGCATCGTAGAACTGTTGCCAATTCTCTGGCGATATCCACAGATTCCCATCCCTCCCATCGCCACAGTACGACATCAGGTCCACCCACTCCACATCTGGCGGGCCCATGATTTTATAGCCCTCCCTGGTGACACAGCTGCCGAGATTGCAGTCGGTATCGCAGCCGCACGGAATCGATGCATCACGGGAGCACGCGCCGGTCATCGTGGACCCGCAGGTGCCGGAACACCGGCCGAAGTTGGAGCCGCCGACAATGCAGTCGGCGTCGCACCCACACGGGACGGATGCGTTCCTTAAGCACCTACCACTCATGTCTCCGCAAGAGATGAGCTTCCGGCAGTCGCCCCGACCGCACGTGTGTTGAGGAGCAGCAGGGTCGCCGCAGAAAGCACCCTGGCCGCCATTGAACTCGCTCTGCCGCTTCTCGCACGCGGTGAAGGAGTTCCGACTGACATCAATACCAATTCCATGGAGCTTGCCTCGCTCGTCTGGCGGCCAGTCGGTGGCCAGACAGCTCCCGTTGAGGGCCCCGGGGCAAAGCACGCCTGCATGGTAGATTCCGTACTGATGCAGCACCTCGTGCACCGCGACACCAAGGGGCCGATGCGGCTGGATAAGTGCTATTCCGCGCCACAGCGGAAGCGGCAAGCGAGTGATTGCGTCCAGTCTGCAGCAGAACGTTACCGGCTGCTCCATCCCCAGCTCTACCGTGGTCTCCCTCCCCAGCTCTATGGGCGGGTCGATGGCGCCCACGAGACCGACGCCGTAGGTCCCGCTAATCAGGTGCTCGGTAAACCTCGTTGCTTCAACCCCAGACACCATGGCTAGCAGTCGGGCGATAAGATACCGCCTTGCAGGCTCCGAACACTCAGCCGGACAGCCGCAGAATTGCAAGGCATTTTTGTCGCAATTGCCACTCCCGTCCCCGCAGGTACCAGAACCTAGAGTGCATGTGCTGAACGCGCCATTAAGGTATTTGGTCACGCTGCCCGACGCGTCGACGGTCGCCACGTATGGTTTAATGTTTGCCCGCGCCGTTGGCAGAACCGGGGTGAGCCAGCGCCACACGGTGGCAGGCGCTCCTGGAAACCTAAGTGTCCCGCTGCTGTCGTACCAGATCAGTTCTACCGGCTTGACCGTCACCGGAGCGCTGGGGGAGAAGTGTATGTCGGTCATGACCATCCGGTTGTTGGCGAAGCAACCATCACACTCTAGCGGCCCGCGGAAGACATCGAGTTCAGCCGTCAAGTTCAGGGTGATTTCGGGGTCGTTGTAGCGCCATCGAGTCACCCAAGAAGGAGGCAGGGTAAACACAAAGACGCCACGTGGGCTGCTCCGTTCAGCCGTGGTAACCAAATCATCGCCTAGCTCGAGCATCCGGAATATGGTCGGGTTGCCGGGCGAGAGCGGCTCGCCGAAGGGACGCGGGTCAGGCGGCCTACTCGCAATGAGCCGAGCCGACGCGGCAAAGTTCTCATAACAAGGATCGCCGCCGCGATTGGCAAACACGCGTACGACGGTCTTTTTCCCTTCAATCAGTCGCACCCCCTCATAGGGTCGCGGGACACCGGCAACATTGTGGGTGAGGCCGTCCGGCTGGATGCCTTGCGAAACCTCCATCCCTAGAATGCGCAAGTCAGTGAAAGCGGCAGGTACGACGCGTTGCATTTCGGCCGTCGTGGATTGTCCGTAGAAGTCGTAGACGATCGCGTGAAGCGTGTGCTCAGTCCCAGCCGGCAGGGCGCTACAACCCTTCGGGAAGACGGCGAACGTGCCGTCCGTAGGATTCACCGGTATGCAGCTCGGATCCCCGAACATCGGCACGGGAGCGTCGTCGATCCACGTACAAACGCCTCGGACGTTGCGAGGCGAGACCTGACCGCGTAACGGCTCGCAACGGTTGTAGTAGCACCGGTTCTCCAACGGAGGATCGAGGCTGATTGTCGGAGGAGGTGGAGGAGGGGGCGGGGGCCCGTCCTGCATGGTGAAGGTAAGCTCATCGAGCTGGACCTGCCCATAAGGGATTTGGCCTTCGGCGTAGCCGCCAAACGACACGACAACGAAGCGAATGGCGGACTCGCTGTTGACGATGCGTAGCTCCAAGGCGATGTCTGCCGTTTGTGCCGCGGACTGATGCCCCCAGATGACCGGCGGGGTAATAGAAAGAATATTGCTACCCGAATCGTAGGCTACCATCTCGGCGCCCATCAATCCGAGCCCAGCATTAGCAGTAAGGTCATCATCGTTTCCAACGCGTACAGACACGAGGCTTGCGCCAGCGTCGAACGTCATGGTCAACGTGCTACGTGGAGAGCGAAGCGCGTTGGGTGGCGAGGATGTTGTAACCCGGGAGGGCGCAAAGACGATGGGCGCATCAGGGAACCGTACACCCGCCACTTCCGTCACGACCTGACCGGCTGCGAACTGCGGCGGGTCGAACTGAACTACTGTCGTGGCCGCCAGTAGAGGTCTCGCGCGCAACGAGGAGACCAGTGCTACGAAGAGAATGACACGACGCAGAGTGCTGCTTTGCATGGACACCCCCCCGATCGCCGCGATCGGTCGGCACGCGCAAACGCGCTTGCCGTGGTCCCACATAGGACCCACCCCGCGTGTTCGCCCTCGTGCCGGTCGACTTTGGGTAGCTTAGGTTCTGTGCTTCCCCGCCCCAGATGAGCGAAAGGGCGAAGGAAACTGCTTTCACGAAGAACGTTCACATGACCGCACGGGCGACATCGCCCCGGCAACGACATCGCGTGTGTACAAGAGACTTGATACGGCACACGGAAGCCGTGGTCGGATGCGCTCATGGGTCCCCCCTGGTTCCGAGCGGCGATACGCGGACACGTTTAGCGCCGCCGGCAGTGCCGCGTCAAGCGGAAAGTACGGTCTTGTACGGCCCGATCTCCCCGAATGGGGGTTGATCCGGTTGATGTCCGGATCGTACCGCGTCGAGATCGTCGCTCTCCGGGCACATATGCGTGCCGTTTTCTTGAGCAACGACGCACGCTTGCTGCCGGACGCGCGTTTGGGAAAGAAAAAGACCCCTCGGGTGAAGGGTCAGAGTTCGCTGCGATCAGCGGATGGCGTCGCGCAATATCTGTTTCCCGACGCATGCCACCGCCCCACCCCCTCCTGAACCACCACCTTGCCCCATACACACAACCGTGTGTATACTTCTCCTCGTATGAGAGGTGTGACCACCATGCAACGACGCATCAACGTCTCGCTGTCCGAAGAGGCGGTGAAGTTGCTCGACCGCCTGGCACCTAAGGGCGACCGCAGCCGCTTCCTCGACGAGCTCGTCAAGCGCACTGCCCGAGATCGCCGCGAACTTCAGCGGCTCTTGAAGGAGCGCGCCATCCGCCACGCCGAGTTCGACCGCCAGTTGGCGGCCGAGATGGACCCGCTGTCCGATGAAGTATGGCAAAAGCTCGACAAGGTATAACCGTCGTCAGACGCGGCGACGTCTATATCGTCGAGCTCGACCCCACCCGCGGGGCTGAACTCAAGAAGACACGACCGTCGGTCATCATCCAGAACGACATCGATAACCGCTACAGTCCGCTCACCATCATCGCCCCCATCACCTCGAAATTCGACAGCACGGTCTACCCCACCCAGGTGCTGATCCAAGCTCGGGAGGGTGGCCTCAAGACCGACTCGATCGTTCTGCTCAACCAAATCCGAACCGTCGACAAGCGCCGCCTCGGCCGTCGCCTCGGCTCTTTGCACCCATCCACCATGGCGCTTGTGAATGAGGCTCTCGCTATCAGCATCGGCCTCGTCGACGTCTGACGACCGTCGTGATGAAGCGAGATCCTTGAACTGGAAAAGCAGCTCAAGGCATCAGAGGCTGACGTGAACGCCGGCCGCGTGAGCAGACCGTATCGTTTCGGCGCGGGCCCTGGTGCGCGCCGCTCTGCGTGTTGGGAAGCGGTCCCGACAGCCAACGGACTCGGAAGGCCGCCGAGCGTACGCGGAAGCGAAAGCCGAGGAGCCGCCGCTCACCTTGCCTCGAAAACCAAGAATCCAGCCAAGAAATGGCGAACTCGACGTTCACCCGTGGCCCGTACGGGCCTGACGCCAGGCAAGCGCGGGTCAACCGGGAATTCCGTCGCATGATTGCTATGCGATCGCTGAGAGATGCCAATGGACGAGCACGTCAGCGTAAGTGGTTGAAGTATTGGCGCGCCCGGCATGATTCGAACATGCGACCCCCAGATTCGTAGTCTGGTGCTCTATCCAACTGAGCTACGGGCGCGTAAGCCGCCTGCGGATGACTGAGGCGGGCGATCGCTCACCAAAGGAGCGTGCCGCGATCGCGAGGCCGCGGAATGATACCGGCCATCGCCCCGGCCCGCAAACCGCAGGAGAACGCACCGGGCGCGCGCGACACGGTGTCACAGTGCGAGCCCTCGTGAATCGGGCATGTCCAATCTCTGTTTGAAAACGAGCTAGGCTTACCGCCGCATCGCCGGCTTGGCCGCGCGCGCGCTCAGGTCGCTGGCGTTGCCGCCGGCATCGGCTTGTTCGTTCCAGGTGCTCCCCGGATCGAGGCGCTGGAAACAGTCGGGGTGGAACGTGACCGACTCGAGCGTGTCGATCTTCGCGGGCGTGGTGCCGGGTTCTTCGGCGAGGTCGGTCGTCGCCCAATCGAGCGACAGCACCCACGGGTCGATCCACAGGCTCTGGATGATGTGGCGCTGGTCGGCGGGCTGATCGACGCGCGCGGCGCGCCGCTTGCCGTCGTGTCCCTCCCACCCCCATTGCATCCAGATACCGTTGTAGTCTTGAGCCAAGCGCGGGGAATGACTGACCTGGAACTCGAACCAGGGTTGGACGTACTCCAGCTCGAAGGCCATGAACGCCCGCAGGACCTCCTCGATGTCCATGTCGGCCACGGCGAAGCGGGCGTCTCGGTTGTCGGTCAGATAGACACGCAAGACCTCCGAGCCACGTGTCCATTGGACGTTGTCGGGACTGGACTCGCCGAACTTCCAAGCAGTGCCGGCCAAGTCAATGGTGAAACACGGGCGCTCGGGCCAGTTATGCGCGTAGCGGATGCCGGAAGGAGTGACCTGGGTGAAGAACGACGGAGCGTCCGAATCCTTGCTCCTGATCTTGGCAATGGCGGCGCACCCCGAAAGATGGAGCGCCATGACGAGCAACGCCAGACGTGCAAGGGGCGACATTGGGTAGGTACGGACTCTCGCCGACCGAGGCACAACATTATAGTGGCGGAGAGGGAGGGATTCGAACCCTCGGTGGGAGTTTAAGCCCCCACACTCGCTTAGCAGGCGAGCACCTTCGGCCTCTCGGTCACCTCTCCGCAGGCCGGTTCCGACGGAAGTAACGGTGTCGGTTAGATTGACCTAAAGAGGATCGCGTCACAACCGCGTCGGCCTGCGCATCGCCGGCGATGGGGAGGGAGTTACAAAATCGGCCAGTGTTCGCCACTCGCGTTACTGCGAGGCTCGGCGACCAGCCGTAAGCCCTGGATTTTCCACGAATCCGCTGATGGCACGGCCGTTGCTCGACACAGCAATGCACCGTCCGCGCGCTCGTGCGGGCATGCGACTCGATGCAACAGACACCGACCACGCCGGACGGTTCTGCAGCGCAGCGCGGCACGGCCACCGGCGTAGCTCCGGACCTCGCCAAGGTGATCTCTCTCGCCGTGGCGCGCAATCGTCGGTACCGGCGAACCCAGGCCAAGGCGACACCCGTTGAGCTGGAGCAACTCGACCTGCGCGGCGTCGACCTGGATCGGATGACGCCGGAAGCCCGCGAACACTACTGGTTCAACCTCAACAAGTACGCCCGCCACCTCTATGTCGCCTCGTGCGAGTTGAGCATGGCCGAGTGCGACCACCCCTACTCGCCCATCTGCGTCGGGCACGTGCGCGAGGCCGAGCTGCACCGCATGACCCTGCAAGGCCGGCGCATGCACAAGTACTTCGGCTTGTTCTTCGTGCTCGACGGGCTGCAGATTCTGGGCGCCGCCGCGTGCGGGGCACTCGCGACCAAGCCTGCGTTGGTCTCAACGGCAGGCGTGATCCCACTGGCGGCCGCGCTGGGGCTGACCGTGCTCGTATTCCTCACACGCGAGGCGTTAGCCGCGCGCACCGGAAGTTACTGAACCGAGCCGTTCGCTTCGCGGCGGCCCGTACCTAGTCGACCAGTCCGCGAAACTGCGACAACACCGGGCTCTGCGCGACCACCGCCGGATCGATCGGCATCGGCTCCATCCCCTCTGAAGCTGCTGCCGCGTCGGACTGGACGATGAGCTGGAGCTGGCGGCGAGCGTCCGAGCTGATCTGCAAGCGCTTGCGTTCGGAGGGAAGCCGCCGCCGTCCGTGGGAGGCGTGCTCGATCAGATGCCAACCGTCCTTATAGACGGCGTACTTGCCTCGATAGGCGCGGCTGCTGCCGTCACGCAACGAGGAACAGAACGTGAGCCCGGTGATCGCGTCCCACGGAATGGTGAACACCGACACGTCACTCAGGTCTTCCTCGCCATGGGGCGTGTGGGCCAGCAAGCAAACGAAGAAGTCGCAGTAGCGCTCGGGTCGCTTGCCATGGCGATGGAAGTTGAACGTCCAGCGCTTGTACGAGTAGTGCGAAACCTCGCCGTTGCGCTTGCGGTATTCTTGCTGCCGGTCCGAGGTCGGGATCGCGTAGCGTACGGCGATCCGCACTCGATCCTCCACCTTGAAATCGTAGCCGTCGCGGTAGTCGGCAGTGCGCTCGGCGCGTAGTTCCATGGCCTGCAAGGCCATCTCGCAGATTCTTGCCGCGTTGGCGTGCGTCAGATTCGGAGCCTGGGTCCCGTTCTTCATCGTACCACCCCACCTATCGTCCACCGCTTGCGCGGCGCCCACGGCCACCGGCGCACCCCCGCGCCGGACGGCCCCTCTCAACGACGGTCGAAGGTCACGATGCACACCGGCAACCGCACTGTGCGGGTGACTCTGACGGCGCGCATCGCGATCCGCCGACCGCCCACCAGCCGGCAAGAACGAGGAGCCGAGAGCGCTCTTTCAGTTGCTTGCCGCACCAATCAGACGGTCCACTGCAAGGCGAGCAGGAGGAACCAGGCTCAACAGATCGATGCCCTCCTGCTCCATCCACACCATCAAGAACGAATGAGGAATCCCGAGAATCGTCACGGCCATCAGCTCCGCCGGCAGTCCGCTGCGGAACATGCCGGCGTCCATGCCACGCTGGCAGATCTCGACCAGTCGCTTGTTGAACCGCTGCTGGCGCTCGAACGCTTCTTGCTCGAGCTGGGAGCGCAGCTCCCACTGGAAGCCGTTGGTGGCTGAGACGTAGTGGCGAAACTGCCGCTGGTAGCGCGTGAAGTGCTCGAAAAAATACTCGACGCAGGCTTGTATTTGTTCGGCAGGACCACGGGCGGCATCGATGCGTTGCTCGGCATTGTCGAAGAATAGGTTCTGGGCCCGTGAGACGACGGCGCGATAGATCGACTCCTTGCTGTCGAACAGATTATAAAGGGTGCCGACGGAAATTTCGGCTCGCTTGGCGATGTCCTCGACCGACGCCTGTGCGTATGTATGCTCGGCGAAGACGTCTTCGGCAGCGTCGAGGACCAAGCCGATGCGGAACTGGAGTTCCCGCTCTTTACGGCCGATCTTCACCTCTGGCAGTCCCATCGCTAAGTTTTAGCTCGGTATTCTAAAAAGTGAGCGCGGCTCGAAACTCGTTGCACGTTACCGTTTACCCTTGCCCAGTGTCAATGGGATTGGACACCAACCCCGCCCCCAGCCAGGTTTTTCTCGAGGCTTCTCCCCCGCCCGGCTGAGCTGCGGCAGCAGAGAGTCTCGCGTTCCTGCAAGGGTTTTTCCCCGTCTTGGCGAGTGTGCACGCTCTCCACCTCGGGTCGTCACGCTTGCCCCCGATCGAGCTAAGACGCCCCCGGCGGTGCGCTCACTGCGGGGGGAGGGACCGGTGGTCTACCCCCTCCCGCGCTTTCAACCCCATGAAAAATCGATGAGTTGCAGGTTAAGCTTCGACTTTGGTCGCGGATCGCGTCCGCTGCGCAGATGCCGTGGCAGTCGTTTAGGTGCAGGAGCACCGTTGCCAGCGGCTGTCAAGAACGGAACACGGCATATTTCTTGTACAACCAGCGGGCATGTCGAACCTCCCCACGGCCAACGGACATACAGCTCAGACTCGGCACGGGCGCGGACGCCGCCCCGCGCCGAACCCGCTGGGTGGCAACTTCATCCTGATGCCATCGCTGCTCGAGTATCTGAGCCCGGACCTGACGCTTCCGGAGCAGTACTTCGAGCGGCAGCGCAACGACGACGGCATGGGCGCAGAGCGAGCGCTCATGTACGCGGTGCTCAAGGACGGGATCCGCTGCTTCTACAAGCACGTGGGCGCAACCCGCCGCAAGTACCGCAAGATGTCGGGCGAGGCTGAAGAGTGGCTAATGGACGACGATTGGAACTACCCGTTCTCGTTCCGCGTGATCTGCGACACGCTCGGAATTGACCCCGACTGTCTGCGAAAGCGGCTGCTCTCCTGGAAGGACTCGGAGCTGGAGCGCCGCCGCATGACCGGCGACACTAAGAGCATCCAGGTCGGCCGCAGCCCGTTCCCCTCGCCCATCGGCGACGAGCTGACACCCGTGTCGGGCGATGAGCCCGAAGAGGGCGAGAGCGAGGACAACGAAGAGTCCGAAGGTTTGGGCGAGGCTGCCTATGCACCGGTTCCGGCCGGCTACGACGGTGGCTTCGAGAGAATGTGCTTCGAAGAGATCAGCCTCGAAAGTCTCGACGAGGTGGCCTGAGGGTACCGTTTCCCTCCTGACGCGTTCCTCCAGGCCGAGCCGTCCGCTGGCCCCCCTCTGACGGACGGTTTCGGCCTCTCCTGGCACGCCCACTCTTCGGATCCTGCCGTCCCCCCACGGCACCCGGAGAGTGGGCGTGTTCGTTTGGAGCGCTCTCTTACAAGCACCGCTCAGTGCTTCCGGCGGCGAACGCCGCCGGAAGCGCGGACCGCGGAGCCCCAACGTGGACGCTGGAGATCGGCTGCGGGTGGTGCGGCCGGCACGTCGAACAACTCCGGATCGCGATAGATGATCCCTCCGAGATCGGCGACCAGCCGCTCGAAATCGGCCGAATCGACCAGCAACCGGCGGCCGGCGCTGCGCAGGTGATCGAGCACACCGGCGGGCAACGCCATGGTCGTCGGTAGCGCAGCCAGATAGAGGCGCTCCTGCTCATCCGGTAGGCCGTCGAAACTGACCTCGATGATGTAGGAATAAACCTCACTACCGCGGATGCGGGCCGCATCGCGGGACCACAGCTCGAGGCTGCGCCGCAGGTGATCGACGGTCTCGAAGTTGTAGCGGTTGATCATCAGCGAGGCGACGGCATCGACGATCTGAGCCGTGCCGGGCGTCTCGGCGAGCAGACCGAACTCGCGGCGGACTCGATTCTGCGCGTTCACGATGACGAAGGCGACGCGCAACGGCTTGCGCAAGTCGCCCTGTCGCAACGCCGTCTCCGGTCCCTCGCGGAGCAGCAGATCGCTCAGTGGTCCACGCAAGCCCAGGTTGTCGGCGATGCCACCGTCGAGCAGATGGACGTAGCGTTTCGCGCCTGGGTCGCGATACGCGCGCGCTTGCAGCGCAATGTGGAACTCACGGCTGGCGATCTCGCGCCGCGTGAGCGTGGCGCCGATCCACGCTGGCTCGGGCAGGTCGCAGCTTCCGGCCCAGTTGCGCAACGTCAGCGGACTGAACACCACCGGGAACGCCGCGGAGGCGGCGACCGCACGCGCGACCGGGTAGCTCGCCAGATCTGAACAGATCAACTCGAACTGGTCGCGATTAAACGTGAAGCGCGTGCCCTCGGTGATGTCGGTCGCCTGAATCAGGATGTCGGCGCCACCTCGCGCCCAGAGATCGGCGTACGTGGCACCGTCGAACAGGACGCTGTCGTAGTAGTCGGCGGTCAGGTCGCTGCGGCCGTACCAGGGCGAGGCCAGGCGAACCAGGTTCCAGGGGAGGAGCAACCGTAACAGCGCATCCAGGCGCTGACTGCGGGCCAGAAACTGGGCCTGATAGTCGGTGAAGATGCGATCCTGGTAGAGGCCGAAATAGGCCGCCGTGAAGCTGCCGCCGGAAACCGCCGAGATGACGTCCACTTCATCCAGCAGCCGCTTGCGGCCTTGCGGGGAGGGTACGTCAACCTGGGCAAGCGCCTCGAGCACGCCCAGCGCCAACGCCGATGCGCGTTTGCCGCCGCCCGAGAACGCGAGCACGAGCAGGAGTTCGTCAGACGGGGCCTCAGAGAGTCGGACGGTGGGTTCGGTGCTGGGATGGGCGCCGGGGCAAAGTTGGTGGTTGACGCTGTAGTGGGCGCAACCGGCGACCAGTACTGCGACCAGTCCGACCGGCGCTACCAGGGACGCGGTGCCCGCGGCGACACTCGGTCTCGCCCCCGCACTCTGCACGGCCTCTCCTCAGTGACCCGCGGGCACCGCGCGATGCAGACACTACACACGCACGCACGCGCATGCCAGCATCGCGCACCCATTCATGCACAGCGCGTTACGCACACGCAGCTACGGTGTGGATCGAGCTGTGGCCATAGTGTGCAAAGTCCTCTAAGCCTACGCCGCTCGGCGCGTTTCTCGCCGCGAGTCGCGCGCCGAGCTCGAGCACACCACGGGAGTATCGCGACATGCCGACCTACGAGCGCGAAGAAATCGAACGCGCTTTCGAGCACAAGATCGCGTTGCAGGAGAAAGACGACTGGGAAGCTTTCGGTCAGACGTTCACCGAAGACGCCGTCTACGTCGAGCATCACGAGGGAACCTTCCGCGGCCGCGACGAGATTCTCGCGTGGCTGATCCCGGTCATGGCGCGCTGCAAGGACTGGAGCTATCCGATCGACTGGGTGGCCATCGACGGTAACCGCGTGATCTACCACTGGCAGAACCGGCTACCGGGCAAACGCGCGGACGGCAGTCCCTACCAGTTCGCCGGCGTCAGCATCGCCGACTACGCCGGCAACGGCAGGTGGTCGTTCCAGGAAGACATCTACAACTGGGAAAGGGCCCTCGAGGTGCTGCGCGAATGGAAGGCCGCGCAGCGGTGAAAACCGCCCACGGCCCGCTGCTGGCGGGCAAAGTCGGCGTCGTCACGGGCGGGGCCTCCGGAATCGGACTAGCCGTTTGCCGGCTGTTCGCCGAGCACGACGCTCGCATCGCGGTGCTCGACGTCGACGGGGAGGGCGCGCGGCGTGCGGCGGAGGAGTCTGGCGGCTTGGCGATCGAGGTCGACGTTCGCGACGAGCTCGCGCTGCGAGAGGCGATCGCGAAAGTCGCTCGTAAGATGAGCCGTCTCGACGTCCTGGTGAACAACGCAGGCGTCGGTCAGCTCGCCCCGTTACACGAGTACAGCGCCGAGTCGTGGCGGTACCTCGTCGACGTCAATCTCTCCGGCACCTTCCATGCGATCAAGGCAGCGGCTCCGCTCATGCGCGCCAACGGCGGCGGCGCGATCGTCAACAACGCCTCGGCCAGTGGCCTGCGTCCCACGCGCGGCGAGTTGCCCTACTCGGCCGCCAAGGCGGGACTGATCGCTCTGACTCAGGGCTCAGCACAAGAGTACGGTCCCGAGGTTCGCATCAATGCGGTTTCGCCCGGCATCATTCGCACGCCGATGTCGGAAGCTCTGTTCACGGAACCCACGTTGCTAGATCCCGTCCGTCGCGCCACGCCGCTGGCGCGTTGCGGAACCGCCGAAGACGTTGCCGCGGTGATTCTGTTTCTCGCTTCCGATCTCTCCCGCTTTATGACCGGACAGAACCTGGTGGTCGATGGCGGGATAGGGCTTCCCCAGGCCGGCATCGACGAAGTGCTGCGCTCGCTGCTGGACCGGCGAGCCAAACGCGGACGCGATTGAGGCGCGACGCGGGGGCCGGTGGCAAGATCGCCGCCGGCGCGCTAGCTATGGCCGCCGATGGCCTCGAGCGTTAGCCGCCAGGAGACCTTCACGGGAACCAAGGAGGTCGGCGCCCACCACCGATTCGACGAGAACTGCCTGGCCCGTTACTTGGAATCCTCGGTGGCGGGTTATGCCGGGCCGCTTACCGTGCGGCAGTTCAAGGGCGGTCAGTCCAACCCCACCTATCAGCTCATAACTCCCGTAAAAACCTATGTTTTACGGCGCAAGCCGCCGGGCAAGCTCTTGCCCTCGGCCCATGCCGTCGATCGCGAGCACCGGGTGATCACGGCCCTCGCGAGCGTCGACTTCCCCGTCGCCAAGACCCACTGCCTCTGCACCGACGAGACCGTGATCGGCACGATGTTTTATGTGATGGATTGCGTGGCGGGCCGGGTCTTCTGGGAGCCGACCTTGCCAGGCGTCACGCCGGCCGAACGCGCCGCGATCTACGACGCCATGAACCAGACCCTGGCCCGCCTGCACAGCATCGACTATCAGGCCCTCGGGCTTTCCGACTTCGGAAAGCCTGGTAACTACTTCGCCCGTCAGATCGGCCGTTGGTCCAAGCAGTACCGGGCGTCGGAGACCGAGACGGTCGTCGAGATGGACCGGTTGATCGCGTGGCTGCCCGAGCACATCCCACCATGCGACGAAACGACGATCGTTCACGGCGACTATCGCCTCGACAACATGATCTTCCATCCGAGCGAGCCGCGTGTGCTGGCGGTGCTCGACTGGGAGCTGTGCACGATCGGACACCCGCTGGCCGACTTCAGCTACCAGCTCTCGCAGTGGCGGATGCCTTCGTTCGTTTTCAACGGCCTCGCCGATGTCGATCTGACCGGCACCGGCATTCCCACGGGCGACCAGTACACCGCAGCCTACTGCCGGCGCACTGGCCGTGCGCGCATCGAGAACCTCGACTTCTACTTCGCCTACAACGTCTTCCGTCTGGCCGCGATCCTGCAGGGCATCGCCGGGCGCGTGCGCGATGGCACGGCCGCCAGTGAGCACGCCGCGCAGACGGCGGCCGGCGTGCGACCGCTCGCGAGCCTGGCCTGGGAGTTCGCCCGTAGCGCTGGCGCTCGATAGCAGCGTTGTCTTCTCAACCGCGCCGTGGCGCCGCGCGATCGGCGCGACGGTCGATCGCTAGAAACGCGCGCGTCAGCAACTGGAAGGCCGCCGAGCGCAGGGGCTCGGGTGGCATCGGCAGCCCGCGCCGGTCCCAAAGCGCGCGACCGGGGCCGTCGCGCTCGAGAATCAGGTCCGCGATCATCTCGCCGGCGTAACTCGCCATCGCAACGCCGTGGCCCGCATACGCTAGCGAGTACAGCAGGTTACGACGCCGGCCGGCGCGCCCGACCACCGGCAGGAAATCCAGGCTCAGAAAGATCGGGCCGCCCCAGTGGTCGCTGACGGCGACGTCGGCAAGCTCGGGAAACCGCTGGTGAAACAGCGTTTCCAACGAGCTGCAGATCGCCGGGTCGACGTCGGGGAGGATCCTTCGGCCGAAGCCACTGCGGATGTACTTGGAGCCGCCGACGATGCGGTTGTCCGTGCTGAGGCGATAGCTCTCCAGGATCTCGTGCGCGGTGTAGATGCCTTCGCGGCCACTCCAGCCCACCTTGGCCATCTGATCCGCCGACAGGCGCGCCGTGCGAAACAGCTGCACCTGGATGCGCATCCCCGCCCGCGGCAGCAGACCGAGCAGCGGCGTGTAGCCGTTGGTGGCCAGCACTGCCCAGCGGCAGCGCACCTCTCCCGCCGGCGTCCGCAGCAGTGGCATGGTGCCCTCCTCGATCGCGCCCACATGCGTGCCTTCGTAGAGTTGCGCACCAGCCGCCAGCGCGGCGGCACGCAGACCTCGCACGTAGCGGCCCGGATCGAGCACGCCGCCGTGGGGCTCGAAGTACCCGCGGGTAAACGCACGCGGCAAGCCGCGCCGCTCCATCTGCGCGGGCTCGAGAAGCTCACCCGGCACTCCGTAGGCGGCCGTGGCCTTGGCCGTCCGGTCGAGGTTGCGATGCTGGCGCGGGTGGATCGCCGCGACCACGTTGCCCACCGGCTCGTAACCGCAGTCGATCCGGTATTGCTCGATCGTCCGCTCGACGTGCGAGATGGCCGTTTCCTGCAGGTGGACGAGTGCTGCGACCCGCTCCCGTCCGTACATGCGAGTGAGCGTGGGTAGGTCCTTGCCGATGGTTGGGGTGAGGTGTCCTGCGTTGCGGCCACTCGCACCGAACCCCGCGGTCTCCGCCTCCAGAACCGCGACGCCCAAGCCTTCACGCCGCAGCGCCAGCGCTGTGGACAGTCCGGTGTAGCCCGCCCCCACCACCGCGACGTCCGTCTGGATGCTGCCGGAAAGCGCAGCCGCGGGCGGGGGCACGGACGATTCGGCGAGCCAGGGGCTGGGAGCCGGAGAATGTGCGCGTTCCATCATGTCGCCGCGGCCGGGCTCGTGCCGGCGATGGTATCGAGGTAGCCGAGCAGCGGCCGCTGCAGTCGGTCCAGAGATTTGTAGCGCCGCTCGTCCTCCGTCAAGCCGCGGATCGCCGCGGCGAGGTCGCGAGCCGCGGCCGGCTGACTAGCCAGCACGCGCAGCGGATCGACGTGCACGCGAATCGTGAAGAGAACCGCACGGGTGCGCGCGAGCCGACGGAGCGTCTGGCTTTCCATCCGGAGATACAGAGCGTCGCCCACCTCTTCGATCCGCAACGAAGCCGCACGCGACAATTCCGCCCGGTCTCGTTCGGGCTCGAAGAGCCGATGCGAGGTGCCGATGGTCCAGTTGGAGCGCCCCAACAGTGCGTCCCCTGCCAGTCGCTCGAACAGCCGGTCGACCGGTGCGGCGAGAGTCTCGGCATAGCCGGGCACCGGCCCGTGGAGCGCAGCGAGTAGCCGGCCAATTTTTTCGTCGAGCCGCCAGTGCGAGGGCGCGCAGACGAACGCCGCGCTGAGCACATAGCCTCCCGGGCCGGGCTCGAGCAGGCAGAGGTCTTCTTGGACGAGCATCCCCGCGTGAACCAGCTCCGGCAGTCCGGCCTCGCTCACGGCAAACTCCCGTCCGTCAGCCAGGCGCAGCAGCGTGTCGCCGGCCCGGCGGTAAAGCTGAGGGTACCGCTCCGTCAAGTGCGCAACGACGAGATCAAGCGTCTCGGCAGCTGCCGGCTGCGAACTGGGCAAGGCCCGGTAGACGTCGGCGGGACGCTCTGCGAACAAGCGCTCCTTGGCCGTGGTCTGCGCCACCAGCTCGTCGTCCGGATCGAGCCAGTCGGCTTGGGCCAGCCGTCGCGTACCGATGCGCAACGGACGCTGGCCGCTCGCGAACGGAAGCTCGGCGCTTCGCAGCTCGCTCATGCCGGAGCGGCCGCTCAGTCGAGGAGTTCGACGGCGTCGCCGACTCGGACGCCGCCGGGCTCGGCGACGCTGGCATAAACACCGAAGTTCTGGCCGGCCTCACGGACCAAGGTGCGCATGATCTGAGGCTCGTGCGGCAGGTCGGCAAACGGCAAGGTCGTCATCACGCAACGCGGGCAGGTGGCGGCGAGCTGCAGGGTCGTCTTACCCACTCGCAGCCTACGGCCGACCCAGGCTTGCTCGACGAAGCCCTCGCCGAGCGGGTCTGCCGCAA
This sequence comes from uncultured Myxococcales bacterium, assembly GCA_964555245.1. Taxonomy (GTDB): domain Bacteria; phylum Desulfobacterota; class Binatia; order UBA1149; family SPBQ01; genus CAZKRI01. The sequence goes on from CAZKRI010000086.1 coordinate 17,645, forward strand.
TGAGGAAGTTCGGGCGGAAGCGGCGAACGTCGATTCGGCAATCGGGCGCGAGCGCCTGCAGCCTGGCAAGCGAAGCGTCGGTGAGAATCAGCAGCGGGAACGCGTCGAAGTAGGTGCCCGGCGGCGACTCGAACTCGAAGACCTCCGGCGGCAGCGCCGACAGATCGGGCAGCGGCTCGCCGGGCTCGAGTGCGAAGATCGCGCGCAGCTCCTGTTCGAGGTCCTCGTGATCGGGCGCGCCGCGCCGGTAGTGGTCGAGCTTGTCGGCGGGCAGTAGCGGCCACAGCGTGACCTCGCGATCGAGCGCCGCGCTGAGCCGGCGATTCGCGTCCTGCGCGGTGGTCAGGACCCTGCTCGCGTCGGGGAGCAGGATCTCGGCTGGCCCCGCGCGCTGAGCCGTGCTCTCCTCCAGATAGCGGGCGCTGCAACGCATCAGGCCGGGAATCTTCTTCCCGCCACGGATGCCGCCGCGTACCTCGTCGCGCACCGCCCACCCGCGGTCGCCGGGAATGCCGCGCACGCCTACATCCGTGCGCGCGATCCGCTCACCCGCCATCGACTTGACGGGATAGCGCCATATCTCCGCAACCGTGCCGGCGCGCATCGTCGTTCGACCGACGCTCAGAACTCGAGGCTCGTCAGCCCCTCGCGAATGGCGAACTTCGTCAACTCGGCGGTGCTCGCGAGGCCCAGCTTGTCGCGGAGCTGCTGACGGTGATTCTCGACCGTCTTCTCGCTGAGGCCGAGCGTGGTCGCGATGTCTCGGGTGTTCTGTCCCTCGGCCAGAAGCTGCAACACTTCACGTTCGCGCACGCTGAGAGACCGGAGGTCTGTGGTGGCGGCTTCGGTGGATCGGGATTGGACCCGTGCCGCGGCTCCGCGGACCTCCGCACAAACGTAGACCCCGCCGCCAGCGACGGTTTCGATGGCGGCGGTCAGCTCGCTCGGCTCACAGTCCTTGACCAGGTAACCCGACGCACCCGCTTCCATCATGCGTGAGACCGAGCGCATGTCGGTGTGCATCGAGAGCGCCAGCACCCGCGGGGCTCGGCGTTCACCCACGATCCGGCGAGTGGCCTCCACACCATTGAGGCCACGCATGCTGATGTCCATCAGGACGACGTCGGGCTTGAGCCTCGCGACCATCTCCACCGCCCGCCGCCCGTCGCTCGCCTCGCCCACCACACGGAAACCGGCCGCCTGGCCGAGCAGAGCGCGCAAGCCTTCGCGCACGATCGCGTGGTCATCGGCGATGAGGACGGCGATGCTCATGCGTCGGGCCGCTCGTTGCGCGCACCGGGGTCGGGCGCATTCCCGCCACGTGGCTGCGAGACCCCGACGATTCGGATCACGCGCCCATTGGCATCCATGATCGGCTCGAGCCGGGTGAAGGCGCCACGGCCGACGCCGATCCCGATCGGCTCATCCTCGTATTCACAGGGCGCCGCGGTCTCGACGCAGCGGCGGTACTGGGCGATCACACGCGCCGCAGCGGGATCCGGCACAACGTACTGGATCATGTGACCCGCGATGGCCGCATTGGCCAAACCGGTACACAGCTCGACGTGCCGGTTGACCGCGAAGATGACGAAATCCTCCTGTCCCACCACGTCCACCACGGCGACCGGCACGCTCATAGCGTTGATGACCTCCAGAACGACCCTCCGGTCGCTGCTCTCGAGCAAGTTCGATTCCCCCCTTCGGCCGGCTCGGAGCCGGTGCGGCGTCGCTTCTCGCGGCGACGTAGCGCCTACCCCTGGACGCTAGCCCCGGGACCGCCTGCCGTCAATACACTTGCCATGCGGTGTGCGTGGCCGACCAACGGCTGTCCCGACCCGATCGAGCGGTATAGCATATGCACGCGTTCTGCCACTCCGGCGCCCGATGTTCGTAAACCTGGTCCGAGCTCTGGCAGTCTTGGTCACAACCGCCGTCATCGCGGTAACGGCGGCAAGCCGGTACCTCCTGAGCCCGGAGCGGGTCGATACCTATCTGCTGGCCCCGCTCGAGCGTGGGCTCGGCCGCAGCCTCGAGGTTGGCCGGGTGGGTCTGTGGCCCGGCGGTCTCGTCGCCTGGGACGTGCGTCTGGGCGAGGACCCGCGGCTGGCTACGGCCCCAGACGACTGGTCTGCCTCGGCCGAGCGCGTGATGATCGGCCTCGACTTCGGAGCCCTGCTGACCGGCCAGCTTCTCATCAAGAACGTCTCGATACACAGCCCGCATCTCCGCCTCGTTCGCGCCCGCGACGGGAGCTGGAACACGGCATCTCTGGTCGCAGGCCCCAAGCAGGGAGACGCCGGGGACGACGCCGGACCTCCACCGCGCTCGATCGGCCTGCACGTCGAGCGCGTGAGGGTGCGCGGCGGCTCGGTCGAGCTGCGCGACAAGCGCGCCGAGCCGGCCGTGGACCTGAGCTGTGATCTGAGCGACTTGAGCGGCAACATCGTCCGCCGGCACGACGGACATATCGACCTGGCCGTTTCGGGGCAATTTCGCCGCGGGCGGAACGATCCGCGCGACGTGAGCCTCAACGGACGGATCGACACTGCACGCGGAATCACCGAACTGGACGTCAACGCCGAACGGATCGCGCTAGCGGGGGTCAGCGTTCAGGCCGTGAGCGGCAGTCTGCGGCTGCGCAAGGATCGCATCGACGTACTTGGCATGCGCGGGCGTGCGGCCGCGGGCGAGGTTTCAGCCACGGGCTCCATCACTCTGTCTGACGATGGCCCGGCCTACACCGGCAAGGTCGAGCTTGGCGGCATCGATCTTGCCGAGCTGTGCGCCGGACTGAGTGAAACAGCCGAGGCCTGTGTGCCCGGAACCGCCGACCTCGTCGCCGAGGTGGCAGCACGCGGCAGTACGCGCGAAGCGTTTCTAGACTCGATCGGGCTGGGATCCAATCCAACCGGACAAGGGCGACTGCGCCTCTCCGGTTCGGTGCAGCTCCAGTCGCTCGACCTGGCGGCCTTGGACCGGCGCCCCTCCCCACCGCTCGAGGGCGAACAGCCGGCGCACGAGTTGGGGCCCTTCCGCACCGGCGCCATCCAGGCTGACATCTCGTTTCGCGCCGACGAGATCCGTCATGGCGACTTCGCCGTGAGCACCGTGGCCGGTCGCGCCGAGCTCGATGGGCCTCGCCTCACGCTGCATCAGGTGACGGCCGAGGCGGCCGGCGGCGCGATGGCGCTAGACGGCTCCGTGGATCTAGGCGTCGAGGGGCTCGCCTACGAAGGCAACGTTTCGCTGGAACAGGGCAACCTCGCCATCCTTTCCGATCTGCTGCCCCAGCCAGCCTGGGGCGACCGCAGTGGGCTCGTCGATCTCGCGTTTTCCTTCAGCGGGCGGGGCACTACACCGGCGTCCGCGCTCGCGGCGCTCAAAGCCGGCGGCGAGGTTTCGATTCCCACGGGCTGGGTGCGCGACTCCACCATCTTTCACTCGGTGGGTGAGAGAACCGGAATCGAGGGCTTCTCCTCGCTCTTCATCGCGGACGGCGGCGGGCATTTAGCCATCGACGGCGGGCGCGTGAGCTCGGGGCGGGTGGTGCTGGGAAACGATGAAGCGCGGCTGCTCGCTCGTGGTTGGATCGGATTCGACAAGCGCCTGGATATCGAGCTGTGGGTCGGGGTCGGTCCCCATCGCGAGCGCAGGCTACTCTCGCGCGGAATCCTTCTGCCCTACATGATGGACTCAGGAGGCTGGACGAACGTGCCGCTGCACCTGAGCGGCCGCCTGGGCAAGGTCGAGACCAGCGTCGTCTATGAAGCCTACGCCGGCACGGCCGTTCGCGCGGTACCGGACAGCGCCGGCCGCATCGTCCAGGAGAGCACCGGTGCGGTCATCGATGGGCTACGCGAACTGCTAGGCGGGCTCGGTAGGGTGGTCACCGGCGAGCCCGGCGAGGGCTCACCCCGCGTGGTGCGACGTGGCCCACGCTCCGGACGAACCGGCGTGGCGAAGCGGCAAACCGAACAACCCACGGACGAAGCCACCGCGCCGCAGTAGAAACCCACGCCGCCTCCGCCTTGCGCGTGGGCCGTTTCTGCCGCGGCTGCGGCGTGCCAACATCAAGATCATCACCGCCCAAGTCGCAGCATGCTCACTCGCCGCAAATTCCTGCTCGCACGCTTCGCCGCCGCGACGGCTCTAGCTTTGACCGGCGTTTGCTGCGTCGCGGCAGCGAGCGAGGCGGACGGTTTCACGCTGCACACCGTCAGCTACAACATTCACGGCATCCACCGGCTGATCGCCCGCGACTCCCCCAAGCAGCGTGCGCCGCGGATCGGCAGTCTGATCGCCGAGCGCTACGATCTCGCCCTGCTGCAGGAGGACTTCGAGTACCCGCGTCGCCTCGAGCGCACGCTCGGCACGCGGCCGTACGTTTACTTTCGCGGCAACGGCAGCGCGGTCGAGGCCGGGTTCTCCCAGCGACTGGCACAGATCCTGTTCTGGCTTCCGGCAAAGCTCCTCATGCGCTCGGAGATGCCGCAGGGCTCCGGCCTGACGACGGTGCTGTACCCGCGCGAGGGGTTGACCGCCGAGCCCCTGGTGCGCCAGGCATACCGGGTTTGCGAGGGAATTCTGTGGGGCAAGAGCGACTGTCTGGCCGCCAAGGGCTTTCTCGGCGTCCGCCTGAGCGGTCCCGGTGGGATTGAAGTCGACGTCTACAACACCCATCTCGATTCGCGCGGCAACCTCGCCAATCGCGAGATCCGTCGCCGCCAGCTCAGGCAACTGGCCGACGCAATTCGGGACCATTCGGCCGGACGGGCGCTGATCGTCGCGGGTGACTTCAACACGCGCGACCAACGCCCCAACGATCGCGTGGTGCTCGAGGAGTTCCGGGCTGCCCTCGGCCTCGCCAACAGCGGAGCGCGCCGGAACGCGCAGCGGGGTCAAGCCATCGACACGGACTACATCCTCTACCGCTCGGGCGAGACCGCACGGATCGAGCTTGCGCCGGGCGGGGAGTCTGCGGGCGAGGCCGGCGAGTTCCGCTGGGATGAAGGCCGGCGTCCGCTGAGCGACCACCCGGCCCTGTACGGGATCTTCCGCGTGAGCGCCCCTCAAAAGCCGAGGCCCGACGCCGGGTAGTCCGGGGTCGGGCCTCTGACTCGGCCAAGCGCAGCGAGGGCTGACCGGGGCTAGTAAACCGCGGCGAGCCGCGCGCGCCGTACGGGCACGCGCACCGTCTCTGGCTCCGCCGGCATCACGTCCTCGAGCTGATCGATCGGTGGGCCGGCCGCGAGCCAAGCGTCGGCAGCACGCCGGCCGGTCTCGCGAATCTCTTCGATGACGCCGCGCTCGAAATAGAGAAACGAACCGGCATCGAATCCGCCGTTGCGCGGCGGACGGAGCGCCTCATAGAGCGTCACCTGCCGGTATCGCCCCTCGCGCAAGACGGCCAAACGGTTGCGCTCGAGCATGAGCTTGCGATCGACGTTGTAGGCGTTCTCGAGAAACGCATCGAGCGTGCGTTCGACGGCGCGGCCGAAATGAACGATCGGCCGCTGGTCGCTGTCGGGCGGCTCGGTGACCAGCACCGTGACGATCTCGTCGGCCCCCAGCGCGACCACCGGCGCCAGCGGCGTATTGACCAGCAAGCCCCCATCCCACAGGAGATGCTCGCCGATCTGGACCGGCGGGAACAACAGCGGAATGCTGGCGCTCGCCAGCACCATGTCCACGGTGATCGCGTCGACCACGACGTAGTCGGGCGTGCGCGTGGTCGGCAGATCGGCGGTCACGTAGCGCACCACTCGTCCCGTGCGGGCATCCACGGTGTTGATCGCCAGGTCGATCCCGGTATTCGGCACCCGCGTGCCGCCGAACGTTTCGATCAATCGTTGCCGCAGCTGGCGGGTGTCGGCGAGCGCTCCGACGCTCACCCCCTCGAGAAATCGGCTCACCAGCTCGAAGCGCGAGGTCAGAACGTACTCGACGAGCAGCGCCATGAGGCTCCCACGGCGCGGCGGGAAATGATTGCGAGCGCGCTGGAGCATCGCTCGCCACGGCGAGCTTTGTCGCAGCCAGCGGCGCAGCTCGCCGCCCGCCAAACGCAGCAGTGTGCGGCTCGCGCTGTGAAAGAATTCCGGAGAAACGGCGGCCGGCGGATCGTCGGCGATTCCGTTCCAGAAATCCATGATCTCGTCGGGCGCTTTGCCGGCAGCGATCAGTGCGCTGTTGATCGCACCGGCCGAGGTGCCCGAGAGCACCACCGGACCCTCGGCGAAACGTGGATGGGCGAGCAAGCGCTCGTAGACACCCACTTGAAAGACTCCGCGCGCTCCGCCCCCTGACAGCACCATGCCGAGCCGCCGGCGCTTCCCCGTCATCGTCCCCTCCATCCTCATCGCCCAACCCCTCCCACGACGGCGCCATGCGGCGCGACTCGCGGCGGACGTGCCTCCCATGAGAGCACCCGGCGCGAGACCGGAAGCACTCAGTATACGGATCCGGGTGGTGGCGGGGAAGCCCCCCGCCAAGCGCCTACCATTGACCCGTGTTGGGCATCGAGATCCACGGTTCGCCCGGCGCAAGCGGCTTTCCCATCTGCAGCAACTCGATCGAGACCTGGTCGGGCGAGCGAATGAAGGCCATGCGCCCATCACGCGGCGGCCGATGGATCGTCACCCCGGCCTCCATGAGCTGCGTACACTTGGCGTAGATGTCGTCGACCTCGTAGGCGAGATGCCCGAAGTTACGACCGCCGGAGAGTTGCTCGGGATCCCAGTTGTACGTCAGCTCGATCTGCGCTTGCGGCTGCCCACGCACGCAGAGGAAGACGAGCGTGAACCGGCCCTGTTCATGAACCGACCGGCGCACTTCCTGCAGACCGAGTTTGTTGCAGTAGAAATCGATCGACCGTTCGAGGTCACTGACGCGAACCATCGTGTGCAAGTATTTCATCGCGCCCCCAAGGCTCCGAACGCCGCATTCGCGACCGCCCCCGACCAAGCTCGGTCCATGGGCCTAGGACCATGGGCCGAGAGGTCGAGCGATCGCATGCTCGTGCGCACAGCGGCTATGACAAAAATCGTCCAACAACCTTATCAAGCGGCCGTCGGTAAGCTAGTTTCCCCTCAGTGCCCCTCAGTGTGGTCCGTGTCGCGCTCGCCTTGGTCGGGCTGGGCGCCCTGATCGTCAGTGTCGAAGCGGCACATGCGCGGAGCAGCGGCAGCGCCAGGTCGTCGCACGCGCCGTCGCAGACCGCACTCACTCGCCTCGCGAACTACGATCACTACATCGAGTACTTCACCGCGCAGCGCTACGGTGAGCACGGCAACCAGATCTCGCCGGCCTACATTCGCGCCCTGATCCTCACCGAGTCTGCGGCCAACCGCTATGCGATCTCCCCCAAGGGCGCGCGAGGCCTGACCCAGATCATGCCTCAGACCGGCAGGATGGCCGCAGCCGAGATCCTCGCCAGCGGCATCGACTACGAGTACGTGGACGAAGCAAAGCTCGTGCGGCTCAGCGCGGACGCGCTCCACGACCCCGCGATCAATCTGCTGATCGCATGCTATCTAAGCTCGACGTACGGCAAGCGTTACGGCGGCCGCACCGATCTGATCGCAGCGGCGTGGAACGCCGGGCCTGAGGCCGTCGCGCGCTACGGCAACCGGCCGCCGCCTTACGCCGAGACTCGCGGGCTGCTGGTCCGGCTGCACGACTACCTCACGTACTTCCAGAACGGACTTCAGCCGACCTGGAGTTACAGCCGCTGGGAGACCTACGGCTTCGACGCTCCGGGTTGGGAGCTGGACTACGACGCTCCCGGCTGGGATCTGGACTGGAAGCCGCCCAAGCACCCCCAGCGCAAGTTCTGACGGCACGCGCGCCTCACCGCATCAACTCACCGGCGTTCACCATCAGCGTCTGCCCGGTGATCATTCGCGCCCGGTCCGAGCAGAAGAAGACGACGGCCTCGGCCACGTCCTCATCGGCAGGGATCTTGCCCAGCGGCATGCCGGCGGTGATCTCCGCGATGACTAGATCTTCCTTGACCGCACGCTTGGCCGCCTGCGCCCGAACGTAGGCTTGCACGGGAGGTCCCCACATCCAGGTCGGCACGACCATGTTGACGCGGATCCCTTGCGGGCCCAGCTCCTTAGCCATGTAGCGCATCGCCGACTCGAGCGCGGCCTTGGAAGCCGCATAGGCCATCTGCAATACCTGAGACTGGTACATCGACTGGGAACCGATGAGGACGATCGCGCCGCCACGGCCTTTCATCGCGTCGGCGGCGGCGCGCACCATCTGCGCGGGCGCCACGACGTTGGTGCGGAACGCGCGGGCCCAGTCCTCTTCGCTCGTGTCGTGGACGCCGCCGAACAGCGTATCGAGTGCGGCAACGTGAACCAGCGCGTCGAGCGCACCGAAGCGCTGCTGAGCAACCTCGACCAGCGACTTCAGCTGCCCGGCATCCGTGGCGTCGATGGCGCAGGATGCGACGCGCCGACCGCCGGGGTCGATCTCCTTGGCCAGCTTGGCCAGGCGCTCGGCCTGGCGTGCGGCGAGCACCACGCGCGCGCCGTCCCGCAGGGCAAGCGTGGCGACCTCACGGCCCAGCCCGACACCAACGCCGACCACGGCGATGGTTTTGTCCTGGAGGATCACGCTCGGGCTTCCGGCCGCTCAGCTTGCCGCCGCACCCAGGATCGCCTTGGTCTCCAGGTATTCCTCGAGGCCGTGCTCACCCCACTCGCGGCCGTTGCCCGATTGCTTGTAGCCACCGAAGGGCGCCGAGAAGTCGGCCTGCGCGCCGTTGAGATGAACGTTCCCCGAACGGATCCGCTTGGCCACTCGGCGGGCGTGCTCGACGTCCCCCGACTGAACGTAACCGGACAGACCATAGCGCGTATCGTTGGCGATACGGATCGCGTCCTCCTCGTTCTCGTACGGGAGGATCGAGAGCACGGGGCCGAAGATCTCTTCGCGCGCGATCGTCATGTCGTTGCGAACGTTGGCGAAGACCGTGGGTCGCACGTAGTAGCCTGCGCGCAAGCCTTCGGGACGGCCCGGGCCCCCGGTGACCAGCTCGGCGCCCTCGCCGATGCCCTTCTCGATCAACCCCTGGATCTTGTCGTACTGGGCGCGGCTCACCACGGGGCCGATCGTCGTTCCGTCGGCGAAGGGATCGCCGACCTTGACCTGCTCCGCTGCGGCCTTGGCGATCGCCACCGCCTCGGCGTGGCGCGCGCGCGGCACCAGCATGCGCGTCGGCGCGTTGCACGATTGGCCGCTGTTTAAGAAACAGGACTGCACGCCGGCCGCCACCGCTTTCTCGAGATCGGCGTCCTCGAGAATGATGTTCGCGGACTTCCCGCCCAGCTCCTGGGTTACGCGCTTGACCGACGGCGCCGCGGCGGTGGCCACCGCCACGCCCGCCCGCGTGGAACCGGTGAACGAAACCATGTCGATGTCCGGATGTCGCGAGATCGCTTCACCGACCGTCTGCCCATCTCCGTTGACCATGTTGTAGACCCCGGCCGGCACCCCGGCCTCGTGCAGAATTTTGGTCCATAGATACCCACTGAGAGGCGCGATCTCGCTCGGCTTGAGCACCATCGTGCAGCCGGCCGCGAGCGCCGGAACGACCTTGGTCGCGATCTGATTGACCGGCCAGTTCCAGGGCGTGATCATTCCGCACACCCCGACCGGCTCCTTGCGTAGCAGCGTGCTGCCCTTCTGCTCCTCGAACCGGTAGCTCTTGAGCACCTCGATCGTCTGCTGAAGATGCCCCAGACCGGTGGCCGCTTGCGCGACTTTCGAGAGCCAGGCCGGGGCGCCCATCTCGAGGCTGATCGTCTGCGCCATCTCATCGTAGTGGGCTTGGTAGGCAGCGGCGATGCGTTGCAGCAGCGTCAGACGCTCCTCGCGGCTGGTCTGCGAGTAGCTGTCGAACGCCGCCTTGGCCGCCGCGACCGCACAATCGACGTCGGCCGCCGTGCCCAGCGATATCTTGGCGATCGGTTTCTCGGTGGCCGGGTTGATGACCTCGAAGTCGTGAGCCTTGATCGGATCCACCCACGTGCCGTTGATGTAGAACTTGCGGCAGTCGTTCATCGGTATTTCCTCCGTTGCAGAAGCGCTGAGGTTTTATCGCTTGGTGCCGGGGGCCGTGCAACATTCCCCCGAACCGGCCCCGACGGACACTCCCACCACCCCGGGCTGCGCTCGCCCTGGCCGGCCGATCGAGTACCCTGAGGCGGCTTCGCCGGAGCATGATCGAGGGCAAGATCCACCCCGACTTCTGGCCGGTCGCGCGGGTATTTCGCGGCCTGCTGCCCCGGCGCGAGCCCGGCGGCGGAGCCCTCTGCGTCTATCACCACGGCGAGCCGGTGGTGGACGTGTGGGGCGGTACGCGCGACGAGTCGGGCGCACCGTGGGAGCCCGGCACGCTCTCGCTCTCGTTCTCGACCACCAAGGGAGTCACGTCCACGCTCCTTCACGTCCTGGTCGACCGCGGGCTGCTCGAGTACGGCGACCCGGTTGCCAAGCACTGGCCGGAGTTCGCCGAGGGCGGCAAGGAAGCGATCACGGTACGCCAGGTTCTCTGTCACGAGGCCGGTCTCTACGACATCCGCTCGATGGTGGATCATGCCGGCCGCATGCTGGACTGGCAGTACATGACCGAAGCGCTGGCGCGAGCGCGGCCAGCTCATCCGCCCGGCGCCACCCACGGCTATCACGGCTTCACCTACGGCTGGCTGGTCGGCGAACTAATTCAGCGGGTCACCGGCAAACCCTTCAGCCAGGCGTTGCAAGACGAGCTGGTCGCGCCTCTCGGTGGCGACGGTCTCTACATCGGGCTGCCTCCCGAGCAGCTCGGACGGCGAGCCCAGTTGATCCTCAACGGCTTGGATCGCTCCCGCGAGCGCACCGAGCGCTTCCGCAACTACTTGGCTCGCACTAGCCGGCTGCTCGCCGCGCTGCGCATCCGCGTAGATCTCAACGACGTCTCGGCCGCGCTCATACCCGAAGGGATCGAGGAGATCGACTTCAACAGCGCCGAGCTGCAGGGCGTGCCGATCCCGGCTGCCAATGGAATGTTCTCGGCGCGCGGCCTCGCCCGCATGTACGCGGCCTTGGCGGGGGGTGGCACGATCGGGGATCGGCGGTTGCTCTCGCGGCGGACCATCGAGCGGGCTGCGCGGCGGCAGAATCGCGGCATCGGTCGGGTCATTCCTTACCCGATGCACTGGCGGCTGGGGTATCACCGCCCGTTCACGCTGACCGGCGGTGTCGCCAGCGGCTTCGGGCACTTCGGCTTCGGCGGCTCGGGCGGCTGGGCCGACCCCGAACGCAATCTGGCCGTCGCGCTCGTGCTCAACAGTGGCATCGGCACCCCGTTCGGAGACATGCGCATCGTGCGCATCAGCACCGCGGCGCTGCGTTGCGCTGAGCGCCGCCGGCTTCCCGCGTGAACTACGTCGAGCCCGAGCATGCCAGGAACTTGGGCGGCCTGCGGCTCGTGCTGACCGCCGGCGTCCCTGGACCGTGGAGCCAGGCGGCCAAGAGCATCTTCGATGTGAAAGGAATCCCGTACACACCCGTCGTCCAACACGGCGGCATGCCGAATGAGGAGCTGGTCGCTTGGACCGGCCACCGCAACGCGCCGATCGCCGTCTACGAGCAGGAACGGCCGCGCACCGGCTGGGTTGAGATCCTGTTGCTCGCCGAGCGGCTCGCCCCCGAACCCGCGCTCGTCCCGAGCGATCCCGAGCAGCGCGCCCTCATGTTCGGCCTGAGCCACGAGATCTGCGACGAACAAGGCTTCGGCTGGAACCGGCGGCTCACCTTCTTGCACGACATCCTGGCGCGTCCCGATGCGAGCGGCTTCGAGCGCGCCGTCGCTGAAACGCTCGGCGTCAACTACGGCTACAGCCCGGAGCGAGGCGCGCGGACCAACGGTCGCGTGGTCGAGGTGCTCGGCCTGCTCGCTCGCCAGCTCCGCGCCCAGCAGGCTGCCGGTAGCCGATACCTGGTGGGCGAACGCTTGAGCGCGGCCGACATCTACTGGGCCTGCTTCGCGGCTCTGATCGACCCATTGCCTGCAGCGGTCAATCCGATGCCCGACATGGTCCGCGCCTGGTATCAAAAGAAGGATCCGGTGGTGGCCGCCGCGGTCGATCCCATGCTCCTCCGCCATCGCGACCACATCTACCAGCATCATCTGAAGCTGCCGCTCGAGTTCTGAATCGAACGAGAAGGAGACCGTCGATGCCAGAGGTCGGCCTCTACGAAGCGATGAGCACGCTGCGCGCCGTGCGCCGGCTGCGCGCCGATCCGATCCCCGAGACCTCGATCCGGCGCATCATTCAGGCCGCTGCCTGGGCGCCGACCGGCGGCAACCGCCAGCCATGGCGCGTCGTCGTCGTGCGCAGCGCCGCGCGCAAGCAGCGACTCGGCGAGCTGTATGCCAAGCAGTGGGACGTGTACGCGGAAAGCCACCGGTCCATGCTGGCGGCGATGCCCGCAGATGCGCGGGCGCGCGACGAGAAGATGCTGCGCGCCGGCGACCATCTGGCCCGGCACTTCGGAAGCTCGCCGGTGATCCTGGTCGTTTGCTTCAACCCCGAGCTGCTCGCCGTGACCGATGCCGGGCTCGGCCGGGTCTCCGTGGTCGGCGGCGCTTCGATCTACACCGCGGTCGAAAATCTCTTGCTCGCCTGTCGCGCCGAAGGCCTCGGCTGCGTCTTGACCACGCTCCTCTGCGCCAGCGAGCCGGAGGTCAAGACCCTGCTCGCAATCCCCGATCTCTGGGCCACCGCCGCCGCCATTCCGGTGGGTTATGCGATCCATCGCGGCCATGGCCCGATCAGCCGCCGCCCGGTCGAGAAGCTCGCGTTCGATGAGACCTGGGGCGAGCCCTACGGCGGGTCGCGGCCGCACGTGTGAGGTGGCCGGCCGGCCACGGGTAGGGCTGGTGCGGGTTTCCCCTTATATAAGGAAGCGCCGGATGGCGCCGAAACTCGATGATCGGCTTCAAGCGTAGCCGGCGGCGCCGGCTTCAGCAGACCCCACTCTCGGCCGAGTCGCTCGAGCTGCTCGACGGCGGCGTGCCTTACTACGGCCTGCTACCGCCCGAGCGTCAGCGCGAGCTGGAAGGGCTGGTACAGGTCTTCCTCGACGAGAAGCGATTCGAAGGCTGCCGCGGTCTGGAGGTCACCCAAGAGGTCCGGCTCACGATCGCCGGCAACGCTTGCGTCCTGCTGCTGGGACGCCCGGGCGACTTCTTCCCGCTCCTCAGCTCGATCCTGGTCTACCCGAACAGCTTCGTCGCGCCCGTCACGCACCATCATGCCGACGGAACCGTCAGCGAGAGCGACGAAGTGCGCGCCGGCGAGTCTTGGGGCGCCGGGTCCGTGGTGCTCTCGTGGGAAGACATCGCCGAGGATCTCTGGGGCGAGGAGCCGGGCTACAACGTCATCATCCACGAGTTCGCACACCAGCTCGACGAGGAGAACCCGCGAGCCGATGGCACACCCGTGCTTTCGGACCATGGTATGGCAGCCGACTGGAAACGCGTGCTCGGCCGCGAGTACGACGCGCTGGTCGAGGCGGTCGATCGGCGCCGGCCCACCTTGTTGGATTCACAGGCCACCGAGAATCCTGCTGAATTCTTCGCCGTGGCCACCGAAACCTTCTTCACGCTTCCCTGCGACCTGGCGGCGCAGCATCGCGAACTGTACGGCCTGCTGGCCAAGCTCTACTCGCAAGATCCCGCAGCGCTCTGCCGAGCGGCCGGCGTCGAGGCGATCTGAACGGAGCCGCTTGCTCGGGCCGTCGCGGCAGGTGTAAGAACCCGGGCCATGACCATTGCGCAGAGCCACCGCTTCGCCACCATCGACTTCACGACGTTCCACCAGACGGAACTGCTGCGCCGCCTGGCTTCCGGTAATAACCGCCTTGCCGCGCCGGCTGCCGCCGCGCTCGAGCCGCTGGCGTTCCGCGTCGGCGCCGACGCATACACCTACGCGCCGGCCGCCGGGACCATCGAGATCGCCCCGGGCGATGCCACGGCGCGCACCGTGGTCCGGCTATCTCCAGCGGCGTTCTCGATCTTGGTCAACGAGATTCAGACCGCGCCGGGACTCCTCTACACAAACGGCCTAGCCGTCGAGCGCGGCGACTACGGCCAACTCGACACCTGGGAGCCGGCGCTGCGGGCGATGTGGAACGGGCGCCCGGTCTACGACCCGAGCGCACCGCTGCTGGACCGGCAAGGCCGAGCCCTGGACTTCCACCGTTCCTTCAGCCTCGAGGAGTCCGACGCCGAGGCCGGGCACTTTCTCGACACGGTCGGTTTCCTTCACGTGAGCGGCGTGTTCTCGGAAGCCGAGATCGGCTCGTTCCGAGAGGCAATTGACCGCCTGATCTCTTCGTCCGCTCCGGGGGATCGCCGCTCGTGGTGGGCCACCACGAGGAATGGCGAACAGGTCTGCTGCCGATTGCTGTACCTCGGCGAGCGCGACCCCCGGTTTGGGATTCTCGACGACGACCCGCGCTTGCGACGCCTCGCCTATCTCAGCGGCGAGCAACTGGTCACCCTTCCCGACCGGATGGATGGCCACAGCGCCGTGATCAAGAACGGCGACGTCGTCGAAGGGCTTTCCGATCTGCCCTGGCACGTCGACTGCGGTCTGGGCGGGCACCCCATCATCTGCCCCTCGATCAACATCGGGGTGCAGCTCGGTGCCAGCTCGGAGCTCAACGGCCGGCTAGGCTTCGTGCCGGGCTCGCATCGCGGAACTTCGCCGCGCGCGGTAACCGCACCGATGCCGGTGGTCTTCGTGGACGCCGAGCCCGGCGACTGCACCGTCCACTTCGGACACGCCATGCACGCGGCCCCGGCGCCCACCGGCTCCGGGCGGCTGCGCATCGCTTTGTACTCGACCTGGTACCGGCCCTCGCTGGCCGAACACATCGGCCCGTTCCAGGCTTACAACGACGCGCTGTTTCGCACCGACGGCTCGGTCCCCTCGATGACTCAGCTTCTCTGAACCGGGGCACGCTCCGCTCAGCGCAGAACCTCCAAGACCTGCTCGAGCTTCTGCCGGATCGCCGGATCGCCCTGCTCATCGCGTAGCTGGGTGACGATCGCGATGGCTTCCGGGTACTTGCGGAAGGTTCCGGCAATCACCTGGGGCGAGGTTTCGAGGAACGGACCTATCTGTTCCGGCTTGGCAAAGAGCCGGTCGGCGAGCTCCCTGGTAACGCGGGCGATCCGCTCGGGATCCTCGTCCACGCTCGGAACCGCAGGAGGAGGTGGCGGGGGGCTCGCGGGTTTCGCGGGCATGGGCGCGTTGCTCGTCACCGGGCTGCCGGCCGCCGGCCCGTCGCCTTTGGCCATGACGCGGATCCAGGTGATCCGCGAACCCGTGGCTCCGGACTGGGCGGTCACTCCCAGCAAGTAGCTTTCCTCCCGGAGAAGGCCCCGGAGCGCCGTCGTCAGAGGAACACTCTCGTAGTGAACCGTGACCGCGCGGTCTGGGGCATCGAAGGATCGCAGCTCGATGCCTCCTTGCCGGCAGAGATCCTCGAGCAGCGCCCTGAGGGAGCCGAACTCCCCGGCGACCGTGGTGGTCTGATCTTCCGAGAGCTCGAGCTTGGTCTGGGCGGCGGCCCTTCCAAGACAAAGGAAGACGTACACGACGGAGATCGCACAACAGACGGTCCAATTGCGCCATCGGCTCACTGCGTTATCCCGAATCGCTCGTAGGAAGCAGCCAAGGGACCTGTCAAGCCCGGCTGCTCGACGCGAACCGTACAGATCGGCCGCGAGTCGGTACGCACAGCCAACCGGTCTGCATCGACCCTGAAGCCCACATGGGCCTGGCTAGAGAGTACTAAGAATGGTACACGCGCTCGACGTCGTGCAAGGGGACGCACGGCTCGAGCCCACAGCCAACTAAAGGAGGTCCGCATGAACATCACCTGGGGGATCAGACAGTCTCTCGCTCTGGTTTCGCTCGCCGCCATCCTCGGTATCGGCACGGAGGCGCTGGCTACCACCGTCACGCAGAACACATCGTGGACGATCGACCGAGCCGGCACCACCGCGAAGTACCGCATCGCCGCGTACGGCAACTCGATCTACGCCGGTTACTACGGATCGATCTCGCGCGTGGCCAAGCGCGCTGGGCCCTGGGCCGACGGCGAGTACATGTCGGATCTCTGGAACGCCGACATCGAGGTCATTCGCCGAACCAAGTCCGGCGCAGTCGCCTCCGACATTTACAACAACAAGATCGTGGCCGAGCGCTCGTACATGCAGAACGCGAACACCCGCGTGGTGACCTTCGAGATGTGCGGCAACGATGGCCTGCAGGCGCGCTCCAACTTCGCTGGCCAGAGCGGCACCTGCAGCTACACGCCGCTCAATAACGCGCAGACCAACTGCACGACGTACACGCAACTGGCCATGCAGGCGATCAACCAGTACGCACACGCGAATACGCGGCTCAAGGTGGTCTCGAATCTCTATTACCCCGGCTACAATGCCGACAACGCGCTCAGCAACTGCAATGATCCGGTGACCGGGCAGAAGGTGAACAAGCAGGACGTGTTCCTGCCGTATATCGCGCGCATGAACTGGCGGGCGTGCAACTTCGCCAACACGTATGGCTTTGCGTGCGCCGACAGCTTCGCCGAGTTCATGGGCGCCGATTACGACTCCAACGGCGATAGCCAGATCGACTCGGTGGCGCTGCGCTACATCCAGGGCGAGAGCGAGACGAACTACGTCAACCGCCTGACCACCACGCTGCGGTCGACCATTCGGGATGCGAACACGCACTTCGTCAACTCGACAACCAGCTACGATTACATCCTGTCGGACAATACCCACCCCACCTACTACAGCTCGGCGACGATCTACGTCGGTCTGTTCGGCGGCACCGGCTCGGGCTCGGGCGCGCCCAACTTCAGCGGGAGTCAGATCGTCGGTGGGAAGAACCCCGAGTGGAACAAGTGGGGACATGAGCGGATGGGCTGGGCACTGTCGGTGTTCAACCCGGCCACGCCCTAACCAAGGAATCGGAGCAGCAACAGAACCGGAACGCCTCCGTAGTAGACCGTCCGGCACGTGATCTCGACGGCCCGTCGCACCCTCGCTGCAAGCGAGGGTGCGACGTAGGCCGACCCCAACGCCACCACCTCTCCCAGCCCGCGCCACGCACTCGCGTAGAGCACCAGGTAGATCGCCGTGGTGCCCCAGTAGATGCCAAAGGTCCGCAGATATGGACCCAGGCCTTCCAGATGCATCTGGCCGAACGTGCCGCCGTAGGAGATGTGCTGATGCGCATTGAACAGGACGGCCGTCGGTCCGAGCGCGAACAGAAGGAACTTGCCGGCGAGGTGGTGCCAGCGCGGGCCAGGGCCCATGGCTCTGGCATGTGCCCAGACCATGCTGGGGTGCTCGAGCGCGGCGCGCGCTGCGGCGACGCTGCCCTGCTCACTCAACGCGCGTAACAACGGAACCGGGTCGCGCACCTGCACCCCGTGATCGAGCCGCCGGCCCGAACGCAGGCGTAGCGACAAGCCCGGCCCGGGCAGCGGGACTCTCCACGGCATCACGTCCGCAATCGCGCTCGGGGGAATCTCGATCCGCAGATGCCGCCGGCGCACGGTGAACGCGTCCGGCTCCACTTCGATCTCCGCAGCGCAGGCGCGCCGGAGGATCCAGGCCGCCAATCCCGGCAGGACCGTGAAAGTCAGCACCAAACGAATCAGCAGGGGCGGCGTGACCGGCGGATCGGTAGCCAGAACGACGAGGCCCAAGATCGCCGGCAGGCTCCCGCGGCTCAGCGTAACGAGCGTGCCGGCCAGGGTTCGTGTCAGCGGCGAATAGGCTGCAGCGGGCGTGCTGGCTTGCGGGGGCAAGAGCGCTCTCATAACTTCCGGACGGGGCGATGACTAGACCCCGGCAAACCGGTTCGCGCATCGATGCCGACGGCGTCCGTACCTTCGAGGTCGCTCACAGCAATCGGAGGATTCACCTAGCCCTTGTCGCGTGCGGGCTGGCGGTTGCCGTAGCCGTCGCGACGGTTGCGCTGCGCCGACAGTCCGAGCCCGGCACGGCGGCGCGAGATGATCTCGCCGCGCGGCAGTCAGCCGCCGCTCCCGCGGACACCGGGTCACCCGCGCACGAGCCCGTTTCCTCTCCAAGGAGGATCCGAGCCGTACACATCGACCAGATCGCACCGCTATCCTCGACCGAGCCCGAGACAGCCGGCGATGCCGCGCGTGCAGAAGAACCCGAGCTCGACGCTCGAGAAGTCATCGCGGCCTTGGCGGCGGCGGGCGAGAAAGAAGGCATCGCCGCGTTCCCGCCGCCCGGCACCGATCCCATCAAGCGCGGGATCATCGTCCCGGACGACTTCGAGCTGCCCGAGGGATATGCGCGGCACTACCAGGCCACCGACGGTGGCGAGCGCGTAGCGGCGATCCTGATGTTCTCGCCGGACTACCGGTTCTTCGACGACGCGGGCGAGCCGATCGCCTTGCCCGAGGACCGGATCGTGCCGCGTGAGCTGGCCCCGGCCGGTATGCCGATTCGGATGCTCAAGGCTCCCAAGCGCCGGAGCGCCGGCCAGCGCGCTCCCTGAGATCGATCCTGGTGCGCACCGCGCTCGCCGCATGCGCCGCAGTGGCGGCGAGCGCTCTCGCCTTCGCATTCTACGTGCGGGTAGAGCCGCGATGGTTCGCGCTCGGCTGGTTCGGCCTGGTTCCCTGGCTCGCTCTGCTCGACCGCACGACCTCGCTGCGTGGCGCGCTCGCGGCCGGGCTGCTCATGTCCGTCGCTTTCGTCCTGGCGGTGTTCGGCTGGTTTGTCGACGCCATCGCTGGCTACACCGGTGGCTCGTGGATCGTCGCGCTTGTAGTGGTCCTGTTGGCTGCGCCCTTGCTCCAGCCACAACTCGTCGTGTTCGCGCTCGTTCGTCAGCTCGTTCGCGTGCGCGCGGGCTTTTGGCGCACGACCCTGACTGGCGCTTTTGCCTACGTCGGAGCCGAGTGGGCAGCTCCCAAGCTCTTCGCCGACACGATCGGTCACGGATTCTACGCCGCGCCGCTCATGCGCCAGGCAGCGGATCTGGCCGGGGCGCATGGCCTGACGTTCGTTCTCATTCTCGCCAACGAATGCGTGACGGCCTCTATCTCACCCGCTCGCTGGCGTCGCTCCGCTCGCGACGCTCTCGCGCCGGCGGCCTGCGTTGCATCCCTCGTGCTTGGCCTCCTCGTCTACGGCGCCGTGCGCCAGCGGCAGCTCGTCGATCCAGAGAGGACGGGTCCGTCCATCACGGCCGGCCTCGTGCAAAGCGACATTTCCGACTACGCACGGCTTCGCGCCGAGCAGGGCACGTTCGGTGCGGTGCGGACGATTCTCGACGCGCACTTTGCGCTGTCGCGGCAAGCATGGTCGCACGGTGGTCTCGATCTCCTGATCTGGCCGGAGACCGTCTACCCGACCACCTTCGGCAGCCCAAAGAGTGAGGAGGGCGCCGAGTTCGATCGCGAGATCGCCGCGTTCGTCGCCGGCAGCGGCGTGCCGCTCGTCTTCGGCGCCTACGACATAGCCGGCAACGAGGAGTTCAATGCGGCGGTGTTTCTGACGGCAACGACCGCCGGGAAAACGAGCTTTGAAACTTATCGAAAGACCCGGCTGTTCCCGCTGACCGAAAGCGTTCCCTGGCCGTTCGACTCACCGGCCGTTCGGGCTCGGATGCCCTGGCTCGGAACTTGGAAGCCCGGGCGTGGCCCTGAGGTTATCGCGTTGACGCTCGCCGACGGCCGGACGCTCCGCATCGCGCCGCTGATCTGCCTGGACGCAGTCGATCCCTCGCTCGCGCTGGCGGCGGTGCGGCGCGGCGCCGAGTTGATCGTCACGCTGTCGAACGATTCGTGGTTCGCGCAGGGTGGCGGGCCGCGCCTGCACCTGGTCGTGTCGGCCTTCCGCAGCCTCGAGACGCGCCGCCCGCAACTGCGAGCGACGACCAGCGGCGTCTCCGCCGTGATCACGCCGACCGGCGAGATCATCGCCACGGCCGGGGTGCATGAGCGCGCGGTGCTGGTGGCCTCGGTGACGCCGGTGGTCGCTCAGTCGACGCTGATTCTAGCCTGGGGAGACTGGTTTGGGCCGGCCGCGGCGGCCGGCGCCATCTTGCTGTTCGGCTCCAGCTTCGTTCGCCGCTGAACCGGGAAGCGGCCGCTCTTTTCACTTGACAGGGTCCGGGACGGCGCGAATGATGCCTCGCCCCCAAGGAGGTGCCCCATGTCACGGATACGTTTCAGTCGCTTAGTCCTCACCGCGGCGCTTACGCTCCTCCCGGTCGCCGCACAGGCTCAGTTCGATCATCTGACCTGCTTCAAAGCGAAGGACTCTGGAAAGTTCTCCGCACTGGTCACGCTCAATGCCATCCAAGATGCCTTCGATCCGCCTGCGCAGTGCCAGGTCGTCGGCAAAGCAAAGTTGTTCTGCGTGCCGACCGAGAAGACTGTCGACCAGCTCATCATCAACAAGATGCCGGCCGTGCCGCTCGCCGTGCCTGGCACGACGCCGCTACCTGATACCGTTTGTTACAAGGTCAAATGCCCGACAGCGACGATTGCCGCCGACGAGATCGTGGACCAGTTCGGGGTACGCACGTTCTCGAAATTCAAAGCGCAGTACCTCTGCGCGCCGGCGTTCAAGACGGCGCCCGTCTGCGCGCTGCCGGATCCACCGCAGTGTCCGTTCAACGATCCGTGTAGTGCCGGGATCTGCTCGACGACGCGAGGATCGTGTTCGGTCCAAGGTGACTGTCCCCTGGCTCCCAACGAGGAGTGTTGCTGCAGCGGCATCTGCATCTAGAGGACGTGCACGAACGAGAAAGCGGGCGAGGTTCGCCTCCGCGCTCCTGGCCTCGCCCGCCTCCCATCACGCAACCAGCTCACCTCCGCTGTCCCTGGGGCCGCCACCGGGCCGGTTGCCAGCGAAGATCCGAGGGACCACGCGGCAGCGTGCACGTCAGACCTCGCAGCACCAGTAACGTCCTATGGGTTGCGGGCAGGAACGCTTGAACCAAATTCACCGCCTGAAGGCTTGATTAATGGTAACATAGAAGTTACTTTGCTACGTGTCAGAGATTGCCATTCGCGAGTACGTCGATCCCAGCGGCAGGTCGCCGTACACGCGATGGTTCGAGCGTTTGAACGCCCTGGCCGCCGCGAAGGTCGCTATGGCGATCTATCGGCTGGCTCAAGGCAACTTCTCGAACGTCAAGGGTGTCGGTGCGGGTGTGTTCGAATACAGAGTCGAGTTCGGTCCCGGCTACCGCGACTACTTCGGCAAGGATGGCGCAACCGTCGTCATCCTTTTGGGCGGAAGCACGAAGAAGGATCAGCAAGCGGCGATTGGTACCGCCATCGACGCATGGAGTGCATACAGACGGGCTAAGCGATCGACGGCGCCCTGAGCGACGGAGTAGAAGTCATGGTACTGACGAGACACTTCAAAGAGACAATCATGTCACGCGCCCGGCGCGACCCGCGGTTTCGCGAGATGCTGTTCACCGAAGCGCTCAATGCGTATCTGGTAGGAGACACGGCAGTCGGAAAGAACGTCTTGCGCGATCTGATCAACGCCACGATCGGCTTTGAAGGGCTCGCAATGGAACTGGGGAAGCCGAGCAAGAGCCTGCATCGCATGCTGGCGCCAAAGGGAAATCCCAGTACCGAAAACTTCTTCGGCATCGTCAGGGCGTTGCAGAAAAAGACCAAGGTCAAGTTGCACGTAACGGCCCGGCGGGCGTCGTTGACCGCATAGCCGCGAACGGACCGACGTTCGCTCAGACGAGGGACCTCGGGTAGCCGACCTAGCCGATAACCCAGTTCGATGGTCATTGACAGAATCGGACGCAAGAGAGTAGCCTCGCGCCGGATGCGTATGTTCCGACGAACGTTGGTCGCGGTTTCGATCGTAGCGGGTTGCTTCTTTCTCGGGTTGCCGCGGGCACACGCCCAGTGCGCGTTCGACGCGCCGGCCAAGGCCAAGGGTTTCAAGACCAGCATGGTGCGCGCGTATGCCGGCTGTCCTGGGGTGACGTTCGCAGCGCCCAACACCAGCACGATGGCCGGAGTGCCGGGATGCGCGCCGCCGTTCGCTACGTCCGAGTATCAGTTCGATGACGACGCCGGTCAGTGCTCGGTGCAGCTCACGCAGACGGTTGAGAGCCCATGCTATGACGATCTCGTTCCTGAGTGTGCCCGGATCAGGCTCAAAGCCCAGTGTTCGGGTGTTCTGGATCCCGACGGCACGACACCGACAGTGAACGCGGATTGGACATTCAACGTCGTCATGCGCCTGACATTCGACGATCAGACCCGCGGAGACATGACGGTCGTCGACTTCCCTGCGCAGTTCCCGTTCTCCCAACCCTCAGCCGGAAGACTCAAGCTCACCTACGACAGCTCCGATCCATGCGCCACCTTGCCATGTCTGTTTGGCCCGAGCACTGCGCTGCCCTCTTGCATGGAGCTTCAGCTTCTCTCCGCAAGGATCGTCGATCCCGACGGCAACGGGTTCGCGGTCATGGGCTCCAGCAGCCGGTAGTGAATTCCTATTGAGTCTAGGAAGCGGGCGAGGTTCGCCTCCGCGCTCCTGGCCTCGCCCGCCTCCCATCACGCAACCAGCTCACCTCCGCTGTCCCTGGGGCCGCCACCGGGCCGGTTGCCAGCGAAGATCCGAGGGGCCACGCGGCAGCGTGCACGTCAGACCTCGCAGCACCAGTAACGTTCTATTTTGGCTGGGTGAGCAACAGCGACCGCGGGCCTAGGGCGGCAGTCCTAGCGCGAGAAGGTCTTGGCGATCGAAGAAGCGCGTCTCGTAGGCGCCCCCCAGATCGATATTCTGGCCGGCGTAACGGAGCGTCAGAAGCGTGAGGTCCCAGTCGTCATCACGGAACCTTCCCGGCCCGAACACGACGTGCTCGGCAAGCACGCGCCCCAGCGATGGCAGGTGTTCCTCGGGAACATCGATATCGATGTCGACGAGCGGGCGCTTGGCGCCGTAGCAGCGCGCGGCCAGACCGCCGGTGATCTGGAACGGCACGCCGCGCTCGCGAAGCGCACCCACGATCCACGCCAGTGCGGCACGAGCGTCGTTCTCATTGGCGGTCATAGCGTGCACGGAACCTCCGCACGGGAGGCGTTTCGGCATCGTGGAAATCCTCGAACGTGTTGAGTCGCAGCCCCGCCCGCTCGAACTCGCCCAGCTCTGCACGCAGCAACGGCCACGGCATCGCGCCTTCGGGATCGTCCGGCTCGCGACCCCGACAGATGACGAGTATGGTGCCGCCGGGTGCGACGAAGCTCGCGACGCGACCGATCGCATCGCGCCTCAGGCTCTCGGGTAATACCTGAAGCGTGTAGGACTCCTGCACGAAATCGAGGGCGCCTTGCCACTGCGCAGGCGTATTGAACAGATCGGCGGTCTCGTAGCGCACCGATGAGCTCGGGAAGCGCCGCCGCGCCCAGTCGATCGCCGTCTGCGAGATGTCGAAGCCGACCACCGATCCCGCGCCTGCGGCCGCCAGGTACTCGCAGTCGTCTCCCAGACCGCAACCAATCTTGAGACAGCGACGGCCGGCAAAGCTGAAGCCACTCTCACGATGCCAAGAGACCAGATGCGGATTCGGCTCGAGGTCTGCCCAGGGAACGACCGCTTCGTCGCCGGCCGCCGCGGCATAAAGCGTTTCGAACCAGCCAAGCGCATCCCCGCGCGCGAGGGCGTCCTGGCAGAGTGCGCGAGCGGTCGTGCGGTTCTTGGTCGACGTCACGGCCCGGCTGCAACGAGCGCGCCGGTGTGCGCGGCGTCGTGGCGAGCCATGGGCCACGGGTAGCTCGGCGACGCACCGGCCGACGGCACGTTCCACACCATCAAGCGGCCGGCGCCATCCACCCACACGACCTCGGTTGCACCGTCGCCGTCGAGATCGGCGATCGCTGGAGTCGCCATTCTGGTCGGGTTCGGTGCGTGGGTCGGCTTGGGGAACCCGATGACCTCGACGTGCCCGGCCTTCATCGCGGTGAGCGACAGACAGTTTCCGTCCAGAGCCGTGTTCCAATACGGGCAGTGCCCGCATCCGGTGACGACCTCCGCTTGACCATCGCCGTCGATGTCACCGACGACGGGCACACCGGCGCCGTGTTGCTTGTAGCCTTGGAGGAAGCTCAGCCGGATGAACCAGGAGGGCAACGCGTACTTTTGCCCCGGTCGAACCGCGGCCAAGAAATCGAAAGCCGCATAGCAAATGTCGAGTGACGACCCGCAATCGATGGTGTGGTCGGTGGCAACGAAAAGCTCGGCAATCCCGTCTCCATCCATGTCTGCGGCGGCCAGGCCGTCGTGCAGAAATCTGTCCTTGCGGGACCGGTTCTGCTGGGCAACGGCCGAGGGTGGCTCGTCGTAGCGTATCCGTAGTTGCCGGCCGTCGGGTCGAAAGACTTTCGCCGAGCCGGCCTTGTTCGTCACGGCCGCTACCTCGAGTCCTCCGTCACCGTCGAGATCGACCATCACGGGCGGCGCCTGCTCCTCCGCCTCATGGCGGTGGGTTTGCCCCACCCGGCGGGGCCAGCGCGGCATGACCGCACCGCTGCTGTCGATCAGGTAGAGCCACAGCCTCTCGCGCTCCGCTCCCGTGATCTCCTGCCAGACAAAGGCGATCTGGCTCTCGGGTCCGCCGCTGAGCGGGCCGACCGCTAGCGCATAGCCGAACTCGCCGGCGGGAACGGCAGCCGGGAAACCGGGAACGCTCGTACTGTCCAGATGGACCGCTTCGATCCCGGCGCTGGTTGCGAACAGCATCTCAACGGTCCCGTCCGCATCGATGTCCGCAATCGAGACGTCATGTCCATTCAGCCCCGCGAACTCGCGCGGCCAACCGGGCGCATGGGGTCCGTCGTGCTCGTAGACGTGCAGGAGATCACCGGAGCTGACCACGATCTCGAGCTCATCGTCGCCGTCGAGGTTGCCCGCGGTGGGGCCGGTTTCCCCCCAGGCCGACTCGGCCTCGGGCCCGAACCTCAGATCGACCGGCCAGCCCGGGCGCCACACGCCATTCGTATCGAAGACGTGCACCAGGCGCCCATACACGATCAGGATTTCCTGGTCGCCGTCCGCATCGACGTTGGCAATCACCGGCGTGTTGCGGGAGCTCGGGAACACACGCGCACCCGAAGCCGATAATGGTACGCTCAAGATGCGCGGCCAGCCCGGGCGCAGGCTCGGGTCGTGCAGAACGTTGTTCTGGTAGTAGGTAACGGTCGAGCCTCCAACGACCACGTTCAGGCGCAGCGTCACGTGCGCGCCCTGGCCGGTGGGCAGCGCCGACAGGTCGAGCGTGGCGAGCAGCCCGTCGACCACCGGAGCCAGACCGCCGCCCGCCAACGTGACTCCGGCACTGGTCCATTCGGAGGCGCCGAAATTCTCTTGCATGAGCTGGTAGGCGAGCGTGAAGCTCTCGAACCCGTCGGGGTTAGCCACGCCGTAGATCGGGAGCGACTGCTGTCCCGGTGGTAACGTCGTCAGCCGTTCCGGCGACGTGATCACGACGCGGGAAAGGACGATGCCCTGTTGGATGGTTTTGGTCTCACCCCCGGTGCCGTCGACCTTAAGGCGGAGGGTGTAGAAGCCGGGCGCAAGAGCACTCGTGTCCCAGGAGGCAAGCTCGCCGTCTTCCAACGGCAAGGTCACCGGTCCGACGATCGGGAGCCAGGTCGAAGGCGTCAAGCTCTCACCGTACTCCACCGAGTACGCCGTGAACCCGTCGCCGTAGGCCGCGCCTCGGATCGAAATGGCAGAGCCACCGTGCTGGCGACGGGAATTGGGGCTCTCGATCGCCGCGATCAAGGTCGCGTCTGCTCTCGTCCCGATCAGCGCGAGGGCAACTGCGAGGGTGGCGATCCTCGTCAACGGTCGCTGGATCCGGATGCTGGATCGCATGGCATCCTCCCTCGGCGGGCGGCCGCCTTTCCGAGGTTTTTGCTCCGGACCGCGAGTTAAGCCAAGGATGGTCCCGCCGTGAAGAACAGCGCCCGCTGGCTCGCGTTTCCCGTCATCTTGGGCGGCGCCCTGGCGACCGGCCTCGGGCTGGCGCCGCGCATCGGCATGCCGGCGGCGGTTCTCGTTGCACAGACCGTTGGGCTGTTGTGCGTAACGGTCGGAGAAAGGCTGTTGCCGTTTCGGCCGCAGTGGAACCGTCCGCACGGCGATCTACGAACCGACGTCCTGCACGCGATCGTCTCGGGTCTCGGCACCGCGCAGCTCATGGGACCGCTGGTTCGCGTGGCGGGCGCGAGCGCAGCGGGTGTCCTCTCGCAGATGCTTGGCATGACGCTCTGGCCGGATGGTTGGCCGCTGCTGGCTCAGCTAGGGCTCGCTCTGGTCATCGCCGAGCTTCCGCAGTACTGGATTCACCGCTGGCAGCACGAGCACGACTCTCTCTGGCGGTTCCACGCCACCCATCACAGCGCACCACGGCTCTACTGGCTCAACGCTGCGCGCTTTCATCCCCTCGATCTCGGGCTCCTCTACATCGTCGGCTACGTGCCCCTAGTCCTCCTGGGCTGTCCGGGTGAAGTGATTCTGTTGTTCTCGTTGTTCGACGCGGTGTTCGGAATGCTCCAGCACTGCAACATCGACGTGCGGCTGGGGCCGCTCAACTACCTCTTCAGCATGGCCGAGCCGCACCGCTGGCATCACTCGCGCACGGTGGTCGAGGCTAATACCAACTATGGATCCAATCTGATGATTTGGGATCTCGTGTTCCGAACATTCTTCCTGCCCGCCGACCGCGAGCCGCCGCTTGCCATCGGCATCGCCGACATGCCGCGCTTTCCCGGCAGCTACCTGGCCCAGCTCGCCTCGCCGTTTCGCTGGCAGCGTCTCAAGCGCGAGGCGGCGTAGATGGCACGCAAGGTTCGGATCGGAGTACTGGGTGCGGCGCGCATCACACCAATCGCGCTGGTCGCGCCGGCTCGGAAGGTGGCCGAGGTCGAGCTAGCGGCGGTGGCCGCGCGCGACCGGCGGCGCGCCGAGAGGTTCGCGCGCAAGCACGGTATCGCGAAGGTTCATGCGAGCTACGATGACCTGCTCGCAGATTCATCGATCGATGCGATTTACAACCCGCTGCCCAACGGCCTGCACTACCCCTGGACGATGCGCGCGCTGGAGGCCGGCAAGCACGTTCTGTGCGAGAAGCCCTTTACCTCCAACGCGGGCGAAGCCGAACGCGTCGCCGCGGCGGCAACGCGCAGCGGACGCGTGGTGATGGAGGCGTTCCACTACCGTTACCATCCCCTGGCCGAGCGCATGCGTGAAATTGTCGCCGGCGGAACGCTGGGGACGATCGAGCACATCGAGACGTGGATGTGCGTCCCGCTGCCGCTGCCGCGCGACATTCGCTACCGCTATGAGCTGGGCGGCGGGGCGACGATGGACGTGGGTTCCTATGCCATCCACATGCTCCGCCTATTGGCCGGTGTCGAGCCGGTGGTCACCTACGCCCGGGCCAAGCTCGCATCGGCCAAGGTCGATCGTGCGATGACGGCCGACTTCGAGCTTGCCGATGGCGCAATCGGACGGATGCACTGCTCGCTCTGGTCGAAAACGTTGCTGCGCATCGGTGCGCACGTGCGCGGTTCCCGCGGCGAGCTCCGCGTCATCAATCCCGTGCTGCCGCAGTTCTACCACCGGCTCGAGGTGCGCGATGCGAACGGTCGCCATCGAGAGCGGGTGCGGGGTGAGGCAACTTACACGTGCCAGCTACGCGCGTTCGCGGCGGCCGTCCTCGACGGAAAGCCCACGCTCACGCCGCCGGCCGAGTCCGTCGCGAATATGCGGGTGATCGACGATTGCTACCGCAAGGCCGGCTTACCGTTGCGGGGCCTGTAGCCTCGCTAGCCGGTCGCGTCACCCGATGGGGGGGGGTCGTATGGCCGCATCGATGCGCCCGGGTGATTTCTCCGTTGACGTATGTCTGCGAGCGGACGTAGCATCCGCCAGGTTCTCGTAACGCACGGCGCGGACTGGCCGCAGCCGTAACGGACAGTTTGGGGGCTCATCGATGAAAGTGAAGGTTTACTCTGTCGTCGCGGCGGCGATTGTCGCCGCGGTGGTCGTGTTCGCACCCAAGAATGGCGCGGCACAGTCGTTGTCGCTCGATCCGCTCTCTTCCTCGCTGCCGGGCATTCCGGCGGCATCCTCCGACATCTTAACGCCGGCCGTTCCGCCGGCACCGGGTCCGTTGCCGGCGCCGGTCGTCGGCCACACCGCGGCGGCGCTCGGATTGCTGCCGGGCGACGTCATCGACGCGATCTCCTACGGAGATGACGCACCAATGTTCGCGGGCGCGCTGCACTTCTCGGTGGACCGCGCCTCGGTCGGCTTCGCCCCCACTCCGGTGCCACCCGACGTGTTCACCGAGGTTGCCGGTGTCCCCGCCCTGACCCAGACCGAGGCCTCCGGAGATATGTTTACCGCGTTCGACGCGGCCTGCCCGCCCACGCCCCACACCCAGATTCTCGATGGTGACGGGTTGCTGCTCGGCCCGCCGGGCTGCTACGGGGGATTCGGCCAAGGGTTGGCCGAGCTGCTGCCAACAGCTCCACCGCCCTACAACGACGACCTGATCGGGTTTGACTGGGGCGCGCCAGGCAAGGCCGCCCTCGGCTGTGTTTTCATTTCACTCGCAGGGGGATCACCGACCCTGACGCCCGGTACCAACCCGTTGCTGCCTGCCGGCGCCCAGCCGGCCGACATCCTGGTGACGTGTCCGGGGCCCCCGGTCTTTCTCGGCGTTTCCTTCCCCGCCGCCGCCCACGCACTAACCGCGGGCGTCCCGGCGCCGGGTTGCGCGCCACCGGTGTGCGACGACATTGACGCCCTGTCGCTCAGCTTCGGCGGCGGCACGATCATGTTCTCGCTCGCACCGACATCCCCGACGTTGACGGGATTCGGTCTGAGCCCAGCCGATGTGTTCGGCGGACCCATATTCTTCGGCGGCGTACCACCTGCGCCGGTCGTCGCTCCGGCTGGGCTTCTTGGCTTGGCCCCGGCGACCGACAACATCGATGCGCTCGAGTCCACGCTCAACCCGTGTCCCGTCCCCGTGTTTCTCGATGTTCCTGACTTCGACGGTTTGGGTGGCTGCGACAACTGTCCCCCCACCTTCAACCCGGGCCAAGAAGACTCGGACTTCGACGGCATCGGCGATGCGTGCGACTTCTGCACCGACACCGATGTGGACGGCCTTGGCAACCCGGGCTTCCCGGCCAACCTCTGTTTTACCGATCTCTGTCCGTTCATACCGAGTCTCAATGGCGACGCCGACGGCGACGGCGTGGGCGATGAGTGTGACAACTGCGTGCTGCTCCCGAACCCGAGCCAGGCCAACGCCGACTTCGACCTCGACGGCGACGCCTGCGACCTTTGCCCGCACGTGCCGGGCGGTGCACCGCTGCCGTTCAACGCCGGCAGCCTGAAGAAGGCGGGCCTCGGCTTCAAGAACAACGGCCCGGGCAGCGGCGACGACTCGGCGAAGGCCGGCGCCGCCTTCACGACCGCCACGCCGTTCGATCCGGATTCGACCGACACCGTCTATGCGACGCTGACCAACACCGCGACCGGCGCTACGCTCAGCAGCACGACGATGACGGCGGGCCTGCCCTGGACACAGGCCAACCCGGCCAAGCTCGCGTGGAAATTCTCGACTACGGTGGCGCCGCTCATCAAGGCGAGCATCAAGGAAGCGCCGGCCGCAAGCATGATCTACAAGTGGAAGGTCGGCGTGAAGAGCACGAACCTTCCGGGACCGCAGATCGCGCCCGCGACCGACGACATCCGCGTCACGCTCGAGATCCAGCCGGCGGGATTGTGCTTCGACGGGAC
This sequence comes from uncultured Myxococcales bacterium, assembly GCA_964555245.1. Taxonomy (GTDB): domain Bacteria; phylum Desulfobacterota; class Binatia; order UBA1149; family SPBQ01; genus CAZKRI01. Next base: position 47,580 of record CAZKRI010000086.1, read on the forward strand.
GCTTGCGACCTGCACGAGCACGCCACTCAAGAAGGACTCCTGCAAGCCGTAGGCGCGCGGAGCCTTCGCATGACCATGCGGGCGGGAGCAACAGCTCCCGCCCGCGTTCGTTTTTAGGATGGCTGGTCGTGCAGGCGGCGCCAGCTCCAGTGACCGCCTTCGTCCAGCTCGAGCACGGCATCGAACTGTTCGGCCTGCTCGGCGTGGTTTCCCACCGCGATGCAGGTGATCGCGCGTTCGGCGATCATTCGGAGGACCAGATCGACCTGCTCGGGGCTCAGTGCCGTGCCGATGCGATCGAGAAATGCGAAGCGCGGCGCCACCAGCAACAGCCGCGCGCAGGCGAGAAGCTGCTGCTCGTCCAGCGAGAGCAGGTGATCCCACTCGCGCTCGATGTCCAGTCCGCCCACGCGCGCCAGGACTTTCTCCAGTCCGAGTGACGTCAGGAGCTGCTCGATCTGCTCGTCGGGTATCTCCCGTTCACGACCGGCCCGCATCACGACCTCCCGCAGGGTTCCAGGCGGTAGGTACGGACGTTCGGGCAGGAAGTGCAGATCGTCGCGGCCGGGGCGCAGGATGCGACCTGAGCCCGAGCGCCACAAGCCCGCGGTAGCACGGACCAGAGCGACCTTGGCTGTGTCGTTGGTGCCGCGTACCAGCAGCCGGATGTTCGGGGCCACCTCAAAGGTCAACGCGTCGGTCAGCACGCGCCCATCCCGAGGCGAGCGCAACGTCAGGGCCTCGAAGGCCAGACGACTGGGATCCTCGACCAACTCGATTCCCGACTCGCGCTCGGCGCTGAGCTCTTGCTCGGCAGCGTCGGCGAAGTCGCTCAAGCGGGACACCACCGCCGCGTAAGAGGAGATCGACTGAAACTGATTGACGATCAAGGAAAAGGCCCCGAGCAGATGGGAGAACGCCATGGCGGATTGCGTGATCACTCCGAACTCCACCTCACCACGCATGAACAGCGGCCCCACGATGAGCGGCGGGATGAGCTGGATGAGATAGTTGTAGCCCGTGGTGAAGAAACTCAGATTGCGATGGACGGCAATGATGCGCCCGAAGTTGTTGGTCAAGGCATCGAGGTGGCGAAGCAAGCGGGCCCGGAGCCGGGGCTCCCGCTGGAGCAACGCGACCGAATCGGCGTGATGGCGAACGTGGACTAAATCGGTCCGAAAGTTGGCCTCCTTGTCCGACTGCGCATAGTTGAGCGCCATGAGCGGGCGGCCCAAGTAGAACGTGAGCAGGGATCCCAGCAGGGCATAGCCAACAGCGACCGTGAAGAGCCATGGACTGATCGACCACAGAACGCCGGAAAAAAGGACGATCGTGATGCTGCCGTTGAGCAGAATCAGCAGTAACGCCAATGTCGTCGTCGTGAATACGCGCACGTCATCGGCGATGCGCTGGTCGGGATTGGTGAGCTGACCGCTGGTGTTGAGGCGGTAGTACACACGGCGATCGAGGTAACGTTGGATGGCTTGCCCGGTGAGCCAGTAGCGCGAGAGTAGCCCAAGGCGGTCCTCCATGTAGCGGCAGAACACTGCGGCGACCGTCGAGGCAGCGAAGACGCCGACGTAGATGGCGGCCTCGCGCGCAAACCCCGTCCAATCGAGACTCTCGATCGCGGTCACGAAATCCCGACCGACGTAGCTGTTGATGACGTTCAGAAGGTTGATCGCGACGAGGGAGAACAGGAGGACCGTGAAAAGCCAGAGGGCTTCGCGGCGGACCTCGGAGCTCAGAAATCTGCGAAATGCACGGCGCGCGAAGCGCGCCCACGCCGGGAGGCCTGACCAAACGGGAGGGGGAGTTGCAGCCGCGCCGGGCATCGGACCGGGCCCGTCATAGCCGAGGCCCCGGGGACTTTCGAGATGAGCGTGATTCGCCGGCTTCGCATCCATCCTCGATCGCGAGGATGCGTCCCCTGTCGAGCGCCGAGTCCTCGGAAGCGATCTCCTCGTAGTAGCTGCCGCCGACCAGGATCGTCCCAGGCATGACGATTCCCGGCCGGGCGCCGTCGCGCCCCGGTGCTCCCACTCAACCCCGCCAGCGCCAGCGAAATCGCTAGCTTGGCCACGAATGCGTAGTGTTGGGTGGCCGAATATCCTGTCTTTTCATTGCTTTACCCTCTCTTTGCCGGCAGCACCCAGGCCGCGGCCTTATTTGGCATATCAATACCAAATTAAATTTCCTGGCACAACACTGCCAAAATATGCTAGTTGTCAATAGGCGGGGCTTCGTTGTGCCGTGGCCGCTTGCGTGGCGGCCCGGAACAGCATGGGTTGCCCACGCCATGGACGAGCAGAGCAAAGAGATCGGCCGCGCGCTTGCCGCTGCGCTCTATCGCATCTTCACGGCCGTAGCGCGCATCGCCTTGAGACGCGGCGTTCCCTACGATGCCGTCGCCGAGCTGGCCAAGCGGGCGTTCATCGAAGTGGCCCACACCGAGTTCACGATTCCCGGACGCAAGCAGTCGGCCTCACGCGTGTCGGTGTTGACGGGCATCCACCGTAAGGAGATCGCTCGGATGCAGGCGGTTGCCGATCCCCAGGATGAAGCGGCTGCGAGCCGGATCACCTGCGCCGCCGGTGTGGTCGCGGGCTGGCGGCGCGACCGGGCGTTCGGGGACCGCCGGGGGTTACCGGCCGCGCTGCCGTTCGACCGCGGGTCTCCTTCGTTCAGCGACCTGGTCAAACAGTATGGAAAAGGAGATACCCCGGCCCGAGCCGTGCTCGACGAGCTGCTCCGAGTGAATGCGGTGAGCCGTTCCCGCGACGGCCGCATTCGCCTCCTGGCCGCCGGCTACGTCCCGACCACCACCTCTCCGGAAGCGCTGGTGATTCTCGGCACCGATGTCTCGGATCTGGTCTCGACGATCGACCACAACCTGAGCTGCGATCCGGCCGACGGGTTCTTCCAGAGAAAAGCGGCGTACGATAATCTGCCGAGCGAGGCACTCGGAGAGATCCGCACCAAGGTCGAGCGCGAGGGACAGGCCTTGCTCGAGACGCTCGACCGAACCATGGCCAAGCGCGACCGCGACTCCAACCCGAAAGAGGGCGGAACCGGCCGTAAGCGTGCCATGGTCGGCGTGTACTACTTCGAGGACGATGTACCGGAGGAATAGGCGTTGAAAAACTTCTGCACCAAGGCGACCTACGGTCTGGCGGGGCTGCTAAGCGTAGCGGCTTTCTGGGCCTGCGCATCCGGCGGCGGCATCTCGGGAACCAAGCTCGTGGCCGGGCCAATCGCCGACTTCGGCAGCATCGTGGTCAACGGCGTCGACTTCGATACGACCAACGCCGTCGTGACCATCGAGGGAGATCCGGCACAGGTGTCCGACCTTCGCCTGGGGATGTACGTTTTCGTTCTCGGTGACGTGGACACTGCAACGATGACGGGCAACGCGGAGCGCGTCGCCTCCGACCATCTGCTCGAAGGACCGGTTGACGGCGTCAACCCCGCCGGTGGAACCTTCGTGGCCCTCAGTCAGCTCGTGATCACGGATGCCGCTACCGTATTCGACCAGACCACACTGGCGACGCTTGCTCCCGGCGACGTGGTGGAGGTATTCGGGGTCCTCGACGCCGATGCCAACGTCCGCGCAACCCGGGTCCAGAAGAAGGCTGGCGTTATCGATTTCGAGCTGACAGGCACCGTCACCGCTCTCGATACCGTCGCGGAGACTTTCCAGATCGGCATTCTCACCGTCGACTTCAGCTCCGCTCTGATCGAGGATGCCCCGCCCGGAGGCCTTGCCGACGGGTTGCTGGTGGAAGTGGAAACCGATCTGGCGCCCATCAACGACCTCATGATCGCGACCAGCGTCGACGTACTCGATCCCGCGTTCATGTTCGAGGAGGACGAGGGCGCCGAGATCCAAGGATTCGTCAGCGCGATCGTCTCAACCACCGAGTTCGTCATGAACGCCAGCCAGCGGGTGCAAACCAACGCCAATACACGCTTCGAAAACGGTGATGCCAGCGATCTCGTGCTCAACGCCCAGATCGAGGCGGACGGCGTGTTCGACGCTCAAGGGGTCCTGGTAGCCGAGGAGATCGAGTTCGTTCCCGCTGCGCCGCCGTGAGCTGGCTCCGGCGACTTCCAGTCCGTGCGTCACAGGGCGGTTCGGTCGCGGCTGCGATCGCCGCATGCATCGGGCTCATCTCGAGCTCCACCATCCGCGCGCATGGGAATGATACGGCTACCACTGGATCTTTGGGCGTGGAGGCCGGCCTTGGCTTCAGCGCGGATCCCACCGGCGTCAGCCCTCAGATCGCGTTTCCGGTCTGGCTCCATCGCCGCTTCAGCCTCGCTCCGGTCGGTCAAGGTAACATCGCCAATGGTCACGGGTTCGGGGCACACTCAACGGCCGCTACGCGCTGCTGGTGTCGGAGCCGGAAGCCAGCGGGCTGGCAAGACTGGGATCGTTCGTCGAGGCAGGAGCGGGAGTCGCCGGCGTCTTCGATGATGGTCCGCGAGGAGGAAGCACTCGCAGTGCGGGCGGCTTGGTCACCAATGTTGGTCTCGGACTGGACTACCGGATCGGTGATGGGCTGTCCCTGGTATCGGTCATGCGCGCGAACTACATGCCGGAAGAACTCGCAGGCCAAAACTTCATCTATACCTGGTACGTCCTCGGTCTGCGCTACACGGTCTACTGAGCGCTGCGCGCATCCGCTGCAACGGAGCGCCCCGTTGTTACGCCGAGTGTCATTGCATCGGTGGACGCGTGGGAGTAAGCACAGTGCATGCACTTACCTCATAGGACGCGACCGCCTCCCGACTGCCAATTCCTTTCGTGTAACGCTGCCCTTCCGCCTGACGTCGTCCCCGAAACTTCTGCCATTCATAAGTAGTACGGGCCGGCGCCGTGTCGCTGAGCGTCGAGCTGGGGATGGACGGGAAGCGGGAACACTTCCCCCACATTCTTTGGAGATACGGTCAGTCGATTGAAGCTCTCCGCTACTCCGTGGGGCGCGAAAGCTCGCTTCCCTGCAGTAAGTGCCTCGTTCGACAGTGCCTGCGGATGGCGATCGAGTTGGTCCATGACGGAAGTGCGCGCAAACAGCTATGCGCCGGCTACGTCCAGCTCGAGGTATTCATCACGGATGCAGAATTCGAGATCGTCAGAGAGTTACAGGACAAGCTGAGAGAGGATGCTGCTCTACTGGGAAACTGGCTTTCCCCTCAGAGATTGAAACAGATCACCGCCCGCACTGAAGCGGCTGAGACACCAGCAATTGCGATACTGATGCGTATCGCCGAACAGATGCTGGCGCGGCAACGAGAACTCTGGGGAGACTGCTGAACCACATCCGCAGAATCGCCCTGCTAGGCAATCACCTTCCGCGCGAGTGTGGTATCGCTACTTTCACGACTGATCTGGGCGACGCGATTGCCGCCGACGCCTCCGACGTCGATTGCTTCGTCGTCGCGATGAATGACGCCGGCACGCGCCACGCCTACCCCCCGCGCGTCCGCTTCGAGGTCGCCGAACGCGATCTCGCGTCGTATCGGCGTGCTGCGGACTTCCTGAACGTCAACACGGTCGATGTCGTCTGCATGCAGCACGAATACGGGATCTTCGGCGGGAAGGCCGGGAGCCACGTCCTCGCCCTTTTGCGCGAGCTGCGAATGCCGATCGTGACGACGCTTCATACCATTCTCGCTGAGCCCAACTCCCTGCAGCGCCTCGCGATGGACGAGATCACCAAGCTTTCGGGACGCATCGTCGTCATGAGCACGTACGGTGCCGCCCTACTTCGTGAGACTTACAGCGTACCGGCCGACAAGATCGATCTCATCCCGCATGGAGTTCCGTACATGCCGTTGACCAGCGGCAGCAAGGATCGGCTCGGGGTCGAAGAGAAGACGGTGATCCTGACGTTCGGACTGCTTTCGCCCGACAAGGGGATCGAGTATGTCATCGACGCGTTGCCCGGAATCCTCGCGCGCTATCCCGACACAGTCTACATCGTGCTCGGCGCCACTCACCCTCACGTCAAGGCAATGCACGGCGAGATGTATCGGATCATGTTGGAGAATCGTGCCCAAAAGCTCGGCGTTGACTCCAGTGTGATATTTCATAACCGTTTCGTCAGTCTGGCCGAGCTTACCGAGTTTCTCGCGGCCGCCGACATCTACGTCACCCCTTCTCTCAACCCCGAGCAGATCACGTCGGGGACTTTGGCGTACGCGCTCGGCGCGGGCAAGGCCGTGATATCCACGCCATACGTGTACGCGCGCGAGCTCCTGGCCGAAGGCCGCGGGATACTCGTGCCGTTTAGAGACGCACAGTCGATCGCAGGGGCACTCATTGACGTGCTTGATGACGATGCAAAGCGGCTTGCTATGGGTGAGCGCGCGTCGGCTTACGGTCGAAGCATGATGTGGCCCGCGGTCGCGCGGCGCTATATCGAGACCTTCGAGCGCGCGCGCGTCGAGCACACCGACCGACTTCGCACATCGTTCCAGGCGAAGACGCTTGCGAAGCGGCCGGCCGGCCTGCCCGATGTCAATCTCAAGCACGTCGACGTCATGACCGACGACACCGGTATGCTCCAGCATGCAGTCTACAGCATCCCGAGATACGCCGATGGCTATTGTCTCGACGACAACGCACGAGCGCTGCTTTTGATGGCGCTCATCGAAGACGTCGGCACCGATGACGCGAAAGCCGTGCGCACGCTCGCTTCACGTTATCTCGCCTTCGTCAGCCACGCGTTCAACACGGACACGGGACGCTTCAGGAATTTCATGTCGTACACTCGACAGTGGGCTGAGGAGATCGGTTCGGAAGACAGCCACGGACGCGCGCTTTGGGCGCTCGGTACGGTGGTCGGCCGTTCCAGCGATCCGGGAAGACAGAGTCTCGCCGGGGAACTCTTCCATGCCGCGTTGCCTGCAGTCTCGGCATTGACGAGCCCGCGAGCGTGGGCGTTCGCGCTCCTCGGGATCGACGAGTACCTTCGCGCGTTTCAGGGCGACAGCAACGTGCAGTCGACCCGTAGCCAGTTTGCGGAGCGGCTTCTCGATGTTTACCGGCGAACGAGTAGCGGTGACTGGCCGTGGTTCGAAGACCGGGTCACCTACTCCAACGCACGTTTGTCGCAGGCGCTCATCGTATCAGGCACGTGGATGCACGATGAGGAGATGATCGTCGCGGGCACGCGATCATTGCGATGGCTGGCCACACTCCAATGCTCGGTGGATGGCCACTTCAGTCCGGTCGGTTCCAACGGCTTCTACACACGAGGAGCGACCACGGCTGCGTTCGATCAGCAACCGGTGGAGGCATGCGCGATGGTCTCGGCCTGTCTCGAGGCGCATCGCGTGACCGGCGACAAGTGCTGGGCCGAGCACGCCCGCCGCGCTTTCGGTTGGTTCTTGGGCCAGAATCACCTGCAGCTGCCGCTCTATGACGCCGCGACGGGCGGCTGCCGCGACGGACTTCACACCGATCGCCCCAATGAGAACCAGGGCGCGGAATCGACGCTCTCTTTTCTGCTTTCCCTACTCGATATGCGCTCGGCCAATCGCGCCGACGCCGCCATACCTACTTCACGGGAGATCACGCCATGACGTCGGCACAGGGCTACGAAACGCTCTTTCAGCGGCACGAGAGCAATCCGATCTTGACGGCGGCGATGTGGCCGTATCCGGTTCACACCGTTTTCAATGCCGGCGCTACACGGCTCAAAGACGGCACGACGCTGTTGCTGTGCAGAGTCGAGGACCGGCGCGGCCATTCACACATGTGCGCAGCACGGTCCCGCAATGGTGTGGACGGCTGGGTCATGGACGAGACACCCACGCTCCGGCCCGATCCAAAGCACTATCCGGAGGAGCTGTGGGGAATCGAGGACCCGCGGATCACATTCGTCGAGGAGCTCGGCAGGTACGTCATCGCGTACACGGCCTTCAGTAGGGGAGGGCCGGGTGTAGCGCTGGCGCTTACCGAAGATTTTCGCAGCTTCGAGCGCTATGGCTTGGTCATGCAGCCCGACGACAAGGACGCGGCCCTGCTCCCGCGGCGTATCGATGGGAATTTCGCACTTCTTCACCGTCCGATGACGGACAGGGGCGCGCACATCTGGATCTCGTTCTCGCCAGACCTCCACAATTGGGGAGGACACAAGCTCGTTCTGCAAGCGCGCCGGGGGGCGTGGTGGGACGCAAACAAGGTGGGGCTATCTCCGCCTCTGATCGAGACGGAACGCGGGTGGCTGATGATCTATCACGGCGTTCGTCAAACGGCGGCTGGTTGCCTGTATCGGCTCGGTCTCGCACTGTTCGACCTCGAGCAACCTGAGCACTGCCTGTTGCGTGGGGACTCGTGGATCTTCGGCCCCGAGACCGCCTACGAGCGCGAGGGAGACGTCGGCAACGTCACGTTTCCGTGCGGCTACACGCTCGGCGCCGACGGGGACACGATCAACCTGTACTACGGCGCGGCCGACACGAGCGTCGCGTTGGCGTCAGGGAGCGTGCGCCACCTACTGAGCTGGCTCGACGAGCATGGGCGCGCGTAGTTGCCCCACACTTGCGATCATCGTGGGCTCAGAACTCACCGAAGCTGCTTGCAACGACGTTTCGCGTATCACTTGCTTGACGGCGGGCACGAAGGTCGGCGCGACGCTGAGACTGCGCACACCCAATTCGAGCAGAGTGGGAATGCTGTCGATCTGTGCGGCTATCTCGCCGCACACGCTGACGGGAGTCTGCCCCGCTTCGACCACGACCAAACGCACGAGCCTCATCACAGCCGGATGGTTCTCCAGAAAGTACTCGCTGACCAGGCCATTCTCGCGGCCAGCAGCCATCGTGTACTGAGTCAGATCATTCGTGCCGATGCTGAAGAAGTCTGAATACCGGATGATCGCACTGAGGGTGAGCGCGGCGGCAGGAGTCTCGATCATCGCACCCAGCGGCGGACAGGTTGCACCGACAACGGTGCTCGCGACAGCGTGCAAGTGCTCGCGAACCCGCGCCATTTCCTCGGCCAGCGTCACCATTGGGACGAGGATCCTCACGTCGTGATCGCGTGCTAGTTCCACGATGGCTCTGAGCTGCGTCTCCATGAGGTCGGGATATCGCAGCAGCAGACGCACTCCGCGACGGCCTAGAAATGGATCGTCTTCGATTGGAAACTTGAGGAAGGACAGCGGCTTGTCCGCGCCCAGATCCAACAGACGCACCGTGATCGGCTTGCCGGCGATCGGTGCGAAGGTTTCTGCGAAAGCCGTCAGCAACTCGGATGCAGAGGGAGGCGTGTTGCGCCCGAGGTAGTATTGCTCCATCCGATAAAGGCCTACGCCGTCGGCGCCGTTCTCGACCGCGGCAACGACGTCCTCTGGGCAGCCGACGTTTGCCATCACTGCCACGTACGTCCCGTCCAGAGTGTGGGCCGGCTGGCGAGCAAGTCGCCTCGCACGCAGCGCCGTGTGCTGAAAGCGTCGGATATCCTCCTCGTAACGCGCCCTGGTCTCCGCATCCGGATCGACGACTACCTCGCCAACGATGCCGTCCACGATCAACTCTTGCGCGTCCGCGATGACCCGTGTTGCGTTCTCCACCTGAGCGACCGTCGGAATACCGAGCGCTCGCGCCAATAGCGCTGCGTGCGAGCCTAACCCCGCGAACTCCAGCACGATTCCCGTCACCGCCCGGCGTGGCAACGCAATCGTGTCGGAGGGCAACAGGCGATGCGCGACCAATACGCGACCTCTCGGCATTTTCTCCAATCCGGTGGTCCGTACGCCGGCTATCTCACGCAACAAGCGGCCTTGCAGGTCCAAGAGGTCATCCGCGCGTTCTCGGTGTAGCTCTTGGGTCATCGCGCGGAATTTCCCTTCCCACCGCGTGAACACTCGAACGATGGCCTGCGCCGCACCGATCAGCTGTTCCTCGATCTCACCGCGAATCTCCAGACGCAACGAACGATCCCGCAGCATCATTTCGTGCGCCTCGAATATTGCAGCGAGCTTCGGACCCGTATCGGCCTCGATGCGTTTGGCGGAGACGTGCAAATCCTGTCGCACTGCATCGAGTGCGCTGTCAATGCGGGTGAATTCTTCCTCGACTTGGTGGAGGCGAATGGCGTAGGGCGCAGCCAATGCATGCAGGCTACTTCGGTAGACGAACGCCTGACCGATCACGAGTCCCGGCGAAATTACCAGTCCTGCGACGCGGAAACTGTCGTGCGCAGACATCCCCTAAAACCCCGCCGAACAGAGGCACGGTGACAGAGCCGAAACGAACAAGCCAGCTGGCCGCCTCCATCGACGAGCCGTCTGAAGTTGCTTTGCGAAGCCAGGGCGCAATCCCCATACTCGTTGCCGTGAGCAACTCCATCGACGGCCACGCAGTCGGCCGCGTCGTCAATGATTGGAACACCGGCTACCCAGCCACCCCTCTTCGCATCGATGCTCTGACGCGGGACGCTGAGACGATATACAGCGCGCAGCTCCGCTTTCCCGACGGCACGACTGCCGAATTCGACGTCACCGAGACGGCACTGCGTGCCCCTACAAACTTCACGAAGCTATTGACCCGATACGGCCCCGGCAGGTACTCGCAAGGTCAGTGGATGCTGTTCGATGAACTCTTTGATGGCGCCTTTCGGCTCGTCACGGAGCGCATGGGCGGCGTGTGGGATGTCGACTCCTTGCCTCGCCAGGAGATCGCCGCGCGCGGCGGGTATCCGAAACCCAAGATCGGGAAGAGCCGCGCGCTGCCGCGCTGAATGTCTTGGCGGAGGGGGAGGGATTCGAACCCCCGGACCCTTGCGGGTCACCGGTTTTCAAGACCGGCGCCTTAAACCAGCTCGGCCACCCCTCCGCACGGAGCACGCCGCAAGAGCATCGAAGTTACCCGCCCGCGGCCTGCGTTGCGAACCACGGCCGGCCGATCCCAACCGGCTGGGCATGCCCTGGTGGCTTAGCTAGATTCGCCGGCCATGGACGGCACCTACGCGCTCTACACGATGGACAACAGCCCCTACTCCGACAAAATCCGGGCGCTGCTCAGCTACAAGAAGATACCCTTCGTCGAGCACACCGAGAACGTCGAGATCCGCTTCAACGTTCTGCAAGCACGGACCGGCAAGACCATGGTGCCGGTGATCATCTCGCCGCAAGACGAAGCGATGAACGATTCGACCCCGATGGCCGAGTTCCTCGAGCGCCGTCACGCTGCCCCACCCACCCGATGGACCGATCCGGTGGCCGATACCCTGGCGATGCTGCTCGAGGACTACGCCGATGAATGGCTGGTGCGCATCATGCTTTGCTCGCGCTGGTACCACGAGGCGGATGCCGCGCAGAACGCGGCGGTCATCGCCTGCGGCATGACCCACGGCGTCTACGGTCTGGACTTCCAGAAGGCGGCCCGGGAGTTTCCGCCGGGAATCATTTCGACCGTACCGCGTATGGGCGCCACCCGGGAGAACGCCGAGGGCTGGTATGCGATGGTCCCGCGCGTCCTGGCGGCGATGGACCAGGCGCTGGTTGGCGGCGGCTTCCTCACCGGCAGCCGCGCCCACCTCTGCGACTTCGCCTTCTACGGAATGCTCAACCAGATCCGGCGTGATCCGACCGGCAGCGGCTGCATCGCCGCCGCCCCTGCCTCGGTTCACGGCTGGTTCGAGCGGCTGGAGGCCGGCTGCAAGAACGGCGGTCCAGGCGAGGGCAAGCCCGTCTCGGATGCCGCTCCACTGCAGTCGCTGGTCAGCGAAGCGGCGCAGACCTACTTCCGGATGTCCGTGGCCAATGCTCTAGCGGTCGAAGCCGCAGCCGATGCTTCGGTGCGCGTGGAGCTGGCGGCCGGCTTCCGCTTCGAAGCGCCCCCGGCCAAGTACAATCGCAAGATCCTGGCTGCAAACCTCGCCCGGCTCGAACGACTCTACGCTGGAGGTCGTGCACTGCCACGCTTGGCCGAGGAAGCCGTCTTGCGCGAGCTCGCTCCGCTCGCTCGCTCGCGCTCGGCGTTGCTCGAAGAGACCCCGACTCTGCGCGCGCGGCTGTAGCCAGTGCTCAGGTCAGGCTCGCGGCCGCTGCAACACCGGGGCTTGCTGAGGTCTAAGCCGATACTATCATGCCGATATCACTTGGAGGTATGGTCATGGGCCAGGTGATCATTCGCAATATCGATGATGTCGCGCTCCGCCGCTTGAAAGCGCGCGCGGACCGCAAGGGTAGCTCTCTCGAGCGAGAGCTCCGGGCAATCATCACCGAGGCCGCGCGTGTTGATCGTTCTGACTTCCGAGCGCGGGCCACCGCGTTTCGCCGCAAGCTCACGGGCCGCAAACACAGCGACAGCACAGCAACAATCCGCAAGGACCGTGATCGGTGAGCTACGTCGTCGATGCAAGCGTTGCGATCAAATGGGTTGTCCCGGAGACATCGAGCGAGAGGCCGACCTGCTCCTCACCAGCAACAACGAACTCTTGGCGCCCGACCTGCTCTCATCGAGGCGAGCAACGCGCTTTGGAAAAAGGTCGTTCGCAAGGAGGTTTCCGCCGCAGAAGCGGACTGTGCATTCGCACTGCTGTCGGAGAGCGGTCTGATCATTCGTCCGATCGTGCCGTTGCTCCCGAGGGCAGTACAGCTTGCTCGCCGCATCAGCCATCCAGTCGACGATTGTGTATATCTAGCGCTGGCGGAGCAGGAGCGCGTTACGGTCGTAACTGCCGATGAACGATTGATCCGCAGCGTCTCGCGACGCAAGCTGCGCGTACATGTCCTCGCTCTCGAGTCTGTCTGAACTGCGTACGCTATGTCGCAGCCACCGCGCGCGACTCTAGCCCGTGCTCAGCTCGATACGGGCTCGAGCCCGCTCTTCCCGCCCAGGCGCGGGAGCGTGTCGCCGAGCTTCACCCAGACGGCACGGTCATCGTAGTAGACGTGCATCTCGGGCTCGCGATCGATGGCTCCCTCCATGTTGGCCAGCACGATGTCGATGCGGTCGGGATACTGACTGTTCTCACAGAGCAGCGAGCTGCCGCAGTGCCGGCAGAACGATCGGCTGCCGTGCTCGGAGGATCGGTAGCGGGTCAGTTCGTGCTCGCCGCGCTCGAAGAGAAGGTGCGCAGGTGGCACTCCGAACCAGGTAACGTAGCCGGCGCCGTGATTGCGCCGGCACATCGAGCAGTGGCAATGGGCACAGAACAGACTCGGCAACTCGACGCGAAACCGCACCGAGCCGCACAGGCAAGAGCCCGCCACCGTCGTTCGGTCACGCTGGGGTTCTCTTCCCACGGCCGGAATCTCTCTTTGCCGGCGGTCACAGTCAACCAAACCCGGTCCCGACAACGACAAAGACCCATTTCAACGAACCGCGAAAAGCGCCACGCCTCAAGGCGTTCTTCGTGCGCGCTTATGCCGGATGCCCGAGCATCACGTTCGCGGCGCCGAACACCTCAACGATGGCCGGTGTGCCGGGCTGCACTCCGCCGTACGCGCTCTCCGCGTATCGGTTCGATGCGGTCACGAAAGGCCACTGCCGGTTGGTTACCCGCCACAAACACGAGCGTCCTTGCTCGGACGGGTCGGGTTCCCCCTGCGCCAACCTCAAACTGTTCTCGAAGTGCAGCGAGTGCGTGAGTCCGACGGCGTCACACCGACTTCCACGCCGGGTTGGGCGCTCAATACCGTCGCGCGCGCGACATTCGACGACAACTCGAGCGGTGATATGACCGTCATCGACTTCCCGGCGCAGTTCTCGTTCCCCCAGCCCGACGCCGGCCGCATGAAGCTCGCGACCGACACCAACGCGCTGCTCAACAACTTGTTCGGACCGGGCAGCGCGTTGCCCGCCTGCACGGCGCTGCAGATCATCTCGGTCGCGATCGCCGATCCAGCGGGCGATGTGTTCGCGACGATGGGCACCTCGTCGAGGTAGTCGCGGAGCGGGTCAGACCTGCGGACTGACCTCTGCCGGCGGCTGCGGGAGAGGACCAGCCGGTGGCGGGGGCTCCACGGCCGCGGCCGGCGTGACTTCGGCCAGCAGCAGCGCGCGGCCCATCAGCATCCGCAGCAGCAGATAGAGGGCGAGACCCACCGGCCCGAACAGAAGGGTCACCACCAGGCACGGCGCGACCAGGGCGTGGGGGATGCCGCGACGCTCGGCGTCGCGCTGCTCCCACGCACCGATGAACAGATCGAAGGCGAGGTAGTGCAGCCAGCCGGCAAGCGCGATCCACGGACTGGTGAAGAGGTTCATCACGCCGCCGAGCGTAAAGAAGCTGCCGCCGGGGGCGCCAGTTTGATCACCGAGCATCGCCCAGATGTACACGCCCGCTAAGCCCAGCGGCACGAGCGGCGAGTGAACCACCCAGCGCGTCCAGGGGTTGCGCGGCGCGACCACGAGCAACACCCACGCGGGCAGGATGCCGTAGTTGCAGATCAGGAAGACGGTTTCCGGTGCCATCGGGCAGTTTTGCGAATCGGCCGGATCCTAGTACACCACGCGCAATGCGTAAACGACCCGACGCAACGCGGGTGTTGCCGTACCGGCGCTTGCAAAGCCGTCATCGGCCAGTCGCGTGCGACGATACGTAAGCGAGCTCGGCGGCAACACCCAGCCGTCGCGCCCATGTGGAAAGATAGCGACGATCCAGGTGCTTTTCGCAGCACTGCAGCACCGCTATCGCGTCCTCGAAGTCATGGGGTCTCCCGACCAACAAGGGGTTCCAGTCGTCCCATTCGTCATTGACCTCGAAGCCTGCCTCACCGAGAACCCCGACGAGGCGCGCGAGCGCTGGCTCGTCTACAAGAACCGGTAGATCCAAGTCCTGGGTTGCCCGTGGTCGACCCCACGCAACGGCGCGCACTGCTTCGCGCCGATCCATCTGATCGACCAAGCGCTGGACCGCGCGGCTTCGTGCCAAGCCGCGGCGGCCGTGTCGCGTCAGTGGTCCAGTAGGGCGCTGGCCTGAACCTCCAAGCGGAGCTGGGGTAGGACCAGGGCCACCACCTGCACCACCGTGCGCGCCGGATAACGCGCCGGGAAGAACTCGGTAAACACCTCATCGACCGCGGCCACGTCGCGGATGTCGGTGAGATACATGGTGAGCTGCGTCACCGAAGGTAGCGAGGACCCAGCCGACTCGAGAACCGTTTTCAGATTCGTGAAAGCCTGCCGTGCCTGACCTTTGATGTCGGCTGGAATCGACATGTCGGCAAGCGAGACGCCGACCTGGCCGGCGACGTCCACGCGGCCGGCCGCGACCACGGCTTGCGAAAACTTGAACGACTCGTAAACCGCCTCGGTTCCCGGCGGATTGACCAGCTGGATCTTCGACATGGTTTCCTCCTCGGTGCGTCGGCCCATATTCTCGCGCGCTTCAGCGCCAGCGCGGCGCGATCTCAGTCTGGCCGCCCATGTAAGGGCGCAGCCCGGCCGGGATCTCCACCGAGCCGTCAGGCCGCTGATAGTTCTCGAGAACGGCGATCATCACGCGGGGCAATGCAAGCCCCGAGCCGTTGAGCGTATGGACGAACTGGGGGCGGTCATGCCCGGCGCGAAAGCGGATATTGGCGCGGCGTGCTTGGAAGTCCGTGAAGTTGGAACACGAACTCACCTCGAGCCACTCGCGGCAGCCCGGCGCCCACATCTCGACATCGTACTTCATGGCCGCGACGAAGCTCAGGTCGCCGCTGCACATCTGCACCACGCGATGTGGAATGCCGAGCCGGCGGCTCACTTCCTCGGCGTTGGCGAGCAGCGAGGCCAGCTCGGCATCGGAGCTGTCGGGATGGACGAACTTGACCATCTCGACCTTGTCGAACTGGTGACCGCGCTTGATGCCGCGCACGTCGCGCCCGGCCGACATCTTCTCGCGCCGGAAGCACGGCGTGGAAGCGACGTGCTTGATGGGAAGATCCTCGGCCGCAAGGATCTCGTCGCGATAGAGATTGGTCACCGGAACCTCGGCCGTGGGTATGAACCAGAAGTCTTCCTCTGCGTCCCGGTAGAGATTCTCTCCAAACTTGGGCAGGTTGCCGGTCCCGACCAGGCACTCGCGCTTGACCATGGCCGGCGGGTAGACCTCCGTGTAGCCGTGCTCGCGGGTGTGGAGATCGAGCATGAACGCGATGAGCGCCCGCTGGAGCCGGGCGCCGTCCCCCTTGAGCACGTAGAAGCGGGTACCGGAGATCTTGACGCCACGCTCGAAATCCAGGATCCCAAGCGCCTCGCCGATCTCCCAGTGCGGTTTGGGCTCGAAGCCGAACGCGCGCGGCTCGCCTTCGGTGCGCACGAGGACGTTGGCGCTCTCGTCGGACCCCGGCGGGACCGAAGGGTGCGGCAGGTTCGGAAGCTCGAGCATGGCCGCATCCAGCGCGCGCTCCAGATCCGCCAGCACCCGTTCGCGCTCGGTCGCTCGTTCCCCGAGCGAGCGGACGGCCGACTTGGCCGTCTCCTGCTCCGGCCCGGGTTGCATGCGGCCGATTTCCTTGGACGCCTTGCGCCGCTCCGCGCGCATCGTCTCCACTTCGACCAGCAACTCGCGGCGGCGACGGTCCAGATCGGCCACGGCGTCGACCTGTTCGGCGGCGCACCCGACCAGCGCCAAGCGTTCCTTGACGAAATCCAAGCGTTCGCGGATCAGGCGAATGTCGAGCATGCGCGGATGATTCCTAGCGGATAGCGCCGGTCTGCTCAGAGCGGTCGCGCTAGTACCCGAAGGCGCAGTCGAAGGCGTCGGGAGTGTGCGAGCAGTCGAGCGTCGCGCCATCGACGGCGACCACGTCGAAGCGGGCCGGCCGGGCGAGCATACCGCGGCGCAGCAGAAAGTCGAAGGCGGCGCGCGAGATCCGCCCCTGCTTGCGAGGGTGGACCGCCTCGTAGGCAGCGAAGCGGTCGTAGCGCAGCTTCACCTCGACGAAGACGACAGTCGCGCCGTCGATCGCCACCAGATCGATCTCGCCGAGCGGACAGCGGTAGTTGCGCTCGACGATGGTGTAGCCGTGCCGCTCGAGGAAAGCGGCAGCGGCTTCCTCGCCCCGGTCGCCCAGGCGCTTGCGCCCGTCGCCACCGCCCGCCGCTCCGGCCTTGGACATCGTTCGAGCTTCAAGCACGGGCGGCACCGCCAGCACAATGCTCACCGTGTCATGAAACTCCGACTCGCCAGCCCGTGGCATCCGTGCTACCTGTTGCCGGCCATGAAACTTTCCGCAGAGCAGGTGCGCAACGTCGCCGCACTGGCCCGCCTCGAGCTTGATCACGACGAGATCGAGAGCCTGCGCGAAGAGTTGAGCGCGATCCTCACCTACGTCGACAAGCTCGCCGAGCTCGATACCAGCTCGGTCGAGCCCACCTCTCACGTGGTTTCCGTCCAGACGAGCTTCCGCGAAGACGAAGTGACCAACCGGCCCTGCCCCGAGGACGCTCTAGCCAACGCGCCTCAACGCGAGCAGACCTTTTTCGTCGTCCCCAGCATCATCGAGTAAGGCCGGCGACCCGATGGCAGCCGGCTCGGTAGCGCTCAACGAACTGACGATCGAAACTGCGTCGCGCCTGCTCGCCGCGCGCGAGATCAGCTCGCTGGAACTCACCGAAACCTGCCTGACCCGAATCGCGGCCACCGACGGCCGGATCGGCAGCTTTCTCGAGGTCACCGCCGAGCTGGCCCGCCGCCAGGCGCGCGAGGCCGACGCGCGGATTCGCGAGCGGCGCGACTTGCGGCCGCTCACGGGCATACCGATCGCGCTCAAGGACCTGTTCGTCACTGCCGGCGTGCGCACCACCTGCGCCTCGAAGATTCTCGAGAGCTTCGTCCCGCGCTTCGACGGCACGGTGGCCGCCCGGCTGCGTGAGGCCGGTGCGGTGCTGGTCGGGAAAACCAACATGGACGAGTTCGCGATGGGCTCGTCCACCGAGAACTCGGCGCTCGGGGTGACGCGCAACCCCTGGAATCTCAACCGTGTCCCGGGCGGCTCCTCGGGCGGATCGGCCAGCGCGGTGGCCGCACGCCAAGTGCTCGGAAGCTACGGCACCGATACCGGCGGGTCGATTCGGCTGCCGGCGAGCTACAGCGGCGTGGTTGGATTGAAGCCTACCTACGGGCGCGTGAGCCGTTACGGAATGATCGCGTTCGCCTCTTCACTCGATCAGTGTGGGCCGTTCGCGACCACTGCGCGAGGAGCCGCGCTTCTCCTGGAAGCGGTCGCTGGTCATGACCCGCGGGATGCAACGTCGATTCCCACGCCGGCCCCTGCCTATCACGAAGCCTTGACGACGAGCGTCGCCGGCCTCAAGCTCGGTCTGCCGCGAGAGTACTTCGGCGCTGGCTTGGAACCCGGCGTCGAACGGGCCGTGCGCGCGGCGATCGCCAAGCTCGAAGAGTTGGGCGCGACTCTCGTCGAAGTCTCTCTGCCCCACACCGAATACGCGATCGCGACCTACTACATCGTCGCCACCGCCGAGGCCTCCTCGAACCTGGGCCGCTACGACGGCGTGCGCTATGGGTTACGCACCGGCGCCGAGCAGGGGCTGCGCGCGATGTACGGCGCGACCCGCGACGCGGGCTTCGGCCGCGAGGTCAAGCGCCGCATCATGCTCGGCACCTACGCGTTGTCGGCGGGCTACTACGATGCCTACTATCTCAAGGCGATGAAGGTGCGCACGCTCATCCGAAGAGACTTCGACGAAGCCTTCCGTCGCTGCGATGCGCTGGTGGCCCCGACCGCCCCCTGCACGGCGTTCGCGCTGGGCGCGCGGACGGGAGATCCGCTGCAAATGTATCTGTCGGACGTCCTGACGATCTCGGTCAACCTCGCCGGCCTGCCGGGACTGTCCGTACCCTGCGGCTTCGATCCGGTTGGCTTGCCGGTCGGATTGCAGGTGATCGGCCCGCCGCTCGGCGAACCGGTCGTGCTGCGGATCGCGGATGCCTACCAGCAGGCCACCACCTGGCACGAGCGCGTGCCCGCGCTGGAGGCCGCATGAGCGAGTACGAGCGCGGCGGCTGGGAGGCGGTGATCGGGCTGGAGACGCACGTCCAGCTCAAGACCAAGGCCAAGCTGTTCTGCGGCTGCTCGGCGGCCTTCGGCGCTCCGCCCAACGACCATACCTGTCCGGTCTGCCTGGGGATGCCCGGCGTGCTGCCGGTCGTCAACCGGCGCGCCGTCGAGTACGCGATCCGGGCCGCACTGGCCACCGATAGCCGGATCAACCCCGTCAGCCGCTGGGCGCGCAAGAACTACTTCTACCCGGATCTGCCCAAGGCCTATCAGATCAGTCAGTACGACCAGCCCTTCTGCCAGCACGGCCAGGTCGTCGTCGAAATCGAAGGCGCCGAGCGCACCATCCGCCTGACGCGGATCCACATGGAGGAGGACGCGGGGAAGAACGTCCACGACCCCAGCCTCGACGTCTCCTACGTCGATCTCAACCGCGCCGGCGTGCCGCTGCTCGAGGTCGTGAGCGAGCCCGAGCTCCGCACCTCGGCCGAGGCCGCGGCCTATCTGCGTAAGCTCCGCTCGATCGTCCGCTATCTCGGCATCTGCGACGGCAACATGAACGAGGGAAGCCTGCGTTGCGACGCCAACGTTTCGCTGCGCAAGCGTGGGATCGAGACGCTCGGCACCCGCGCCGAGATCAAGAACATGAACAGCTTCCGCTCCGTCGAGCGCGCCATCGACTACGAGATCGAGCGGCAAGCGCGCGTTCTCAACGAGGGCGGGAGCATCGTCCAGGAGACCCGGCTCTGGGACGCGGAGCGCGGCGAGACCCGTTCGATGCGCAGCAAAGAAGAGGCGCACGACTACCGCTACTTTCCGGAGCCGGACCTGCTGCCGCTCGAAGTCTCGCCGCAGTGGATCGAGCGGGTGCGCGCCGAGATGCCGGAGCTACCCGATGCGCGCCGGCTTCGTTTCGAACGCGAGTACGGACTGTCGCCCTATGACGCCGGCGTTCTCACCGCGAGCAAGGAGCTGGCCGACTACTTCGAGGCCGCGGTGCGGGCGCGGCCCAGCCCCAAGGCCATCGCCAACTGGGTCATGGGCGACATCATGCGGATCGCCAACGAGCGTGCCGTCGATGCGGAGCCGGATTTCACTGACATTCCGATCGCACCGGCGCGGCTGGCCGGTCTGGTGAGGCTCATCGAGGAAGGCACGATCAGCGGCAAGATCGCCAAGAACGTCTTTCAGAAACTCGTCGAGCGCGACGAGGATCCGGCTACAATCGTCGCCCGCGAGGGTCTGGTGCAGGTGACCGACGAGGGTGCGATCGCCGCCGTCATCACGCGCGTCCTCGCCGTCAACACGGAGAAGGTGGCGGAGTTCCGGGCCGGCAAGGAGAAGCTGCTGGGCTTCTTCGTCGGACAGGTCATGAAGGAGAGCGCGGGCAAGGCGAGCCCCGAGGTCGTCAATCGGCTTCTGAAGGAAAAGCTTGCCGGCTGAGCGGCGGGTTAGATCGTGTACTCGAAGGCGAGATAGCCGAAGTCGATATGCTGGTCGGGTCCGGACTGCTCGATGAACCTGCCCGGGAAGAAGTGGCTGTAGCCCAGCGTGACCAGCGTATGCCGGCTGAACGCCCGCTTGATCGTCAGGTCCATCTCGGCGCCCACGTCGTTGGATCCGCCGAGGTTTCCGGCCCGTACCACGGCGCCACCCGCGTTGTAGAGCGCGTCGTCGTCCTGAGCCCGCCAGAAGTAGTGCCCGTCGAGCTGGCCCGTGGCTCCCAGTGGCAGGTCGAACATCACCGTGCCGTGCGTGGAGATGATGTTCTGGCGGCCTACCAGATCGATGTAGCCGAAGTAGGTGTGCCCGGTCGGAAATAGTTGGTTGAAGGTCCCGACCTCGCCGTCGCCCGCATCGTCGTCGCCGCTGGCGTAGTCGAAGCCGAGCTCGAAGGCCGGGGTCGCGCCCGCTAGCTCGGCCTTGAGCCCCAGGATACTCGAACCCATGAACGCGCGGATGTCTGCACTACCCAACTCGCCGGTCTGATAGGCAACCTCGGCGTCGTAGTACCAGGTGTCCGGCTGCCCGAAGCTACCGAAGGCGTGGCTGCCGACGGTCTGCCGAGCCTCGTGACCGGTGGTACCGTTGAAGGTGGCGGCGTCGCGGCCGAGGCCAAGCCAGTAGAGATCGACGTTGTGCCGTCCGAGCTGTTTGACGGTGGTGTAGATACCGTAGAACTGGTTCTGGACGCGGTTGAAGTCGTTCTTCTGAACGATGACCGGCTTGGTCCAGAAACCCGTGGCCACGACCCGGTCACTCGCCACACGCAGTGTGGTGCCCTCAAACCCCCGGCGCGTGTTCGACCAGTTTGACGGGCCCACCAGCCGTTGCCGCCCGAACAGCAGCTCTTCGCGGCCGCCGCGTAGCTGGGTCGCAACGGTCCCGGCATCGAAGTCCAACTCGGCGAAGCCGTTCTGCAGATCGATCTCATCGATGTCCAGCTTCCGATTGCGAGCGACGAGATCGGTCTTGGTCGAGAGCGCGCTTCGGCCCTCGGCGAAGAATCGAAGATGCCGGCCCAGATGAAGATCGGCGTGGGCGCGAATCCGGCTCAGCAGCAGAACGTCGTCGGTGTCGGAGCCGGCCGGGGCTCCGAAGTTGAAGCCGTCCCAGCCCTCCAGCCGCTCGCGGACCTGACCGCCGAAGCTCGCCCAGACCTGACCAGTTTCGCTCAGCGGCACGTACTTGATGGCATCGAAACGCCCCGGCTCGCCGGTGGGGTGTGCCAGGAAGCTCCAGTCCTCGTCGAAGCTCAGGGTCTGATAGGCCGGGCGCGCAGCCGGGTCCACGGCCAGCGCCGAGACCGCCCAGAGTACGAGCGGCAAAGACAGGAACGTTCGCGCCAACAATCCGTGTCGACGCGGCTCAGGCGTGGACAAGCACCGAGCGGATGACTTCGCCTTCGAGCATCGCCCGGAACGCGTCGTTGATCTCGGCGAGCTTGACCTTGCGGGACACCATCTTGGCAACGTTGATCTCCCCCCGTTTGGCGAACTCGATGAGCTTGATGAAGTCGGTCTTGACGTTGGCGTTGCCGTAGATCGTCCCGACGATGGTCTTGGCCTCCAGCGCGATCATCGCCGCAGGAACGCTCACCTCGCTCATCATGCTGGGAATGCCCACCCAGCAGCAGATGCCGCCGGCCCGCGTCATGTCGTAGGCCTGACGCTGCAGCTTGGTGTTGCCGACCACTTCGAAGGCGTAGTCGGCGCCACGACCGTCGGTGAGTTTGCGAACGAAATCGTTGGGGTCGACCTCGGAAGGGTCCAGGCTGTGAGTCGCGCCGAAGGACTCCGCGTCCTTGCGGCGCGCCGGATTGGGATCGACGGCGACGATCGTCTTGGCGCCTGCGATCTTGCAACCTTGCACCGCCGCGAGCCCTACCCCACCGCAACCGATCACCACGCAGGTCGATCCGCGCGAAACCTTCGCTGCGAACAGCGCCGCGCCCACTCCGGTCGTCACCCCGCAGCCGATCAAGGCCGCTTGGTCCAGAGGAAAGTCGGAGGGGATCTTGACGATGGCCGCCGGGCTCACGATCGACTCCTCGGCGAAACCGGCGAGCCCTCCAACCGCTCCCATGGTCTTGGAGCCATCGGGCCGATTGAACGGCTGGCAGGAGGCGCCGATCATCAGCGACTCGCTGCAGACGTAGGCCTGACCGTTGCGGCAGTTGTAACACTGCCCGCAGGTGGGAACGAAGCTACCGATGACGTGATCGCCGGTCCGGAACTCGCTCACCCCCGAACCCACCGCGACGACCACGCCCGCGCCCTCGTGCCCGAGGATCAGAGGGGGCTGGAGCGGCAGCGTGCCGTTCCAGATCGACACGTCGGAGTGACACACCCCGCAGGCGTGCCACTTGACGTGGACCTGGCCGGGACCGGGCGGGTCAAGCCGCACTTGTTCGATCACCAAAGGCTCGTTGTTCGTGACGAAGACGGCTGCTTTCATGGGCGCGTTCATAGCGGCGGAGCCCAGGCATTCCAAGCGCCTCGCCGGTCTCGGTGGCTGGGATCTTCGCTGACCCAGTACCGCGGAGCGACGATCGCTCGATGGGAGCACGTCCGCGCAACCTGCCGACGCCGTCCCGGTCTGGTAGAGGAGGCCCCCGCTGCTTGGTCTTGGCGACCACCGACAGGTCGGTCATCGACGACCCGTCTAACTTTGACAAGAACACACCGCCGAGTATGCCCTTCTTCGCCGTGCTCAGAATTCTCGCCGACCCTTTGCTGAGGGGAACAGCAATATACACGGGTAATCCCGTAGGTCTCGGATCCGCAGCTCCGTTTACCGCGCCAGGGTCTCCCGCATCGCAAGTTGGCTGTCCGCCTGCTTCGACACAGCGCAAGGCGTGTTACCGGCGGTCACCCAAGGACGAGTAGTCGTACAGAAATCTCTCGGATTCGCTTGGAATCCGCTGGGCGGTAGCGTATCGCGGACGGCGCTGCTCTTGGACTGTCGCGCGTGACGCTCCAGAAGAAGATGAAAGCGTACGGGCTGCGCTAGCCTCGATACGCCCTATCCTGCGCGCCGGCGACGACTTCTCACGGTGTCAGGTACTTGAAGCGGTCGCTATCGCGCTTGGTACGCCCGAGCACCGTGCCTTGGGTCTTGAGCTTCAACCGATTCGTACTGCGGGTCAGGTCGAGCGTCAGGTCCACCTTGCGGGAGCATCCGGGGCTCGTTGGCGCGAAGCCCGGATGCGGCTCGCGGATGAACTTGGCACCGAGTAGAGACAGGTCGAGGACGTCGCCGTAGTTCACCACGATGCGGCAGGTGTCCACCGGCAGGGCGCAGTCGGCATCTGCTGCGCACGGGTCGCCGATCGCGCCTACGACGCAGAACCCGATTGGCCCGCAGACCCCCGCCGTCTGACATGACGGATCCGTCGTCACCAAAATGTGGTCACCCGCCGGAACGTTGAAGGTCATCATGACCTCGCCTGGCCCGAGCCCGGGTCGGCCGGCGAACGCCGCACTCTGGGGCGGGATCTCTGCCGCGTCGTTTGGGTTACAGCCCACGCCGTTCTCGATTCGATCGCAATAGCCATCACCGTCGGTATCGGCTTCGACGAAAACGCCCACGCAGACGCCTGCCGTGCACGAGTCGTTCTGCGTGCAACTGTTCGCGTCGTCACACGAGAACCCGTCTCGTGCACTTGCATCATGCTCGCAGCCGCCCAGCGGGTTGCAGGTGTCGAGCGTGCAGATGTTCGCGTCGTCGCAATCGATCGGGAGAGGGACGCCGGCGCATGCGGCGCTGTTGCAAATGTCGCCCCCGCTGCAGCCGTCGCCGTCGTCGCACGTAAATCCGTCCATCGCCGCGGCATCGTGAACGCAGCCGTCGATGGAGTCACACGAGTCCAGTGTACACTGGATCCCGTCGTCGCAGTCGAGAGTCGATCCCGACACACAGGTGCCGCCCGAGCACTGGTCGTTGGTGGTACATACGGTGCCGTCGCTGCAGGGGAGCGTGTTGTCGGAATGCCCGCAGCCGCCGATGCCGTCGCACTCGTCGTCCGTGCACACGTTGCCGTCATCGGTACATGCCGTTCCCGCGGACCGGAGACAGCTGTCGTTGCCCTCGTCGCAGACATTGGCGCATTCGTCCCCACCGGTGCAAGGGTCACCGGTGTGCAGCACGCAACTGCCGGCGCTGCACGAGTCCGTGCCGGTGCAGAACAGCCCGTCGTCGCAGGGCCCAGAGTTGTTCGGGTGCACGCACGCGCCGGCGCCATTGCAACGGTCGTCGGTGCAGACATTGCCGTCGTCGGTGCACGCTGTTCCAGCGGTCGCGAAGCAGGTGTCGGCCGCCTCGTTGCACGTATCGGCACATTCGAGCCCAGCGCTACACGGGTCGCCCGCGTGCAGGGCGCAGTTGCCACCGCTGCACGTGTCGGCGCCGTTGCAGAAGGCGCCGTCGCTACAGCCCGCGCTGTTCGCGGCGTGGACGCACCCGCTGCCGTCGGCGCTCGGATCGTCGGGATCGCAGGAGTCGTCCGTGCATCCGTTGGCGTCGTTGCAGTCGCCGGGACAGAACTCGAGGTTGTCGATCACCCCCTGTTCCGAGAACAGCGTGCCATCGTCGTGCCAATCGAAGCTCGTGATCCCGCTCCATCCGGTCGGCGCGAACACGATGACACCGCTGGCAGCCGGTGCCACCACCGCTCCGGACGATGCGGTGAACGTATGCGTCCCGCCAAAATGGGCGAAATCGAGCTTCGCGAGGCTGAAGACCCCGCCGCTGAACTCAAACCGGTACGGGGTCGAGCAGCAGCCTGGGTGGAGCATCAGGTCGGGCGAGGTATTGCCGTCGTTGTCGCCGAGGTGAACGTGGTTCTCGGTGCCGACCACCGGGGCGACCGTGATGCCGACCTCGCTATAGGTGGGCGGCTGGCCGGAGCCGGCGTCAAAGGTAACCGTGACCGCAGCCGCCTGCCCAGCGCAAGCGAATAAACTAGCGAAAGCAACGACCAAGGTTGTCGACGTGCGGGCGCTGCGCGTCATGGTTCACCCCCCTCGAGCCGCATGGTACGAGTACTCTGCCCGTAGCGTGCGTGACGCTGCTTTGTCAAGCCATTTTCGACTGGAGAAAGCGTTCGGCGAGCTGCAGCGCCGCTGGAGCAAGACGGATCCGAGATGATTCTCTGGGCGATCGGGTGATTTCTGTACGATTGTCCGACATCCCACGGTGATGGAGGGACGTCCTGCCTGGAGTCCATACACGTGCTGGCCGATCTCCTCGCCCGGCGAGGCAGCGGTTTAAGTTTAGTCCGAAGCCGCGGCTGTTGACGGATCACCCGCGATCTCAGGATGAGCAGGGATTTCAGGAGATCTGCTGCGCGGAGCGCGGTAAAGGGAGCCGCGGATCCGAGACCTACAGAATTACCCTCATATATTAAGGATAGCTCTTGCCTTTCCCTCCCGAAAACCTCGTCTGGACGGTCTCAACCAGCGGTATGTTCGTAGCGATGGTGCAACCCGCCGACCTGAGGCAAGGAGACAACGCGTCCGGATGTCGGTAGCGCCGTGGGTCTACCATCGGGGGCATCCTTCTTCGCGTGTCGGACAACCGTACAGAAATCACCCGATCGCGTTGAGAATCAGCAGTGCTGAGAATCCGCTCCCCGGATTGCACTGGCCGCTTGACGGCACCTGCTGGCCTGGCCGTTGTCAGAGCCACCGATTTATTGTCGGATCGGGGCTAGTTTCCGATGCGATCGGCTTCAACTGCGGCGCGCGGCCTGCTCGAGGAGCGCGCGCCGCAGCTTGCCACCAGAGGTCCGCGGCAGCTCGGTGGTGAACGTGATGCGCCGCGGGACCTTGTAAGCGGCCAGACGCGCAGCGCACCAGGCACGGAGCGCCTTCTCATCGTGAGCAGCCCCGTTGCGCACGACGACGGCCGCGCAGACCTGCTGACCCCACTCGAGATCCGGACGCGCGTAAACGCCGACGTCGGCGATGTCGGGGTGAGCGATGAGGACGGCCTCGACTTCGTCCGGCACGACCTTCTCCCCACCCGTGATGATCAGATCCGCTCGCCGGGTAACGACGAACAGGCGGCCCGCGTCGTCCATGCGGCCAAGATCGCCGGTACGCAGCCAGCCACTCTCGAGCGCGCGCGCCGTAACGTCAGCAGCGTCGAGGTAGCCGGCCATCACCTGCGGCGCCTGCACGAGGATCTCCCCCACACCGGATCCGTCCGCTCCCTCGATGCGTAGCGAGACGCCGTCGAGCGGCCTGCCCGCCGATCCCGGGTATCGCCATGTCTCGCCGGGAGCGGTTGCGGTCACCTGCGACGCCGTCTCGGTCAGGCCGTAGGTCGCCACCACCGGAATCCCCTGCCGCTCGGCGCGCTCGACGAGCGAGGTCGATAGTGGTCCGCCACCCACGAACACGGCACGGAGACGTTCGCCATATCTGCGCTCGCCGGCGTCGGCGAGCATGCGCACGAGCATCGTCGGAACCAGTGACACGATGGTCACCTCGTTCGCGGTGATCGCTGCGTTGGCCGCGCCGGCTTCGAAGCGCTGGTGCAGGACGACCGTAAACCCACAGATCGCGGAGCGGAGGAGAATCGAGAGGCCGCCCACGTGAAACAGCGGCAGGCAGCAGAGCCAGTGATCATCGTCGTGCAGGCCGAGATTCTCCATCGTCGCACGCGCGCTCGCCTCGTGATTGCGGTTGGTGAGTATCACCGCCTTGGCAGCCGCTGACGTACCGGACGTGAACAGGATCGTGAGAACGTCATCGCCGGCCGGCCGACGGTCAGGCAATTCAGCGGGAGCTATCGCGTCCAGCTCAGCTCCGGCGTCGAGAACACGGACCCCGGGCACGCGGCTCCGGAGCGAGCGGGCGACCGTTTCGTGTTCGCGATCGTGAAGAAGTAGCACGGGCCGCAATCGTTCGATCTGGGCCGCCAGCTCTTCTTCGCGCAAGCGCAGATTGAGCGGGGCAAGAATCACTCCCAGACACTGCGCTGCATGCAGTAGCTCGACGACTCTGCGCGACGGAGCCATCAGCACGGCGACCCGATCGCGCTCGCGTACACCGATTGTCAGCAACCGACCCGCAACGGCCACAGTGCCGGCGGCGAGCTCGCCAAACGAGACGGCATCCCCGTCGTGCACCAATGCGGTCCGGTAGGGTGCGCGTGTAGCCCGCTCGACGACCCACGCACGGTTCACGGGGTACTCCAGGCGTCGGTGATGGCCTCGCATTCGATCCCGAGGCCCGGCCCTGGCACCGTCACGCGTGGTGATGCCAGCGGGCTCGACTCGCCGCCGACGAGCAACGCGCGCCCAGCGAGGCCGACCGCCGACCGGCTGCACACGGCGGCCGCCAGATGAACGGCGGCCGCTTGGCCGATCTCGGTCTCGAGCGAGTCGGTGATGGTGGCCTCGAGGCCGCAGTCGGAGGCGAAGTCGGCGAGCTCGCGCACCCGCTGAGAGCTGCCGATCCGTGCGAGCTTCAGAACGACCACATCGCAAGCCTTGGCCTCAGCCGAGCGTTCGATATCCGTCAGGGTCGAAATCGATTCGTCCAGGGCGATACGAATCGCGCCGCTCGCGCGTAGCGTCGCAAGATCGTCGGCGCTTCCGGCGCGTAACGGCTCCTCGACATAGTCGATGTCGGTATCCGCGGCGCGAGCGAAGAACTGTCGCGCGGTATCGAGATCCCAGGCCCGGTTGGCGTCCAGTCGCAGCATGAGCAGCCGGTTGGCGCCGCTGCGGACGGCGCGAACCCGCTCGAGGTCGCGCTGGAGCGGACCTATACCGACCTTGAGCTTGACCGTTCGGAAGCCGCCCGCGGCGAGAGCGTTCGCCTCGGCGGCCAGGTCCTCCGGATCTTCGGCCGTCGCCAGAGCGTTGGTCTCGACGAAGGAAGCAGCAGCAGAGTGGATCGTCTGGGCAACGCTGATCCCACGACGGCGTCCCTCAAGGTCAAGGAGCGCGCAGTCGATTGCGGCCAGGGCTGAAGGGGTGCTGGCGAGTTCAGCCGAGATAACGACGCCATCGCATGGAGATCCCGCCACGCTCTTGGCGAAACTGACGAGCGCAGCCCCCGTGGCCGCCAGGCTCTCGCCGCCGGCCCACCAGACGGGGCTCGCCTCGCCGTAGCCGATGAGGCCGTCGGCGTCCTCGAGTCGCAGCAGGAAGCCGCGCCGTTCCTCCACGCAGCCGGCGGCGGTGATGAACGGCTTCGTCAGCCGGCGCCGATACGGCAACACGCGCGCACCGACGATCTTCACACCCATAGTCCGATGGCGAGCAACAACCCGAACACGAGGTGCAGGCGTGCCGTGCCCGCGAGACTCGCATTGAGCGCAGCCCCCTCACGCCGCCAGAGCCGGACGATCTGATCGACGCCCAGAGGGATCGAGAGCAATGGCAGCAGGACTGCCGGCATCCCACCGAACGCCGGGACGAAGAGCAGGCCGTAAGCTCCGGCGACCAGCGCCGTGTATTCCAGGCGCGTCGCGCGCGCGCCGATGCGCACGGCAAGCGTCCGCTTGCCACAGTCGCGATCGGTGGGGATGTCGCGCAGGTTGTTGACCACGATGATGGCGGTGACCAGGCAGCCAACCGGGAGGGCAGCAACGAGGGCGGTGCCGTCGAGCGCGCCGGTCTGAAGGTAACTCGTCCCGCACACCGCTACCGGGCCGAAGAAGACGAAGGCAAGCAGATCCCCCAGCCCATACCAGGAAAGCGGCCACGGCCCGGCGCTGTAGGCCACCGCGGCGGCCACGGCGCTGATCCCTATGATAAGTATGGGCCAACCTCCCGAGATCGTGAGAACCAAGCCGCCGGCACAGGCAACCACCAGAACGACGACCAACCCTGTTCGAACGGCCTCGGGTGCGAGCAGGCCCGACTGCGTGACGCGTTGTGGCCCCAGTCGCCGCTCCGTGTCCACGCCGCTTAGGTGGTCGAAGTAATCGTTGGCGAGATTGGCCGCGACCTGCAGCGCGACCGCGGTTGCGAGCGTAACGGCGGCGAGCGCCGGATCGATCGACGTGCCGCGCGCGGCCGTGGCGATTCCGGTCAGCACCGGGATAAGCGCCGCACCAAGAGTACGCGGCCGCGCGGCAGCAAGCCATGCGCGTAGTGTGTCAGGGCAAGCGAGGGAACCGGCTGAAGTCCGGTGTGCGCTTCTCGTTGTAGGCATTGCGGCCTTCCTGGGCTTCCTCGCTCATGTAGTAGAGCAAGGTGGTGTTGCCGGCTAGTTCCTGGATGCCGGCCATGCCGTCGGTCTCGGCGTTGAACGCGGCCTTGAGGCAACGCAGCGCCATCGGACTGTGCGCAAGCATCTCCTTGCACCATGCAACCGTCGTCGACTCGAGCTCGGCCAGTGGCACGACCGTGTTGACCAGGCCCATCTCGAGCGCCCGATGCGCGTCGTACTGGCGACAGAGATACCAGATCTCCCTCGCCTTTTTCTGGCCGACGACGCGCGCGAGGTAGCTGGCGCCGAAGCCACC
Organism: uncultured Myxococcales bacterium; assembly: GCA_964555245.1. Classification (GTDB taxonomy): domain Bacteria; phylum Desulfobacterota; class Binatia; order UBA1149; family SPBQ01; genus CAZKRI01. The sequence continues at coordinate 77,537 of CAZKRI010000086.1, forward strand.
GTCGAAGCTGCCGACCTTCGGACCGGTCTGGCCGAACACCGCGTTGTCGGCAGCGATCGTCAGATCGCAGACCAGATGCAAGACGTGTCCGCCGCCGATCGCATAGCCGGCGACCATGGCCACGACCGGCTTGGGCAGGCTGCGGATCAGCTTCTGCAAATCGAGCACGTTGAGGCGCGGTACGCCGTCGACGCCTACGTAGCCTCGGTCGCCGCGTACCCCCTGGTCGCCGCCGCTGCAGAAGGCCTGGTCGCCTTCGCCGGTTAGAATCACAACGCCGACCTCCGTGTCTTCGCGCACACGGGTAAATGCATCGATCAGCTCGATGATGGTCTGCGGCCGAAAAGCGTTGCGCACCTGCGGCCGGTTGATCGCGATCCGGGCGATCCCATCAGCCTTGCCATAGCGAATGTCTTCGTACGCCTTCACGGATTGCCAGGCGATGCTCATGCTCGTTCCTCCGATCGTTCTTTTGCTCGGGCTGTGTCTCGGCCGTCGGCGCTCGCCGGCACGTACGCGAAATGGTCGACGAGCGCCGCAAACTTCGCCGGATCGGCCAGGTGGATGTTGTGGCCGGCGGCTTCGACGACCTCGGAAATCGCGTGAGGAATGCGTGCCGCCATCTCGCGCCCGATCTCGGTGAACTTGGCATCCAATGCACCGGTGATGATGAGCGCGGGCATGCTCAGCTCCTGCAGTCGTTCCCCGAGCCACGGCTGGCTTCCGGTACCCATGCCGCGCAGGCTCGTGGCAAGACCCACGGGATCGCAGCTCAGGCGTTGGCGGCGAAGCTCGGCGCGACGCCGCGGGTCGAGCGCGCTCTCAACCGCGAGCACTGGATTGCGCTCCCAGCGATCGACGAACGCTTCGATGCCACGGTCAAGAGCGTAGCGCGCAAGCTCGTCGTCGGCCGCGCGGCGCTCGTCACGTTCACGGCTGTCCTCGATGCCGGGGCTGGCGCTCTCCAGGATGAGGCGATCGACGAGCGCGGCATGCACGAGCGCCATGTACAGCGCCAAGCGGCCGCCCATAGAGTAACCGGCCAGCGTGCACGTCGAGACGCCGAGTTGTCCGAGCGCGCTCGCAATGACATCGGACGTCGCCTCGAGCGAGAACGCCTCGATGCCCCCCTTCCGGTACGACTCGCCGTGTCCTGGCAGGTCGGGTGCGAGAATCCTCCGCGGTCCCCCGATGAGCCCTGCGACCTCGTCCCAACTGCGGTGACTGCCGGTAAAGCCGTGAAGCAACACCAGCGGCGGGCCGGTTACAGCCTTGGTGTGCCCTTCCTCGCCTGATGTCCGCACCTCGGCCACGGCGAGCGTGCCGTGCTCACATGCAATCCGATGGAGTTCCCAGCGCGCGCTGACACTCGGGGCCTCTCGTCTCATGCCGCTGCCTCGCGTTGTGCCTCGAGCGCCTCGAGCGCGGCTCCGATGATCTCGCGGTGCCGTTCGACGTTTCGAGCCCTGTCGCTCGGTACCTCGATCACGCGCAAGCCACGCTCGACCACGGTCTGCGCGAGAACGCCGGTCAGATCGCGCTGGCTGACGACCCGCCGCCATTGCCCTCCACACATTCGTACGGCCGGCTCCAGTTCCAGGCCGTGCGGCGTGGCAAACAACCGCTCGAAGCGCTCGCCGAGCCCGGCCTGGGGCAGGAACGAGAAGATGCCGCCGCCGTCGTTGTTCACGAGCACCACGAGCAAATCGAGTCCGTGGCGGGCAGCGATCTGCAGGCCACCGAGATCGTGGAGAAAGCTCAGGTCGCCGACCAGCAACGCCACCCGGCTATTGCCGACCGCTGCGGCGCCCAGTGCCGTCGATAGCACGCCGTCGATGCCGTTGGCGCCACGGTTGGCGGTAACGTCGAGCCGCTGGTCGAGCACTCCCGTAAACATGTCAATGTCACGAACCGGCATGCTGTTTCCGACGTGAACCAGGCTGCCAGCCGGCAGACAGCCGAGCAGGGCGCCGGGCACGGCGCCCTCAAACGGCTCGTCTTTTGTGACCAGCGCCGTTGCGATCGCGTCACGGACCAGCGCGTTGGCGTGGCTCCAGGACTCGAGCCACGAGGTTCGATTCGCGGGCTTGCCGACCGCCATCAGCTCACGACACAGAGCTCGTGGATCGGCATGGACGAGTTCGCTGATGGCGTGTATCGGGTCGGGCCAGATTCCCGGCGAAGCGACGGCGATCTGCCGCGTACCGCGCAGCTCTGTCAGAAAAGCGGTCAAGGTTTTCGATGCCGGCAAACCACCCAGTCTCACCACCACGCTTGGCCGGTGCGTCTCACGGAATCTTAAGCTTCTGAGCAAGACGTCGTACGAGTCGACGACGTTGCTCTTGTCATGGTCGCCGTAGCGGAGACCCGAGAGCGGATCGGCGAGCATGGGCCAACCGAGCCGTTGCGCCAGCGCCGCCACCGTTGCTGCTTCGTCGTCGTCACGTGCCACGCCCGAACCGCAGACGATGATCCCGCGTTCTTCGTTGCAGTGGGCCTCTACCGCAGCGACCACCGACGGATCGCACGCTACAGCCATGTCGTGCACCACCGTCCAGGGAACGCCGCCGTTGCGGCCGTGAGTCTCGGCCGGGCGCTGGTGGCTCGTCTCAGGAAGCAGCGGCTCGCGAAACGGTGCGTTGATGTGCACGGGTCCGGCCGGTGGCATCCTCGCCACGGCCATGGCCCGGCAAGCGACCGTCCTGTAGTAGGGGTCCAGCTCCAGGCCCGGAGCGGGCGCGGGGAGATCCACGCTCCAGCGCACGTGACTGCCGTAGATGCCAACCTGATCGATGGTCTGAGCGGCCCGGCAGTCGCGTAGCTCGGGCGGACGATCCGCCGTCAGCAAAAGGAGGGGGACCTCGGAGAGCGCAGCCTCGACCGCCGCCGGCAGCAAGTTGGCGGCCGCGGTTCCGGAAGTGCAAAGCACGGCCACCGGGCGACCGCTCGTGCGCGCCATACCCAGAGCGAAGAAAGCGCCGGCGCGCTCGTCGGTGATGGTCCAGATCCGAATCGCCGGCTGGTCGGCGAGGGCGAGCACGAGCGGAGTCGAGCGCGATCCCGGTGCAACACAGCACTCGCGCAACCCCGAGCGTGCAAATTCCTCGACGAGCGCGCGTGCTACCTCGGCGTTTGCTTGCCCGATTCCGCTCATGCGGAGATCGCCTCCGCGACCTCGAGCATCGCGCCCAGAGCCGCCATCTTCGTTTCGGTCTCGTCGTACTCTTCACTCGGGTCCGACCCTGCGACGATGCCGGCGCCGGCCCAGAGCGTGATGAGCGGTCCGTCGATCAAGGCGGCACGCAGTGCAACCGCGAACTCGCCGTCACCGCCGGCTGCGAGCCAGCCAACGCCGCCGCTGTACCAGCCGCGATTCGCCTCTTCGGTCGCGAGCAGTTCGTAGGCATTCGCGCGCGGCCAGCCACAGACCGCCGGAGTTGGATGAAGACGTGACGCCAGCTCCAGCGCGCTCAGCGGAACGGAAAGCTCACCCACGATCGAGCTGTTGAGGTGATGGGCTTCGGGCAAGGTCAACACGGACGGTTTCCGGTCGAGCCACAGCGCGCTCGTGACCGGTGCGAGCGCATCCGCAAGCGCGGCGGTGACCGCTTGTTGCTCGCGGAGGTTCTTGGCCGATCCGATCAGGCGTTGCGCTTGCACCGCATCTCCCGCCGGCCCGCGTCCACGCGCGATCGTACCGGCCAACGCCTGCGTTTCCAGACGCGAACCCGCTCGTCGCACCAGCAGTTCGGGCGTCGAGCCGATGAAGTGCGTCTGTCCCGCCGCGATCCAGAAGGTGTAGCAGCCCGGGCGCGCCGCGCGCAGACGCGCGAGCAAATCGGCAATGGCGCCGCGGTTGCCGTAATCCGGAGCGAACAGCATGCGCCGGCGTGAGAGCACGACCTTGTCCAACCGCGCCGCTGCGACCATGCCGAGCACGTGTTCGACCCGCGAGATCCAATGGCCGCGATCATCGACGCGCACGTCGTTCACGGTTGACCTCGATGGGCTCCGGACCTCAGACGGGCGGGCGCAGTTGCCGGCGGCTGCACAAGCATTCGAGCGTACGACGCGCGTCTCCGTCCCCTCGGTGGCGATCCACAGCTCACGCGGAAGCACGAGACGGCAGGCGGGAAACTCACGCCAGCTCGCGTCCGTCGAATCCTCCTCTGTGAAGCCGAACCCTCCAACGAAGCGCGGGCCGATGCCCGCCTCCACGACGCTCGCCGTTTCGCAGCGGTCGAGGACGGCCAAGGCGTGGTGCGAGGCTGCGACGAGCCGTTCGGGACCAGCCGTCCTGACCACATGCGCCGAGCCGAGACCCAGCAGGGCCTGGCCGGCCGCGGGCCGCTCCACGTAGAACAGTGGAGCCGTCACACCGGACCCGGCTGCGATCTCGAGAAGATCGACGCCGGCCGGCGCACGCTCGACGGCAAACGAGTGGCGACAGTCGCTGCCCGTGCCCTGCCTGCCGTTCAGCATCGCACTGCCGTGACCAGCTGCACCGTGCCGAGAGCAAGCCGGCGCTTGTGAATCCGCTCGAAACCCGCTGCGCTCAGATGGGCCGCGAGCGTGGCTTGGTCGGTGAGGTAGGCTCGGGAGTCGGACAGGTAGGCGTAGGCATATCCTTGCGACACGATCCGACCGAGCATTGGCACGACTCGCCGGAAGTACAGATCGAAGGCCGCGCGCGCCGTCGTCGAACCGGGCACGTCGATCTCGAGCAGCGCGATGCGACCGCCGCGCTGCAATACGCGTGCGCTCTCGCTCAGGACCTCGGCGACCGATACGAAGTTTCTGAGCGCGAACCCGGAGACGATCGCCTGGCACGACTGATCTGCGAGCGGAAGGCCTGCAGCATCGCTCCGGACGAACATGCACTTCGGATGCCGCCGCACGGCGTGCTCGAGCATTCCGCGCGAAAGATCCACGCCGATTACCCGAGCGCCGGCCACGGCGGCCTCGGCGGCGAGGTCTCCGGTCCCACAACCCAGGTCGACCACCCGGTCGCCTCGCCGCAGCCCTAGCGCCCGGATCGTTTCCTTGCGCCAGGAACGGTCGATACCCAACGTCATCAACCGGTTCATCAGGTCGTAGCGCGGCGCGATCTCGTCGAACATACGCTCGACGAAGTGGCGCTTCCCGGCCGTGTCGGGTAACGCGCTCACCAGCGCAGCCCGATACGGTGGCGTGCGGTCACGTCGAGGGCGGCCTCCAGCTCGCGCTTGGCGCCGCTGCGCTTGAGGCGCTTGAGCGCTCGATTGACGAGCACCCGCTGAAAGTGATGGGCGACCAGCGCCGTGACCACCGGCAGAAGGTCGCGGAACGCGCCGGCCACAGCATCGCCGCTCGCGGCGCGAGCGAGGTCAGCCTTGCGCACGTAACGGTCGAAAAGCTCGATGGCCTCGTCGGCCGTCTTGCGCACTGCCCGGTCATGTCGGATCCCGAGCGCGATCAGCCGGGTAACGGGAAAGCCGTAACGCAGCAGACGCGCCGCGCCGGCCGCCACCGTTACGTCCACCTCCGAGTAGCTGGTAGCGCCTTCGGCTCCCAGCTCGCCCTCGGCCAGGCCCGCTCTCTCGACCGCGGCCAGCACCGAGCGCGCGATCCCGGAACGCTCGGCAAGCTTCTCCGAGCTGTAGCGCGGTCCCGAGGTCTTCTGCTCGATCGCGGTCAGCAGCCGCCGGTCCGACTCGCTTACGTCGCCGGCTTCGAGCAGTGCGCGGATTGCCTTGAGCGAGAAGCCGCGCTCGGCCAAGGCGCGGATGCGGCGCAGGCGATCGAGGTGCCCGTCGTCATAGACCGCGGAGCGGCCCCGATGCGGGGGGGGACGCAACAGGCCCTGGGACTGGTAGAAACGAATGGTATCGACCGAGAGACCGCTGTGGCGGGAGAGGGCGCCGACGTCGAGTTCCATGAGCACGGACTCTTAGAGTAAATGCTCATAACGTTCAAGGGGAGCCGAGCTATCCGTCCTCCGCCTTGACGGTCGATCGATCGCAGGCGTAGGCTGTCCGCGAACGCGGCGAGCACTGCCGAGGAGGGATCGGTAATGCGTCGATACCTGTCGGTCGCAATCATCTGGCTCACGTTCGTGCATGCGGTGTTTGCACTCGACATCACCGCCTGCGGCACCGTCGTCCCTGCGGGTGAGACCGGGGTGTTGCAGGCCGATCTCGTGTGCGGCGGGCTCGTCGCGACGCTGCACCGTGTCGAGCATGGCCGGGCACGCTGAATGGCTCAACCAACGCGAGCTATGGGGTGCACGGCGCTGGCACCTTCAACCTGAACGCCGACGACGAGACGGTGAGACGCATCCTGATCGACAACGTCGTCTTCCACGACTTCGCCTTCGCTGGTGTCTACGCGCGGCAGGCCAAGGTGATCGTGAGCCGCGCGAGCTTCTACGGCTGCGACGCTGGGATGCTGGCCGAGAAGATAAAGGCCGAGTCGATCCGCACGAGCGGCGGCGCGTATGGAATCGATGCGTCGAAAAGCATCCAAGGGACGGACGTGACCGTCGAAGACGCATGGCTTGTCGGAGTCAGCAGGAACGAGAGTCGGCTCGACTTCACGAGGCTCCGGGTCTCTGGAAGCGGACAGCACGGCGTGACGGGCTCGTCGGTTCGTCTCCGGGAGAGCGAGCTCTCCAGCAACGGCATCGCCGACCTCAAGACCGAACGGCGGCCGCGGCTCTTCGACAGCACGTGCGAGCGTAGCGTCGATTTGTCCGGATTGGTGCCGTGGGGCGTCTGCAGCCTGGACTAATGGGGTCAGGTCCAATTACGCCCGGCGTAATTGGACCTGACCCCATTTCTTCACCGTGGCTACTGCGGCGGTGGCGGGACCGCGCAGGCCGAGCAACAGGTGCCCGGACCATTCGGCGAGCCGCCGTGCTCCACGCAGCGCTCGTCGGAGCTGGCGACCTTGCAGCGCACGGAGGTGACGCAGTCGGTATCGACGGCACACACGGTCACGCCGTCGTGCACACACAGTCCGTCGACGCAGGTGCCGTAGGTCGGAATCAGACACGTGGTGCGACCGGCTTTTCCGCAGGTCGAGCGCGCGGCGCAGCGGGTGAGCTTGCCCTTGCAGTTGTTGGGAATGTCGCCGGCTCTGGCCAGCTCATTGACCGCGTGAGCCACGCAGCTCACGTGGGAGCCATGATTGCTCGCGGCGTCGCAGGTGCATTCAGTGTTGAGCTGTTCCTGCAGAGCGCAGCGCAGGTCCTCGCAGCTCGGCTCCTCCTGAGCCCATCCGGCGATGGGTCCTACGAGGAGCAAAGCCGCGGCGGCGATACACACTAGTCTGGCGATCCGTATCTTCATCGAGAGACCTCCAAATGTCTTGCTTGCCGGCCGGGACGGCCGATGGGGCAATAGTAGGCCCTTGACTCGACGGCAGTCAAGGTGGCACCGACGCTAACTGAGCCTTGCGCGGAGAATACGCAGGGAGGTTTAAGAAAGCCGTGAAAACTCGAGCCATTAGGGCGGTGCTGATGATCGTCTTGTGGGCCGTCCACCCCGGTCCGGCCCGAGCGTCGGACGTCTGCGGAACCGTCAACTTCCAGGGCCAGACGACGTTCGCGGCGCCGATCGCGGGCATCGACCCCTCCGACCTCGAGGTCGGCGCCGACACCGAAACCGAAGCCACCGGCAACGGCGAGCACCGCTCGGTGCTCGCAACCGTCAGCGACGACGCCAGCCTGACCGGAGCCTATCCGTCGAGCGGTCAGGTCAGCGCCGACTTGCTGGTCGAGCGCGGTGGCCCGCAGGTTCCCGACGGCGAGTGCATCATCACCGTGCGGGCCAGTGGCACCGATGGCGTGAGCACCAGTGCCCATGGATTCCAGACGCTCTTCGTCACCGTCGCCGACATCATGGCCGCCGCGACTCTGCGCGTACCGGACATCGTGGTGCGTGAGTCCAAGGCCGTCTCGAGCGTCGCGGTCGCATGCAAAAAGTGGGTCAAGAAGCAGATCAAGCTGCGCGCCGAGTGCAACATTACACTGCTACGGACAGGCGCCGCCGGCGCCGACGCTTGCTAAGGATGCCGGACTGGAGCCAACCGGTTGCGATCCCGGCCAACACGTCGAGGCAATCCTGTTGCTGGCGCACAGCGCCAACGACCAGCAGGTCGATGCCGGCAGCGCCCAGGCCGTCAACACGGTCACGCTGGCGGACCAGGTGACCTGCCAGAAGCGCATCGGTAGGGCGGTGGCCGGATTTGCCGCCCAGCGCATCAAGCTGGTCGACGGCGCCGGGTCGATCAACCAGAAGTACCTGCGGGACTGTCTGGAACTGGCAGTGGCCGAGCTTGCCGATGGGATCGTCGGCGACGTGCCGGTTTGCGGCAACGGCATCGTGCAACCCGGCGAGCTCTGTGACGACGGGAACACGGCCGGCGGTGATGGCTGCAGCGCGACGTGCACGGTGGAGCCCCCGCCCTGACCTGGGACTGCCGGCGGCGACTCATTCGGGGGGGGACCGGCCATCCGTGCCGGCCGCAAACGCGCGGATCGGCACCGGCGTGCGATCGGAGAGTCCTGCACGGCGATCCCGAGTGGCCGCCCGTTGGTCGATTTGTCATTTACAAGAGGTCGGCCGGACCGGTAAACCTCTGGGTCGCGGAGAGGCTCCGGCGTAAGTGGGTTTCGGTCTCTCCCGTGTGTGCGCTGTCGGCCCCAACCAGCATCACCGCAACCAGAGGAGGGGGGGTTTTATGGTAGCCCTACATAGACGCTTGGCTTGTACGTTGTTGGCGACCTGTCTGCTCGCTGGAGCAGGCCGTGCGCTGGCTGCCTGTGGAGACGCCACAATCGACCAGAACGAAGAGTGCGACCCGGGCGGCGGCCTGTTCATCAACGGCGACCCGGGTCAGCCGTCGTGCTCGACCGGAACCGACTGCTTTTTCGAAGCGAGCTGCTGCAAGTTCAACTGCCAGTTCGTCGGCTCCGGCGCGCCGTGCTTCGACGCGAACGACTGTACGACCAACGATACCTGCGATCAGGTCGGCGTCTGCGAGGGAGGTACTCCGTCGCCCAACGGCACGCCGTGTGACGACGGGTTCTTCTGCACAGTCGGAGATGCCTGCAACGGTAGTGGTAGCTGCGTATCCGGAGGCGGAAGCCCGTGTACGGCGGTGGAGTGTCAGGGCTCCTGCAATGAGTCCACCGATGGCTGCGAAATCCTGGAAGGCGCGCCATGCAGCAGCGACGGCAACCTCTGCACCGACGACGTTTGCGACCAGAACGGCTCCTGTACACACCCGAGCAACACGGCGCCCTGTGACGATGGCGTCTTCTGCAACGGCGCTGATACGTGCGCGGGCAGCTCGTGCTCGGTGCATGCGGGAGACCCGTGCGCGGGCGGCACACAATGCGCGGATACCTGCAGTGAGACCCTGGACACCTGCAATCTACCCGACGGTACCTCCTGCGATGACGGCCTCTTCTGCACGGCCGTCGATGCGTGTACCGCGGGCACCTGCACGGGCTCGGGAGATCCGTGCGCGGGTGCTCCCTCATGTGCAGACGCGTGCGATGAGCTGCTCGACACCTGCGATTTGCCCAACGGCACGCCCTGCGACGACGGGCTCTTCTGCACCGCCCTGGACGCCTGCGCCGCAGGAACGTGCGTAGGCGCGGGCGACCCTTGCGCCGGCGGCCCACAATGCGCGGATACCTGCAACGAAACCCTGGACACCTGCAATTTACCCGACGGTGCCTCCTGCAATGACGGCCTGTTCTGCACCGCCCTCGACGTGTGCGTCACGGGCGCCTGTGTGGGCTCAGGCGATGCGTGCGCTAGCGGCGGCGAATGTGCCGACACCTGTGATGAGGACCTGGATACCTGCAACCTGCCGGGCAGCACGCTCTGCACGGACGACGGAAACCTCTGCACCGACGATGCCTGCGACGGCGCAGGTACGTGCGCGCATCCTGCCAACAACGAGCCGTGTGACGATGGGCTCCTGTGCACGCTCGTCGATGTGTGCGAGAACGGTGCGTGCGTCGGTATGATCCCGCCGCAATGCCAGGACGGGAACCCGTGTACGTTCGACTCGTGCGACGACGTGAGCGGCGATTGCGTGAATCTCGAGGAACCGAACCCTGCTTGCCGGGAGGCCGGCCTGGCACAGCTCGTGATCCGCAATCGCGATGACATCCCGGGAAAGGACAAGCTCAAGTGGAAGTGGAGCCGGAGCCTCCAGACCACCGACCAGGCGGCCTTTGGGACGCCTGACACCACGACCACCTATGATCTGTGCATCTACGACACGTCCACAGATCTGAGTGACGTCGTCACCGGCAGACTCGTCGCACGTTTGTCGATTCCACCGAGCCCGTCATGGGACGAGCGAGGCTCGAACAAGTGGCTCTACAAGAACCTGTCAGGGCCGCCCGACGGCATCACGCTCGCGAAGCTGCGATCGGGCGGGGCCGGCGCGATCGGCCTGAAAGCCGCACCCAATAATCTGAACCTGACGGCTCTGGGTCCGGATGTATTCTTCGCGCAGGATCCTACCGTGGCGGTGCAACTCAGCAATTCGGAGGGCCAGTGCTGGTTCGCCGAATTCGACACCGCGAAGAAGAACACGGTAAACAAGTTCAGGACGAAGTTTCTCGGGCTCGTGATCCAGTAGTCGCGGTAGCGGTCAGTAGACGATGACGCGCTCCGAGTTGCTCGCCGGCGTGATCGACTCGAACGGCAGCAGTGGCGTCACCGGCTCGAACTGGTAGCTCACTTGCACGCGCACGCGCGCATTTGGCTGGTTCCCCGGGTTCCACGTCGTTACCACGTCGAGCCGGTCCAGGTCGATCCCCGCAGCTTCACTGCGAGCGCGTGAAGCCAACTTAACGGCCGTCGCGGGATCGTCGGACCTCGCGCTGCGCACGGACGCATAGCGCGCCGCCTCACGCGAGATGTGGCTCAGGGTGTGCTTGATCCATACACCGCGGCCGAGGTCGACCATGCCGAGGACGGCCACGAGCAGCAGTGGAAGCACGACTGCCAGCTCCATGAGGGCTCCGCCGTGGCTCGCCGTTCTAGCGCGCATGTCTCGCTTCAAGTCGGTTCTCTCTGGTCGAGCGAATCAGCAGACCAAGGCAACCCGGGATACGTACGGTGAGCGGATCGATTCCGCGTCAAGTGACTGGATTCGCACGTTGCCCTGGAACTCCATGGTGCTGGCGACGATCAGCGTCTCCTGCAGGTCCATTCCCATGCTGCCCGTGAAGGTTAGGTTAGTGGTGGGAAAGTACAGCGCGCCGGTGAAGTGCGAGTCGATCGTGCCGGCGATCTGGTTGGTCTTGCCGCCGGTCACGGTGCGGTCTTGAAACCTTGACCTCGTGTAGGTCAACTGCAACAGCTCGGGCTGTCGTGACAGCCCTCAGGCGTGAAGCATTCGAGCGCGCCGACCGATCGCTTGAGTGCGACCAACACGTCGCTGACCGTCACCCGACCGTCACAGTTCTGGTCGCAGACCTCGATCGGGCAGATCTGGCCGTCGTGCAGCAGGGCGATGGCAGCTCGCAGCATGTGCAGCGCATCGCGGACGCTCGCTCGGCCGTCGGCGTCGGGATCCCAGCACGTGCCCGCATAGGGGGGCACTTCGTCAGTCGGCGGCGTGTCGTCCAGCGGCGGCTCATCCTCACCCGGCATCGTCGTCGTGGTCGTCCCGTCGCTCGGATCCTGCTCCGGTAACGGGATCGACGGCTGCAGGGTGGTGCTCGTGGTGGTACTAGTCGAGGTCGTCGTCGTAACCGCTGTCCCGCTGACCAGGTCGAAGCCCTGGCGAGTGTGGAAGACCTGTCCCGACTTGGTGAACACTCCGGCCGTTGCGACCGCCCTGAGCAGCCCCTGCGAGGGCAGCACGTCGTCGAACCCGCACGAGTAGTGGATCACGATGCGTTCATCGAAGATGACCGGGTCGCCGCTCTGGTAGCCGGCGGGATTGCCGGCTGCGCTGTCGAGCGCAACGATGCCGTACGTGCAGGTATAGAGGTATTGCTCATCGTTGATCTCGAGCGAACCACCACCGGGGCCGCTCCAATCGCTCGGCTGGAACGTGGTGTCTCCCGAGATGCGGTACTCCCAGTCCAGAGCGTAATCGTCGAGCAGCACGAATAGGCCGTCGGGCAAGTTACCGGGCTCGCTCTGATCCGTGATCTCGAACTCTCCCTCCAGGCGCGTACGCGATTCGTCGCCAGAAAGGAACGCCACGGACAGCCATTCGAACGCGATGCTCGTCTGGTTCTTGTGGAAGATGTCGTCATTCAGGACCGTGCACACGCTGTCGGGTCGTGCACAGCTGGCAGTGCCGTCGCAGTCGCCAACGAAGCGCGCCTGATAGAAGTCGGCAAGGTTGCCGAGGAGCTCGGAGACCTCGTAGCTCGTCTCGTGCTCGATCTGGAACGTCGCGCTCCCCACTGTCGGATCGATCGGATCGAGATCGACGCGGAAAAGAGTGTCGCTCACGCCGTCACTGAGAAGGAGCTGGAAATCGTCGGCTTCACAGGGACCTTCGTCGTCGTTGACGACCTCTTTGATTACCGTGAGCGTGGGCTGAATCGGCTCGCCCAGGCATTCGCCCTCGATGCAGCGATCGGCGCCGGTACAGATCTCGCCATCGTCGCACGGGGTCCCACTTGGCTCCGGCGCGTTTGCCGGGCACTGACCTTCGCCGTCGCAGTGTTCGGGGACGTCGCACTGGCCGGCGTCGGCGCGGCACACTCTGGTTGGGGGCTCGAAGTTGTTTTGGCACTTGCCCGATCCGTCACATGAGTCGGCGCTGTCGCAGACCGAGTCGGCGGAGCTGCCGCACGGCGCGCCAGTCGGCTCGAAGGCATCCAGCGGGCAGCTGCCGGCACCATCGCAGAGCTCCGCGACGTCGCACTCGCCGGTATCGGTGCGACACGCGCTGGTTGTGGGCTCGAGGTTGTCTCGGCACGCGCCCGATCCGTCACAGGTGTCGGGGTTATCGCAGACCGAGTCGACAGGGCTGCCGCAGGAGCTTCCGGTCGGCTCGAAGGCGTTCTCCGGGCAGGCCCCCTCGCCATTGCACAGCTCGGCAACGTCGCAGTGTCCGGCATTCTGGCGGCAAACGGTGGTAGAGGATTCGAAATTGGCCTGGCACCCGCCTGCACCGTCACAAGTGTCCGGGTTGTCGCAGTCCGACGCGGTCGAGTCGCCGCAGAAGGTTCCGGCCAGCTCGAACGCATCCTCTGGGCAAACCCCCTCGCCGTTGCACAGCTCGGCGACGTCGCAATCGCCGGCATCCTGGCGGCAAACGGTGGTAGAAGATTCAAAGTTGGTCTGGCAACTGCCCGATCCGTCGCAGGTGTCAGGTTGGTCGCACACCGTAGCCGTCGGATCGCCGCACGAGCTTGCAGCCGGCCCGAAGCCATCGTCGGGGCAATTGCCCTCGCCATCACAGGACTCGGACACGTCACACTCGCCCGCATCCTTGCGACAAACCGTAGTGGAAGACTCGAAATTACTCTGGCAGCCCCCCGATCCGTCACAGGTGTCGGGGTTGTCACAGACCGTAGCCGTCGGATTGCCGCACGTGGTTGCAGCTGGCTCGAAGGTATTCTCCGGGCAGCTTCCCTCGCCGTCGCAGAGCTCGGCGACGTCGCAGTCGCCGGCATCCTGGCGGCAAACGGTCGCCGGAGTTTCGAAGTTCGCCTGACAGCTACCTGAGTCGTCGCAGGTGTCCGGATAGTCACAGATCGTAGACCTCGGATCGCCACAAGGAGTCCCGGCCGACTCGAGCGCGTCGTCCGGGCACCGGCCGGCACCGTCGCAGAACTCGGCGACGTCGCAGTCGCTCGCATCCTGGCGGCAAACGGTGTTGGCGGATTCGGAGTTGGCCTGGCAACCGCCCGATCCGTCACAGGTGTCGGGATGATCGCAGACCGAAGCGGCCGGCTCGCCACACGAAGTTCCGGTCGGTTCGAATCCATCCTGCGGGCAGCTCCCGGCGCCGTCGCAGAGCTCCGCAACGTCGCACTCGCCGGCGTCGGCTCGACACTCGATCGTCGTGATCTCGACATTACTTTCGCAGTTGCCTGCACCGTCGCAGGTATCCGGGTTGTCGCAGATCGTGTCGCTCGTGCTCCCGCAGGCTTCACCGGCCGCGACGAGGTTGCTCGCACAGGCTCCGGACAGGCACGTGTCGGCGCTGTCGCATTCGGCGTTGGTCTGGTTCCCGCACGCGGTGCCGTCGGCTCTCGCCTGTCGCCCGCACTGCCCGGTCGAAGAGTTACACATGCCGGTGTTGCACGCGTCGTCGAAAGACGAGCAATCCACGTCCCGGCACGGATCCTGGGCCGTCGGCGTAATGATGCAGTCCGACGGATCGGAGTTCGGCTGCGCCGAGGGGTACGAGCACACGTCGGTCAGAGGGAAACAATCGCCGTCCAGGACACAAAACTGGCTCGGATCATTCGTGCACGCGTTGTTCAGGCACGAGGATGTGACGGGTAGATCGTCCACCTCGATCCAACACAGGATGTACGTGTCGTCGCTGGTGCAGTTCGTGCCATTGCACGCGTTGCTGCCAGTGTGCACCGGGTCGTTGACGAACGGGTCGTCGTTCTGCCCGGGACTGTTCACCATACACATCGAATGGAAACCGTCCGTATCCTCGACGCTGCTGGTACAGCGGTCGGGCCGATCGTCTCCGCAGGTGTAGAGTTTGGGGCTACCGCCCTTCATCGTGGCCGGAGGCCCGGCCTCGACCGTGACGCACAGTGCGAAATCCGCGAATCCATTGCCGTTGGTATCGAACAGACCACAAGAGTCGCCGGTATTGGTCCCCGACCAGCGGACATCGTCGAAGTTCCAGCTCGCGTGCAGCTCGAAGTCGGCACCGCCGAGGCCGGCGGCTTCGCAGAACTCGCTGATGTCCTTCTGACCCGGCTCGTCGTCGGCCCCTTGCACATCGGTGAGGCAGTCCTGTGGGTCCGGGGCGGTCAGCGTAGTGGTGGTGTCGGAAGCGACTGATCGTGACGGGGCAATCGACAGCGAGAGCGCCAGCGCTAGCGCGGCGAGAAGTAGAGGTGCGGCAGAACCAGGCAGACGCACGGCAACCGATATGGCGGTTGTGGATGAGGACGTGTACGCAGCTCTGCCGCCAGTCGTATACTGCATCGAAGATTTCTCCAGAGACCGAAATGAATGCGGACGGCCCAGGTCATCCGTCCGTGTGCTGGTCGTAGGTTACTGCGGACTCATTCGGGGGGGACTGTCAAGATTGTGCGCGATCGGAGCACACGAATCCGGCGAACCCGAGCTGCGAGGCACACATCCGTCATGTCGAGTGAGAGGCGGGCGGCCGAGCGACTCACACGGATCCGGGAGGTGGCACATCGCTGACGCTCGAGCATCGTGTTCTCAGATCGGCCGCACGACTGTGCTTGGTGGCAGTCTCGCAAGGCAATCAGCTGATGATGTCTTGTGGAGCATGCAACGCGCGTGGTCACCGGTCAGCTAGGCGTCCTGCGCGCGAGCACGGCGGCCGGAGTAAACGTCCATGAGGGTTGAAACACGCTCGCGATCCTTCTGATACTTCGCTCTCCCTGCCGGGCTTCGAGCGCGTCACGCCGACCAGACCGCGCCGGGGCCACTTGCGTCCGCGAACATGTCATTGACCATGCCCACCACGGAGATTAGAATGCGATTGCTTTTCTGGAGGTGAGACGATGGTCGTACGAAATTACTCGTGCCGTAGAGTCACTCGAATGCGGGCATGGATACTCGTCGCACTGACGATCTCCCTCGCATCGCTAGGTGAACCGGGCGTCGCACTTGCCGTCGATTACAGCGGGACCGTCGGTTTCACCGGACAGGTTACTTTCGCGGCACCGATCCCCGGCATCACTGAGACCGACCTCACCGTGGGCGTCGATACCGAGACCGAGGCGACCGGCAACGGTGAGAAGTGCTCGATCTCCGCAACGACCTCCGATAACCCGAGCGTTCTCGGCACCTACCCAGATGCGGGCTCGGTCAGCACGACCATGCTGCTCGAGCGTGGCGGTCCAAACATCCCGGACGGCGCCTGCGTCGTCAAAGTGACAGCCACTGGCACCGATGGCGTGTCGGTGAGCGCCCGCGGCTCGCAGACCGTGCTGGTACCGGCCGGCGATATCAACACCAGCGCTACCGTCGCCGTCAACGACATCGTCGTGCGCGAGTCCAAGGCCATCGCCGGGGTGAGCAAAGACTGCCGAATATGGACGAAGAAGCAGTTGAAGCTCCGCGACAAATGCAACGCGACGCTGCTCAAGAAAGGGCCGGCTTACGCCGACACGTGCAAGGACGCCGGGCTTGAGCCCTCCCCTTGCGATCCGGGCAATTTCGTCGAGGCGATCCTCGAGTTCGCCCACGCGGACAATGATCAGCAAGTCGACCCGCCGAATGCGGAGAGCGTCGATCCGGTCTTGCTCGCCGAGCCCATCAATTGCCAGAAGCGGTTCGGTAAAGCGGCGGTTGGCTTCGTCAACAAGTACGTCGGTCTAGTCAACAAGAAATGCGTGCTGGCCAACCTCGACGACTCGAGCTGCCGAGACCAGCAGGCCAACGATTCGAAGAAGAAGCTCGATCAGATCGACAAGTGCGTGGGCGGTCAGGCGGTCGACGGCGGCACGGGCCGGACGGTTCCGGTGGTCGGCACGCCGTGCGACATTTGCATCGTCGCGGGTGCGATCGATCGCAAATGTCTCAAGAGCTGCTTCCAGATCACGTTACCCGAGCTCGGGAACGGCATCGTGGGCGACGTTCCGGAGTGCGGAAACGGCATCTTGCAGGGCGGCGAGTTCTGCGACGACGGCAACTTGATCGACGGTGACTGCTGCAGCGACTCGTGCGAGGTGGAAGCGGGCAGCACCGAGGGTCCGGCTCTCGATGCGACGTGCACCGATTTGACGGACAACGACTGCGATACCCTGGTTGACGCCGCCGATCCGGACTGTCAGTAGGCAGCGGGCTGCTCGCCCACGTCGGCGAGACCTCAACAGCCCCGCCGACCCGCCGGACGAGCAGGGCCGAGACCGTCTGGCACACCGGTGAGCGGTCACTGGCGCACCACGGCGACGAGCGCGTCGGCGTTACACGGATTCTCGGCGAGGCTCGCCGAATCGCTTCCGTCGCCCTGAGCGGATGGTGCAGGAACGACAGGTTGACGTGCATGCTTCCCTGTTCTGTCGCTTTGCACTAAAAAGCGACTCTACTCGCAACTCTCCGCACTCCGTTGAAAGGTCGCGAGGTTGGTGCCCATGCCGTCCACCACCCAAGAGAAACCGATCAAGAAGCTTCGCTCCATCCAGCGCAGCGTGGACCGTCACTGGGTGGGAAACGGGTTCCCGGTTCGGACGCTCTTCGCCTACCCCAACCGCGGTCCGGTGCTGAGTCCGTTCCTGCTGCTCGATTACGCTGGCCCCATGGAGTTCTCGCCTACGACCGAACGACGCGGCGTGGGCGAGCATCCGCATCGTGGCTTCGAAACCGTGACCATCGTCTTCGAAGGTGAAGTGGAACCCCGGAACTCCTCTGGTGGCGGCGGCAAAATCGGCCCTGGCGACGTGCAGTGGATGACCGCGGCCTCTGGGTTGGTACACGAGGAGTTTCACGGCCGTGAGTTTGCGCGCCGCGGCGGCATGTTCGAGATGGTGCAGCTATGGGTGAACCTGCCGGCCAAAGATAAGAAGGCACCGCCGCGCTACCAGGGCATCTCGAGCAGCGAGATTCCGCGGGTGACACTGCCCGACGCTCACGGAACCGTGCGGGTCATCGCCGGCGAATTCGAGGGGAGAACAGGACCGGCGAAAACCTTCACGCCCATCCACGTCTGGGACCTCCGTCTCGCGAGTGAACGACGAACGGACGTGCGGTACCCGACGGTTACACGACCGCGCTCGTGGTGCTCAGAGGGGCCCTGCGCGTGAACGGTTCCGAAGCGATCGCCACGGCAGAGGTGGGGCTGTTCGACCGAGCCGGTGAAAGTATCTGCATCGACAGTGCGAAGGACACGACGGCGCTGCTGCTCTTCGGCGAACCGATTGACGAGCCGATCGTGGGAAGCGGGCCGTTCGTCATGAACAGCCCGCAGGAGATTCGCCAGGCGACGGCGGATTATCAAAGCGGCAAGATGGGACACTTGTCGTCCGAGTGGGACCAACCCAACGGAGGAACGAAATACAGTGTCTGAAGATCATGGTGTTCGCGGCGATGGTTGCTGTGTCGCTGCCTGGTTCAGTGCACGCTGATGACTTCAAGTACCATCGTCTGGACAAGAACAATGCTGCCGTACTGCTGGTGGATCACCAGTCCGGGCTGATCTCGCTCGTGCAGGATTTTTCCCCGAATGAGTTCACGGACAGCGTTCTGGCGCTTGCGGACCTCGCGAAGTACTTTAAGCTGCCGGTGATCCTCACCACGAGTTTCGAGGATGGACCGAACGGTCCTCTGGTACCGGAGTTGACGGAGATGTTCCCCAACGCCGCGTACATCGCCCGTCCCGGAAACATCAACGCGTGGGACAACGGGGATTTCGTCAAGGCGGTGAAAGCGACGGGCAAGAAGCAGTTGATCATCGCCGGCGTGGTCACCGAAGTGTGTGTGGCGTTTCCGGCGCTCTCGGCTCGTCAGGAGGGCTACGAAGTGTTCGTGGTGACCGACGCGTCGGGAACGTTCAACCAGACGACCCAGCAGGCGGCGTGGTCACGGATGGAGTCGGCCGGCGTACAGTTGATGAACTGGTTCGGCGTTGCTTGTGAGCTGCATCGTGACTGGCGCAATGACGTCGAAGGGTTGGGGGCTCTGTTCTCGAACCACATCCCCAACTACAGAAACCTCATGACGAGCTACACGGCCCGGCAAGCCGCTCAACAGCCGTGAACGGACGGGTCGGAGTGTGAGGCCATCCGCGAGGACGCATGAAGATCGTGAAACGACCTGCAGACGCACGCGGCCGAACCAAGGTCGGCTGGCTCGACAGCCGCCACACGTTCTCTTTTGGCGAGTACCAGGATCCCGCCCACATGGGCTTCCGCTCACTTCGCGTGATCAACGATGACGTCGTCGAGCCCGGACAGGGCTTCGGACAACACGGCCACAGCGACGCTGAAATCCTCAGCTACGTGCTTCGGGGCCGGCGACGGCGCGGCGATCGAGGACGCCGAAGCGATCGACCTCGTGAGCGCCACGGGAGCGGAGTTCTTACTCTTCGACCTGAGGTGACCTCCGCCCGGGCCGTCGCGCGAAGGGAACCCACAGCGCATGACCTTCCCTCGACTCTCTACTGCAGCCATGATTCTGTCGACCCACAGGAGGAACCCATGATGAAGGTTCGTAACCGAGTATGGAGCGCCGCCGGTGTGCTCGTGACGTCCTGCTTCCTGTTCGCCTGCAAGGCAGACCACTCCGGACTGCCCTCTGTCACGGTGGCGCAGCTCGCCACGCTTCTCAAGGACAACACGGCCAGCGTCTTCGATGCCAACGGCGCGTCAACTCGGGAGACGTACGGCGTCATTCCGGGGGCATCGTTGCTGTCGAACCACTCGGGCTACGACGCGGCTTCCGAGCTACCGGCCGACAAGTCGCGCAAGCTGGTGTTCTACTGCTCCAGCGAAATGTGCTCCGCCGCGCCCACCGCGGCACGTAAGGCGGTAGAGGCGGGCTACACAGACGTCTGTGTGCTGCCCGACGGCATCAAAGGGTGGGTGGCTGCCGGTCAGCCCGTGGAGAAGTCGAGCGGCGGGTGAGGTCGCCGCACGTGCCGAGCCTTACTGACGGTATCGGCCGAAGCGGCTACGTGGACGTGCTTGAACCGACGCTGCGCTCGTAGCGCCAGCCCGACGAAACGATCCACAGGCGATGGCGCGGCCCCTGCTGTGCCGCGTCGCCAGCCTCGTAGCCGGCAGAGCGAGCAGGCCCCTTCCTCGATCCGGCAGATCTTCGGCGTAAAGCGCGTCGGTGTGCGATCGCTCAGCTCGTCTAGCACCGCCTCGGCCGATGGATAGCCGGCGAGCTGCGTGATCGTCACAAACGTGGGCGGGGGTAGCTCGAGCGCCGAAGCGCGCTGCTCGGCCAGCGCCTCGGCCGGCCGCACCCAGCGGTAGGCGTCGATCTCGTCACCGTCCACGCGAACCTCGGCATGCGCGACGACGGCCGCCACGAAGAACCAGGTCGCGAAGCGTTTGGGCATGAAGTCGGGCGTGATCCACAGCGCCATCGGCACCAGCGAGGTCTCGCGGATCGACACGCCCACCCGGAAAGACCCACGCGCCCCCGTGCGTCTTGAGCTGCATGTTGCGGCGAACCAGCAGCACCTCGATACCGCCGCTCACGTCCCGCAGCAGAACGACGGTTGCCGAGGGATGAGCGCGTGCAGGCGCGGACATGAAGCCGCTACACCGGCGGCATGACTGTTAGGGTGGGCTCGGGCGCCTGCGGCTTGGTCCGCTTGGCGACCACCTTCCAGAAGCAGTAGCCGGTCAGGGCGAGCACGAACCCGACCGAGCTCAGCATGAAGATCCAGCCGCCCAGTGTCACGGCGGCTCTCCATCGAGCGGGGCATCGAAGCGCCTTTGCTGTTCCCAGCCGCGGCTAGCTCTTTCGACGAGCACGAAGAACAGCACGAGGACGGCGACCATGAAACCAATGGTGGCGAGCGCCGGAGGATCGCCGGCTAGGGCTCGGGCTTGCTGGCCGACCTCTTGGTAGGCGAACCCGGCGAGGATGACGAGCAAGTAGGCCGGACACGCGTAGCGGATGATGAAGGCGAAGAACTTCGGGATGCGAATGTCGCTGCCACGGTTCGCCTCTTCGATGCCACGCTCGGCGCCGATGACCCAACCGAACAGGATGACTTCGAACAGCGCCAGGATCAGCAGCATGACGCTGCCCACCCAGAAGTCCATGACGGAGAGCGCGAGCGTGTCCTTGCTCAAGTAGACGACGAGCAGGCTTCCGACGGCGGTCAGCGCGCCGATGATCGCGCTCGAAGTACGCCGGTTCATATGGAAGCCCTCCTCGAGGAATGCAACGGCGGGCAACAGCATCGAAATCGCCGCAGCGGTGGCGGCGAGGAAGAGCAGGCCGAACCACAGAAAACCGAAGAAGTGGCCGAACGGGAGATACTCGAGCACGGCCGGCACGGCGTGAAACCCGAGCCCCATACTGGAACCGGCGACCTTTTCGAGGGGGGCGGCGCCGAGGAAGATGAACGCCGCCGGAATCGTGATGAGGCCGCCGAGACAAACCTCGGACAGCTCGTTGGTCGCGGTCGCGGAGAGGCCCGAGAGCACGACGTCGTCATTTCGCTTCAGGTAGCTGGCGTAGGTCACGATGATGCCGAAGCCAACCGAGAGGGTAAAGAGGATCTGTCCCGCGGCCTCGAGCCACACCTGCGGCGACCACAGCGCGGAGAACGTCCCAGCCCCGGCTGACTGTGGCTTTGGATTCCACATGAATCCGAGACCGTTCACGACGTTTTGCTCGGGGAGCTCCGGATCCGGCGTGCCGAGCGTGAGCACACGCACCAGGATGATGACGCCAGCGATCACCACCGCTGGCATGGCCCAGTTGCAGAATGTCTCGATGCCTCTCGAGAGCCCCATGAAGATCAGGGAGAAGTTCAGCGCAAAGCAGATGACCAGCGCGACGATCACTGGCGAGAACCCGTGAAACAGGACGCCATGCTCCTGCGCTCCGATGTACGAGTTGAAGCGGTCTGAAAAGTACTGGGCGAAGCGAGTCGGATCGCTTCCCGCAGCGATGTTGCCGGTCAGGTAGTCCCACGCGTATCCGAGGCACCACGCTTGGATGCACTCGTAGTACATGAAGATCACCACCGGGATAAAAACTGCGATGGCACCAGCGACCCGCGAGACACGGTCACGTCTGAAGACGCTGAACACCGCGGGCGCCGAATGGAAGCCGTAGCGGCCCCCGTGCCTGCCCATCGTCCATTCGACCCAGCCGAGGGGGATCCCGATCACCAGTAAGGAGACGAAATACGGGATCATGAACACGCCGCCGCCGTAGAGAGCGGCACGGCCGGGGAAGCGGAGGAAGTTGCCGATGCCGACCGCGGACCCGGCCACGGCCATGATCACCCCGATCTTCGTCGCCCACCCTTCGGCCTTCCTGGCAGCAGCCGTCACGCGCCCAACCCCGCACTCTCTTTGCCTGTCGAAAAACCGCAAATCAACTTAGAACAAGGCTACTGACGCGGTTCTCTCGGTGCTGCTACCTGACGGCTGGCCGGGCGCAGCCGGGCAGATGAGAAAACGAAGGAGCGAGTGGATCCGTCACTCGGTCGCCCCTTCGATTGCGAAACGTGAAATTGCCTAGGGCAAGTTGCTCAGGTCAGGACACCCCTCGTACTGCGCGTCGAGCGCGCACCCTGGAGATGCGTGCGAGCCGCGGTCGGTGTTGAGCAGCCACGCGCCGGTCAACGGCGTCCAGCTAACTACACTTCAGCAGCTTGCCTCCGCTCTTCACCTCGCAGGTGCGCACGCGGTGGAGGCAGTCCTCGCCGATCTGGAACAGGACGTAGGCCTGGTCGCCGGCGACCGTCGCATCCACGTCGGCGGCCTGAAACTGATACTGCCAGACGCCTTTCTTGAGGCTGATCTTGACCTTCTTGAGACCGCCCGCCAGCGACAGGGTCGGATCGGTGAACGTGAATGACGTGCCCTTGGAGTTGGCCTGGAACGATCCTGGTGGCACCGTTCCCGAGTAAACCGTTCCGTTCGGGTCGCCGAAGCCGGCCGTAACCGACTCGGTGGCCGGATCGAAGTCCAGAGCCGGCAGGTTGACGATCCCTTTGACCTTCAGCTTGTCGTCGAGGGTCGCCTCCCCGAACTTGGCGGTGAGCTTGCTGATCACGCCGCGGTAGAGAGTGTCGCAGCCGGCCGGCGGCGCCGAAGTGGGCACACCCGAGTTGATGTTGCCGCTGTGGTGGCGGTCGCGGGCCACCGTCGCCCACTGAACTGGCTCGGCGCCGGTGGTGGCGAAGCTCCCGCTCTCCTCCCAGGCGAAGAGTTGTCCCTCGCGGGTGGCGGCGACGACGTCGATTTGACCGTCGTCATCCATGTCGCCGAGCGACAGCGAGCCCACCGTCCAGCCACCGGTGAACTTCGGCCAGTCGGTCGGCTGGCCACCGGTGCCGCTGAAGGCATGCAGGTAGTAGCCGCCGCTGCCCTGGAGCACCTCCGGGATCGCATCGCCATCGAGGTCGGCGATCACCGGGGTCGTGAGGAACTGGAGATCCTCGATGCGCTGGGGGAAGTCCGGGAGAACATCCCCGGTGTCGAGCGACCAGGCGACCAGTTGATGGTCGCTCGGCCCTTGCCGCTCGGGGCCCAGGTTGTCGAGGGTCTGCATCACACCCCCGCCGGGCAGTACGAAGTCGAGCACGTTATCGGCGTTGAGGTCGCCAACTGCGCCGCTTCCGACCAGTCCGAAGGTCATGGGGAAGTCCACGGTCGTGGACCCCGGGTTGCCCGCCGGGCTGATGAACGTGCTGAGCGGGAGGAACTTGTCGTCGAAGGTTCCGAAGTACGAGCTGCCGTCCCCCTTCACCACCACCGCGGGGCCGTTGTTCGGATTGATCACAATCTCGTCAGCGCCGTCGTCGTCGACATCGGCCAGCACCGGGTTGGCGTTGACCCCGTGGCCCACCGTCGGCAAGAGGTCGGCCAGCAGCATGCCGATGCGCACCGGCCAGCCCGGCGGGAACGGCCCGCTCGGATTGCCCTGCACGGCTGGATCGTCGTTGCCCAGGTGCGAGACGACGTAGAGGCGGCCGTTGGGCAGGTCGAGCGCCGATTCTAGCGAGGAGAAGAGGATGCCGCCGATGAAGAAGTTGGCCTCTTCGCCGCGGATGTACTCCTCGTTGGACCCGAGCACGATCTCGACGTCGCCGTCGCCGTCGATGTCACCCACCGATGGCGAGCTCACGAGCTTGGTACCACGCGAGCCGACGTCCTGGCCGCTGATCTGTTTCCAGACCACCTGGTGGTTTACCGGATGGACGCTCTGCATCCGTTCCTGGTCCACGACCAGGACGGGGAAGCCGGGGTGCCCGCTCCCGTCGTCGTCGAACACGTAGAGGTGCCGGTCCGAAGCGGCGATGAGGATCTCCAGATCGCCATCGGCATCGAGATCGGCCAGGGTCGGCGCCGTACCCGAGCCGGAGTCGAGGCGGTTGGCTTCGTTGCGGATGACCGGATCGGAGTAGATCGGGTTGAGCAGCACGGGAAAGCCCGTGCGCGTGGAGCCGTCGTCCTCGAAGGCGTATACGGCGCCCTCCAAATCGGCGGCAACCACCTCGGGGGTGCCGTCATCATCGATGTCGCCCACCGCAACCGAGCCCAGGATCGCGGCGCGGAAGTCCGAGCCAAGCTCGGCCGGCTGATAGGCCGCCGCGCCCGTCTGGAGCGGCAGCAGATTGGTCGCCACGGGCCAGCCCGGGAGCGCACTACCGTCGGCGCGGATGGCATGGACGTGCCCGTCTGCGGTACCCATGACGATCTCGTGGTCGCCGTCGCCGTCCAGATCGGCCAGGACCGGCGCCGCGTCGCCCGAGGTTCCCATGTTGAGCGGGAAGCCAGGCCGTAGCGTCGGGTCGTGGTAGACCGTCACGTTCTTGCGAGACTCGGCGACGTTGCCGAGGGTATCCTCGACTCTCAGCCGGATGGCGATCGTGTAGCTTTCGTCGAAATCGTCTTCGTCCACGCGTGGCAAGGTGAGCGTATCGAAGCCGCACTCGGTCTCGACGGTGGTCGCATCGAGTACGGCGAGCAGATCCTCCTCGATCGACACACCACCGAGCGGGAGGTTGATCAATTCGTGACCGGGCTGGGCGTAGTCGGACTCCAGCGGATCGACTCCGCAAGCCCACTCCACGGTGTAGGTCGCCGCGTTGGAATTCCGCCAGGCCGCCGCCGTCCCAACGATGTCGACGTTGGGCGTGACGGTCGGATCGATCGCCTCGAACCAGCGCGGGAAGGCGATGTCAGCCTCGGGAGGGATCGTGCCCGGGCCAATCCGCTCGACCGCGGAGCGCGCGTTGGCGCGGCCGTATCCGGTGTACTTGTCGTGACCGGCGTGGGTGGGAAGCCGTTCCTGAAAGATCTGCGGCAGCAGTAACGGAATCAGCGGGGGATCGGCCAGGCTCAGGTCGGAGGAGAAGTCGATATCGTCGGCCGTCATCTGCATCAACTGAATGGCCTCGTTGGGCGAAAGCGGCGTGCCGGTGACCGGATGCAGCGAGATGTTCCCCCGATCGATCTCGTTCTTGGCCGCCGAGTACATGAGCGCAAACATCCCGGCCGACCGCTCGGTTGCCTCTGAGGAGCAAGCGGTCGAAGCGATGGCCACCTGCGCCTTGCCGCCGAAGTTGGTGCAGCCGTTGAAGAGCAGGTTGCTCGGGTCGTTGGCCTCCGTCACCAGCAGGTCGTCGTTCGGCCGAATCGAGTTGGCCCAGAAGACGTGGTCGTAGTTGGCCGGGAAGTTGTGATGGTAGCTCTGCTCGTCGGCGGCCGAGGCAACCAGCGGCACACCCTTCTTCCAGGCGTACTCGACGGCGGCCTGGGCGAACGGCGTGTTGTTGAGCGCTCCCAACGCCTCCGAAACGATGGTGACGCCCGAGTCCACCGCGAACAGAACGCCGGCGGCGAAGTCGTTGACGTCGGCGATGAAGCTGTCGCTCACCTTGACCGGCACGAACATGGCGCTGGGCGCCACCCCCCAGCCCCCACCGTTGTTCACCTCGCCGGCCGACCCCTCGGCCTCGCCCGTGCCGTGACCGTAGTCCACGTCGTCGAACGGGTCGTTGTCGTGCTCGTGCATGTCCCACCCGCAGATGTCGTCGGGGTAGCCGTTGGCGTCGTCATCGACGCTGTCGCTGAAGATCAGGATCAGGTCGCGCGGATCCAGCACGCCGTTGCCGTCGATGTCGGATACGGCGCTGTCGGCAGCATAGTCGGTGACGTTGAAGACGCCGTCACCGTTGGCATCGTAAACCGCGCTGCCCTCGGGCAGAGGTAGCTCGCCGGCGTTGAGCCTGGCCTTGCGCGCGGTGTCCGAGCTGTAGATGATCCCCGAGTCCAGAACCGCGATCGACACGTCGGGCCGGCCGGTGGTGAGCTGCCAGGCCAAGTCGATGCTCATACCGGCTACGCCGAACAGTTCCTCGGGCGTGTTGGGCAGGACGGGATCCACGCGCGAGGAAACCCGAAAGTCGAACGGACCGACTTCCGAAATGATGATGGGCGGATTGTTGACCGGGTTGAATAGATAGTCCTGGTAGTCGGACGGGTCGGCACAGGCCCCGCAGGCCGGATAGGGGAACTCCGCCCGCGCTCGAGTCGCCCCGAGCGACAAGACCACCGCCGTAAGCGCAGCTAGAACGCGCATCGCATCGCCTCCTTATAAGGGCCAGCATTACGAAAACTCTGTTCAGCAATGCCGCGGCGAGCCCCCGGGATCGCGGTTCAGTCTCCCTCGCTTACCACCGCGCAGGGGCTTGTTCCAGGCAGAATCGACGGGCGGGGTGCACGGCGGCCCCATCCGGGGGGCCGGCCGCCGGCCCGTTCATGCGCTCAGTCTCGCGGCCAGACTCAGAGGAGTCGCGAGAACAGGGTCGCCAGACCCAGAAAGCTCATGAAACCCGCGATGTCGGTGACCGTGGTGAGAAAGATCGTAGAGGACTGGGCCGGATCCTGCCGCACGGCGGTGAGCAGCAGGGGGATAACGGCGCCGGCCAGGCTCGCGATCATCATCGACAGCACCATCGCCAAGCCGATGACCAGGCATAGGCCGAGCGATCGGCTCCACAGGTAAACGCCGGCGGAGGTGGTGAGCGCGATCGCGGTGCCGTTGACCACGCCGGCGATCGTCTCCTTGAGCGAAATCCGCGCCCACTGCCGCACCCGCACCTCGCGCAGCGCCAGCCCACGGAGCGTCACGGCTAGCGATTGCCCGCCGGTGTTGCCCGATTGCCCGGCGACCACCGGCAACAGGACGGCAAGCGCCGTGAAGCGCGCGATGGTGTGCTCGAACATGCCGACCACCGCGGCCGCGGTAAAGGCCGTGCCCAGGTTGATGAGCAACCACGGCAGGCGTTTACGCACGGCGAAGAGCGGGCTGGATAGCGCACGCTCCTGAGCGCTCACGCCGACCATCTTCTGGATGTCGGCGCTGGCTTCTTCTGCGGCGGCAGCCATGAGCGCGGGTTGCCGAATGACCCCTACCATGCGCCCCTCAGCATCGACGACCGGCAGCGCCGGCAAGTTGTGGCGCGAGATCGTTTCCACGACCTCGTCGCGGCTGGCGGTCGCCGGAACCGTGGTCGGCGCTCCGCGCGCGAGCTCGGCGAGCCGGTCGGCCGGGGCCGCCAGCACGACATCCTGCAGCGGCACCACGCCGGTCAGCACCCCGTCGGCGTCCAGTAGGAAAATGCTGTAGATGCGCCGGCGGCGCAGCGTGCGCATGCGCGTGATGACCTCCCGTACCGTCTGGTCGCCGCGGAAGGCCACCGCGATGCGCGGGTCCATGAGCGCACCGGCGCTGTCAGGAGGATACGTCAGGCGCTCGCGCAGACCGCGCGCCACAGGTGGTGAAAGCAACGCGAGCTTGGCCTCGCGGGTCGATTCATCGAGCGCGGCCAGGAGGGTAGCGGCGCGAGCCGGGTTCAACCTCGGCAGGAGCGGGATCAGCTCGCCGTCGGTCATCGCGGCCAGGACCTCGGTGGCAACCGGAGGAACCAGATGCTCGAGCACGGCGGCCGCGCGCTCCAAGGGTTGCCGGCCGAGCAAGCGGGCAATGTCGCTGGTAGGGGTCTGTTCGAGCGCCTGCGCCGCCTCGGCCGGATAGGCATCGAGGAACCTTCTCATCAAGCGGGTAGCCGCCCGTGTGGCCCGAGCCTGCGCCATCTCAGACCGTCGCACGACGCTTGGCAGGTGCGGCGGAGACCAGCACGCCAGTCAGCGCGATCATTTGCCCCAACACGATCCAGTAGAGCCGGCCCAGCCCGAGCAGGAGGAAGCCGGGGTGCAGCCGGCCTCGATCGGCGGCGACCTCCGCCTCCAGCCGCCGCAACGTTCCGTAGCGCAGCACGCCAATCAGGCGTCCGGCATCGTCGGCGACTGGGAGCGCGTGCACGTCGCGCCATTTCGGATGCGCGACGACGGTGGCCGCACGCGTTCTGGGATTGAGCCGAGCGACGTCCTTGCGCGCAACCGTGGCGATGGGCACGCGCGGGTCCGCCGCCAGCAATTCGCGGATGGTCACGACTCCCTCGAGCCGGCCCTGATCGTCAATGACGTAGAGATAGTAGAGGATGCCCCTGGGATCACGCCGGACGCGCTCGACCGCTCCAGCGACGGTGATCGTGCCGGGCACCGCGACCACCTGCGTGTCCATGAGCGAGCCGGCGCTGCCCTCGGGGTAGCGCAGCAGGAACCCGAGCGGAACCGCCACCTCGGGGCCGAGCGCCTCCAGCAGCTCCTCGCTGCCCCCCGGGCTCGTCACCCGTAGCAATCCGGCCGCCTCCTCGATCTGCAGCCCGGCCAGAACGCTCGCCGCGGCGGCAACCGGCATCGACTCCAGGGAGCGCGCGGCGTCGAACGGCACCATCGCGCGCAACACGACCCCCGCGGTCGCCGGATCGCAACGCGTGAGAAACCGGCCCCGCTCCTCTGGCTCCAACTCCTCGAGCACGCGCGCGGCCTCCGCCGGGTGGCTGGCGGCGAAGGCGGTCGACAGCAGGTACAGGGGGCGCATCTCAGCGTTCCTCGGTCACCAGAACCGAGGTCTCCTCGCCAAAGCGCGCAGCGGGAACGCTCACGCGGCCCGAGGGGGTCTCCAGAATCACCGCCGTCTCGGTGATGTCGAGGATGCGGCCTTCGGTCTCGCCAATCCGCACGGTCTGTCCACTTCGATAGACGCGCTGCACGTAGTGCGACGCGAGCAGATTGCTCACCGCGCGTTGCGCGCCCAGCCCGAAGGCCACGGCAGCGCCACCGAAGGTGGCCCCCAGAACGATCGCCGTCGCCACGACCAGGAACGTGCTGTCGATTCCCAGCTCGTCGACCGCGACGACCAGGGCCAATATCAGGATACCGGCCTGCACGGCGCGGCCCATGAAGTCTCCGTAGGCGACCTCGGCCGCGCCCGCGGCTCGCGTGATTCCACCCCGTGCGAACTCGCCGGCCACGTAACCGCCGAGCAGGATGAGAGCCGCTCCGAGCAAATGAGGGATGTAGCCACCGATGCCGAGCAACACGTCGTTGAGGACCGGAAAGTCCAGCACACGCACGGCGGCCAACGCGAACACCGTGAGAACCAGCCAGTACGCCCCGCGGCCCACCGCGGCGGCGACGGTCCGCTGCGTGGTCGGCTGGGCCAGCCCACCGCGACCGTGCAGGCGGTCGCCGACGTTGCCGACGATCGTGTCGAGCAGGCGACGAAGCGATGCGCGCAGCAGCCGGGCAAGCAGCCAGCCGGCTGCCAGCAGGAAGAGCGCGCCGAGGAGCTTGGGCAGCAGCGCCGCCGCGGTCTCGGCCAGCGTGGTAAGGGACTCGGCCAGCGCCCGCTCAACCCGCTCGTAGATCATGCTACCGCCTCCCTCCTCGCTTGCGCACCGTGGCCGAGCGGTCGGCGGAAGGTCGCCCCCGCGGGGTTCAGACCACCGGGCCCGGAACGCGGTCTTCGGGCGCCGCCCGCGAGCTCTGCAGCAGGCGATAACCGATGTCAGTGCGCATGAACAGCCAGATCGCGGCCACCAACACGGCGAGCACACCCGAGGCCAGATGCTTGTTGTACGTATGCTGCAGGAAGACGCCACCCTCGCCCACCGGTTGGATCGTCGTCGGGGCGATGGGCAGGCCATAGATGCGCGCCAGAGCCTCCACCTCCCGCAGGTTAACCACTGGAACGTGCTCCTCGATGATGAAGCGAGCCATCACCGAATCGTTGGTGAGCGTCCCTGCCGGAACCTCTCGACCGACGCCCGGGGGGAAACCCTTGCGTCCCTCTTCCATGCCGATCGAACTGGTGGTGCCGCCCACGTTGATGTAGGTCTTGATCGGCTCGCCCCCGGCGCGCTCCTTGTAGAGCTTCATGCGGAGATTGACGCTCTCCTCGTAGGAGGAGGGCTGCAGAAACTTGACCTTCTGCTTGCGAATCGCCGCCGTGAGGATACCGCGACCTTCGTCGCTCAGGCCCAGGCCGCGATCGTCGATGCCACCCATGGAGAAGGCGACCGAGCGGAACGGAATCCGCTTCTTATCGTAGAGGATCTTCTCCATGTCGGGCCACAACAGCTCGGGCTCGTTGGCCCCCCATTGCGAAGCAGAAACGCTCGAGATGGCGACGGGTTGCAACTTCATCGCCTCCGCAGCGCCCAGCACCGCGACGTTGAGCGCGGGGAAGGACCCGGAGAACCCGATCGCGACGGTGTCCCCCTCCTGCACACCCGCATCGTTGAGGAGCTGTACGACAACGGCGGCGAAGTTCGGATTGATGGTGGTCTGTTTGGCCGAGAGTTTGCCGCTGCGCGTGGTCACCTCACTGCGCAGGCCGCCGATGAGCCCGCTCTCGGCCGGATCGGCGAGCGGGTCGATCGCCATGCCACGGCGCAGGCGTTCGCGTTTCAACTCCAGGAACGAATCGCCGGTCAGCGTCGCCGCGGCCAACTTCACATCGTAAAGGGGCTGATGAACCCGCGGGCGGTACTGCTCGACGACGAACAGACCGGCGAGCGCCAGAACGCTGAGCAGCAGGTGCACGCGCCGGGAGATGTGATGGGGGCGCCAGTAGACCCTTTTCACACCAGCATCTCCGCGCCGAAGATGATGAGCAGAACGAGCCGAACGACGACGCCGACGGTGAGCAACGTCGCGACGGTCTCGACGAGACCCTGACGGTCGATCCAGATCGCGATCAGGCCGGGAATGATGAAGCCGATGACCTCGATGCCGGCCTCTTTCATGGCCGGAATGTTGGTCTGCAGCACGCTGGCCGCCGCGCCGAACAGGTAGCCGACCAGGATCATCGCCGCGGTTCGGCGCCGCCCGTAGATGATCGTGACGGTGGCCAAGATGCGCACGACCACATAGGCGCCAATCGCGGTGCCCAGGGTCAACAGGACGTGAGCCGGCCGGTTGAGGTAGAGCGCAATGTAGCCGGGGACGACCATGCCGCCAGCCACCAGGCCGAACAGCTCGGCGAACAAAAGGCTGACCACCAGTCCGATCCCGATGGCGACGGCGAGCAAAGGCACCAGGCTACCCCTTGTCCGGCAGGCGGCTACGGTTCTTGAAAAAGCTCACGATGTCCAATCCGGTTCCGCCGATGTTGGCCAACCCCATGACGAGCGCCGAGCGGCCAGCAAGCTCGACGCAGATCTCAAAGACGTCATCCGCTCGCTCGTTCTCGGCGAAGATGAGCTTGCGACTGTCCAGGCCCGCATTGGTTGCGGCCCGCGCGAAGATGTAGGTCCCCGAACCGATGAGCACATAGTGATCGGCCGGCAGCCAGTGCGGACAGGCCTCGCCGAGCTGCTGTGACCGTCCGGGCCGGTCCGCGCGGCAGTTGACGAGCGCGACTCGCTTCTCGACGTCCGGAAACCGCGCCAGCGCCATTTCCCAGACGCGGCGGGTCGATTCGGGATCGTTGGCCGCGAAGCCGTTGACGAACACGATGCGGCGGCCGAAAAAATCGATCTCGTGGGTGGTCATAACGCCCGGATCCGGGCTCGCCTTCTGCATGCCCACAACCGCGGTGCGGCGATCCACCCCGAGCAGCTCGCAGACCTTGACGGCCAGGGCGACGTTTTCGGCATGCTCGACGTAGGCAAAGCCTTCCAGCTCGGTCTCGCTCACGGCCGCGACCTCGCTCTCCTCGAGCAAAATCACCGTCGACTCTCGATCCGCGGCGCACCTGGCCAGGGTCGCCAGATGGCGGCGCTCCCCCGTAACGAGGGTCCCCTTGTGCGGAATCATGCCGGCCAGCGCCAGGGCCACGTCGTGCTCGTCGGGGCCCATCACGTCGAGATGGTCGGCGCGCACGTTGGTGATGACTCCCATGGTGGCGCGCACCAGCTTCCACTCGCTCAACCATTGCAGGAATGGCTGCAGCGCCATGCACTCGATCACGACCGCTTGCGCGCCGCACTCGGCGGCGATGTCCATGATTCTCAGCTGTTCGATGACGTTGGCGCGTGAGGGCCGGTAGACGGCGTACTCGGCGCCGTCGGGCAGGATCAAGCGCGGCAAGGTTCCGGTGGTCTTCGCGCACGTGACGATGCCGGCCTCACGCAATCCACCCGCGATCAGCCGGGTCACGCTCGACTTGCCGCGCGTGCCGTTGACGTGGATGCGCACGGGGATACGGTGCAGCCGCTGGCCATGGACGTAGTTCTCGACGACTCCGGCGGCCGCCAGGCCCAGAACGAGCAGAACGATGAGGATCAGTGGATCCACGTCGCGACGGCAATGGGACCGGGCGTCAAGAAGTGTACGCCGAGTTGAACCGGACGTACGCCTCGGTCAAGTCGGACGTGACCACAGTTGCCGAGCCCTCCCCCGATCCCAGATCGATGCGCACGGTGAATGCATCGCGGCGCATGGCGCGCCGCGCCGCGCGCAACGCTTCCTCGGAAACCAACGTGCCCGAGCGCGCCACCGGCACATCTCCGATGTTCAGGGCGAGCTTGGCCAGGTCCACGGTGACTCCCGCGTTGCCGATCGCGCATATCAGCCTGCCCCAGTTGGGATCCGCCCCGGCAAACGCCGTTTTTACCAACGGCGAGCGGGCGATCGCGCGCGCCACCGCCTGCGCGTCGCCGTCGCTGGCAGCCCCGGCGATCACCACGTCCACCATCTTGGTCGCGCCTTCGCCGTCGCGGACGATCATGCGCGCCAGCTCGTCCATCACCTCCGTCAATGCGGCCGTGAACTCCGCGTAGCCAGGGTCGCCCGGCCGTTCGATGCGAGCGTGAGCGCTCTGGGCCGAGGCGAGCAGGACCACCGTATCGTTCGTGCTGGTGTCACCGTCGACGCTGATGCGGTTGAACGACCGCGGCAAAGCTTCGGCCAAGGCGCGCGCGGCGGCTTCCGGCGAAAGATGGGCGTCGGTGACCAGCACGCCCAGCATCGTCGCCATGCACGGGTGGATCATGCCGGCGCCTTTGGCCATGCCGGCGATGTGGATCTCGGCGGTGCCCTCGGCGCCGCCGATGGCCAAGCGCCGGTGGCTCCACTTGGGAAACTCGTCGCTCGTCATGATCGCGCGCGCGGCGGCGCCGAACGCCTTGCGACTGAGACCGTCCACGCCGAGGGAAACCGCGCGCGCGAATGGCACGCGTTCAGGCAATATCCCGATCACGCCGGTCGAGCACGGCAGCACCAGCTCGGGGTCGATCGACAGCCGAGCCGCCAGCTCGCGGCAACCCCACTCGACGAAGCGCAGGCCCTTTTCACCGGTCGCGGCGTTGGCGTTGCCCGAGTTGATCATGACGGCCTGGGCCCGTCCGCTCGCGGCATACCGGCGCGCGACCTGCACGGGGGCCGCCGGCGCGCGATTGCCGGTGAACGCGGCCGCGCAGACGGCGGGCCGGTCGGCAACGATCAAGGCGAAGTCGCGACGGCCTCGCGGCTTGAGACCTCCGTGCACGCCGGAGAAGCGGAAGCCCCGGATTGGCGGCGGTACCGGGCCGGGCTCGAGCTTCATCGGCCTATTCCTTGCCGTGGCACTTCTTGTACTTCTTGCCGCTGCCGCACGGACACGCGTCGTTGCGCCCGACCTTGGGCACCGCACGCTGCACCGGCTGCGCCGCACGCTGTTGGGGCGCGGCCGCGCCGGTGGGCGCGTGGGCCACCTGGACGTTGCGCTGACTGCCCCGGCGCTGCTCTTCCATACGCGCGACGTCGCGATCGTCCGCGATCCGGACGGAGTACATCTTCTCGATCACGTCGGACTCGAATCGCCCCAGCATGGCCGCGAACATGTCGAACCCTTCGCGCTGGTACTCCTGCAACGGATTGCGCTGACCGTAGCCCCGCAGACCGATCCCTTCCTTGAGATGGTCCATGGCCAGCAGGTGGTCTTTCCAGTGCTGGTCGACTGATTGAAGCGTCACCACGCGCTCGAGATGGCGAACGACCTCGGGCCTCAGCTCCTGCTCGCGCTGGTCGTAGTGACGCGTCACATTCTCGACCACGCGCCGCTGGAGCTCCTCGGGCGCGAGACTCTCTCGCTCTTCGTCGGTCAGCCCGAGACGGAAGCGGAACTGGCCGAAAATCGCGTCGTCGAGCGCCTTCCAGTCCCATTCGGCGCGTGGCCGCTCGCCGTCGGTGTAGTTGTCGAGCAGCACGCGCGCGAGCTCACCCGCCATCTCGACCACCTCGGTGCGCAACTCACCCCCACGCAGGTACTGACGCCGGCGCGCATAGACGACCTCGCGCTGCTTGTTCATCACGTCGTCGTATTCGAGCAGGTGTTTACGAATGTCGAAGTTGTGCGCCTCGACCTTGCGCTGCGCGTTCTCGATGGCGCGTGTGACCATCCTCGCTTCGATCGGCACGCCCTCTTCCATGCCCAACCGCTCCATCAATCCCTGGATGCGCTCGGCGCCGAAGATGCGCAGCAGGTCGTCCTCGAGCGACAGATAGAATCGAGAGGAACCGGGATCGCCCTGGCGGCCGGAACGGCCGCGCAGCTGGTTGTCGATCCGGCGCGACTCGTGGCGCTCGGTGCCAACGATGTGCAACCCACCTGCCGCCAGCACTTCTTCGCGCTCCCTCGCGCACTGCTCGCGATACTTGGTCAGGGTCTGAGCCCACGCCGGATCGTCCCGAGCACCCTCCCCCAACTCGGCCATCGTCATGAACTCGGGATTACCACCCAGGATGATGTCCGTGCCGCGACCGGCCATGTTCGTCGAGATCGTGACCGCTCCCTTGCGGCCGGCCTGCGCGACGATCTCGGCTTCGCGCGCGTGGTGCTTGGCGTTGAGAACGTGGTGGCGGATCCCCGTCTTCTTGAGCATCGCGCTGAGCTTCTCGGACTTCTCGATCGAGATCGTCCCGACGAGCGCGGGCTGCCCACGCTCGTCACAGTCCCTGATCTCCTCGATGACCGCGCTGAATTTCTCGCGCTCGGTTTTGTAGACGACGTCGGCCCGATCCTCCCTGATCATCGGCATGTTCGTGGGGATCACGAGGACGCCGAGGTTGTAGATCTTGCGAAACTCTTCCGCCTCGGTCTCGGCCGTGCCCGTCATGCCGGCGAGCTTCCCGTACATGCGAAAGTAGTTCTGGAACGTGATCGTCGCGAGCGTCTGGTTCTCGCGTTCGATCTTGACGTCCTCTTTCGCTTCCACCGCTTGGTGAAGCCCGTCGCTCCAGCGCCGGCCGGGCATGAGACGGCCGGTGAACTCGTCGACGATGATGACCTGGTCGTCCTGAACCATGTAGTCGACGTCGCGACGGAACAGGGTGTGCGCTTTGAGCGCTTGGTTGACGTGGTGGAGGAACTCGATCTGGCTGGGATCGTAGAGGTTGCCCACTCCAAGCAGTTCCTCGACGTGGACGACTCCTGCCTCGGACAGGGTGGCGGTGCGCATCTTCTCGTCGATCGCGTAGTGCTCACCGGCGGTCAAGCGTGGGATGATGCGATTGACCGCGTAGTACTTGTCCGTCGATTCGTCGGCGGGACCCGAAATGATCAATGGGGTGCGCGCTTCATCGATCAGGATCGAGTCGACCTCGTCGACGATCGCGTAGTGCAGGTCGCGCTGGGCGAAGTCGGCTTCGTCGAACTTCATGTTGTCGCGCAGGTAGTCGAATCCGAACTCGTTGTTCTGTCCGTAGGTGATGTCGCACCGGTAGGCTCGGCGCCGCTCCGCGTCGGTGATTTGCGTCAGGACGCAGCCGACCGTCATCCCCAGGAAATGGTAGATGCGCCCCATCCACTCCGCGTCGCGCTTGGCCAGGTAGTCATTCACCGTCACCAGATGGACGCCGCGACCGGCGAGCGCGTTGGCGTACAACGGCAAGGTCGCGACCAGGGTCTTGCCTTCGCCGGTCTTCATCTCGGTGATCGCGCCCCCGTGCAGGACCAGTCCACCGAGGATCTGCGCGTCGAAGTGCCGCATGTTCAAGGTCCGCCGGCCCCCCTCCCGCACGCGCGCGAAGATCTCGGGAAGCATCGGATCGAGCGTCTCGCCACGGTCCAGACGTTCGCGAAAGTGGACGGTGCTGCGGCCGAGCTCGGCGTCGTCGAGCTTGGCCACGTCGGCCTCCAGCTCGCTGACCCGGGTGACGGTGGGCACGAGCGTCTTCAGGAAGCGCTCGTTGGCGGTCCCGAAAAGTTTTCTGACAATTCGCGTGAACATCGTTCAGCGTGGGTCCGGACTCACACGGTCGCGGCGGCCGGTTCCAGCGCGGGCGCCGATGGAGGCCGGCGATAGCTCTTCCACAAGCGCCCCCACTCGGTGCGGCGGAACTCGCGAATACGGCGGCGGCCGACCGTCGGATACCATATCAGGTCGTGATAGATGTTCGACGCGATCGGCGCCCACACCACCAACGGCGAGTGCAGGGCGAGCCGCTCCAGGAAGCGCAAGCCGCCTTTTCGCAACATCTGGTCGCCCCAGATGACGAAGCTCCGCTTGGTTTGAAACCCGAAGTTCACGAAGCCGACATCCTCTCCCACCACCCGGATCTTGGAGAGATCCGCGCAGCCGAGCTCGCGCTCGTGGCACATGCGTAGATAGGGGATCGCCAACGGATCGAAACCCATCATGTGCGCAGCCACGGCGTCGATGGCGACGCTGTCGCCGCTGGCGAGCAGATAGTTCTTGATGCGCGGGATCATCGTCCGCGGTCCCGCTCCGTCCCCGCATACCGTCCCGTCCATCACGGCGAACACGCCGGGGTGCAACTCTTTCTGCATGTAAACCAGATCGACGAGCACCTCGTGAATGTGCTTGTGGGCGTAGTGCCGTACCTCCTTGAGCAACCCGCCGAACGCGTTCTTGATGGCGCCGGTGGTCACCGAGTGTCCGTGAGTCTTCACCGTCGGCAGGTGGAGCACGTTCTTGCCTTCGAAGATCGTTGGGATCTCGATGCCCCCCGGAAAGATCTCCGGCAGCTTGAGCAACGGGCTGCGGAAGCGGTGAACCCGCCATTCGACGTTGGTCAGGGGCGTGAACGACAGGCCGTAATAGCGCAGGACGTTGCCCCACAGGTTGTTCTCACAGCCGCGCAGCGGGTCGGTGACCACCGTGCGATTCTCGACCGGAAGCAGGCGTTCCCGCGGGTAGTCCGCGACGAGCAGCGCACGCACGACGCCCTCCAGCTGCCAGGGTTGGGTCGAGCAGGCCGGAAAGTACTTGGTCCAGGACAGGTTGAGCTTGATCAGCGTGTCGTGGTCGCGCGGAAGGAAGCGCTCGAACTCCGCTAGCTCCATCAGCCGGCGGTAGTCATCGACGACCGTTTCGGGCCGCGTCTTGAGAACGGCTACGAGGCTCTGCTCCATGTCCTTCCCGACACGCCGACCGGTCGCGCCGGCTACCCGTACAGCAACCAGAACACCGTGCCGATCCACAGGCCGATACCCGCCTGCAGCGGGATGTCTGCGAGCAGCACCTCGGTGGGATTGCCGCCCTGGTCGCGCCCGTAAACCAGGAATAGGTAGCGAAAAACGCCGAAGACCACAAAAGGGACCGTCAGGTAGAGTCGCTCGGTGCCGAGCTTCGACTCGACCTCCGGCGCGACGGTGTAGAGGGCATAGACGACGACGGTCGCCACCGAGACGACCACGATCAGCAGGTCGAGCAAGCGTACGCTGTAGCGGCCGAGCACCTCACGGTGCCCGCCGGCATCGGCTCCGAGCAGAACCGCTTCGTGGCGGCGCTTGCCGAGGGCCAAGAACAGCGCGAGCAGGAAGGTGCAGACGAACAGCCACGGCGACATCCTGGCCTCGACGGCGACTACACCACCTGCCGCCCGCAGCACGAACGCTCCCGCAATCGCCATGACGTCGACGACCACCAGCGACTTGAGCGCCGCTGAATAGAGGGCGTGGAGAACGAGAAACGCAGCGAGAATGGCGAGGAACTCCGACCCCAGCGGCCACCCCGACACCAGCGCCGCCGCGACCAACGCGCCGGCCAGCGCTGCGGCGACGGCGCCGCTCACCCGCCCGGCGGCGAGCGGTCTGTTCGCCTTGAGTGGATGGCTCCGATCGCGATCGCGATCGATGATGTCGTTGAAGGTGTAGCTCGCGCTGGAGGCAAGGCAGAACGATACGAAAGCCAGCGACGCATCGGCCAGATCGCCGGCATCGAAGAAACGCCGCGCGAAGACCAGAGGTGCCAATACGAACGCGTTCTTGGCCCACTGGGCCGGGCGCAGCAACGCGATCAGGTCGCGCATGCCGGGCTTCGGCCCTCGGGCGGTGCGATCGCGGCGCGGGTCCAATGCCACACCGCGTCCATACCCGCACCGGTGCGAGCGGAAGTGCAGATCACCGGCCGGCCACCGAGTGCTTCCGCCAGCTCACGGACCCGCCAGGCAAGCCGCGAGCGCGCGAGCTTGTCGCACTTGGTCAGCACCCAAGCGAACCGGATGCCGTGAGCTTCCAGATACTCGGCGAGCATGAGCTCCTCCGCTTCGGGACCCCGGCGAATGTCGGTCAGCACCAACACTCCGGCCAGCTCCGCGCGGTTGGCCAGGTAGGATTCCACCAGTCGCTTCCATCCTGCGCGCTCGGCTCTGGATCGGTCGGCCCAGCCGTAGCCGGGCAGATCGACCAAGGTCAGGCGGTCGTCGATGTTGAAGAAGATCAGGCCGCGCGTGCAACCGGGTGTGCCGCTGGTGCGAGCGAGGCTTTTGCGTCCTACCAGCCGGTTGATCAGAGAGGACTTCCCTACGTTGGAACGGCCCGCCACGGCAATCTCGGGCCGCTGCGCCGCGGGAATCTGGGCGGGTGTGGTGGCCGCCGCCCAGAGGTCGGCCCGAACAACCTTCACGGCGGGAAGTCTACCCGCGCCCGGCGCTCAGGCACAGCCCGACGAGCGCCAGCCCCCGGGCGCTGCAGCGTGTTTCAGCTGACGCCGAGCTGCTTCTTGATCGCGTTGATCTGGCTGACGAAGCTTTCCTTGATCGCGCTGCGCTGCACGTCGGTGGATACCGGCAGAGTGACCTTGTCGGTCTGCTTGGCCCGGTAGACGTACAGGGTCTTGCCGCCGTCTGGGGAGGCTTCGAGCTCATAGGTCCCATCGATGTCGGCGAGCGTCGACTCCAGGGTCTTCACCGTCACCCGATGGGCCGCATCGTCGAACGTGAGCCGAACCTTGAACTGTTGGAGGTTGTCGAGCGCGAGGACGTGCAGTTCCAGCTCCTTGGTGTTGCCGCTCTCGCTGAGCAGCTTGCTGAGCTTGTATTGCTGGCTGTAGTCGGCGAGCTTCTCGGGCTGCTTGACAGCCGCCCACACCTTGTCGATCGGCGCGTCGATGCGCGAATGCAGCTCGATGTCGAAGACCTTGCCGTCCTTGTCGAGCTTCGCGAAAGCGATCTCGGGAATCGTGCCTTCCCACTTGACGGCCGCACGCTTGGCCCGGAAGTACCCCTGGATCATCTCGCAACCCGAAGCCCCGACCAGGGAAACAACGGCCAACGCAACCCATAGCACGTGAAACCTCGGCGTTCGCATCGTCCTTACCACCTCTCTTGATCAACCGCGCAAGCGGCTTCTCGAATCGCGGACGCTAGCGCAGCGGAATCGATCTGACAAGGGCATCGCGCGCCCGCTCTCCTACAGATCCGGATCGCGATCTCCGCTGAACTCAATCTTCTCCTCACCGGCAACCATGTCACGGGAGAGCACGTAGTCTCCGCCCAGCGCCGGCACCCACACGCGCTCGGCCACCTGCCGGTTTCCACCCGTCAACAGGTAACCCAATCCACCCGTGACCCCTCCGACAGCGGCATAACCGATCTTGACCGGCATGTAGAAGACATTGGCGAGGACCGTCGCCATGCCGAGCCCGGCGTCTCCCTTGGCGCGATCGACATCGTCGGCGCTCGCGGGCGGGGCCATGATCGTCATGGCCGCGAAGAGCGCAGCCGCCGTCATCGGTCCACGCGCTCGTACCCTGTTTCCGGACTCACCCATCTCGTATCCTCCTCCGCAACGGCCGCCGCACTCCGAGCACGGCGGCCTTGGTCAACGCTCCACCCGCACAATGTACTCGGCGGGTAGGCGAGCGATCAGATCGTTCAGCGCGTTCTCCACGTAGGCCTCGTCTTTCGATTCGAGCGTCAATCGGACCCGGTACTCGGGGTCAGAGAGCTTGGGGTAAGAGCCGAGCAACAGATCGGGAAACTGCGCCAGGGTCGCGTAGAGGTGATCGGCGATGCTCGCCTCATTGGCGGACAGCAGGATCTGGCGCATGTGAAACGGGCGGGTGCGAAACGTGTCGCACAAGGCGCGAACCTTGGCCTCGAAGATCTCCGGAATGCCCGGTAGCACGTGCACGTTCTCGACCACGACGGTCGGAAAGCCATCGTTCGCCGCGTCGACCAAGGTTGCCCCCTCGGGAACCTCAGCCATCTTCAAGTAAGCGGAGGCCGGGCGATTCCCCACCGCGCGTTCGATCACCGCACGCAGGTCCGGATGATGGACGATGCGGCGTTCGAATGCTCGGGCTATTCCGTCCATCGTCATGTCGTCATGGGTCGGACCGATCCCACCAGAGGTGAATACCAGATCGTAGCGGTCCGCGCTTTCGCGGACGACCTCGCCGATCGTCTCGACGTCGTCCGGAACCACCACGATCCGCGCCAGCACGACGCCGGCCGCGCGCAGCGCCCGCGCCAAGAAGTACGAGTTGCTGTCGGCGACCTTACCCGAGAGGATCTCGTTGCCGATGACGACCATCGCGGCCGTGGTGAGCTTGTCGGCCATACTCGGTTTTCAGCGAGGCCCGGCGACCTTAGCACGGCGATCGACACAGGACCATGTCACCCGTGCCGCGCAGCCACCCGTGCCCGCGTCAGTCAGCGTGCGGGCGGCTCCTCCGGCGCCTCCCGGATCTGTTCGACCAGAAACTCCCGCAACCGCTTACGAAGGCCCTCCTCGATCTGCCGAACTCGCTCCCGGCTGACACCATAGCGTTCTCCCAACTCCTGCAGAGTCAGCGGGTCTTCGGCCAGCAGACGCTCGGTGAAGATCTCGTACTCGCGGCCCTCGAGCGTTCCCTGAAACTCGACGAGCTTCGCCTTCATGATCTCGTAGAACTCGCGATTGGCGACCGCATCCTCTGCGGTGGCGGAGTCTTGCGGGAGCAGGTCGATCACCGCGGTATCGCTGTCCGCCGACACCGGCGCATCGGCCGAGATCTCGGATGCGCCCATACGCATGTCCATCTCGATGACTTCCTTCTCCTTCACCCCGAGGTTCTGCGCGATCATGGCCGCCGTCGGCTTGAACCCCATGCGCTCGAGCCGGGTTTTCTCCTTCTGAAGGTTGAAGAACAGCCGTCGCTGCGCCTGCGTCGTGCCGACCTTCACCAGCCGGAAATTGTTCATCACATAACGGATGATGTAGGCGCGGATCCACCAGACCGCGTACGAAGGAAGGCGCACACCGCGGTACGGATCAAACTGACGGACGGCCTCGAGCAGTCCGACGTTGCCTTCCTGGATCAGATCGAGGAGGTTCTGAAACGCGCGCTGGTACTCACGCGCGACCATGACGACCAGTCTCAGATTGGACGTGATCAGGCGGTAGGCGGCGTCCTTATCCCCCTGCTCGAAGTACCGGACGGCCAGCTCGTGTTCTTCCTCGCGGGCGAGCACTGGATACTTGCGGATCTCGGCGAGATAGGCGGTGAGCGCGTCACGCCGGACCAAGGCGGTCGAATGTTGGTCTGCCGGGATCGGGACCAATGACGCCGGCAGAGAGACGTCCGGCGCCTGGCCGGGCTCACCCAAACTCGCTGGTATTTCCTCGTCGCCGGACTGCCAGTCGCCGGTCGCGAGGGCGTCGGCAGCGATCAGCTCGGGCTCGAGGGCCTCGATCTCCTCGACGTCGCCCTGAGTCGCACTCCTGGGCGGCGGGTCCTGCTTGCCGGATCGGTTTTTCTCGCGCTTGCGTTTCTTACGAACGCGGCCTCGGGCGGGTTTACCCGGTGGTTTCACACTTGGCCAGCTTGATCTCGCCCGACGCAATCTCGCGTAGCGAAGTCACGATCTCTTTGTTGTCGGTCGCCACGAGCGGGCGACCTCCGCGCAGGAGCATCTTGGCCCGCTTGACGGTGACAAGCACGAGCTGGAAGCGGTTGGGAATCTTCTCGAGACAGTCTTCTACGGTAACACGTGCCATTCGGTCAAATCCCAGCCGGCAACCCTAGACGTAGATACGGACGTTGTCAACGCGCGGGATCAGCCGGGTCGACGCCCCGGTCGGGAAGAAGGTCGGCGCCAGCTTCCCCCGGCAGAGTCGTCGTGGTCACCGTCGCAGCCGGGTCTTCGCAGGTGAACTGCGAGACCGCCAGGCGCGGCCGCAGCGCCGCGGTCTGACCCCCTGGCGCCAGGGCCAGGGTCGCGTGGACGAAGAAGTCAGCGGCAGCAGGCCGGCCGGCACCCTCGGAGGCCCGGAACGCGCAGCGGGCCACCTCACTGCTGCCGGATAGCGCTCCGGCTCCCCGCATCACGCTCAAGGTAACGATCATCGTCCGGTCGATCTCGCTGTCGAAGAAAACCGCACTGTCGGCCGCGCTGAGGTTCTGGCACTCGCTGAACGGTCCGACGCCGCTGAAGCTGCCGGCGGCCGATGCGTAGTCGATCTCGAAACCGAGCACGGCGATCGCTTCGGCCTCGCTCATCGCTACGGTGAGCAAACAGATCTCCGACTCTGTCGTCTTCGCCGCGTCGGCGGGAAGCGTAGTCGTAGAGGTCAGACCGAGCGTCGTCGTGGTCGCGGTGTTCTCGCAGCGGACGCCCGCGACCGACACCGACGGCGGCGGGGTGATCGGCCGCTGCCCTCGGTCGTAGGCGGCGAGCACGTGGACATCGAAATCGGCGGCCGTGGGGAGGACGCCCAGATCGTCGGATGTAAACGAGCAGGCGAACCGGTGAGCGGGGCCGACGACACCGCCATCCGCGCTGCCGAGGCGTACGGTGAGGACGCCTTCGTGATCGACCGCGTCGATCGCCGACGTCGCTTGCGCTCCGGTCGGATCGCCGCAGATGGACTCGAGCTCGGCTGAGCGCGCGAACTGGCCAAAGGCTTGCCAGTGGTCGACCGCAATTGTCAGCTCGCCCAGTTCAGCCGCATCGTTCAGCTCAAACCCGACCCAGCAGGCCACCGGATCCACGGTCACAACGGCCAGCCTTGCCGGAGGGGTGGCCCGGGGTGGCGAGGGGGCAGCGACGGCCAGTCCAGCGCAGGCGACTGCGGCCAGCCAGGCCGCGGCGCTTGCGGTCAGATGCGTTGTGCGGTTGCCAACCAAGGTCGGGAACCTCCGGGCATAGAGGGCGCCGGACCCATTAGGTACCACACCTGCGGGGGCGCAAAAAGGCGGTTTCCGGCTGGCTCCAGCGGGCGGCTCTCTAGATTGGAATCCGGGCCACTGCCGGGGCCGGCGTCTACCTGATCCACCCGTGGATGCTGGGTTAGGCGATCTGGTCAGCTCGCAGCGAAGCTGACGAAGAACTCCCGATTGCCGGCGGGCCCGAGCAGAGGGGACGCCGTGCCGCCGCAACGGACGAAGCCGAGCCCGGCAGCGGCGGCCTCGACGCTCGCGACGGCCTCGGCGTGCAGAGCAGCGTCACGAACCACGCCGACGGAAACCTGCTCGCGAGCAAGCTCGAACTGCGGCTTGACCAGCAGTATCATCCGCCACCGGCCGACTACCAAGCGCGCGAAGACGGGCAAGACGCTGCGCAGCGAGATAAAAGAGAGGTCTGCGACCAGCAGCTCCGGTCGCGGATCGAACTCTTCGGCGCGCAGCTCGCGTACGTTGGTGCGTTCGCGTACGACCACACGCGCATTCTGCCGCAGCTCCCAGGCAAGCTGACCGTAGCCTACGTCGATCGCGTAGACCCGCGCCGCTCCGCGCTGCAGGAGACAGTCGGTGAAGCCACCGGTCGAGCAACCGGCATCGATACAGACGCTGCCTTCGACGCGGAGCGCGAAGTGGTCGAGCGCGTGGGCGAGCTTCTCGCCGCCGCGCGAGACGAACGTCTTCGCTGGCCGCAGTCGCGGTAGCACGTCCTCGGCGAGCAGCCGGCCGGGCGTGTCGACGCGCTCGGACCCCACGAAAACACGGCCGGAGCGGATCAGCCGCTCCGCTTCGGTTCGCGACGCGGCCAAGCCGTGAGCCACCAGCATCTCGTCCGCCCGAGTGCGCGCGGCCAGCTCAGCCTCCGTTGGTAGCAAAGGCCGGCATCACGGAGTCCCGAGCCACCGCCTCCAGAATGAGGGCCGCAGAACCGAGCGGACGGAGCAACGCGACGGCCGACTC
Source organism: uncultured Myxococcales bacterium (assembly GCA_964555245.1). Lineage (GTDB taxonomy): Bacteria > Desulfobacterota > Binatia > UBA1149 > SPBQ01 > CAZKRI01. The sequence goes on from CAZKRI010000086.1 coordinate 122,090, forward strand.
CAGCTCGGCGCGGCACAGCTCACGCGAACGCTCGACGCCGTACAGCGCGGGATACGTCATCTTGCTCGAATCTCGATCGCCGCCGCGCCGCTTGCCCGTGGTGGCCTCGGGCGCAATCTCATCCTTGAGATCGTCGGCAATCTGGAAAGCGAGCCCGAATCCCTCGGCGAACGCATCGAGCGTCCCGGACACGCGGGCGCTCGCGCCCGCAAGCAAGACCCCAGCACGCACGGCCGCGCGAATCAGGGCACCGGTCTTGCGCAGGTGGATGGAGCGGAGCAACGCCTGCTCAGGCTGCCTGCGCTCACCGAGCAGATCGGCGGCCTGGCCTCCCACCATTCCGGTGCAGCCGGCCGCGCGGGCCACATCCGCGATCGCTCGCATCTGGGTCCGCGCGTCGACCGCTCGGCCGTCCAGTACGACGGGCTCCAGCATGGCGACGAACGCTTCGGTGAGCAGCCCATCGCCCGCCAGGATCGCCATGCCCTCGCCAAATACCACGTGGTTGGTCGGCAGCCCTCGTCTCAGATCGTCGTCGTCCATCGCCGGCAGGTCGTCGTGGACCAGCGAGTACGCGTGAATCATCTCGACGGCGCTCGCGAAACGCACCAACGGTTCGGCGTGCACACCGCAGGTCTCCGCGGTGCCCAGCACCAGCAGCGGCCGCAAGCGCTTGCCCGGGGTACGCAGGCTGTAGCTCATCGACTCGAGCAGGCGCTCCTCGCCGAACGGCGCGTCGGCACCCGTAGAGGAGGTCGGCACCGCGTTCTCCAGTACGCGCTCGATCAGCTCACCGAACGCGGCCAGGCGTGCGTAGGCACCGGCGCGCTCTTCGTTCACGGTCGCGCTACTCCTCGTCGAGCGGTCTGGTGGTGACGTTCCCGCGGTCGTCGTGGGTCAGTTCCTCGATCTTGGCCTGAACCGCGTCCAAGCGCTGATGCAGGAGGCGGACCAGTCCAACCCCGCGCTCGAAGGCGGCCAGCGAATCTTCGAGGGGGATGTCGCCGGTTTCGAGTTGGCGGACGATCTCCTCGAGCGCCGCCATGGCTTCCTCGAACTTCAGCTCTTCGGCAGGTGTTTTCTTTTTCGCGCCCATGGCTGCACGGCAGGATTTGCAGAACGCTCTTCCAGCATCGCCAGATCGCCTGGCCAATTCACGTTAGCGAGCTCTCCCGGGTCGAGCGCCGGCACCCGAACGGCCCCAAGCCGCTCGAGCAAGAGGTGTGGCGCCCATACGCCGTGACTTAGCGCAGCGCGCGCGTGGTGCAAAACCCAGCGCGGATAGTACGCGATCAGCGGCTCCCATCCCCGGGGACCAAAAAGAGCCGCCGGTCGGTCCGCGCAGCGCCCTGCGGCCATCACGCGCTCGAGCGTTTGCGCGCGCAACGCCGGCACGTCGCAGGCAACCACCACCACCCCTACGCGCACGCGCGCCAGCCCGGCCGCGATCCCCCCCAGGGGACCGTGACCGGGTGGTTGGTCCGCGATCACGATCACCGATCCCAGGTAGGGCAGACGCTCTCGCCGGGGACCGGTGGCGACGAACAGAGCGCCTCGGCCGACTGCACCGCGAACCATGCGCACGGCGTGCACGATCAGAGGACGCCCCCACAGCCATGCCAGTCGCTTGTCGCTGCCGAAGCGCAGCGCACGTCCACCGGCCAGCACGAGGCCGTCGATCGCGGCATGCTCAGTGCGGCCGCCGGTGTTCAAGCTCGATCTCTCTCAACGCCACGGCCAGCCGCGCGCCGTCCTGTTTGCTCGCGAGGGTGTAGACCAAATAGCGGCCGAATCTATCCAGCCGTTGCCACTGGTCCCGGTAGCCCAGGTCCGCCAACAACGTGGCGATCCGGTCCGTAGCCGGCTGCGCGTCTTTCCATGCAAAGACGGCGGAGCGGCGCGCTTCCGACATGGGTTCGGGCGACGAGGCTCCCGCGGCGGCCAGTGCATCAGCGAGCCGTCGGGCGAACGTCTCGACGTCGTGGTCGCTATCGGCAGGCGCCTCGACCAGTTGGCGCCGGGCTGGCGGCGCAAGCGCCTGCCACTGCCGGAGCCCTACTTTGAGGCCCGCCAGATCGAGCTTCATGCGGACGGCGAGCGGGATCCACTGACCGTCGGGATCCGCCTCGCGCTCGAAGTCGAGAATGCGATAGGACACCTGCGCGGACAGTATCTCGGGCGGTTGCCGGCGCGGCAAGAATCGGCGCGGCGCCACCCCGGCTGGCGGTGCGGATCAAGGAATCATGCCGGGCAGCATGGCGGGGTTGACGCGGGTGCCACCGAGGTTGACGGCCCAGTGCAGATGCGGGCCGGTTGCGCGTCCGGTTGCACCCACGCGGCCGATCAACTGCGAACGCTCGACGTCGTCGCCCGCCTTCACCTCCATACCCGACAAATGCGCGTAGAGCGTGAAGAGACCCAGCCCGTGATCGACGACGATGGTATTGCCCGTGAAGAACAGATCCTCAGCCAGCACCACGCGGCCGTTGTTGGAAGCGTAAACGGGAGATCCGCTCGACGCCTTGATATCGAGACCGGTGTGCGGGCTGCGGGGCTCCCCGTTGAAGTACCGGCGTAGCCCGAAGGGCGACCCGTTCGCACCGTCGGCGGGCTTGACGAACGATTTGGTCCACAGCCGATCCTCAAACGAGGCGGGCCACAGGGCTTCCAACCGAGCCTTCTCGGCGTTGGAGCGGCTCAGATCGGACGGGTCGAGATCGGTATACTTGGAGTCGACCGTCAATTGCTCGGTGGCAAACTCTTTCTTGACGACCGAAAACTCGCGTTCGCCTCTTTCGCCATTCGAGAACTCGTAGGCGATGGCGTGGGTCCCCGGCCCCGTATCGATATCGACGCCGACGTAGACGTTGAGCAGACCGCCGGTCACGAAACCGCCGAAAGTACGACCGGCGAACGCTACCTTGCCCGTGCTCGCACCCCGCGGCATGTCCATGGTCAGGCGCACGATGTCACCCTGTGCGGGCTGTTGCGGAACCACGATGAACACCGAAGGCTCGAACGCCAGAGCTCCGCTCGCGAGCAGCATGATGACACCGATCAGGAGTAACGGCCTCCGCATCCTCGCCCCTCTCCTGCTCAGTCTCGATGGATCTCCAACACACGGGTCGCCGCTCGGCCTCGCGCGAAGCGTACCGCCAGAGGCTCGCCCACGTTCAGCTCGGTCGCATCCCGAACCACGCGCCCGTCGGTGCGGGTGGCCAGGCTGTACCCCCGCTCGAGCACGCCCAGTGGGCTGAGGGCGGCGAGCTTGGCTCGCAACTCGGCAAAGTTGGTCTCGGACGCGTGCATTCGCGCCGCGATCCCGCGCTCGAGGTGGACGTCCAGGTGACGCAAGCGATCGGCACGGCGTGTGACGTAGTCGGCAGCGAAGCGCCGCACGCGCCCCTGCGTCGACTCGAACGCGGCATGCGCGCGGCGATGCCGCGCCACCAGGGACCGCTCCAAGCGCATGAACAACTCGTCGGTTCGCTGCCGGTAGCTCGCGACCAACGCCGCTGGCTCCCGCAGCCGGCCGGAGACATCCCCGGTCCGATGGCGCAGATGCGTCAGATAGCGAGCGGCACCGGTGCGTAGTCGCAGATCGAGAGAATCCAGATCCTCGACCAGCTCATGCTGGACCGGCACGACGGCTTCGGCGGCGGCGGTGGGCGTGGCCGCGCGCAGGTCAGCCACCAAGTCACACAACGTCACGTCGGTCTCGTGTCCCACCGCCGAAACGGTAGCGACCGGAAACTCGGCAACCGCACGCACGACGCGCTCGTCGTTGAACGCGCTGAGATCTTCGGCGGCGCCACCCCCACGCCCGATGATCACCACCTCACACTGGCCGAAGCGGCGTAGCGCGGCCAGTGCCTCGACCAGCTCGACCGGCGCGCTTTCACCCTGAACCGCGGCCGGGCTCAGCACCACGCGACAGGCGCGAAAGCGCCGGCGGATCGTGGTGATGATGTCGTGGATCGCCGCACCCGAGCGCGAGGTCACCACCCCGATGGTGGCGGGGAGAAACGGCAGCGGTCGCTTACGGTCGGACTCGAACAGACCTTCCGCGGCCAGCCGCCGCCGCAGCTCCTCGAGTGCGCGCTGGGCAGCTCCCGCTCCGACCGGCCGCATGCTGAACACCTGCAGCTGCATGCGCCCGGCCCGGTCGTACACGCTCATCTTCCCGCGGCAGATGATCTCGTCGCCAACCGTCGGCTCGAACGTCAGCCGCGCGGCGTTCCCTCGGAACATCACCCCGTTGAGAAGCGCGGTCTCATCGGCCAAGGTCACATAGCAGTGCCCGCTGGGGTACCGCTTGAACGAGGTCAGTTCTCCGACGACCAACACGTCGGGGAAGTTCGACTCCAGCGTCTCGGTAACCAATGCGACCAGCTCGGACACGCTGAGCGGGGCCTCGGCGTCCGAGTGGGTCGGCTGCGGCGCGTGTGGGAGTGACGGCCGGACGCTGGAGGCCCTACTCACTGGGTGGCGCGGCCGCTGGCTCGGTGCGCACCTGCAGGCCTTCCTCGCGTGAGCGCGAGAACACCTGCCAGCTCTTGAGCAGATCGAGCCCCCGCTCGATCTGTGGATCCGCCGTCACTGGATCGGTGGCTGCATCGGTGGCCTTGGCCTCCCGATTCTCGATGTGTCCGCTGAGGTTGGCTTCGCGCACCTGGAAGCGCTCACCGGCGCTGGCTACTTGGATAGTGGGCTCGACCGGTACGTCCGGCGTGATGCCGGTGGCCTGAATCGAACGACCCGAAGGTGTGTAGTAGCGCGCGGTGGTCAGACGCAGCGCGGACTCGTCGTCAAGCGGGAGAATGGTTTGCACCGAGCCTTTCCCGAAGGTTTGCGCTCCTACGACCACCGCCGTGCGATGATCCTGAAGCGCGCCCGCCACGATCTCGGAGGCGCTCGCCGATCCCTCGTTGACCAGAATGACCATCGGCAGACCCAGTTCGGTGCCGTCGTTGTGCGCCAGGAATCGTTGCTTCTGGCTGCCAACGCGGCCTTCGGTGTACACGATCAGGCCCGCGTCGAGGAACAGATCCGAGACCTTGACGGCCTCGTTGAGCAATCCGCCCGGGTTGTTCCGCAGGTCGAGCATCAGACCCTCGAGCTTGCCCCCCTTGGCCTCGTCCTTGAGCTTGTCGATCGCACTCTCGAGCTCACGAGAGGTCCCCTCTTGGAACTGGGCGATGCGAACGTACCCGTAACGATCCTCATAGAGTTTCGCATCCTTGATGCTCTTGACGCGGATAACCTCCCGCGTGAGCTTGACGTCGATCGGCTCGGTCGCACCCGCGCGCCGCAGGGTCAGGCTCACCTCGCTGCCCTTGGGCCCTCGCATCATTGAAACCGCCTTCATGAGCGACATGCCTTTGGTGAGCTGGCCGTCGATCTTGATGATCTGGTCGCCCGGCTTCACCCCGGCGCGAAAGGCCGGCGTATCCTCGATCGGAGTAATGATCGTCAGGATATCGTCCCGCACGGTGATCTCGATTCCCAAGCCGCCGAACGTGCCGCGGGTGTCGACCTGCAGCTCCTTGTACAGCTCCGGGGTGAGGTAAGCGCTGTGCGGATCGAGCGACATCATCATGCCGTCGATCGCGCCTTGCACGAGCTGGTCCGCAGAAACCTCGTCGACGTAGTGCTTCTGCACGATGCTGATGATGTTGGCGAAGGCCTCGAGGCTCGCGTACGTGTCGCGGGCCGCGGTTGCCACCTTGCGAACCGCCGGACTGAAGACCAAGCCGACCCCGAGAACGCAGGCGGCCGCCAATAGGATCACCGATTTCTTGCGGGAGCGTTTCGAGGCCATTGGGGAGCGAGTATAGCCAACCACCGGCGGGCGAACAATCGAAGGAATCTCAGTCCGAGAACGCCGCGTACCCGCCCTCGATCCACGGTGCCGGGTCGAACGCTTTGCCCTCGGCGCGCAGCTCGAAGTGGAGCAGCGGCTCGGACCTGGGGACGGTTCCAATGACTTCGTTGGTTCTGACGTGACCGCCGACCTCGTACTGGATCAGCTCGAGGTGCGCGTAAACGGAGTGATAGCGACCTCCGTGGTTGACGATCAACGTCTTGCCAAGGCCGGGGAATGGCCCGGAAAACACCACTTCGCCCGAGCCGACGGCGGTTACCTGAAAGTCTCCGCCCGTGCGCACTACCACACCTTGCGAACGCGGGCCGGCCTCGCGGGCATCGCCGAAGCGCGCGACGATCTCCCCCCTCACCGGCGGACGCAGCTTACCCTTGAGGTCGGCGAACGAAACCTCCTCAGCGTCGTTTCGACCCCGTGAGCCCAGGATCCGCTTCAACGGCGAGCTACGCGTGCGCCGTTCGCTTCGAGGCTCGCTCGTAGCCCTGGCCAGCTCGGCTTGCTTCTGCGCCTCGGTCGGCACCGCCACGGTTTCGGCCATGATTCGTTCCAGATCCGCCTCGGCCGCCTTCAGCCGCTCTTGTTCGGTCCGGCCGGCGGCCTGATCGTGCTCGAGGCTGGCTACCAGCGCCTGCTTCTGTTGGCGGGCGGTCTCGTAGCGCTCGACCTCCTGTTCGATCGCGGTCCTCTTGGCGTCGATGTCGGCTTTTCCCGCGGCCAGTTCGGCGAGCGCGTCACGGTGCTTGCGACGCACGGCTTCGTAGTCCGCCAGGACCATCGCGTCGGCCTTGGAGATCGCCGCGAGATAACGCGCCATGCGCAACGGCTCGGCCGAGGTGGCGGTCTGCAGGAGAACGCGGCTGTTCCCGAGGCGGCCGCGTTTGTAGATGCTCGAGAGCCGGGCGGCGAGCAGCGCGCGCGACTTGCCGTACTCGGTTTCGAGAAGGTCGAGTCGGCCCTGGTGGCTGGCGTACTCACTCTCGAGACCGTCTCCTTCGGCCTCCAACGCTCCAAGATTGCGGCTGGAGCCGAGAAGCCTCGCATCCAGCGAACGGATCTCGTCGAGCAGCTTGCGCATGCGCTCGGTTCGCTCCTCCTCGAGCGACTGTTGCTGTTCGAGATCGTGCCGGAGGCTTTCGAGCTGCTCGGCGGGCTGCTGTGCCAGCGCGAGGTTAGCCCCGCTTGCCAGCACGGCCACCGCGGCCAGCCGGAAAACGCGGCTCAGCGCCATGCACCGAACCGCTGCATACCCAGCCAGCTGCCCAGCATGCCGAGCAACGCGCCCCAGAACACCAGCGTGAAGCACTGTCCGGTGGTCAGGAAATCGAGCGTGCCGCTCAACAGCGGCAACTCACCGATGATGGGTGCGGCGGTGAGATGGTAGATCAAGCTCAACAGGCCGATGGCAGCGAACGATCCGATCACTCCCTCGAAGAGCCCCGCCAGCAGGATCGGCCCCCAGTAGACGATGCCGACCGCCCCGACCAGCCGCATCACCTCCATTTCCTCTCGGCGCGAGAACGCGGCCAGCTGGAACGTCGCACCGACGATGATCGCCGAAACGATCAAGGCAAGAGCGCCCAGTGCCCAAGCTACCCAGTACACGATGCTCATCGCGTTGCGGACCCGGTCGATCCACTGCCGGTTGTACTGCACGTCATGGACGCTGGGCATCTGCTCCCAGGCGGCTAGACGCTGGTCGAGCCATTCGTGGTCGGTCACCTGACCGAGCGACACCTCGAGCGAAGCCGGAAGCAGGGACGCGTCCAGACCGTCCAAGAGCTCCGCGCTGTCCCCCAGGCTGTCGGCAAGGAACTGCCATGCTTCGTCACGGGAGATGTACCGGACCTCGAGGATCGCTCCGTCGGCGGCCAGCTCGTTCTTCAGCTCGACAACCCGAGCGTCGGCCACATCGGCGTCCAGGTAGATCGACACGTCGACCCCCGACTGTCCCCAGCTCTTGAGTAGCCTGAATACGTTGTGACCGACGAGCAGCACCGCGCCCGCGAGGAGCACACTGACGGCGATGCTGGTGATCGTGACCCCGGCAATGACCGGGGTGGCGAGAATGCTGTCGACCGCGCGACGGAGGTAATAGGAAAGGGGCTGGCGCGAGGAGACCGCGCGGCTCACAGTCCGGCCGCGAGCGCCTGCTGCTCCTCGATCAACCTCCCTTCGTACATCATCAACGTGCGACACTGCAGAAGGTCGAGCGCGTCCTGGTCGTGCGTAGCGACGACGACCGTGGTTCCGTCGCGGTTAACTTCCTTGAGAAGCTCGATGATTTCAAGGCTGGCGTCCGGATCCAGATTCGCGGTCGGCTCGTCGGCCAGCAGCAACACCGGGCGTTTGATGAGCGCGCGAGCGATGCTGACCCTTTGCCGTTCGCCGGCCGAAAGCGCGGTTGGCGACGCATCTCCGAGCTTGCCCAGGCCGATGGTCTGCAAAAGCTGGCGCGCCTGCAGGAGCGCCTGGGCATGCGTCATACCGCCGACCTCGGCTGCGAGCGCAACGTTCTCCAGCACCGCGAGCCGGTCGATCAGTCGCGCGTCTTGGAAAACCAGCCCCAGGTCCCGACGGAGCGCGGCAAGGGTCGGACCGTCGAGCCGATCCAGGTTTCTGCCGTTGACCACGCCCTTACCGTGGGTCAGCGGCTCGTCACCGAAGAGGACACGCATCAGGCTCGACTTGCCGGAACCGGTCGGACCGGTTAGCAGGACGAGCTCGCCCGGCTCCACGTGAAGGGTGACGTTGCGGAACGCCACCCGGCCGTTCTCATACCGTTTGGACGCGTTGTATAGGCGTATCAAGACTCTTACCGGCAGCCACCCGCCGTCCTCCCTCGCTCTCCACCCCGGACCGTCCGTAAACCGCCCTGGCTCGAGTCGCCGGTCAGCCGCCCAGCAAGGCCTCGATCTGGGCGGTGACTTCCGGGCCCGGCCGCCCGTCGCTCCCGGGAAGCGGCCCGATGAACTTCACCTGGAACCGCCCCTCACGATCGACGACGAAAGTCTCCGGATAGCCTGTTATACCATATCGCGTGCCGACTTCACCGCCGGGGTCCAGGAGAACCTCGAAAGACAAAGGACGTCTCTCTAGGAACCGCTCTACCGCGGTGCGGTCCTCGTCCGCAGCGATCCCCAGAACGACCAGCCCCTGCGGGCCGTACTGACGGGCCATCTGCTCGAGCAACGGCATCTCCTCGAGGCACGGCGGACACCAGGTAGCCCACAGGTTGACCACGACGATCTTGCCCCGGTAATTCGAGAGCTTCTGCACGGTGCCGTCGAGGCGCGGCAAGACGAAGTCGGGCGCCAGCGTCCCCTGCGATACTCCGGTACCCCTCATGCAGGCGGACGCCGCCGCTAAGATCGCCAGTGCGACGGCCGTCAGCATGCCGCTCCGCTTCACCCTGCCCCCTCGCTGACCGGCGCGGAAGCCAGGAGATTGCGCAGCAGCCACCCGCAACCGACGCTGAACAACACCAGAGTGACGAGCTGAGCCTGGGAAAGCCCGAATAGTACCTTGGGGTTGACCCGAATGAACTCGACTGCGAAGCGCGCGGCAGAGGTCCCGACCAGATACACGCAGAACAAGGAGCCGGGGGGCAGGCTGCGCTTACGGAGTACGTTCAGCACCCCGTAGACAGAGCCGTATGCAAGCGCTTCATAGATGGGCGTCGGGTGAACCGTCACACCGGGGGCCTCGTTCCAACCCACGATGGCGTTGGTGTAGGCAACCCCCCAGGGAAGCTCGGTCGGGACGCCCCAGTCGCCGTCACCGGCAACGTGGCACCCCAACCGCCCAATGGCCTGGCCGAGGGCAAGTCCCAAAGCGGTGCAATCGAGCAGGGTCGTGAAGCGCATCTGGTAGGCGCGACGCAAGGGAATCGCGACGAGAAATCCGCCGATCAATCCGCCGTACCAGACGAATCCACTGCCCGAGGCGAGCTCCTCGAGAGGATTGGCGAAGAACGCCGCAGGGTCATTCGCAACCGACAGGAGCCGCGAACCCACCAGGCCCGCCAGGAACACCCAGACCAGAAGGTTCCACATGCGGTCTCCGTCGCCGCCGCGACGCCGGAACTCTTGGACCGTGACCAGCGAGCCGAGATAGAAGCCCAGTGCCATCAGCACGCCGAAGCTGTAGACGGTGAGCGGACCGATCTGAAAAAGCACTGGGATCACGGCGCGTTCACGATATACGACCGAGTATGGGCGATCTAGCCGCCTCGGACTTGCGCGGAGCGCTGGTGGATCAGGCTTTGCCGGGTTGCGGAAACTGGGTCCGCAAGAATGCGTCCCACATTCGGTCGGGCAATAGCCGGCGCTGGGTGAGCAGCAGGGATGCCGATGGCGTTACGGTATACCGGGACTTGGGCCGGCGCACCGTGATCGCCTGTTCGATCACCGCAGCGACACGTTCCGGGTTGCCCCCTAGCTTTGCCAGCGGCCCCTTCTCGTAGACCTCTGTCGTAGCTCGCGCGACTGCTGCGTTGAACTGGGCATAGGGGCCCTCGCGCTGGGAGGCCGGATCCATGTTGTTGACGACCGTCTCACCGAAGGCGGTGCGGATCAGTCCCGGCTCCACGCAGATCACGTCGATCCCGAAACCTCGAACCTCGAAGCGCAGTGCGTCGCAGATCGCCTCGACGGCGTGTTTGGTGGCGTGGTAGATGCCCCCGCCGGGAAACGTGAGACGACCGCCCATCGAGCTGAGGTTGACGATCCTGCCCCGGCCCTGCGCACGCATCGCGGGTAATACGAGCTGGGTCATTCTTATGAGGCCGAACACGTTGGTCTCGAATTGGCGCCGGATACGATCCATCGACACCGATTCGACCGCCCCCGATTGGCTGTAGCCCGCATTGTTGACCAAGACGCCGATTCCACCCTCCGCTCGTTCCACGGCGGCGACCGCGTCTCGCATGGAACGCTCCTCGGTGACGTCGAGGGCCAGCGTCCTGCAACCCTTGGCCTCGAGGTCCTTGATGGTATCCACCCGGCGAGCGGTGGCGTAGACCGTCCATCCCTTACCAGCCAGGCGTTCGGCGCTGGCCCGCCCGATCCCCGACGAACATCCGGTGATCAGCACCGCCCTGGAAGCCTTGCGATTCTCCGCCATGAATCCCTCCTCGCTCGTTGATTGAGCACTCCGTTATGGAAACAGAACAGGTGAAACAAGCAGTTCTCCATGGCGGTTTTTAGGGGTTTTGCCATTGACATAGCCCTGGGCCCCCCGCATGGCTTGCCCTCCGTGCGCCCTCTCGTCGTCCTGTTCTTCGTTCTATTGGCCGGCGCGGCGCGTGCCGCCGATGTCCCGGTCACCTATGTCGTCGATGATCGGGTTCTGCGCGCAGCGCAGGTTGGAACCGTCCTGTCGTTCGAGCTGTACGGCGACTCAGAATGCACGGTGCTGGTCGCCCAAGAGGATGTCCCCATCGAACGTGTCGACCTGATCGAGCGACTGACGCTCAAGCGCGTAGGCGGTGCCTCTCGGCCACCACGCGCCGCGCGCATCCACCACGTTATGAGCGGGGTAACGCTGCCGGGCCAGGTTGCGCTCGTCATCGATGGGCCCGGCATCCTGGCGGTTGGCGGCCGGTGTCAGGCCCAGCAAGCCGCGGCGAGCTTGACGGTCCCGGATCTACGCTGCTGGGACCTCGACGCGGACGCGGCATGCAACCTCGCCCTTGAGGATATGAACGGCGATGGCGTCTGCGACGTCTTCGACTGCCAGGGGCCCAGTGGGCCTCCGGGTGCGCAGGGAGCATCCGGGCCTCCAGGACCGCTGGGCCCACAGGGTCCGCAAGGTCCCGCCGGGGCGGCAGGCACCGGAGGTAGCGTCGGTGCGACCGGACCTCAAGGACCTCCGGGGCCGACTGGACCCGCGGGCGCCGCGGGAGCCCAGGGTGCGGCTGGCAGCCCCGGCCCAGCGGGCTCCCAGGGCGCACCGGGTCCGGCGGGCGCACAAGGCATCCAGGGGATCGCGGGCCCACAGGGCGTGCCGGGACAGGCCGGGATCGCCTGCTGG
>CAZKRI010000087.1:0-67993 GCA_964555245.1 uncultured Myxococcales bacterium
GAGCCGGCTGCCACCGGCCGCGCGTCATGCGACGTCGAAGCTCTACGCTCACTACGACTTGCTGCTCGAGTTGAAGAAGCAGGCGGAGTCGGAGCTGATCGCGGAGTCGAAGCGGCACCCGATCGCCCGAATCCTACAAACAGCGCCTGGGCTCGGTCCGATCCGCGTGGCTCGGCTGTTACCCATCGTGGTGACACCGCATCGCTTTCGCACCAAACGGCAGTTCTGGAGCTACTGCGGTTTGGGCATCGTCATGCGATCGAGCTCGGACTGGGTACGGGGCAGCAACGGCGAATGGCAGTGGGCGCAGGTCGCCAAGACCCGGGGTTTGTCGAGGCAGCACAACCACACGCTGAAGGAGACGTTCAAGGGGGCGGCGACGAGCGTGGTGCAGCAAGGCAAGAAAGTGCCGATCTACGCGGACTACGAACGGCTGGTGGAGTCGGGCACCAAGCCCAACCTGGCCAAGCTCACCTTGGCACGCAAGATCGCAGCGATCGTGCTGCGCGTGTGGAAGGACGAGGAGGTCTATCGACCGGACAGAGTAGCGAGCACGACGACGCAGGCGGCGCGATCTACGACGTAGCCGGCTCCTCGGTCCGCCGCGACAGGTCAGTGATCGCCCCAGTGCGTTCGGACGAAACCGGTTCGCAGGTAAGCATCCAAAATCTTCCTGATCTCGAGACTCAACGGCCTCGAAGATCCCACGGATAGGCTATGCCCCTGCGGAGTACCGAACGAAGCGATGGCCGAAAGAGGCCCCGATGGAAGGATGGTTCCCAATCCAGAATTGGAGAACGACCAGCTCAGAAAACGACCGACGCTGAGATCACTGACAACGCTGCAGGCCTGACCAAGCCGGAAGCCGGACCAACTCGAGACCGTCGACGTCATGCGGAGGCAGACGCCGGATCACAGACCACGTCCCGGCGATACGCGGACGTGTGTCTTGCAATCCTCCCCTATGGAAGGCAGACATGGCGCTACTTCCGCCTATCCCCGAGCGTCGCTCCCGCAACCCGCTACGCGCCACGCCGCCGCGCCAGCAACGGGGCGGCGCGCGCTGGATAGTCGGTCATGATCGCGTCGACTCCGATATCCAGCAGCCGGTCGATCTCGGCGGCGTCGTTGATGGTCCAGACGTGGACCTCGACTCCCACGGCGTGAGCGGCCGTCACCAGCGGCTCGGTGGCAAGCTCGACTCCAGCGAATACGGGCGGCACCTGCAGGGCCGCACCGGGTGCTCGATAGTCGCCGCGAGGCTGCGCCATGTGCTGGAGGAAGTCGACGACCTCCTCGGCACAGAACCCGGTCAGCATCTGCGGCGCGGCGTGCCGGATCGCGGTCATCAAAGGCAACCGTTCGGCCGCGAGCAGCACTCGCTCCCGTGCCGCGAAACGATCGATCACGGCGAGCACCCGCTCGATGATGCTCGGCTCCTGCTGCTTGATCTCGATGTTGAGCGGCGTGTCCGGGAAACGCGCGAGCACCTCCGCCAGCGAAGGGATCTTGAGCCCGTGCCCGCGGAAGGGGAACTCGCCAGCGGCGCCAGCGAAACGGTAGCCGGCATCGAGCGCTCGCAGCTCCGCGAAGCTGTGCTCGCGGACCAGTCCAGCACCCTCGGTAATGCGTTCGAGGCTGGCGTCGTGAATCACCACGATCTCTCCGTCCGAGCTGGCATGCACGTCCATCTCGAGGATCTGAGCTCCCGCGACGATCCCCGCGACGAAGGCCTCCAGGGTGTTCTCCGGCACCTCCCCAGAGGCGCCGCGATGGGCGAAGAGCCGCGGCTTAGCGCCAGCCCGGTAGTGCGTCGGCGGGTGCCGGCTCACTGCCATGCCGCTTCCTGGATAAGCCCGAGCTGTTCCTGAAGGCCCGAGATCTGCTCGAACCAGTAGCGGTCGGTCCCGAAATCCGTGAAGACGCGCTGAAACGCCGGATCATCCCGGCGGCGCGCCAGCCAGGCGGCGAAGTGAATGAGCCGGAGCGTCCGCAGCGGCTCGATCAATCGCAAGGTGCGGCGGTCGAATTCCCGCATCTGTTCGTACGCCTCCAGCAACCGCTCGCGCTGGCGCTGGGCGTGCTCGTCGCGGCCGGGCACGATCAGCCAGAGATCCTGCACGCAAGGGCCGCGCACCATGTCGTCGAAGTCGACGAGCAGCGGGCCCTGCGTGCCCCACAGCACGTTGCCGAGGTGGCAATCGCCGTGGATGGGCTGGTAGGGAACCTGCTCGAACCACGGCTCGATCAGACCGCAGACCATCTCCACCAAGCGGCCGAACTTCGCATCGATCTCGGGCGGCATCACGCCGGCTTCGCGCAGCGACTCGAGACTTGCGCGGCCGTAGGTCGCCGGATCCAGCCGGATGCGGGCCTGCCCCTCCGCGACCGCGCCGACGTTGTGCATACGCGCCACCAAGCGGCCAATCCGGGCCAGCTGTTCGTCGTCCAGCTCATCCGCGATCCGGCCGCCTACACGCGGCCAGATTGCGTAGAAGATGTCGAGCCCCGCCACCGAGGCCAGCGTGCTGCCGCCGGGCAAGTCGATCGGCGCGGCCACCGGCACCTCCGCCTCCGTCAACTCCTGCAAGAAACGGTGCTCGGCGAGAATCTGCTCGCGGCTCCAGCGGCCGGGACGATAGAACTTGATGACGCGAAACCGGTCGCTCGGCGAGACGACCGGCTCGGCCGGTTCCACCTCAACCTCGTAGACCCGATTCTCCATGCTGTTGAGCGCCGCCCAGCGACCGGTCGCCGTCAGTCCAGCGGCCTCGGCGGCGTCGAGGATCCGGTCCGGTGTCAGCTCGTAGAAAAAGCGCGTCAGGCTTCCGCCCCAGGCGTCCCCGCCGCCTCCCGTACGTTTCGCCATCCTTTCACTCCCCTTCCCCATCCTGGCTAGACCGTCACAGGTATGGCGAGAACAACCATGCCGACGCATCGCGCACCTTGATCAGCAACGGACGGCCGTCCAGATCCTCGACGCTGAGCTCGGTCGAGCGGCCGCGCACCTCCTCGAAGTGTGCAGCCAGGGTGCTGGCGAAGGCCGTGTCGTAAACCTCGACTCCGAACTCGAAGTTCAGACGCAGGCTACGCGGATCGAGATTCGCCGAGCCAATTTGCGCGTAGTGATCGTCGACGACAAATAGCTTGGTGTGCGCGAACGGCGCCGGCTGGTAGTACACGCGAACTCCCCAGCGCAGCAGCTCGGTCAGAACGTTGCGGGTCGCCCATTGGACGAACGCGAGATTGTTCTTGCCGGGCAAGATCACGCTGACTTCCACGCCGCGCAGCGCCGCCGCCTGCAGCGCCGCGTACAAGCCCGGAGGCGGCAAGAAGTACGGGCTCATGATGCAGATCCGCCGATGGGCCACCGCGGCCGCCCCGGTGAGAATGGTCGCCATTCGATCCATATCGTCGTCGGGGCCGTCGACGATGCTCCGGCAGATCGCGCTCCCCCGCTCGTCGTTGGCCGGATCGGAAACATCGAGCGTCTCGTCGGCGGCGAAGGCCCAGTCATCGATGAAAACCCTCTCCATCTGCCGCACGATCGGCCCCTCCAGGCGAAAGTGGGCATCGACCACACGGCCGGGATCGTCGCGGTGGTCGGCCAGGTGGCGGTCGCCGATGTTCATGCCGCCCGTAAAGCCCACGCGGCCGTCGACCACCAAGAGCTTGCGGTGGTTGCGCAGGTTGATGTGGATGGCCGGCGGCAGCAGCCGCGGCGGCAGGAACCGCGCCATCGGCACCCCGAGCCGATGCAGGACGGTTCCAATGCGAGGAAGCGAGTACAGCTCGCCGATCCCGTCGATCAGCACACGCACCTCCACGTCGCGCGCTCGCGCGGCCGCGAGCGCAGCGGCAAAGCGTAGCCCGGTGCGGTTCGACTCGAAGATGTAAGTCGCCAGGTACACCGATCGGCTCGCGCTCGAGATCGCCTCAAGCATCGCCGGGTAGGTCTGCTCGCCGCTGTGGAGCAGCTCGATCCGGTTTCCGCCGACCAGGGGACGCCCGGTGATCGCGTCCGACGTGCGCGCCAGCTCGCGAAACTCGGCGACGACATCGTGATAGGTCAGCTCACCGACGCCCTCCTGCCCTCGCGCCTCGCGCGAGGCTCCGCCGGGTTGGACCTGCAGCTTGCGCGCGCGCGTGCGGATCCGATTGATGCCGAACAGAAAGTACAGCGCCGGACCGGCCAGAGGGAACATCAGGCAGACGGCAATCCACCCCAGAGCGGCGCGAGGATCGCGCTTGGAAAGCAACGCATGACCGGCCGCGGCGGCCGCACCCAGCGTAATGAGCGTGAGTAACGCCCACTGCAGGACGTTCATTGCCCGTTCATCCTACGCTCGCCGCCCGGGCCGATCGCACGCTCGACTCGGAGCTCGAGCCGGGAGGCTCCGACGATGGCGACCCGCTCACCGGCCTCGATCGGCGCCTGGCTCTGCGCGGCGGATGCCCGCCACAGCTCGCCCATCACCTCGACGTAGCCGGCCGGCGCGAGCCGCTCACGCGCCGTGCCCGTCATCCCGACCAAGCGGGCGGCGCCCGTGCGCGCCCCGGCGCCGTACCCGGTCCGAACCAAAGGGTAAAGCGCGAGGTCCTTGGCAACCCAGGCAGCCATGAGCAAGACGCAGTGCCACGGGGCCAGCCCGGCGTAGCGGTTGAGACCGATCACGACCGCTCCGGCCAGCACGAAGCCGGGCATCTGAAACAGCAGGTAGCGGGTGAACGGTCTCAGCTTGCGCTACGCCGTCGAGCGTCGGGGCGCGACTGCTGCGGATCGAACCAGGCGCGCAGCAAGGCCAGGTCGAGCTCGGGGTAGACCGGGTAGCGCGAGAGCAGACGATCGACGCGCGTGGCAGCCTCTTCCTTCGCGCGGTCCTCCACGACGTGGGCGATCTTGCTGGGCTCGCCTTTGGCAGTGCGCGCCGCTTTGGTGTTGGCGAGCACGAAACGGATGAGCGAGGCGATCGCTCCCATGTCGTCGGTGGTCATTCCCAGGGTCGTGACCGCTGGCGTTCCCAACCGCAGGCCGCTGGTCACCAAGGGACTATTTGAATCGAACGGCACGGCGTTGCGGTTGGCCGTGAGCCGGCATTCGCGGAGCGCAGCCTCGGCCTGCCGGCCCGTGAGCCCGGTGCCGGTGAGGTCGACGATCACCTGATGGTTCTCGGTGCCGCCGGTCAGCACCGTCAGCCCCTGCTCCATCAGACCCGCGGCCAGCGCCTGGGCGTTCTCGATGATGCGCGCCGCGTACTGGCGGAACTCCGGGCGCAGGGCCTCCGTGAAGCACAGTCCCTTGGCCGCCAGAACGTGCGGCAGCGGACCGCCTTGAACCATGGGGCAGCCACGATCGACGTGCTCGGCGAACGGCTTCTTGCAAAGCACCATGCCGCCGCGGGGCCCGCGCAGCGTCTTGTGCGTGGTGGTCGTCACGACGTCGGCGTAAGGCACGGGGTCGTACACTCCCGCGAACGCGCCGCCGGCGACCAGGCCGGCGAAGTGCGCCATGTCGACCATCAACACGGCGCCCACCTGGTCCGCGATCGCGCGCATGCGCGCGAAGTCGATCAGGCGTGGGTAAGCGCTGTAGCCGGCGAGAAGGATCAAGGGCTTCACTTCGCGCGCCCGGCGCTCGATCTCGTCGTAGTCGAGACGGTGGTCGCGCCGGCTCACCGTGTAGCCGTAGGCGTCGAACATCTTGGCGGAGACGTTGTTGCGATACCCGTGCGTCAGGTGACCGCCCGAGGCGAAATCCAGCGCCAGCAACCGCTGATTGCCGAGCTGGTGGCGCACCTCTGCCCAGCGCTCGGGCGTCACCGCGAGGGCGGACTCGGCACCGGCGGCGGCGAGCGCCGGGGCTTCGACCCGGGCCGAGAGGATCGCCCAGAAAGCAATCAGGTTGGCATCCGCGCCGCTGTGCGGCTGAACGTAGGCGTGCTCGGCGCCGAACAGCTTGCAGGCCTGCTCGCACGCGAACGTCTCGACGGTGTCAACGTTGTCGCAGCCCGCGTAGTAACGCCGGTTCGGAATACCCTCGGCGTACTTGTCGGTGAGCAGGTTGCCCATGGCCAACTGCACCGCCAACGAGGAGTAGTTCTCGCTCGCGATCAGTTTGATGTTGGAGCGCTGGTCGGCCAACTCCTGCACGATGGTGCGCGCGACCAGCGGCGAGACCCGCGCGACGTGTTCGAGGGCGCAGATGTAGGCGACGAACCCGGGATCGGCCCCGGCGGCGCCCGCCTTGTCGAGATACTCGCGCAGCGCCGAGCCTTGCATGTCGAGGGTCTAACCGTAGACCCCGTGCGATTTCAACCGGGCCGTTCGCAGTCGCCGGCCGCGTTCGCGCGCTCCCGCGCCCACCGGTAGTCGGCTTTGCCGCTGGGGCTGCGCACGATCTCGTCGGTGAATAGGAACTCCTTCGGCAGCTTGAAGCGCGCCAGGTGACGGGCGCACTCGTCGAGCAGATCCGCTTTGTCGGCCGAGCAGCCGGCGCGCAGCTTCACGATCGCGACCACCTCTTGACCCCAGCGCTCGCTGGCCCGGCCTACCACCACCGCATCGTATACGGCGGGATGGTGCTTGAGCGCCTGTTCGACTTCCTCGGCAAAGATCTTCTCGCCGCCCGAATTGATGGTGACCGAGTCGCGTCCGAGCAGCACGATGCTTCCATCATCATTCAACCGCGCACGGTCTCCCGGCACCGAGCAGCGCACGCCGGCAACCGTGGGAAACGTCCGCGCCGTTTTCTCTGCATCTCCCAGGTAACCCAACGGCACCCGGCCGGTGCGCGCCAGCCAGCCGATCTCGGCGGAGCCGGGCACCAGGACACGGGTCAGGTCTTCGGCCAGGACCAGGTTGCCGGCTCCCGGCCGGAACGTGCCCGTGGCGGCTCCCTGAGCGCGATTGCTCAGATGCTGCGCCTGGGTCCCGGTTTCCGAGGAGCCCATGGTGTCCAGGATCGTGAGCCCGGGCAGCCGTTCGAGGAACTCGCGCTTGAGGGAGACCGTCAGCGCCGCTCCGCCGGTGATCAGCAGCGTCAGCGACGTCAAGTCGTATGCACCGCGCGCAAGGGCGTCGAGCAGGGGTCGGCCGAATGCGTCTCCGACGATCAGCAGCGACTGGACCCGTTCCCGCTCCACGGTCCGCAGGATGTCGTCGGGATCGAGCGACCGGGTCTGCGATGGGATGACGACCGTACCTCCTGCGTGCAGGTTGTGGAACGCGCCCCAGTGCGCAGCGCCGTGCATGAAAGGCGCGCTCGGCAGGGTGCGCAGCGCGGATTTTCCGATCACCGCGCGCTCGACGATCTCGTCCAACGCTTCGAACTCTTCGCCGCTGTGCGCGCGCCGCTGTCCGCCCAACGCGGACACGAAGATGTCGGCCTGGCGCCAGAGCACGCCTTTGGGCATGCCGGTGGTGCCGCCGGTGTAGAGCACGTAGAGGTCATCGGGCGACCAGGGGAGGTCCGGGCGAGCCGGGGAGGCGCTGGCCAGAGCCGTCTCGTACTCGACGGCGTCCGCCAGCAACGCGTTGCCAGAATCGTCAGCGACCTGGATCAGCACTTCGAGCTTCGGCAGTCGTCCGCGAATCCGGGCGAGCGTGGGCGCGAAGGCGGCTTCGTAGACGATGCCGCGCGTGCCCGCGTCGTTCAGCAGATAGATCAGTTCCCCGTCGACGTAGCGATAGTTGACGTTGACCGCAGCCAAGCGCGCCTTGAACGCGCCGAGCATGCCTTCAAGATACTCGACCCGGTTGTGAAGATAGAGCGCCAGCAGGTCTTGGCCCGTCTGCCATCCGGTCAGACTCGCGCGCTCGGTCCGGAGCCCCAGGCCACGCCCGAGCAGGTAGTTCGCCAGGCGGCGCGTGCGCTCGGTGAGCGCGCCGTAGCTCAGCCGACAATCCCGCCACACCAGCGCCTCCCGCTCGGGAATCGCGGCGGCGACCGCCTCCTGAACCTGCGCCAGATTGAACTCCACCGGGCCTCCGCTCAGTCGGCGACCTCTACGGACGCCGCGAAGCCGGTGAAGCGCTCCCACTCACCCACGCTCAGCACGTCGATGCCCGGGTACCACGGGTTCTCCAGCGTGAGCCTCTCGGCCATGACGTTGACGACGTGGGTATCGGAGGAACGGATGATCGCGAAGGCCGTGTAGAACAGCGCCGGCACTCCATCCTGCTGATAGTCGTAGCGGTAGACCGCATAGATCGCCGGCCGGCCGGCGACCGTAGCGTGGCGAAAGACCAGGCGCTCGCCCGAACCGCCGAGCTCGCCATCGTAGGTAGCCATGTAGTGGGCGACGACTTGCTCGGCGCGCTCGGCGAGCGGGCGCAGATCGGGCCGGCCCGCGAGCGCGGAGGCCAGGACCACGTGGTAGCCGGCGGGATCGGTCGGCCCCGGTCCGAACGTCACGTAGGTCACCGCACCAGCGGCGTCGCTGTCTTGTCCGTCTCGCAACACCGAACCGGCGAACTCCGCAGTGTCAACCGCGTGCGGTGGCTCGCAGGTAAACGAGCCGTCGGCGGCATGGTAGCGGGCGCCCTTCATCGTTCCGGTCGCCCAGTGCCGCGGCGTCGGCTCAGGCTCCGGCCGCTTACACGCGCTGCTGGCGAGGAGGATCGCCACCCCCAACCACAGGGCTGCCCTCATGTGTGCGCTACCCGCGCGTTACCGCGCCGTCCGGCGGTACATCGTCACGACGGCGGCGCCGCCCAGGCCCAGGTTGTGCTGCAGCGCGACCTGGGCGCCTGCAACCTGACGCTTGTCGGCGCGACCGCGCAGCTGCCAGTTGAGCTCCGCGCACTGCGCCAGGCCGGTCGCCCCCAGGGGATGCCCCTTGGAGATGAGACCGCCCGAAGGGTTGACGACGACCTTGCCGCCGTAGGTCGCGGCGCCAGAGGCGACGAATTCTCCGCCCTTGCCCTCGGGACACAGGCCGAGCGCCTCGTAGGTGATCAGCTCGTTGCACGAAAAGCAGTCGTGCAGCTCGACTACGTCCACGTCCTCGGGACCGAGCCCGCTCTGCTCGTATACCTTACGCGCCGCCTTGGTGGTCATGTCGGCGCCAACCAGCTTGATGCAGCTCTTCTCGGCGAACGAGCTCGGCAGGTCGGTAGCCATCGCCTGGCCGACGATTTCGACCGCGTTGGCCTCGAGCCCGTGCTTGCGCACGAAGTCCTCGCTGGCGAGCAACGCCGCACCCGCACCGTCGGAGGTGGGGCAGCACTGCAGCTTGGTCAGCGGCGGGTAGACGGCGGGTGCGTTGAGGATGTCGGCGAGCGAGTACTCGTCCTGGAACTGCGAGTACGGGTTGTTGACCGAGTGTTTGTGATTCTTGTGGCCGATCATCGCGAACTGCTCGGCGGTGGTCCCGTAGCGCTCCATGTGCTCGCGCCCGGCGTTACCGAAAATCTGCGGCGCCGCCGGCGCCTTGGCGAAGCCACGCAACTCCACCATCAAGGCGAAGTGCTTGTCCATAGGATTGATGCGGTCGTTGTACTTGATGCCGAGCGAGCCCTTCTCCATCTTCTCGAAGCCGAGCGCCAGCGCGCACTCGCAGATGCCACCCTCGACCAGTTGCTTGGCCATGAAGAGCGCGGTCGAGCCGGTCGAGCAGTTGTTGTTCACGTTGTAGATGGGGATGCCCGTCAGACCCAGCTCGTAGACCGCACGCTCGCCGCACGTCGAGTCCCCGTAACAGTAGCCGACGCAGGCCTGCTCGACCTTGTCGTAGCCGATCCCGGCATCGGCGAACGTCTTGGCGCCGGCCTCCTTGGCCATCTGCGGGTAGTCCCATTCCCGCGAGCCCGGCTTCTCGAACTTGGTCATGCCGACGCCAACGACGAATACCTTTCTGCCCATTCCCGGTTGCTCCTTCAGTTCTCTCCACGTCGCCGGCCGCAGGCGCATGCCACGGGTGGCGGCCTACCTACCGCGGGTTGCAGGCCCGTGCAAAAAAAAGCTGAGTCTAGCGCCGGCGCTCCTCACACCGGCTCGCATCCCACGGCCCGATCGGCCAATCGCAGCGCCTCCGGCACGAGGGAGCGCAACTCGACATCCTGACGGTCGAGCCAGTAGGACAACACCGCGTGCGGGATGCTCAGCACGACCAGTGCCATGTGCTCGGCCGCCAGGCCGCGGCGAAACATCCCCTGATCGATGCCCCGCTGGCAGACATCGGTCAGCCGCATGAGAAACTCGCGCTGCTGCTCGCGCGCTTCATCCTCGACCTCGGCGCGTACGCTACCCCCGCCAACGTTGCCCACGGTCAGGAAAAAGCGGAAGTGACGCTGGTAGCGATCGAAGTGCTCCAGATGGAATCGGACCACCGTTCGCACGACGTCCAGGGGACCGCGCGCCTGCTGCAAGGCTTGATCGAGGCCCAGCGCGAAGCGCCGGTGCGCTCGATGGATCACGGCCTTGTAGATCGCACGCTTGCCGTCGAACAGTCCGTACAGGGTCGCGATCGACAGACCCGCTCGTTCGGCGATCTCGTCGACGGTCGCGTCCTCGTAGGCGACTTCGCCGAACAGATCCTCGGCCACGTCCAATACGGTCTCGATGCGCTGCCGCGGATCGCCGTCTCTGCGCATCGCTCGAGTTGCAGCACCGGGCCGGGCCCGGCTCACGCGCCGACGATGGGCGCGGACTGCGATTGTTGCAAGGTCGAGCGCGGTGTAAGAAGCGCCCGCCCGTCGACGCGGGCGGGAAGGAAGCCAAACGCGATGGCCGAACGGTTCGAGCTGACCGAAGAGATGCGCGCCGCGATCGGGCACGAGTCGATCCCGTGGACCTTCGAAGTAACCACGACGAGCGTGCGAGCGTTCGCACGCGGGGTCGGCTACACCGACCCGGTTTACTACGATGAGGTGGCCGCCAGCAACGCCGGCTACCGCGGCCTCCCCGCGCCGCCCACGTATCTGGGAACACCGGTATTCGTCCCGGGCCGCTCGCACGACATCTTCAGCAGCCCGGTCGAGGGACAGCCCAGCGTCAAGCACGGCCTCAAGAACATTCTGGACGGCGGAACCGGAACCGAGTACCGCGAGGACATTTGCGCCGGCGACCGGCTGACTGCGGTGCTGCGCGTGGCCGACCTCACGGTTCGCGAGAGCAAGGCCCTGGGCAAGATGCTGATCGTCACCACCCAGCAGACCTACACCAACCAACACGGCAAGGTCGCAGCCATTCAGCGCTCTCAAGTGATTTTCTTCTGAGCTGACGAGCTCGGTAAGGAGAACGGAAAGTGACCGTGGTTTGGGAAAACATCCGAGTGGGAGACGAACTGCCGGTGGTGCGTAAGAAGCCCGGAGTGACCGACCTCGTCAAGTATTCGGCCGGCTCCGGCGACTTCAATCCGCTCCACCACGACTACGACTTTCCTCAGAGCAAGATGCTCGGCTCGATCATCGTTCACGGCCGCTACAAGTACGCCGTCCTCGGTCAGGTGGTCTCCGACTGGATCGGCCACGCCGGCCGAATCCGCACGATCTCGTGCCAGTACCGCGGGATGGACTTTCCCGACCAAGAAATGGCCTGCGGCGGACGCGTGAGCGAGAAGTGGGAGAAGGACGGCAAACGCTTCGTCAAGCTCCAGCTCTGGACGCAGAACCACGAGGCAAAGAAGACCACACCGGGCGAAGCGGTCGTCGAGATGCGCTGAGCCTGGCGCGAGCGACGGCGTCAGCCGCGCGATCCGCGACAGGGATCCGTGATCGAAATGTGACCGGGTATCGAGGCGACCCGCCCGATCCACGCGCGCACCGCCGGAAACGGCTCGAGGTCGAAGCCGCCCTCGGGCGCAACGTGCGTGTAAGCGTACAGGGCGACATCGGCGATCGAGTAGCTCGTCCCGACCAAAAAGGGCTGCGCCACCAGCCGGCCGTCCAATACCCGCAGCGCGGCCAGGCCCTGCGGGCGCCGCTTGGCGATCTCGTCGCGATACTCCTCGGCCTTGCGCAACTCCGTGATCCAGAAACGCACGGTCGCGATGTAAGGTTCGTGGCTGTACTGCTCGAAGAACATCGACTCCAGGATTTGGGCGCGCTCGTACGCGCCGGAGGGCAAGAAACGCGAGCCGCCCGGCGACGTCTCGGCGAGGTACCACAGGATCGCGTTGGACTCCGCCAGCAGCCGGCCATCGGGTAGCTCGAGCAACGGCACGCGACCGTTGGGGTTTTTGGCCAGAAACTCTGGCGTCCGGCGGGCCGCGGCCTCGCGGCGGTGCGCTAGGGTAACGACGGTCGTGCGCGCGGTCGAGCCCGCGCGACGCGCCAGCTCAGAACGCGTATCGCAGGCCGGCGATCACATGGAGCCGACGGCCGCTGGGCTCGGCACCCGCCGGCACCCAAAGCTCGGCCGACAGGCTTCCGCTGCCCGTAGCCATCAGGTTGAGCCGGTAGCCGGGAGGCCCCTGACGCTCGGGTTCCGACGGAGCCTTCCACCCTGCGAGCCCGGTATCGTTCGCTTGCCAGTGGTGCGGTTTCACGACCGGTCTGGCGGGCTCCTCCGCCATCGCGGCCGCGGGCAGGAACCCCACGCTTGCAAGGAAGACGACAGCGACAATGCCATGCGCAAGCGCCCGCCGGCGTAGCCCACGCCAGGAATGTGACGGTAGGTTGCCCATAGCGATCTCGCTTTGCCTCGGTCCGACGCATGCGCGCCGGTTTCTTCTGGGCACGCAAAAGCAACTTGCGGGCCAGACCGACTGCAACGGGAGCGGGGGGCGAGGTCGAGCGGGGTCGGGTCGGGTGAATCAGGCCGCGCGGCGGTTGAGGCCGCCGGCAAGTGGCCGGACCGCCAGCATTCCGGATGCGGCAAGGGTGCGGTGAACCAACTCGTTGATCGCCCCGTCCCAGCTGAACGAGAGATGGCTGCCTTCGAACCAGCGTAGGCTGGGTTTCTCCCAGTGGCTCCAGAGCTGGAGAACGTGCTCGTGGGGCACCAGCCGATCGGCCGCCCCGCCATAGAGGAACCGTCGCTCACGCGGCACTCGCGGCTTGACCGCCAGCGGGGAGACCACACGCAGCACCCGCAAGACGGACTCCCAGTCGAACCCGATGCGCTCGGCCATGCGCAGCAGCCGTCCCGGCGCATGCCGTTGCAACAGCGACGCGAAGCAGACCGTCGGCATGCCGGCGAGCACACACTTGAGGTCACCCTCGAAGCCGCTGAGCAGCGCTGAGGTGTAGCCGCCGAGCGACACGCCGTAGACCCCGATGTCTTCGACGCCCTGGCCGCGCAGCCAGCTCAGGATGCGCCGAAGATCCCAGACCGCCTGCGCTTCGGCATGAACCGTGTCCATGAACTGAGCGCTGAAAAAACCGTCCCCGCTGCGCCGACCCACCTTGCGCTGACCGTGCAGCGGCAGCACCGGGAAAATCAGATTGAGGCCGAGCTGGCGATGCAGCCACTGCGCGCCGAAGGCGTGAAAGTCGGCGAGCGGGAATCCCATGCGGTAGCCGTGAATGCAGACCAGCCAGGGCCGTGGCCCGTCACGATGCCGCAGAACCCAAGCGTGAGCCGTGCGCGGGGGCTGGTAACCGAGCCAGCGGTCGCGGCCGGGCTCTTCCGCATGCGGCTCATAGCCGCTGACGAACCGTAAGTGCTGGTAGTCGGTACCCCATGAGGTGGCAGTCGTCACCCGCGGCGACGTGAGCTCCGGTGGAGTGCGATGGTAGCTCGTGGGATCGGCCAACCAGCCGCGCGCCGCGAACAACTCGCCCGCTTGGAGCACCTCTTCCTTGACCACCTGCATCTCCGCGGCGCTCGGGAGATCGGAAAGCGCGACCATCAGCGAGCGAAACGCTTCGTCGACGACCGCCTTGGCGGCGTTCTTCAGCGACGGCCACGCCAGCGGGACCGCGCCGGCCGGAGGCAGCGGCTCGAGCGTCGCGTCGGTCAATGGAGAAAAGGCGCGCAGGCCCGCTTGCCCGCGCAGGCGATCAGCCGCAGCGGCGATCATCCCGGGCAAACCGCCCGCAAGATCCGGCAATAGGATCGAAGGCAGATCGATTGCGCCTCCTCGCGCCGAATGAGGAGGATAGCACGCCACAGTCCTGATTGCCGCACCCCATCTGGGGAAAACTTCCACGCTAGGCCGTACCAAGACGAACTGTGGCCTAAATTGGACGTTCACCACGCATCCGACATGACCGATGCCGGACCAGAAAGGCCACCTGGCCGTCGATCGCGACGGATTTGAGACCGCCGAGCACCCCCCCGGGCATCCGACGCCGAGGCTGTCATGGCCGCAGCCATGTCCTGTGCGGCGCGGCCGTGGTCTTCTTGCCGTGCGTCGTACGGCTATCTACATAGCTGACCCAAGGTTCGTTCGGCGTACGCCTAGGTAGCCTGCATGACTCGCCCCGATCCGGCCGACCTCTCCAGCCCCGACAGCTTCAACCCGGGCCCACCGCACGCCTGGTTCTCCTGGCTACGCGCCAATGACCCCGTGCACTGGCAGCCCGAGAAGGTCGGCGCCGGCTTCTGGGCGATCACCAAGCACGAGGACGTCAAGACCGTCTCTCGCAACCCGCAACTGTTCTCTTCGGCGCGCGGCGGTACGAACATCTTCGAGTTGAGCGAGGAGGATCTGCAGTCGATCCGCCTGCTGATGCTCAACATGGATCCGCCGCAGCACGCCAAATTCCGGCGGATCGTCTCGCGCGGGTTCACGCCCAAGCGCATTGCCATGCTCGAGGAGCACGTGCGCGAGCTGGCCAGCAGCATCGTCGACGGGATCGCCGAGCGTGGCCAGTGTGAGTTCGTCTCCGAGGTCGCCTCGCAGGTGCCCATGGCCACCATCTGCGAGATGCTCGGTGTGGCCAAGAGCGATCACCACCACATCTACGAGCTGAGCAATCGGATGATCGGCTTCGACGATCCCGACTTTCAGGCCCACGGAGAGGGCATCGACGCCGCCGGCCAGGTCTACCTGTACGCCGAGCAGCTCGGCGAAGAGCGCCGCAAGTGCCCGATGGACGACCTCACCAGCGTCTTGCTCCACGCCGACGTCGACGGCGAGCGTTTGAGCCAAGCGGAGTTCGACTCATTCTTTCTCTTGCTGGCCATCGCGGGCAACGAGACCACCCGCACCGTCACCGCTCAGGGTATGCGGCTGCTCTCGGAACACCCCGAGCAGAAGCGCGCCATCGCCGCCGACATGAGCGTGTTGCCGGGCGCGATCGAGGAAATCCTGCGCTACGCGCCGGCGGTGATGAGCTTTCGCCGCACCGCCACCGCCGATACCGAGCTGCGCGGCAAGCGCATCCGCGAGGGCGAGAAGCTGGTCCTCTGGTATCCCTCGGCCAACCGGGATGAAGAGGTGTTCGCGGACCCCCAGCGGTTCGACGTCCGGCGCGACCCCAACGATCACCTCGCGTTCGGGATCGGCGAGCACTACTGCCTGGGCGCCAGCCTGGCGCGTCTGCAGCTGAGCTCGATCTTCGCCGAGCTGCTCACGCGCCTGCCGGACATCGAGGTGTGCGGCGAGGTGAAATACCTGCGATCCAACTTCATCGACGGGATCAAGGAGATGCCCGTTCGGTTCACCCCCGAATCGCGCCAGAGATGCGCAGCCTCTTGACGCTGCGCGTTCGAGCGGATAGCAAGCGGGGAAGAGAGACAGGCGATGAAGGTGCGAGTCGACTACGAGCTGTGCGAGGCCAATGCCCGTTGCATGCAGGCCTGCCCCGAAATCTTCTACGTCGACGACGATGACAACCTGCACCTCAAGCAGGAGACCTTCGACGCGAAGCTGCGCGCCAAGGTAGAAGAGGCCGTGCGCATCTGCCCGCGGCAGGCCCTCTCGATCGTCGAGGACTGATACCTCCCGTTAACGCCCCTGGTAGCGAGGCTTGCGCTTCTCCTTGAAGGCACGCGGCCCTTCCTTGGCATCCTCCGTCGAAAACACCTCCATCCCCAGCCGCATCTCGATCTCCCGCGCATCCTGATCGCGGACGCATTCGGCTTCGAGCACGGCCTGCTTGATCTTGCGCACCGCCACCGGCCCGTTCTCGGCGATTCGCGCCGCGATCTCCCGAGCCTTGGCCAGCGCCGTCCCGGCGGGCACGACCCGGCCGATCAACCCCATCGCGCGGGCCTCGGCCGCGCTGTAGTGGTCACCGGTGAGCAGCATCTCCATCGCCATCGTGTAGGGAATCTGGCGGGCCAGCCGCGTGGTGGATCCACCCTGCGGGAACAGGCTCCAGCGCACCTCCGAGATGCCGAGCTTGGCGGTCTCACCCGCGATCCGGATGTCGGTGCCCTGGAGGATCTCGACGCCGCCGGCGATGCAGTTGCCCTCGATCGCGGCGATGACGGGTTTGACGGTCCGGTAGCTGCGCAATAATCCCTTGAAGATCAGCTCGTAGTCGTCGCGGACGCGCTGCTCGAAGGCGTCCTCGGGTGGCGCGCCGCGCAGCATGCGGCCCACGAGCTTGTCCAGGTCCGCTCCCGCGCAGAAGTCGCCGCCGGCCCCAGTCAAAATCGCGACCCTCAGCTCGTCGTCGGCGTCCAGCATCACCCACGCGTCGGCGAGGCGGCAGAGCATCTCGGGATCGATGGCGTTCTTCGCGGCGGGCCGGTTCATCGTCAGCGTCAGAACCGGTCCGGCTTTCTCGACCAGCAGTGCAGGCTCACTCACGGCGCTCTCCTACTCGTGGCCACCTCGCGGGCCCATTTGTAATCCGGCTTGCCGCTTGGCTGCCGACTGACCTTGTCCACCAGGTGCAACTCGCGCGGCACTTTGTAGCCGGCGATACGCTTGCGGCAGTGCGCGTCCAGCTCGGCCATCGTCGGTGTGCCGCCGGCCCGCGGCTGCACGACGGCGGCCACCCGCTGTCCCCAACGCTCGTCGGGAACGCCGACCACGATCGCGTCCTCGACGGCCGGGTGACCCTTGAGCACTTCCTCGACTTCCTCGGGAAAGATCTTCTCGCCCCCGCTGTTGATGCACACCGAGCCGCGGCCGAACACCGTGATCATCCCGTCGGCGTCCACCGTCGCCATATCGCCGGGGATGACCCAACGCTCGCCGGCGACCTCGACGAAGTTCTCGGCGGTCTTGACCGGGTCGTTGTAGTACCCCAGCGGCAGCCGGCCCTTGCGTGCCAGCCGCCCAGTCACACCGGAGCCGGGTACGACCGGACGCAACTGGTCATCGAGCACGGTCACGTTCTCGCTCATGACGAAGCGCGGATGTCCCGACCCGCTGGCGCTGCGGGTAGCGGTCATCGAGCCGGTGTGCCCGGACTCGGTGGACCCGAAGCTGTCGACGAAGATCACGTGCGGCAACTTCGCCCGCAACTGATCCTTGATGGTCTCGGAGAAGACCGCACCCGCCGAGCCGATCACGAACAGAGACGAGGTATCGTAGCTCGCCCCCTCCCTGCAAAGCTCGTCGGCCAGGGGTCGCGCCATCGCGTCCCCCACGATCGTCATCACGTTGACCCGCTCGCTCGCCACCAGCTCCCAGATCCGGCCGGCGTTGAGGCTACGCCCGGGGAGCACCACGACCTTGCCGCCGCCGAACCAGCCGATCAGCGCGCCCCACTGTGCCGCGCCGTGAATGAACGGCGCCACCGGGAGCGTCACCATCGGATTGGGGTTGCCGGCCGCGTTGGCGGCAAGCTCCTCGGGCCGGTCGATGGGCTTGCCACCGGGATTGCCGCCTTGGAGGCCGGCGAAAAAGACGTCGCCGTGGCGCCACATCACGCCCTTGGGCGTCCCCGTCGTGCCGCCGGTATAGATAATGTAGAGGTCGTCCTCGGAGCGCGCGCCAAAACCGCGCCCCGCCGGACCCCGCGCGACCGCTTGCTCGAACGGCCGCGATCCGATGCGCGCGCAGTCGGCTCCACTTTCGTCGTCGACGTAGAGCAGCGTACGCAGGCGTGGATACCCACCGGCGACCTCGCCAATGACCGGTGCGAGCTCGCGGTGGTGGACGAGCGCGACCAAGTCGGCGTTGTCGATCATGTAGCGCAGCTCGTCGGCAACATACCGATAGTTGACGTTGATCGGCACCGCCCGGACCTTGAACGCCGCGAGCATGGCCTCCAGAAATTCGGCGCAATTGTAGAGATAGAGCCCGACGTGGTCGCCCGGCTTGATACGTTGATCGATGAAGTAGTGCGCGAGACGGTTGGCGCGCTCGTCGAGCTGGCGATAGGTCAGCCGGCGCGGACCGCAGACCAAGGCCTCGCGCTCGCCGATCGCGTCGACCAGGCTTTCGAACAGATCGGCAATGTTGAAAATCATACTCACGTCTGGCCGGCCACCGGCCCCTCAGATCTCCGCCGGCTCCCTCTCCCTCTCGCGATCCGCCCAGTGCCGCTGGTACTCCTCGACCGTTGCGATCTTGGTCGTGTCGCGCACGCGATCGAGGAACAGGACTCCGGCCAGGTGGTCCAGCTCGTGCTGGAACACCGTCGCCAGAAACCCTTCGGCCTCAATCCGTTGGCGCTTGCCGCCTAGATCGACGTAGTCGACGCGAACCCTGCGCGGACGCTCGACCAGCCCGCGCAGGTCGGGCACCGACAGGCACCCTTCCCAGAAGGCCTGTTTCCGTCGATCCAGAACGGTGATCTTGGGGTTGATCAGCACCGTGCCCGGGGTCGGGACCGCGTCTCGGTAGCGCGTCGATGTAGCGTCGATCTCGATGACGGCGACCTGCATCGACTCCCCGATCTGCGGCGCGGCGATGCCGATGCCGCCCGCGGTGCGCATCGTCGCGAACAGGTCGTCCACCAGCCGGGCGAGCTTGCGGGAGCCGAGGTCCGCGCGCGGCACGCGGCGCGCCACCCGCCGCAGCACGGGGTTACCGATCTTGACGACTGGACGTGCTGCCATCGCGCTACCGGGCGGCCGCCAACTCTACGGCAACGCCAGCGCCGGATCGAACCACGTCAGAATGGGATCGTTCAGCTCGCGCGCATAGGTGTGGGAGAGGTCGGCAACCTCACGGAAGACGATGTCGGCGCCGGCGGCCGCGAGCTGTTCGTGGGCCCAGCGCGCCGTCTGCACCGGGAACATCCAGTCTAGGGCGCCGTGCGCAAGATAGATGCGCCGCGCGCGCGCGTGCGCACGCCGATCCTCGGCCAGGCAGGCCGGATGAAGCACCCCGGAGAGCGGAGCCAAGGCAGAGAATGGAGAGTCCGGTGACAGGCCGGCGAGCAGCGCGTACGTCGCTCCGTCCGACAGGCCCGTGAGCAGGATGCTGTCCGGCTTGACCCGCCAGTGGCCGCGCACGTAGTCGACCATGGAGCGCAACGCCGCGCCGTCGATGTCCGGGCCGATCATCGACCACGTGGGGCCTTGCGCCGTCGGAGCGAGCAGAAGAAATCCGCGCCCCCTCGCCTCCCGTAACCAGGTCCACAGAAAGCTACGCCCGTTGCCCGACCCGCCGTGCAAGGCCACCACCAGCGGCAACTCGGCGGAACCGTCGTAGTGCTCGGGTACGTAGAGGCAAAAGCCGCCGCGCGCTCTCCGGTCATCGGGGCTCCCGGTCATGTGCAGACCCACGCTGATGCCGGCTGGCGCCACAGGGTCGAGCCTTTCGAGCCGGTCGTGGAACGGCGTCTCCACAAAGTAACGGCCCAACGGCGGGAGGCGATGCAGGGCGTAGAGCGACTCGAGCCCATCGGTAAACCGCCTCATCCCGGCCAGAATGCGCACTATGGCCTGGTCGGCGGCGGCCGGTTCCGCGAACAGATTCATCGCCTCCAGCACCGACGCCGTTCCACCGACCAGCCGGTCGTAAAAGCCGGCCGCGGCCTCCGGCGGCGCCACCGAGCGCAGCGCGGACAGGCGCAGATCGAGCTCGGTGCGCAACGGCTCCAGACCGGCCCACAGCGCGG
Source organism: uncultured Myxococcales bacterium (assembly GCA_964555245.1). Lineage (GTDB taxonomy): Bacteria > Desulfobacterota > Binatia > UBA1149 > SPBQ01 > CAZKRI01. The sequence goes on from CAZKRI010000087.1 coordinate 19,858, forward strand.
GAAGATCGGGGGGATGGAGCCGGCGCTGCGTGGCCTCGAAGGCGTGAAGCGCTGCCAGCAACGCTGATCCGGCAGCGGCCAGAACGTCTTCGTAGGCCACCGTCACGACCGCACCTCCCCGGCTTGCCGGCGCAGCAGATAATCGAGCGCCACGCACAGTCCCATTCGCTGCGGCATCGTCAGGACCAACGGAACCAGAATCGCCACCACGAAGATCCGATCGCCGATCCCCGCTCGCGACCGCCAGCGTCGTTGTCTATGCCGGTCAGGGCTTCTCCGCGCCCACCAGCCACATCGCGAAGAACTGAGAGCCGCCGCCGTAGGCGTGGCCGAGGGCGACCTTGGCGCCCTCGATCTGATGCGCTCCGGCCTGGCCGCGCACCTGAAGGGCGGCCTCCGCGAATCGCAACATGCCGGAGGCGCCAATCGGATTGGACGACAGAACCCCGCCCGAGGGGTTGATCGGAATGTCGCCGGTCATCTCCGTCGCGCCCTGATCGGTCAGCCGCCAACCCTGATCGAGCTCGCAGAAACCCAGATTCTCGAGCCACATAGGCTCGAACCAGCTGAACGGCACGTAGATCTCGGCCACGTCGATCTCGGCGCGCGGCCTGCTCACCCCCGCTTGCCGGTAGAGCTCGGCGGCGCATTCGAGCCCGGCGAGCGGATTGATCTGATTGCGTCCGGGAAACATCGTTGGCTCGCTGCGCATCGCCGTGGCCAGCACCCATGCCGGCTTGCGCGGCGCGCGCGCCGCTTGCCGCTCGCTGGCCAGCACCATCGCGCACGCGCCGTCGGAAGACGGACAGGTCTCCAGATAGCGAATCGGCTCCCACAGCATCAGCGACTCCTCGACGCCTTTCATGCTGATGTCCTTGAGGCGCAAATGCGCGTAGGGGTTCTTGAGGGCGTTGAGCCGGTCTTTGACTGCAACCTTGATGCCGATGTGATCCGGCGCGCCGGCCCTGCGGATGTACGCGCGAATGATCGGCGCGAAAAAACCGCCGGCTCCCGCCACCAGCGGGACCTGGAAGGGGATGTTCGGCGTGATCGCCCACGTCGTCTCGCTCTCCGACTGTTTCTCAAAGGCGACGGTCAAGACTCGCTCATGGATTCCCGCGTGAACTAGATGCGCGGCCATCAACGCCGTCGACCCGCCGACGCTGCCTGCCGTGTGCACGCGCAGCAACGGTTTGCCGGCGGCGCCGAGCGCATCGGCCAGAAACAGCTCGGGCATCATGATGCCTTCGATGTTGTCGGGCGCCTTGCCGACCACGACCGCATCGATGTCGTCGAAGCCCACGCCGGCGTCTTCCAGCGCCCGCAGCACAGCCTCCCGCACCAAGCCGACGATCGAGACGTCGTCGCGCTTGGCGCGGTGATGCGTCTGCCCGATGCCGATCACGGCACAGCGGCCCGACATCAGTCTCCCTCCAGAACGCAGACCAGGTTCTGCTGAAGGCAAGGCCCCGAGGTGGCGTGGGCGACCGCGCGATCGGCGCGCTCGGACCAGATCCTGCTCGCCGCCTCACCCAGGCGGATGAGCCCGGCAACCATCACGGCGTTGGCGGCCAGCGCGCCGCCAGAGGGATTGATCTCGACGTTCTTTTCCAGCCGGAGCTCGTTGCGCAACACCACCTCTTGATGGGTGAAGGGCGCATAAAGCTCGGCCACGTCGACTTTGTCACGCGCCACGCCAGCCCGCTCGGCGGCGAGCCCGGCCGAAGGCGCGCGCGTCAGATCCCGCAGGCCGAGCCCCTGTGGATCGATGCGGTGATCGAAGCCTCGAATCCACGCCGGGCGTTTGCAGAGCGATCGCGCTCTTTCACCGGCAGCCAATACCACCGCCGCCGCCCCATCCGAGATCGGCGCGCAGTCGTGCTTGCGCAGCGGCGCCGCGATGTAGGGCTGGGCGAGCAGTGTCGGCACGTCCGCGCTGCCTTTGACCTGAGCGTAGGGGTTATCCAGGGCGCTGCGCCGGCTGCGCACGGCGATCTCGGCCATCGCACGTTCCGACGTGATCTTCGCCTCGATCATCGCGCTGGCCTGCAGCGCGGCCAGGCTCACCGCATCCGGCCAGAGCGGGGCAACGGTGTAGGGATCTAGCTGGCGGCTCAAGATCTCGGGTAGATCGCCTTGGGACGATTTGCCGAAGCCGTAGACCAGCGCCAGATCGATCTCGTCGGTCTGCAGTCGCACCCACGCCTCGTAAAGCGCCCAGGCCGCGTCCATTTCCACGTGCGATTCATCGATGGGTGGCCACGCTCCCACCCCGTCGAGCGCCATGACGAACGAGAACGGCACGCCGACCAGGTAGTCGGAGCTCCCCGAGCAGGTGAAGCCGATCTCGCGACGCTCGATGCCGGCCTTCGCGATCGCCTCGGCCACCACCGGCATCACTAACTCGACTTCGTTATGGTCGAGGTCGCGGCGGACTGCCCGCGACTGGGCGAACGAGATGATCGCTACCTCACGCATCAGCGGCTTCGCCTCGCCGTGGCCCGGCTCACCCGACGTGATCCTTGTAACTCTCGTAGCGCGCATCGGGCTCGCCGCTCGGCTTGAAGTAGCGGATCGACTCGAAGCTCGCCGACCGTTCGGCGGGCGGCGCCCAGACGGCCTTGACCCGCAGCCCCATGCGCACCTGGTCGGCGGCGGCCTCCTGCACCAGATGGAAGAACGGCAGGTCGGCGCCGTCCAGCAGGATCGAGCAGCAAGCGTAGGGGATCTGAACTGCCTGGCCGTGGAACTTGAGATTCACCACACAGTAGGTGGTTACGGTCCCGGCGTCCGAGACCCGCACCTGCTCCTGCGTCGGGATGGCGCAGGTTGGACAAGAACCGCGCGGCGGCACGTAGACCTTGCGGCAACGGGGGCAGCGCTGGCCGAGCAAGCGGCCCTCGGCCAGGCCGCGTAAGAAGCGGCGCTGGGCACTGCCGGCGGCGATCGTGTACTCGAGCCGATCGCGCGTGATGATCTCCTTGACGATATCGGGCATGTCTACTCCTGCGGCTCGAAGCACGCGATGTCGGTGATCATGCCGGTACGCTGCTCGCGCCAGCGGACCCTCACGCGCAGACCGGTCTTCATCCTGGCCGCATCGCCGGCATCAACGGCGTGTAGCAGCGGTGTGTCGGCGCCGTCCAATCGGATGAGCGCCCAAGCAAAGGGCCGGTCCAGGGGCTGGTGCTTGCGGGGAGCGGCAGCCCAGCTCCATGCGGTCACCACGCCCGCTGGTCCCACCTCCACGAACTCCCCATCCAGCGGCGCACCGCTTGCCGGGTCGAACTCCATGGGCGGGACCAGCACCTGGCCGGCCGGCGTGCGCAGCCCAAGGATCCGCCCGTCACGCAGCCCGGCCAGAAAGCGTCCCAGGACCGGACCCACGCTGCGGGTATAAGCAAACTCCAGGACGTGCTTGGCGGTCAGGACCGCGCCCTTTTGCTTGTCGCTGGCTGCCATCTGCAGAACCGGCCCGAAGGGCCAGCCGCGAGAGAGTCCGCGCAAACTGAAACGCGTTCTAGTCTAAGTCAACCAGCACTGCCGGCTTTCTCCGCGCCCGCGACCGCGGCGAGAACGGCCAGGCCGTCGCGCAGTGCGGCGACGTCGTGAGTGCGCAAATAGTCGGCGCCACTAGCCGCAGCGTACAATTCGGCCGCGAGAGTCGCCGCGCCTCGGTCGGCCACCGCACGACCGGTCAGCGTGCCGAGAAAGGATTTGCGAGACACGGAGACCAGGATCGGAAGGCCAAAGCGCGAGCGCAGCTCACCGAGCCTCGCCAGGACGTGCAGCGATGACTCGGGGTTGCTCCCCAGGAACAGCCCCATCCCTGGATCGATGATGATCCGCTCGCGAGCAACGCCGGCGGCGCTGAACGCGCCGATCCGCCGCTCCAGAAACTCACCGAGCGCGCTGAAGACGGCATCGGGATCGGTGCGGACCCGCACGGCCCTGCCCGCTTCCTGAAGCGCGTGCACCACGACCAGCCGGCAAGTGCCGCGCGCGATCTCGGGATAGACCTCGGGGCGGGCAAAGCCCTCGACGTCGTTCAGATAGGCCGCCCCGTGCGCCAGGGCGTAGCGCTGGGTAGGCGGTTGCGAAGAATCAATCGAGACTGCAACGCCACCCCCGACCAGGAGCTCGAGGACGGGTGCGATCCGCCGGATCTCTTCTTCCGCCGCGACCGAGGCAGCCTTGGGGTTGCTCGCCGCCGGTCCCAGCTCGATGATGTCGGCGCCCTCAGCAAGTAAGCGCTCGGCGTGTTCGATTGCACGGTCGGGATCGAGATAGCGACCGCCGTCCGAGAACGAGTCCTGTGTGATGTTGACGATGCCGACCAGACGAGGGCGGCGGTCCCGCAGTAGAGCCAGCACGCCGCCAGTCTAGCCAGTCAAACCTGGCCTCACCATCAAGCCACGGAACTCGAGCGCGCCGGAAGGCGAGGTGCGCGCTAGACCTCGCGCCGCATGAACACTCGCAGATCGACCGGGAGCCCGGCGCGGGCCTCGGCGTCGCGCAAGCGAAGGAGGCCGGCGCCGAGATCCTCCGTACGCAGCGCCCGGAAACCGAGCCGCTCGTAGAACGGCTGATTCCACGCCACCTCACGCAGCGTGACCAGCGTCACCGCACGAAAGGAGAACTCCAACGCCCAGGTGCAGACCGCTTGAACCAGGTGCGTACCGAGGCCTCGACGGCCATGCTGGGGAAGGACGCTCAGCTCTTCGAGGTGGCCTAGCCCGTCGATCACCGAGGCGGTCGCGAAGCCCACCGGCCGGCACTTTCGGTCGGTGCTGTCGGTGGCCACCCAGACTCGCCCCTCGGTCTGGCGCTGCTCGAGAAGCTCCAGCGGCAGGGTCAGGGACATCAGCGTCCGTGCGCACTCGACCCGGGCGAAGCGCCGGGCGGCGGTCAGTTCGATCCTCGGCAACAGGTGCAGATCGCCGCGCTCGGCAGGGCGAACGCGGTAGCGCTGCCTCAGATGGGGCAAGCTCCCGTTGACCAGGTACATGGGCCAATCCAGCGTGGGCCGACCGCGACAAAGCTGTCAAGGATGTCGCGCCGCAGAAGTGCACGCGCTGCGGCGCGTCGGGGGCTTTTAAGCCGTGCCCTTGGTCAGGTCTTCGATCAGGGCGTCCTTGGCGGCCCAGATCTCGCCCACCCAGGCCTGAAATCGCTCGCGAAAGACCGGGTCGTCGTTGTAGCGACCGGCCATGAAATCGGCTGGGATTCCCCACCGGACCACGCGCACCACGATCCGAGGTACCCGACCACAGACGTAGTCCCAGAGGTTGGGACGGCCGCCGGGGTAGACGATGGTCACATCGAGCAGCTCGCGCAGCCGTTCGCCCATCGCGTTCAGGACGAAGGCGACACCGCCCGCCTTGGGGCGGAGCAGGTGGCGGTAGGGCGAGGCCTGGGCGGCGTGCTTGTCAGGGGTGAAGCGGGTCCCCTCGATGAAGTTCGTGATCGCGACCGGGAGCTGGCGCAGCCGGGCACAGGAGCGGCGGGTGGTTTCCAGATCCTTGCCGCGCAGCTCGGGCCGCCGGGCCAGAACCTCGGCCGAGTAGCGTTTCATGAAGGGCATCTCCAACGCCCACCACGCCTGCCCCAGGAGCGGGACCCAGATGAGCTCCTGCTTGAGAAAGAATCGGAGGAAAGGCACCCGGCCGTTCAGGGTGCGCTGCAGCACCGGCACATCGAGCCAGGTCTGGTGGTTGGCGTGGACGAGGTAGCAGGAATCGCGCTCCAGGTCGTCGACGCCCTCGATGTCCCACTCGGTCGAATGGAGCACGGCCATGCCGAGATTGTTGCTCGCGATCCACCAGCCGGCTAGCCGCGCCAGGGCGCGCGCGCAGGCCAGACGCCAGGGGGCCACGGGTATCAGGATCTTGACCAGCGCGATCGCGAAGAACGGAATCGACCAGAAGACCGTATTGAGCACGAGCACGATGAGCGAGAACACTCCAAGCGCGGCTTGACCGATTCGCTGCATGGACCCGGGCGATCGCTCATCACGCACGGCGGATTCAGAAGGCGCGCCGTCGCGCGACGAGCAGTGCGGTGACGATGTACCCCACACCGGCCAGCAGCAAGGTGAACTTCACCACGGCGAAACCGGTAGCGATCCGCGCCCACCCCTCGCCGCTCGCGCCGAGGAGCAGGAGGAACAAGCCGAGGTTCTCCACCCCGTCGCAGATCCCGGCGGCCGGCATCGCCATGGCGAAACGGCTTCCCGCGCTCCCCAGCGCCGGCCAGACCGGAGCGACTCGAGAGGCGGCGGCGCGGCAGGCCAGCATGAGGGTCACGCTGTAGAGAACCAGGAACAGGTAGTCCAATCCCAGGCCGAAGGCCGCGTAGGTCCGCGCGCGCGCGTCCCAGGATACGAGCACGCGCTCGGCGCCGGCCCGGTTCCAGACCATCTCGTAAGACACGATTCCGTTGGGCGATGCGTCGGTGCGTAGCGGCAGATCGACGATCAGCATCGCCGCGGCAACCAGAACCGTGGCTGCGGTTACGGCGACCAACGCGCGGCTTTGCGGCGCTGGCAGCGGGGGCACTACTCGAGCCTTTCCGGCGGCCGCAGCCGGATCAACCGTTGCTCGCACCGAATGACCGGTCGCGATCAGCTCGACCAAGGTTGCCCCCCAGCCGCCACGCTCAGGCGGAGCCGTAGCGAACGAGCGCACCAGTGGGCTACGCGCGAGCACCGCATGCACCGAGCGGCGCAGAGCACCCGAACCCTTGCCGTGGACGATCCGGACTTCGAGAATTCCGCGGGCGCGACACGCCTCCAGGTAATCGGGAAGCAGATCCCCGATCTCGCGGGGTTGGAACGTGTGCAGGTCGAGCGTGCCGTCGATCGGGATCTCGAGCGCCATCAGCCCTGTCGCACCACCACCAGCTTGGTCGTGTAGTCGAGGATCGCCGAGCTCGCATCCTGCCAAGTCGCAATCTCGCTCGTGATGGTCTCAGGCTTGATTTTCTGGCTCTCGATCAGCCGCAACACCTCTGGCAGCACCGTGCGCGAGGGCACGCGGCCAGTCACGAAGGTCACCCCTTTCATGTACATCTCGGTCAGCGGCACCGGCGTCATGCCCTCGAAATAAATGCTCGTGCTCGTGCACGTGCCCCAGGGCTCCGTCGAGCGCAGCGCACAGGCCAGACCCGCCGGCTGCTGGCAGCAGTCCACGGTAATGGGATAGCTGCCCAGCCGCTCCGGCCAACGCTCGACGCGGTTGGCGTCGGCCCCGAGCCGGCGTGCGGCATCCACGCGCCGCTCGTTGGTATCGTGATAGTCGACGCGTTGAGCGCCCAACGCCAGGGCGATGTGCGTCGCGTACAGTCCGATGCTGCCGGCGCCGGCTCCGCCCAGCACCAGCACGGCCGCTCCCGGTCGGTCCGCCAGAGGCGGGGCCACCGTGCGCCAGGCATCCGCGATGTTGTCGCCAGCGCTCGCCGCGGTGGCCGGCGCCACCCCCTCGGGCAGCGGGACCAACATGTGGTCGGCATAGGGCACGCGCAGCAGGTCGGAGAAGGCCCCGCCCCAGTCGCCGCCCGCCGCGCCGATCCCGTACATCGACGTGCGAGGCACGGACTCACAGTTGGAGGTCAGGCCACGCTCGCAGGCGCGGCAGGCACCGCACGAGGGCTGAAACGGCACGACGACCAGCTCGCCCGGCTTCACGCGACGGACGGCTTCGCCGACGCTCACGACTTGGGCGACGGCCTCGTGACCGAGCGCGAACGGCGGGGCGAACGGCGACTGGCCGTGCACGATGGCGGAATCCAGATCGCACGAGGCCACGGCGATCGGTCGGACCAGCGCTTGCGCCGGCCCCTCGAGGCTCGGCTCGGGCGCCTCGCGCCATTCGACCTTGCCGGCGCCGACGTAGGTGAGCTGCTGCATGAGGTACCTCCGGATTGCAGGTCAGCCCATCCACTGTATCGGCAGATCCCAGCTGCGAAAAGACCGTTTGCCGTCGGTCTCCCCCCTTCTTGAGGCGCACCAGGCGGCGCGGCATTGGCACGTTGCCAAGCGGCGGTCGGATCGGTTATCGTCGCGCGGCAACCGTCACCCGAACGCGTGAGGTGAAGATGAGCAACCGACGCCCCGACGATCCGAGCGAACTACCGTTTCCCCTCTCCGACGTTTCCAACGGCGAGTGGTGCCCGCGTCCCCCTAATCCCAAGCAGAGGGCCGTCAAGCTGCTGCTGCTCGAGGAAGCCGACCGGCGTGCGAAACGGCTCAACATGACCCGGCGCCAGTTTCTTAGAACGGCGGCCGGCACCGCCACCGCCTTCATGGTCATGAACACGGTCTATGGGCTGCCCTCCAGCGGCGGCGCGGCCGTCTTGCCGGTCAGCGCCGAGCAATGCGACGACCCGGAAGCGGGCGGCACGCTGTTCCAGGCCGACTACTTCATCATGGACGTGCAGATCCACCACGTGGATCTGGTCCAATTCGGCAATATCCCCTTCCTGGGGTGCCTGCGCTTCCTGCCGCCCGAGGTGACTTGCACCGACACCGGTCTGCAGCTGCTCTCGCAGGCCAACATGATTCAAGAGATCTTCGTCGACAGCGAAACCGCCGTCGGTGTGATCAGTGGCGTGCCCGACGGGTTCCCCCTGCCCGTGGCGACCATGGCGCAGACACGCGACCTGGTGAACCAGCTCGCCGGCTCGCAGCGCGCGCTGTCGCAAGCAATGATCGACCCGGTCAACCCGCCGGGCTCGGAGACGGCAATCGACAGTCTCGAGCACCAGGTGCGCGACCTGGGCGCCAGCGGCATCAAGACGTACACCGGCAACGGCAACTGGTGGCTCGATGACGAAACGGTCTCCTACCCGATGCTCGCCGAAGCCGAGCGCTTGGGCGTCGACATCGTCAGCGTCCACAAGGGGTTCCCGAATCTTCTGGGGCCGGGCGCCGAGGAGTACGTCCGGGCTATCGACATCCCCAAGGTCGCGCGCGACTGGCCGAACATGCGTTTCGTCGTCTACCACTCCGGCTACTTCCCCGGCCAGGGCCTCGCAGGGATCGACGAGTTCGTGACCGTGCTGGCCGGCATGCCCAAGCGCGAGCGCCGCAACGTGTATGCCGAGATCGGCAGCGCGTTCGCCGTCGCCTTCTCACAGGGCCCCGAGCAAGCGGCCCATCTGCTGGGCCTGCTGCTGAAGAACGCCGGCAAGAAGCGAATCCTCTGGGGAACCGACTCCATCTGGTGGGGATCGCCGCAGTGGCAGATCGATGCGCTCAAGGCGCTGCAGATCCCCGAGTCGATGCAGGAACAGTTCGGGTATCCGGCCTTGACCGATTCCATCAAGGCAAGGATCTTCGGCAAGAACGCCGCCAAGCTCTACGGCATCAAGCCGCGCGAGCGGCGCTGCCAGATCGATGCGGACGCGCTGAGCCAGATCCGCACCGAACAGCGGCAGGCGGGCGTCGGGCGCAGCCACATCGTCTACGGCCCTCGCACTGCCGAACAGTACGCGCGGCTGCGCGCCCACAACGGCGGGGTCGTCGCGGCCGCCTGATGCCGGCGCCGGTGCATGCCTGACGACTATCTGATCCGCATCCTCCGGGCCGACGTCTACGCGGTGGCCGTAGAAACCGCCCTGGAGGAGGCGGCAGCGCTCTCGCAGCGCATCGGCAACCGGCTGCTGCTCAAGCGCGAAGACCAACAGCCGATCTTCAGCTTCAAGCTGCGCGGCGCCTACAACAAGCTGGCCCACTTGTCGCCCGCCGAGCGCAGCCGCGGCGTGATCGCGGCATCCGCCGGAAACCACGCCCAGGGCGTCGCTCTGGCCGCACGCAAGCTTGGCTGCGATGCGCTCATCGTCATGCCAGCCACCACCCCCAGCATCAAGATCGATGCCGTTCGCGGCTTGGGTGGAACCATCGAGCTGCACGGCGACTCCTACGACGACGCGCTCGAGCGCGCGCTGTCGCTCGCTGCAACCAGCGGGCGCGTTTTCATCCATGCCTACGACGACCCCGACGTGATCGCCGGCCAGGGCACGATCGGCATGGAGATTCTGCGCCAGCACGGCGGCCCGATTCACGCGATCTTCGCGCCGGTGGGCGGCGGCGGGCTGGTGGCCGGCATCGCCGCGTACGTCAAACGGGTCCGGCCCGACGTCCGCATCATCGGCGTAGAACCGGACGACGCGGCGTCGATGAAGGCGGCGCTCGCACACGGCGCGCCGGTGCGCCTGGACAAGGTCGGGCTGTTCGTTGACGGCGTCGCCGTGCGGCAAGTCGGGCGCGAGCCATTCGCCGTCTGTCGCGAGCTCCTCGACGAGATCGTGCTGGTCGACACGGATGCGGTCTGCGCGGCGATCAAGGACGTGTTCATCGATACCCGCACGATCCTCGAACCGGCCGGCGCCTTGAGCGTGGCCGGCGCCAAGGCCTACGCTCGCGAGCGCGGCCTGGCCGGGGCAACTCTGGTAGCAGTGGCCTCGGGGGCGAACCTGAACTTCGATCGCCTGCGCTACGTCGCCGAGGTCGCCGAGCTGGGCGAGCAGCGCGAGGCCATCCTGGCCGTCACCATCCCCGAGCACCCCGGCACGCTCAAGGCGTTCTGCCACCTGATCGGATCGCGCAACATCACCGAGTTCAACTACCGCTACGCGCACGTGCAGCACGCGCGCGTCTTCGTTGGCCTAACGCTGGAAGAGGGCGAGGACCGCGGTGTTCTGCTCGAAGGGCTGCGCGCCGGCGGCTTCGAGGCCGAAGACCTGAGTGGCGACGAGACCGCCAAGGCGCACGTCCGACACATGGTCGGCGGACACGCCCCCCAGGCGTTGAACGAGCGGCTCTACCGCTTCGAGTTTCCCGAGCGTCCCGGCGCGCTGATGCGATTCCTGGAAGCCATGAGCCAGAACTGGAACATCAGTCTGTTCCACTACCGCAACGACGGCGGCCAGTACGGCCGGGTGCTGGTCGGCATCCAGGTCCCAGCCGACGAGATGGGCGAGCTGCGCGCGTTCCTGGAACGCGTCGGCTACGCCTGGCACGACGAGAACCACAATCGCGCCTACCAACTCTTTCTCGGCTAGCGCCGGCACCAAGTGGCACCCCGGACCGGTGCCGGGCTGGGAGCAAGGACACGTTCTCGACCACGAGACCGCGCTGGCCTCGGCCGCAGGCCTGGGCAAGCGCGTGGTGGTCTTGGATGCGGTCGGTCACATCGAGGGCATCGGGCTCTGCGAGCTCCTGGCACGCGACAGCCGCGATCGAGCCGAGCGCGGTGAAGCTGGTCGATACCCTGTCGGGGAAGCCGCAGACGATCGCCGACTTCGACCATGTGGTCATCCGCACCCATGGCCTGCCTGACGATGGGCTCTACTTCGCGTTGCTCGGTCGTATCGGTGACGTGATTCGGATCGGCGACGCGATCGCTGCGCGCACCGCGGAACGCCGAATTGCCGTGCCAAGGCCGATTTGCTTTGCGGAACCTGCGCCGGTAAAGGCGACGAAGAGAAGCCGGACGTTCGGACCGGCATTCCGATCGTACGGGGGCATCGGCGCTTTGGCTCAACTGGAGGAACAACTCCAGCGCGACATCGACCGGATTCGCGACAAGGTGCGCGAGATGGCTGATCTCGCGCTCCGCGGCCTGGAGGACTCCGTCAGCACACTGATGAGCGGGGACTGCCGCCTGGCGTACGCGGCAATCCTACGCGACTCGCGCATCGACGATCTGGAGAGCGTCGTCGACAACCGTTGCGTGGAGTTCATGGTACGGCACATTCCGGTCGCCAAGCACCTGCGCTTCTCGCACTCGGTCGCCAAGATCGTCTCGGAACTGGAGCGTGTCGGCGACTACGCCGAAAGCATCAATCGGCAGGCGATTCTGCTCTCGCACGCTCCGCACAAGCCCGATCTGGCCCCCTACCAGCAGCTTGCCCAGGTGGCGATCGACGCGATTCGCCAGGCCGTCCGCGCTTTCCTCGACGAAGATCTCGATCTGGCCGCGGCCACCTGGACGCTCGATGCCCAGGCCAACGGCCTGCACCAGGAGATCTATCGGAGCCTGGTAGGTCACAAGCCCGCCGGGAGCGAAGACCTTTCGACGGTGTTCGCGCTGCTGTCGGTGGCCAATCGCTTCGAGCGAGTGGCCGATCAGGCCAGCAACATTTGCGAGGAGGTCTTCTACATCGTCACCGGCAAGATCGTTAAGCACGAACTGCGGCGCGACTTGCAGATCCTGTTCTTCTCCTCCGCCGAGTCTTGCCGCAGTCCGATGGCCGAGGCGATCGCAAAAACGATCGCGGGCAAGCACTTCGAGTTCTTCTCGGCCGTCGTCGGTAACGGTTCCGCCGATCCTCGAGCGATCGAGGCGCTGGCGCGCCGGGGCATCCCGCAGCCGACATCGCCGCCCAAGACCGTCGACGCCCTGGACGACATCGGAAGGTTTCGCGTCGTGGTCGCCATCGGCAAGGACGTCGCCCGCGCCCTGCCCAAGCTCGCCTTCCGGACCATTCTGCTGGAATGGGACGTCGCCGATCCGCTGTCCGGCGTCGACGATGACGAGAGCGTACGCCGGCGCTACGAACGAATGTTCGATGAGCTGGTCGAACGCATCACGGAGCTGATTCGCTCGCTGCACGGCACCATCGAGAAAACCAAGCCAGGAGTGAACGTTCATGCGTAACCCGTTGCGCCCGACCCTTGCTGCGGCCTACCTCACGCTGACCTTGGCCGCATGCGCCGGGTGCGAACAGAGCTCGCGCATGGTCATTCAGAACAAGGGCTCGGACACCATGGTCAACGTCGCGCAGGCCTGGGCCGAGACCTACCGCACCGTGCGTCCGGAGGTCGGCGTGGCGGTGAGCGGCGGAGGCTCCGGAACCGGGATCGCCTCGCTGATCAACGGCACGGTCGACATCGCCAACTCCAGCCGTGACATCAAGCCGGAGGAACGCGAGGCGGTTCGCAAAGCTAACGGGGTAGAACCGATCGAGCACGTCGTCGCCCACGATGCCGTCGTGTTCTTCGTGCACCGGGACAATCCGCTCTCCGGATTGACGATGGAGCAGATAGCCTGCATCTACGGCGAAGGCGGCAGCTGCCAAATCTGGACCGACGTCGGCACCTCGGTTCCCGGTTGCGCCGACCAGCAGATCATTCGCGTGAGCCGCCAGTCCAACTCGGGCACCTACGAGTTCGTGCGTGAGGCGGTTTTGGGGACCGGGCGCGACTTCAAGCTAGGCAGCCGCGACATGCAGGGCAGCAAGGAGGTCGTCGATCTGGTCACCAATACCCCGTGCGCCATCGGCTACAGCGGCCTGGGCTATGCGACGCCGCAGCTCAGAGCGTTGTGCATCTCGAAAGACCCGGCCTCGCCTTGCGTCCCGCCGACCCCAGCCAACGCTCTGAGCCGGGTCTATCCGCTGTCACGACCTCTCTACATGTACACGTTGGGCGAGCCCAAGCCCGCCGCACGCGAGTACCTCGAGTGGATCCAGTCGCCGGCCGGCCAAAAGATCGTCGCCGACAGCGGATTCATTCCGACCCACTGACCGCGTAAGCGCCGTGGACGTGCCCGCTTCGGTCCTTGCCGGTCGCGAACGCGCCGGCGCGCCAGGTCTGAGATCGATCGGTGAATCCGCGATCGAGTGGCTGATCCGCCTGTGCGGGTTCAGCGCGATCTTCTTCGTTCTCGGGATCTTCCTCTTCGTCTTCTTCTCGGGCGCCGATTTCATCGTGCACCGGCTCGACTTGGGCGAGTTCCTGTTCACCCCCGACTGGTATCCCACATCGGTGACCAACAAGCGCTACGGCACCCTCGCCTTGCTGGCCGGCACCGTCAGCGTCACGACCTTGGCGATGCTGATCGCGGTTCCGTTCGGCCTGGGCACCGCCGTGTTTATCTCGGAGTTCACCTCGGGTCCCCTCAAGGAAGGCCTCAAGATCGTGGTCGAGCTGCTGGCGGCGATCCCGTCGGTGGTCTGGGGCTTCATCGGGCTGGTGATGATGAACCCACTGATCATCGAGGTATTCCACGCGCCAATCGGGCTCAACGTGCTCAACGGCGGGCTGATCCTGGGCTTCATGAGCGTCCCCATCGTGGTCTCGATCGGCGAGGATGCGCTCAAGGCGGTGCCCGACTCCTTCCGCGAGGCTTCCGTCGCGCTCGGAGCCACACGCTGGCAGACCGTCTACAAGGTCTTGTTCCCCGCGGCGCGCAGCGGGCTTCTCGCCGCCGTCATGCTCGGCGTGGGTCGAGCCATTGGCGAAACCATCGCCGTGCTCATGGCCACCGGACACGCGGTGCAGATTCCGCTCAGTCCCCTGGATTCGGTTCGAACCTTGACCGCGACCATTGCTGCCGAGCTCGGCGAGACGGCACGCGGCAGCGACCACTACCAGGCCCTGTTCGCCATCGGCATCCTGCTGTTCCTGCTTACGTTCGCGGTCAACCTGACCGCCGACCTCCTGGTGCGTGGCACCAAGAACCGATGATGAGCCAGAACCATTTCGCCGCCAGCGCCCGAACCCGCGTCAACCGCCGCAACGAGCGCTTGGCGATCGGCCTGCTCGGCATCGTCGCGGCGCTGCTGATCCTACCGTTGCTGGCGATTCTGGGGCTGCTCTTGGTCAAAGGCAGCCCCGCGGTGACCATGGAGTTCCTGCTCACGGCGCCGGCGGCGGGCATGACGGCCGGCGGCATCTATCCGGCGATCGTCGGGACGCTGTGGCTCGTCGGCGTCTCGCTCGCGGTGGCGGCCCCGATCGGCATCATGGCCGGCATCTACCTCAACGAGTACGCGCGGGAAAACTGGGTGACCCGGATGATCAACCTGGCCATCGTCAACCTGGCCGGCGTCCCCAGCATCGTCCACGCGTTGTTCGGAGTGGGCGCCTTCGTCCTGTTTCTGCGTCTGGGCACCAGCATCTTGGCCGCCGCGCTCACGTTGGCGGTGATGACCCTGCCGGTGATCATCGTCAGCACCAAGGAGGCGCTGGCTTCAGTACCCACCGCCTTCCGCCATGCCTGCTGGACCCTGGGCGCGTCACGCTGGCAGACCATCTGGCACGTGGTGCTGCCCAACTCGATCTCGGGAATCCTGACCGGCGTCATCCTTCAAGTCTCGCGGACCGCCGGGGAGACGGCGCCGATCATGTTCACCGGGGCGGCCTTCTACCTCCCGTTCCTGCCTCAGTCGGTGCATGACCAGTGCATGGCGCTCTCCATGCACCTGTTCACGTTGTCCACCCAGGTGCCGGGGGTGCCCGAGGCCATGACCTACGCGACGGCCCTGGTACTGCTGACCTTGGTGGTCTTCTTCAATCTCGCCGCGATCACGCTGCGCACCTACCTGAGGGCCCGGCGCAAGTGGTAAACCGGTGACGCGAGCGCCCGACAAGATCCGCATTCGTGACCTCAGCGTGTCCTACGGGGACCGACGCGCCCTGGAGCGGATCAACCTGGAGGTCCGCGAGCACGAGATCCTCGGCATCATCGGTCCGGCCACCGCCGGGAAGACTACGCTCCTCAACGCCATCAACCGCATGACCGACCACATCGTCGATTGCCGAGTGGAGGGAGAGATACTGATCAACGGTGTGGACATACGCGCCTTGCGCGACGTCAACGCCTTGCGACGGCGGATAGGGATGGTGTTTCCGCTTCCGGTGGGCCTGCCGATGTCGATCTACGACAACGTCGCCTTCGCCCCGCGCATGGCGGGAAACCGCGATCGTGCCCGTCTGAACGAGCTGGTCGAACGATGCCTGCGGCAAGCGGCGCTCTTCGACGAGGTCAAGGACAGGCTCGACGACCTCGGTACGCGGCTGTCGGGCGGTCAGCAGCAGCGCCTGACGATCGCGCGCGCGCTGTCGATGCAGCCCGAGATTCTGTGTCTGGACGAGTTTTCGATCGCGGTGGACCCGGTCACGACGATGAAGATCGAGGATGTCCTGAGGCAGCTCAAGAGTAGCATGACGATCGTGCTGGTCACCAACCTGGTCCAGCAGGCCAGACGTCTTGCCGACCGCACCGCGCTGTTCCTGGGTGGCCGGCTGATCGAGGTCGACGTCAACGAGGTGATCTTCTCGCGCCGCGCGGCCGATCAACGCACCTATCAGTACGTCGAGGGCCTCTTCGGTTAAGGACCGGCCGTGCCCACGAACACCGCCATCACCACCGCGGACCTACGCCTGTGGTACGGGCCTTTCGAGGCGTTGCGCGGGATCACGCTCGAGATCAAGCGTGGACTGATCACTGCCCTGATCGGGCCCTCCGGCTGCGGCAAGACCACGCTGCTGCGCTGCTTCAACCGAATCAACGAACGCTACGCGAACGTTCGCACCGCCGGGCGGGTTCATATCAACGGTTGCGACATCTACGGAGCCGGCGTCGACCTCATCGAGTTGCGGCGCCGAGTCGGCATGGTCTTCCAGCGGCCCAACCCGCTGCCGATCTCGGTGCGCGACAACGTGCTCTATGGCTACCGCCTGCACACGCAGCGGCGCAGCCGTGCGGCCGAGGATGAAGCGCTGGAAACCGCGCTGCGCGACGTGCAGCTGTGGAACACGCTCAAGGACGAGCTGGACAAGCAGGCGACGGCCCTGCAGCTCGAACAACAGCAGAAGCTCTGCATCGCCCGGCTGCTCCCGCTCAAACCGGACCTCATCTTGATGGACGAGCCCTGTTCGGCCCTGGATCCCGACGCGACCGAGAAGGTCGAGAACCTGATCCGCGCGCTCGGCGGCACCTACACGATCGTCATCGTCACCCACAACATGGCGCAAGCGCGCCGGATCAGCGACGAGTGCGTCTTCATGCTGCTGGGCGAGATCATCGAGCACGATCGCACGGAGAACCTCTTCATCGTGCCGCGCGATCAGCGCACCGCCGACTACATCGAAGGCCGCTACGGCTGAAATGGGGTCAGGTCAAATTTCCCGCTAAACGGTTGCCAATTTCGAAACCACGAGCGGGAAATTTGACCTGACCCCATTTCACCATTCAGGAGCCCGGCGAGAAGACGCAGCCGCAGAAGTTGCTAGCTGGCGGGTCCGGCATCAGCAGCGCGCAGCGCGAATCGACCGGACAGCCGCCCACCCCGCAGATGTCACCCGCGCCCGGATCGAGCTCGTTGCACGGTCGGACGCAGGCACAGGTGCCGTTGGTGCGCGGGTCACAGAAGTGCGTGGGGCCGACCGAGGAGCAGTCGCCCGCCACACACGACGGCCACGGCGAGCCGCCGGTGCAGGGCGGCAGCGGGGGCAGCGTCGTCGTGGTCGTTGTCACCGGCCCGATCTGGGCGGGTGTGCACAAGAGCTGAGGTTTGAGCTGTCCGGCGCCGCGGGTGCCGAACTGGTCGGTGATCTCCAGACTGGTCGGGCCGGCCCCCGGGCACTTCACCTTGTAGCAGATCCTGTCATCGGTAAGTGCCTGACCGGAAAAGGGAACCTGCGTGAGCCCTCCCTTGGCTTGGTAGTCGACGACGGTCTTGTCGACCGGTGTGCAGTAGAGCCGTCCTTTACCCTTCACCGCGCAGCTCTCGTCGGCGAACTCGGCGTGCAACGCGTCGAGCGCTGCCTGGGCGCTAAAGCTCGCGGAGTCCTTGAGCTTGTAACACTTGAGGTGGTCGAAGAGCTGGGCCTGAGCGCCTGCACCCGTCAGCAAAACCGCGCAACAGGCCACCGCGGCAGCCGCCAATCTCGAAGTTCGTCCAGCCATACGATTCCCCTTTTCGATGCGAGGGCGGCCGAGCTTAACGCACCGCGCCCGCCCATGTCCAGGTAAATGGGGTCAGGTCTAATTTCGCCGGAGCGAAATTAGTTCCAGCACCGCCGCCCGGGGGCGACTCACATCGGATGAATTACGCCGCAGCGCGGCGAAATTCTTTCTAGACCTGACCCCAGACGAGCCGAACTTGGGGATCGTTGCCGAGCCGGGCAAAGCCGGCGGGCATTTCTGGGGCTGAATGATCGAGGGCGACCTCGCCGTCGGGGGTGATGAGAATGAGACCCGCAGGCGCGCGTTCGTCACCGGGATGATCGGCGAGCTCGACGAGCGCCAGACGGGCAGCCTCGTTGGGCGCATGGCCGGCGGTCAACAACGCCACCGCACGCCGTGCCGTGCCCTGACGCAGCAGCGCCTCGCCGACGCCGGTCGTCACGCAGGCGCCCGCGCGATCGTCCGCCCAGAAGCCGGCGCCAACGATGGGCGAGTCACCGATCCGCCCGGCCGGCTTGAGACTGGTCCCGCCGGTGGAGACCGCCGCGGCCAGATGCCCGCCGGCGTCGAGCGCGACCGCGCCGACGGTATCGGCGGGGCTTCCCGCAACCCCACGCTGACTGCGGCGCTGGAAGGCGCGCAGCGCTCGATCGGTGATGAGGTCGCCGGGCGCGCAAACCGAGATCGACAGCCGCGCGGCCAGTTCGTCGGCCGGCACGCCACCGATGAGCCGTCCGTAGTCACCATCGCCGGCCAGTCGGTGGGCCAGAAGCACCGGGTTCATGCAGCGGGTCACACCGGCCACGCCCCCGAACCGACGGGTGCGCCCGTCCATGAAGCCGGCATCGAGCGTCACCCCGCCCTGCCGGTCCAGGGTGGCACCGCGTCCGGCGTTGAGATCGGTTTCTGATTCCATGTAGGCGACAGCGGCCAGAACGGCGGCGGTCGCATCCCGCTCGAGCGCGGCCAGCCCGCAACCCAAGGCGCCACTAATGGCGGCCAGGAAGCGGGTTCGGTCGGCGTCCGTGCTGGGGAGGCCCGCACCGCCGTGGACGACCAGGCCGGGTCGGATCACTCGGCGGGATCGGCTGGGGGCGCTTCGGGTACGGCGGAGTCGACCAGTTGCCCCTCGATGGTCTCCACGCGGTGATCGAGGTCGGCGGTCACGTGTTTACGTGCCGCGTCCGTGATGGGTTGGGCCTGAACGAAGCGGTTTTCCTGCTCCGACCAGACCACACCGGGTCGTGCCTCGACCTCGCTGCCGTCGGGGCCGCGCAGGTGCCAGTGATTGTGCGTCGTGGACCAGACTCGCTGCCCCGGACCACCCCCGCCCTCGCGCAATGCGCCGATGGCGATCACCGCGAGCAGAATCACCACGGCCGGAGCCAGCATGATGAACAGGCCGCGACCTACCGAGTCGAGCATCCGATCGCGACGGGCGCGCTCCCGCGCGCAGCAGTGCTTGAACTTCTTACCGCTGCCGCAGGGGCACGCTTCGTTGCGCCCGGTCTTGGGGCCACTGGCCGTCATCGAGGGACCATCATAATGCGGCGCGCGACCCTCCTACAAGGCCACACCGATCTCCAGGGTCCACCGGCCGCGCCGAGTCGGGGCCCGCAACGCGCGCTCGAGCTCCAACAGGAACCTCCGGCGTGACCACTGGCGAGCGCCCAGGCGTTCGGTATGCCGGCTATAGATCTGGCAATCGAACATCCCGATGCCCCAGGCCGCAAGCTGCCGCACCAGTGTGACCAAGCTCAGCAGCGAAGCGCCCGAGCGCAGGTGAAACATGGACTCCCCTGAGAAGTAGCCACCCAGGCAGACGCCGTAGATGCCTCCCACCAGCTCGCCATCCGCCCAGGCCTCGGCGCTGTGCGCCAGGCCAAGCTCGTGGAGCTTGCAGTAGGCCTCCCTCAAGTCGGGCGTGATCCAGGTTCCGTGCTGGCCGGGCCGCGGCATCTGCGCGCACGCGCCGATGACCCGATCGAAGGCCGTGTCGAGCCGGACTTCGTAAGGCGCCGTACGCAGCGTCCGTCGCATGCCACGCGCCACGCGCAGCTCGGCCGCCGGAAGCACCATGCGCGGGTCGGGTGAGAACCACAGGATCGGCTCACCTTGGCTGTACCACGGAAAGATTCCCTGCTGGTAAGCCGCCAGGAGACGCTCAACCTCGAGATCACCGCCCAGGGCGAGCAAGCCGTTGGGCTCGGCGTGCCAGGGAGGTGGAAACACCGGTTCCGCGATCAGCCGGTACACGGGCATGAGCGCCAGTATTGGATCGCAGCGGATGCCGGCTGTCCAGAGCGTGTCACCATCGAATCGGTCAATTTCCTCCAACCTGGTGACGATCGGTGCCGCCACGACACGCTAGCCACCCGCGCCGACGTGGCGCGTCCGCGCGCGGATTTGCACGGGCCGGCGTCACGCCATGGCAGCACGCAAGGCGTTTTCGACGCGGCAGGCTCGGTCTGAGCGGTCACGCCGCGCTCGCGTGACGTCAAGTTTTCGACGGCGCGCCCATGACCGCACGCCGGATCTGGAGCGATAGCCCGTACCCGCGTCTGCGGCGTGCCCGACCCACGCGATCGCTCAGGCACGGATTTCGCACGATGCGTGTGCGGAGGTCTCTCCACGCCCAACCGTGCGTGGAGACGACGGCGCCTGGTGAAGATCGTTCCGACCAAGCAACCGGCATGGCAGTCGCTTCGCGCGCTCGGCGGCAGCCCGCCCGCGGTGATGGTCGTGGCGAGCTGCGCGCTCCTGTTCGGGTCATCCGAGTACCGAGTGGGCGGCTACTTCGAGGGCGGCGGCCGCCCGCACGAGGTTCGCTTCACCAGGGCGACCCCCTCCGTGCAAGTGTTGGCCGCCCCGACCTTGCTGGTCGGCCTCAAGCCCAGCGTCTCCTGGCTGCGGCGATACGGCGACGGTCACGACGTCGACTATCACGACCTGGCAAGCTGCGAGGCGCCCAGGCTGCAAGAGAAGACGGCCAAGCGCGCACCGGCGGGCAGCGTGCTCGACTACCACGACCTGCGAAGCTGCGACGGTGTGCCCCCGGCGGAGATCATGCTGGCCGAGGTCGCAGCGGCGGAGATCTGTCACGAGGAAGAAGATGCGTTCGCGGCCGGCTGGATTCTGACGCCCGGCAGCGGGAACGAGCAGAGCGAGAGCACCATCATCACTCCGCGGCGCTTGGCCCACGATCTGGTCGGCTTCGATCCGTTGGCCGCCCTCGGCGTCGAGGCGGCTCCGGCTGCCGTTGACGAGCGTGGCGTCGCGTTCGCCGAGTTCCTCGCCCGGCAACAGTCGCCGGCTGATTCCGAGGCGACGGAGATCCGCGAGGTCAGCCACCGGATCCGCCCGGGCGAGACCGTCTCCCAGCTCCTGGATTCGGCCGGGATCATGCCGGCGGAGGTTAGTCGCTGGCTCAAGGCCGCCAATCAGGTCTACGACCTCGACCGCGTCTACGCCGGGCAGGCACTGTCCTTCTCCCTGGACACTCGCTCGAGCATGCTCGAGCAGCTCGCCCTGGAGATCGACGAGCGCGAGGTGCTCCTGGCCCGGCGTGATCGCGACCGGTTCGTGGTCAGCCGGCAGAAGATCCCGTACACCGCGCGGCAACGCTCGGTCGAGGGACCGATCACTTCGACCCTCTACATGGCCGCGGCATCTCATGGCGTGCCTGATCGCGTGATCTCGGAAATGGCCGAGATCCTGGGTTGGGAGCTCGACTTCAACCGGGAGGTTCACGCCGGGGCGACCTTCCGCGTCGTCTATGAAGAGCTGGTGCGCCTGGACGGCACCGGCACCGCCGCCGGCAGGGTGCTCGCCGTCGAGGTCGCCAACCCCAACGCGCGCTACGAAGGCTTCTACTTCGCGCCTTCAGCGGACGCGCCGGGGGGGGGCTACTACCGGCGCGATGGCGAGGCGCTGGGTCGGTACTTCTTGCGCTATCCGGTGGAGTTCTCCCGCATCTCCTCGACGTTCTCGGAGCGGCGTTTCCATCCGGTGCTCAAACGCAACCGTCCTCACTACGGGGTGGACTTCGCCGCACCCACCGGAACGCCGGTGCTGGCGATCGGCGCGGGTAAGGTTACGCGGGCGGGGTGGCACGGCGGAAACGGCCGTTTCATCAAGCTCCGTCACGACGACGTCTACGAATCGGGGTACGCGCATCTCTCGCGCATTGCGCCGGGCATCAAGCCGGGCGCCTTCGTGCGCAAGGGTCAGGTCATCGGCTACGTGGGCGCCACGGGCCTGGCCACCGGACCCCACCTGCACTTCGCGTTGTACAAGAGCACCGCCTACGTCGATCCGCTCTCTGCCGATCTACCGCGGGCCAAACCGCTCGCCGGTGGTGAGCTGGCGCAGTTCCGCGCCACGGTCAACGAAATCGATCGGGCTTATGCTCGCGCCCGCGGGCAGGACGATCGGCTAGCGAGCGCCGCCGCTCTCAGCGGTCCGCGCTGAAACCTGATGGCTATCCGGCGCCGCGCTCGTGTAGGCCGGTTCAGGCCCCTCGCTCCGGTCGGCTCGGATCACCTCGCGTAGGTCGGCGACGATGCGTGCGGTGCGCCGTGCGCGCCCCTCGCGATTGAGGTGGTAAACCCAGTCGTAGAAGTAGATCGCGGGATACGTGTAGTCGGCCGGGCTGGCCGGAACCTCGATCTCGAGGTCGGTGAGCAGCCGCTGATAGAGCCGTTCGATGGAGTCCTGCCGGCGGGCGTAGTGAGGCTCGGGAATGGACGGAAACAACAGCACCACGCGTGCGCCGCGCTGCTTCAGGCGGGCGGCGAATGCGTTGATGAGCGCGATGGCGGCCGGGTCCGGATCACGGCTCGCGTTGCGGAGAAAATCCATCTTGGAAACGTCCTTGGAAGGACGGTCCAGGTGAGCGACCAGGTCACCGTGCGCGTTGAACGCCTGCGGGCAGTAGATGCAGTCGGCCGGCGCCTCACGGCCCAACGTGGTCAGCACGCGGGTAATCTTGAACTGGATGTGCCGTGGCAAATAGCGCGCAAGGTTGACGATCTGCCGGGGCGAACGGATGTAGCGTAGCCCTTCCGGGTAAAGCTCGAGCACGTCCAGAAGCCGCTCATCCCCGTCGAGCAGCCCGAAGTACAGGTTGTACTCGGGTACGAGCACCACTACGTCTTCTGCGCGGACCTCCGGCTCGATCATGTCGAGCATGAAACGCAGGCCCATGTTGAAGCCCAGCCCCATGTTGACGACCGGGTAGCCCAGTTCGGCCTCGACTGCTGGGCTGTCCACACCGAAGGCGAGATTGGAGCCCCCAACGAAGATCACGCGCGGCGCGGTCGTCGATTGCAGTCGCGCCATCTTGGGACCGATGATCGCGAGATAGTCGGTGCGATCCGGGGGAATCAGACCGAGCGCGGCCACACCGGTGGCCAGGACGAGCCCAGCCATCACGAGACACTTTACGACCAGCTCGCGCACGGCGAATCGACGCTCGGGAACAAGGATACCCGAGTTATCGGCTCGGGCGTAGGACTGCCATGAGCGCCGGCCGGAGAATCGGCCGGCGCGGGGATCAACCGCAGCCCTGAGGCTTGATCAGGCAGTTGGGTCGAGGCGGCTTGGCCTTCCTGCTCACGATCGGCGTATGGCAGGTGGCTCCTTCTTGGCGGGTGTATTTGCAGCACCCATCCACCTGCTCGCAGATACCCGAGTCGAGCAGCGGGGAGTGCTGCCGCTCCAAGCCCCACAGGTAGATCTGCGTCTGGCCAGTGGGGTTGCCGCCCGGAACCAGGTCGCAAGTCGACAGAAAGGCAATCCGGCGGCCGTCGTCCTTGAGCGAGGTATGGGTGTTCTCGCAGTTCTCGGTCTGGGTGATCTGTGTCGCGCGCCGCCGTCCTTTGAAGCGGAAGATCTCGAAGTTTCTGTCCGGGTTGTACGGCGGTACCTGGCCGTAGCGGGCGTCGTGCTTCTGATTGAGAATCTCCGCGTTCGAATCGAGAGCGATTACCCCACCCCCGTCCGCAACCGTCGGTCGCTTCACCACGGAGATCGCATCCACATCGCTGTACTGGGTCATGCGCGGGTGGAACACGCGATAATCGAAGATGTTGGTGCCAACCGAGCCGTTGTTCCACAGGTCGGGTTCGGACTCGAAGACGATGTGCGGCCCGCGGGCGAACGGGCTGGGCGAGGAGATGAAGGGGTTCCGGTAGGTGCCCGGAGGAAAGCCGAGCGGAATCTCTTCGGTGTGAACCATTTCTTCGATCGCCGAGGCCGGCATCCTGTACATGTAGATGAATTGCCCGACGTTGCCGCTGCCGAGCTGGTCATGATCGGACTGGTAGGCGCTGGTCTGGCACTGCCGTGGAAAGTAGTAGCCGCCCACCACGGGATTCGAGCTGGTGGTCCCGGCCGGACCGTTGCTGATCTGGGTGAACACCGCGTTGTAGGGGTAGTCCGGCTGGCTCTCGATCTTGCTGTAGATGAAGATCTCGTCGCTGCCATCCGGATTCGAGTAGCCCGGGCCGGGATGTTCGGGATCGTAGAACGGGTGGCTCGATGAGTTGTCGTTCAGGTTGCCGTTCGAACGGAAGACCACGCAGCGGCCGCTGTCGCTGACGAACGCCTCGGCGTTGACGACCGGAGGTTGCGTATCGGTGATCTGATGGAACACCCCGGTGTCCAGCTCGTAGAAGAAGACCTCGGGGTTCCCGTCGCCGTTGTCACGGCTGGGATCCAGATCGCACGTGGAGATGAAGCCGAGGATCAACGGACGCCCACCCGAGGACGTCGTGTCGGTCGGGCGCGTCACGTCGTAGCTCTCGCAGTCGACGCCGTCGGTGATCTGAAGAATGCCGCCGGTCCCATCGGGCTCATCGGTCCACAGATAGATCTGCCGCATCGTCGTGGCCGTGCCGATCCCCAGCACGTCCGCATCGGAAACGAACGACAACAGCTCGGAGTCCTGCATCTGGAGCTTGGGCGGTCCAACCTCGCCGATCGTCACGTTGGTGATCTGACGCAGAACGACACTGCTCGGCTCGGCGTTGGCGGATCCCGCCATGGCCAGCCAGCACGCCACCGCCAACGTCACCCCTGTCGCTCGTGTCTCTCTCATCGGTCGTCCCCTTCTCGATCGATCGCTCGCTGCTCCGCTCTTCTCCTGCCCTCAGGAGCGAACCGCGGCCAATCCCTTCTCGGCCAGGCAGTGGGCCACGGCGCCGGCTGTCACGCGATTGCCGGCGTCGGTCCAATGGGCCCCGGCACGCAGGTAGAGCTGCTCGGGGCCGCGCGCCGCCAGTCGCAAATCCTCGGTCACGTCACAGAACGGAATACCCTCGCGGGAGAGAAAGTTGCGCACCGCCACGAACGGCGCATCGATGGCTAGCTCGGTCAAGTCCTTGGCGGTCGGATAGTAACGCCGTGCGACGCTCCAGTAGACCTGCTCCTTGAACGGAAAGAGCAGCACCACCAGCCGGCTGTCCAGCTCCTTGGCGGTCTCCGCTAGCTCACGCAGAGCCTGCTCGGTAAGCTCGTAGGTGGGTGTGAGGCCGCGGTGCTCCACCACGCCCTGCCACCAGGCATCGGCGCGGAAAACGAAGTCCAAGCCGTCCTCTTTGTGCTCGAAGGTCGTGCGTTGGCCGTAGCGCCGGGCAGCATCGAACAAACGGTAGACCACCGAGTTACGCGCAAGCCACTCCGACAGATCACCCCGGCGCTTGCGGCGCATCCAGGTCCAGTAGTCGTCGGTGTCACTGTGGGTCCAGTTATAGAAGTGGACGTTGTCTTTGAAGTCGTTGGGGAAGAAGCCCACCAGCACCAGCTTGGGCGAAAGCCGGGGACCCACGCGCGCGAGCAAGCGCGCCTCGGCGAGATTCGAGTAGCCGTTCACCCCGAGATTGGCGATCGAGTAGCCCGTCGAGTCGGCGAGCAGCCTCACCCAGCACCGCTCACCGGGTGCGTCGTCGCAGAACGTGAACGAGTCGCCAAGCGCAATCGCGTCGAAGGGCGGGCGGGTTCCGATGTCGCGAAAGCCGATGGCGTCTATGCCCAGATCGAGGGTTCGGATCTCTACCTCTCGCCCCTCGGAGGGAAAACGGATCGCGATACCTGGCTTCAGGACGAAGCCAAGCTCGGGGTCCGGCCGCATCATGTCTTCCCAAGAGTTCCGTGCATCGTAGATCCGTTGAACGGCCTGGACCTTGTCCGGCATCAGGCCAGGCAGAAGGCGCGGCGCCGCTTCAACGGCGAGCACTCCCACACTCACACCGAGCAGGGCTGCAGCGGCGGCGAAGCGCCGGGTGGATCGATGATCACTCACGTCCCAGAACCGTGGCTACACGACGAGCTACCGCGCCCTCGCCCCCTCTCGACGAGCCAAGGGCGGCGCGCAGGCACTTGCAAAGGTTTGGCCGAGAACGTTCCCTATTACAAGACGCGATTTCGCAGGTTTGCGCACTTACTCACACAACTCAGGAGTGTGCGAACGGTTGCCCCCCTTTACGGGGGTGCGACCGATGCATTCGGTGTCTGTCGTTCGGATCAGAACTCTCGGATCGATGTCGTCTGCGACCAGCAGCGAAGGGAGAAAGTGCAGGGCGCGTTGTTTGACAAGAGGCTTGCGATCGGGGAACGACGCGTCATGAGCGAGGCTACCGGTCTGGACGACGTCAGCGTGAGATCGACCTTGGACCGGCTGCATGCGGCCGCCAAGCACGATCGGTTGGTCTTCGCGCGTGCGCTGCCGGCGGTACTGCTGGCGCGGCTCCGCGGCCGGAGCTTCGCCGAGGCCGTCCAACCGTACCTGGATGACGCCTACATCCCGATCAGCCGGGAGGCCGGGCGCTTTCTGCACCTCACCGCCTGCGCCATCGGCGCGCGTAGCACCGTCGAGTTCGGCACGTCGTTCGGAATCTCCGCGATCTATCTGGCCTGCGCCATGCGCGCGACGGGCGGGCGTTTCATCGGCTCCGAGCAGGTGCCCGCCAAGATCGCCGCGGCACGCCGCAACCTGGAGGAAGCCGGCCTAGCGGCCTACGCCGAGATCCGCGAGGGCGATGCGCTCGCGACCTTCGCCGATCTGCCATCACCGATCGACTTCGTCTTGCTCGACGGCTGGAAGGACCTCTATCTGCCGATGCTCGCCTTGCTCAAGCCCAAGCTGCGCAAGGGCTCGGTCGTCTGCGCCGACAACATCTTCACGTTCCGCAAAGATCTCGCGCCCTACGTCGCTCACGTCGGCGACGTTCGCCAGGGATTCCGCTCGATGACCCTGCCACTGGGCGAAGGACTGGAGTACTCCGTCTACGTGGGCTGATGCCCGGGTTGCATCGCGGTCACCCATGCCCCGAGCACAGCGGCGTGCCGGACCAGTCTCCCCATGATCGCCTCGGCCAGGGCCTCGTCGTACGTGTGCGCGGTCAGATTACGATCATCCGCCATCACGAGTGCCCACTCCGTGTCGCCCTCGCTGAGCAGGCCGGCATCGCGCGCAGCGCGGATACACGCCTTCGGCGGCCCCACGTCAATCCCTTCCCTTACCCTGAGCAATCGTTGGCAAGCCTTCCAAACTGCCTCGAACGTGTATTCGAACCGCTGGATCGCGGCGTCCCTCTCGACCTTGCTCGGGTTGGCCGCGGCCGTTAGTTCGCACAATCGGTCGAGCGCGCGGCGCGCCAGCGTCAGGCGTTCGTGGAGACGTTCCATTCGATGCCTTCCGCACGAATGCAGCAGCGAAGAGACTCGCCGGCCTCATTGAGATCCAGAACATCGACCCGCACCGGCAGGTTGCTCTCCTCGAACGCCTCCCGGAGTCCCGCCAGCAAGCCCGGCGGCAAAGGAGCACTCGACTCGACCGCTAGGTCGATATCGCTCGAACGGTGGGCGTCGCCTCGCGCGCGCGAGCCGTGCAGGTAGACGCGGACGGCGCGACCAGCAAGGACTCGAGCAGCGATCGACCGCGCGGCTTCCCGGAGATCGCCGTCTGATGCGCGCGGGAGCTGCATGGTCACGTCGATACTAGCCGACAGCGCGATGGCTGGCGAGTAACCGCCGAAAGCCCAGCACAGGATCGCGCGTGAACGCCCGTCTACTCGTCGCGGCGCTCCGATGCCAGGTAGTCGTGTAAATCGTAATGGCTTGTCGCCACCCCGGCTAGAGCGCCAGCCGTCCATGCAAAGTTGAATAGGCCGGAGATCGCGATGATCACGGTGATCGGTCGCCAGCCCTCCGGCAGCGGATCACCACCGTACCCGAGCGTCGTGTAGGTATTCCCCGAGAAGTAGAGACCGTCGCGAATTGTCGACACCAGCTCGAGCTCGGTCAGACAGACCCCCCACATGACGATCTCTACGACGTGGAGACCAAGAACCAGGAATACCGCACAAGCAAAAAGGACCGACGCCCGAAACGGGTGCGATCGGCGCTCGCGCAACTGCCGCTCCATCGTCCGGGACCAGCGAACGATACCGTGGAGAGTCAAGCCGTGAAACAGTGCGATCGCGACCAGGATCGCCGCACCGACAAAGAACGCGACGATTGGAATCAGGTCGGGAGAGAGGTCGGACAGCATTCTGGATTCATGGCTCGGAGAAGAGGCTGACACCAGATTAGGTATCGCCTTCGAACAGGCCACGGATCACGAGGTAGAACACCGGCGTGAAGAAAAGACCGAACAACGTCACGCCGAGCATCCCGCTGAAGACCGCGATGCCGAGTGCAAACCGCATCTCGGCGCCGGCTCCGGCCGAGGTGATCAGCGGCACGACCCCCAGGATGAACGCGAACGAAGTCATGAGAATGGGTCGCAATCGCACCCGGCAGGCCTCGATCGCGGCTTCGATCCGGCCCTTGCCTTCCTCCTCGAGCTGCTTGGCGAACTCGACGATCAGGATGGCGTTCTTGGCGGCCAGACCGATCAGCACCACCAGGCCGATCTGAGTGAAGATGTTGTTGTCGCCGCCCACCAGCCACACGCCGGCGATCGCCGCGAGCAGACACATGGGAACGATCAAGATGATCGCCAGCGGCAGCGACCAGCTCTCGTACTGTGCGGCCAGCACCATGAAGACCAGCAAGGCCCCCAACGCGAAGACGAACACCGCCGTGTTGCCGGCCATCACCTGCTGCAGCGCCAGCTCCGTCCATTCGAAGCCCATCGCCGCCGGCAACTCGCGCTCGGCGACCGCCGCCATCGTGGCCATCGCCTGCCCGGAGGAGAACCCGGGCCGGGCACCGCCGGCGATCTCGGCCGCCGGAAACATATTGTAACGGTTGACGATGGCCGGACCCGTGGTGTCGTTGACTTTGAGCAGAGTCGCCAGTGGCAGCATCTCGCCGGCAGCATTGCGAACCTTGAGCCTGCCGATGTCCTCGGGGCGAACGCGGAAGCTGGAATCGGCCTGGACGTTGACCTGCCAGTTACGACCGAAGCGCGTGAAGTCATTGACGTAAGAGGACCCCAAATAGACCTGCAGTGTGTTGAAAACGTCGTTCAGCGGAACCCCGAGCGCCTTGGCTTTGGTGCGGTCCACGTCGACGTAGAGCTGAGGCTGGCTGGCGCGGAAGCTGCTGAACAGCCCGACCAGGCCCGGCTGGGCATTACCTGCGGCGGCAAGGGTGGCGACGCTTTCCTGCAACGCCTCCAAACCGAGATCGCCGCGGTCTTGGACGAAGAACTTGAAGCCGCCCGTGTTGCCCAAGCCATCAACGGGCGGAGCGCCGAAAACTACGACCTGGGCGTCCAGGATCTCGACGAACCGTTGGCGCAAGGCAGCCAGGAGCTTGCTAGCGTGCTGCCCGTGCTCCACGCGCGCTTCGAACGGATCGAGGACCACGAACATGCCCCCGGCGTTGGAAATATTGTTGCTGGTGAGGACCGAGTAGCCCGGCATGCTGATGGTGTGGGCCACGCCCGGCGTCGCGCGCACCATCTCGTCGACCCGCGCCATCACCTCCTCAGTCCGCTCGAGGCTCGCCCCGTCGGGCAGTTGCGCATTGAGCACGAGGTAGCCCTTGTCCTGGTCCGGGATGAACCCGACCGGGACGCTGCGAAAACCAACGTACGTCAGAGCGATCAGCCCGGCGTAGGCGACGAGCACGATCGTCGTCATGCGCAGTAGCTGTGCGACGCTCTTGCCGTAAGCGTCGATCAGACGATCGAAGACCCGGTTGAACCGATCGAAGAAGGAGACGATGGTACGGTTCACGCGCGCACTGCCGCGCCACCCCACCAGCGCGCCGGCACCGAACACCACGGCCCGCAAACCCCACGCAGCAAGGCCCGCCGTCCCGTGCTCGGAGCCGTGCCCGCCGCTCAGGCCAAGCAGCGCCTCCAGACGGTCAGCAAGCACCGCGTAGGCGAGCAGCCCGGCGAGCAGCACAATGCCGATGCGTGGCAGCGCCTCGCGCTCGTGGCCCGCGTCGGGGCTATGGGGGCGGATCAGCGTAACGGCGCGAGCCGGCGCCATGGTCATCGCGTTGATCGCCGAAATGATCGTGGCGGCTGCGATCGTCAACGCGAACTGCCGGTAGAACTCGCCGCTGATGCCCGCGATGAAGGCCGTCGGAATGAACACCGCGCTCAAGACCAGGGTGATCGCGATGACCGGCCCGGTGATCTCGGCCATCGCCTTGAGAGTGGCCTCGCGAGGCGGCAGGCCCTTGCGCATCCAGCGCTCGACGTTCTCGACCACGACGATGGCATCGTCGACCACGATGCCGATGGCCAGAACCAGCCCGAACAAGGACAGGTTGTTGAGCGAGAAGCCGAGCGCCGCCATGACCGCGAACGTGCCGATGAGCGAGACCGGCACGTCGATCATCGGCAGCAAGGTGGCACGCCAGTCCTGCAAGAAAACAAGGACCACGATGAACACGAGAATGAACGCCTCGAAGAGCGTCTTGTAGACCTCGTGGATCGACTCGTCGACGAACACGGTGGTGTCGTAGACGATTTGGTAGTCCACTCCCTGCGGAAACCGGTGCTTGAGATCCACCATCGCCGTGCGCACGCCCTCGGCGGTCTCCAAAGCGTTGGCTCCGGGTAGCTGGAAAATGGCGAGCGCGACCGAGGGCTGACCGTCGAGGTAGACGTTCATGTCGACATTCTTCGCGCCCAGCTCGACCCGGCCGATGTCGCGCAGCCGGGTGATTCGGCCGGCTTGGCCGGTCTTGACGATGATCTCGCCGAACTGCTCGGGGTCGAGGAGACGGCCCAACGCGTTGATCGTGTACTGGAAGTTGATCCCTTCGGGCACCGGCGGCTGACCGATGCGGCCTGCGGCCACCTGCACGTTCTGCTCACGCAGCGCACCGACGACGTCGCTCGCGGTCAGCTTGCGCGCGGCGAGCTGGTTGGGATCGAGCCAGACGCGCATGCTGTAGTCGCGGCCGCCCAGAAAGGTCACGTCCCCCACCCCGGGTAGCCGCGCAATGACGTCCTTGACCTGGATGGTGGCGTAGTTGCTGAGGTAGAGCTGGTCGCGGCTGTTGTCGGGCGAGAGCAGGTTCACGCAAAGCAGGATCATCGGCGACTTCTTCTTTACCGTCACCCCCTGCCGCTTCACTTCTTCGGGAAGCTTCGCCTCGGCGATCGAGACGCGGTTCTGGGTGAGAACCTGGGCGTCGTCGATGTCGGTGCCAAGCCGAAAGGTTACGTCGAGGTAGAACTGGCCGTCGTTGGTGCTCTTGGAGACCATGTAGAGCATGTGCTCGACGCCGTTGACCTCCTGCTCGATGGGCGCGGCGACCGTGTCGGCGACGACCTTGGCGCTCGCACCCGGATAGATCGCGGAGACCTGAACGGAGGGCGGCACCACCTCCGGGTACTGTGCGATCGGCAAGCTACCGAGAGCGACCAGTCCAATGATGACGATGACGACCGAAAGGACGGTCGCGAACACCGGACGGTCGACGAAGAACCGCGCGAACATCTACGCCGCCGGGCTCCCGGGCTGAGACGGCTTGGTCTCCGGGATCATCGGCACCCGCTGAGGCTTGACCGTAACTCCGGGGCGAACGCGCTGGATGCCGGCGGTAATGACCCACTCACCGGCTTCGACTCCCTCCACAACCGCGCGCAGGCCCTCGGCCGTTGCGCCCAGCTTGACCGGGCGGTACTCGACGACGTTCTGCTCGTTGACCACCAGGAGATACTTGCCACCCTGATCGGTCCCCACTGCCCGCTCGCTCACGAGCAGAGCGTTCTCCGCCTGTCCGAAGGGCATCCGCACCCTGCAGAAAAGACCGGGAGTCAGCCGCTGGTGATCGTTGTTGAACGCCGCCCGCACCGGCAGCGTGCCGATGGACGCGTCGACGCGGTTGTCGACGAAATCGAGCATCCCGCGGTAGGGAAAGCCTTCGTCGGTGGCGAGCCCCATCTCGACCGGGATCTCCAGATCCCTGACGTGCTCGGGGCGCGCGTCCTCACCGCGCTCACGGTAGTTGGCCTGATAGCGAAGCATGGTTCGCTCATCGATGTCGAAGTAGACGTAGATCGGGTCGATCGTGACCAGGGTGGTCAACACGCTGGAGCTGGCGCCGGAAAGCTGGATCAGGTTGCCCACCGTGACCGCCGTGCGGCTCGTTCGGCCGTCGATTGGCGCAACGACGGTTGCGTACTCGAGGTCGAGCCGGGCGGTTTCCAAGCGAGCGCGCGCCGACTTGATCTCGGCTTCCGCCGTCTCCTTGGACGCAACCGCGACCTCCAGGTCGCGCTCGCTGGCCGCCCCCTTGGGGAGCAAGCGCTTGGTCCGCGCCACGTCGGCATCCGCGCTTCGAAGCTGAGCCTCCCAGCGTCCGATCTCGCCCTCGGCTTGCAAAACGGCGGCTTGATAAGGACGCGGATCGATCTCGAACAGGACGTCGCCCTTGCGGACAATCTGGCCGTCGGTGAAACTGACGCGGGTGAGATAGCCCGGCACCCGAGCACGGACCTCGACCTCTTCGACCGCCGCGGTGTGACCGGTGGTCTCGAAGTAGTCGGTCACCTCACGCTCGATCGGCTGACTCACGGCCACCTCGGGCGGGGGCAGCGCGACCACCTCGGGCGCCCCGCCGCAGCCCGCCAGCAGCGCGGCGAGCACGGCCGCGGCTCCGGCGGCTCTGCACATTCGTAGGTTCCTGTTCTCGATCACAATCCGGTCTCCCGATGAATGAACTACCACTGCGGCCACCACGTGGGCTCGTCGATCTGCCCGGCCACCTCCGCCGGCACCAACGCCTCGCCCTCGCGAATCTCCCAGCCACCGCCCAGCGCTTTGTAGAGCGAGGCCACGCTCAGAGCGACGTTGGCTCTGGTGGTGACCAGCCGATCCTCTGCGGTCACGAGGAACTGCTGAGAGTCGAGCACGCGTGTGTAGTCGGTCGCGCCCTCGCGATACTGTAGATCCGCAAGTTCCACGGCGCGCGTGGCAGCGTCGACGCTGTCGGTCAGGAACTCGACCTGGCGGCGTGCGCCCAGGAAGGAAGCGATCGCGTTCTCGACCTCGGCCTGCGCTCGCAGCACCGCGTTCTCGTAGTCCGAGACCAATGCCTGGAACCTCGCATCCTGCACTCGTATGTTATTGGAGATGCGCCCGTAGTTGAGAATGGCCCAGCTGAAGGTCGGGCCGCCGAAACCCTCGACGCTACGGCCCTCGATCAGATCAGCGAAGTCTTCGGCGGCGAGCGAGATCGATCCGACCAGCGCGAACTGCGGCAATAGATCGGCTTTGGCGATGCCGATGCGGGCGCTCTGCGCCGCCACGTCGCGCTCGGAGCGGCGTACGTCGGGGCGGCGGCGGAGCAACTCGGCCGGGATCCCCACGGCTAGCTCGGCCGGAGCGCTCGGGATCGCGCGCGCCTCTCCGACCAGGTCGGCCAGATCGCGTGGCGGCATGCCCAGGAGGATGCACAGGGTGTTCTGGGTCTGACGCAAACCCGCCTCCAGCCCCGGAATGAGCGCGCGAGTGTCGGCGACGAGCGATGCCGCCTGCTCGGCATCCAGAGCGGTGACCGCTCCACCCTCATACCGCGCGAGCGCAAGCTCGTAGCTCCGTTCTTGGATCGCGACGTTCGCGTGCGCCACGGCCAGGCGCTCTTCAAAGGTACGGAGCGAGATGTAGTTGATCGCCACCTCGGCAATGAGACTCACGAGCACGTCGTCGTAGTCGGCGACCGAGGCGTGCAATTCGGCATCGGCGGCCTCGACGTTGCGGCGCAGCCGTCCCCACACGTCCAGCTCCCAGAACGCATCGAAGCCCAGTTCCCAGTCGTCGAACCGAGTCTCGGACGCGCCTTGGTTGGCGCGGCTCTCGCTCAGGTGGCTGGTCAAATAGCTGCCGAAGGCTTCCTGGCGCTGCGGAAACAGAGTCCCGACGGCGATCCCCCTGCGAGCCAGCGCTTCCAGCACACGCGCACCGGCCGCATGGAGGCCCGGGTTCGCCCGGTAAGCCGCTTCGACGAGCGAGCTGAGAATCGGATCACCAAACACCTGCCACCAGGCCGCAACACCGGGTGGTTCCGGCCGGATGGCTCCCTGGTCGCTGGCATCGAGCCAGCCCGACGAGGTCGGCGCGGTTGGCTCGGTGTAGTCCGGACCGATCATCACGCAGCCGGCGAGCGACGTGCAGAGCGTGAGAATCGGCGCGAGCGCCCGCAGCGATGCACGCGAGCCTTGCCGTCTCAGAACGTTCCGCGAGCTCATGACCGATCCAGATAGATAGGTTGGGCACCGGGCGCGCCCAGTTGCCAACGAGGTTACCACACGGCGCGCTGGGAGAAAGTCCCAGATCAGTCCGTGTAGCCCAGGGCGCGCAGCTCCTGCTCGATGCGTTGGTGTTCGGCAGCGCGCTCTTGCCCCCCGTCCGCGTCATCGTGACGGACAACGAGCGGATGCTCGCTCACCCACTTGGCCAGGATGACCTGGAGAAGCTCCAACCGCCCCCCACTCGTGATCGGGCGTTGCTCACTCGGGTCGGCCGCGAGATCGAAGTGCTCGTAACGACTACCCGTGACCCAGTGGATGAGCTTCTCCTGGCCGAGCGTGAGCGCGCGGACCTGTCCGCGACCGCCTCGCGCCTCGTCGATGCGACGAAAGGTCTCGCTCACCACTACGCTGTCGGAAGTCGGATTGCCTGCTAGCGCCGCCGCGAGCGAAGAACCCGGCAGGCCGTGACGTTCAACGCCGACCAGCTCGAGAATGGTCGCCGGAATCGACACCGAGGCCGGGACCAGCGCGGGGACTCGTTGGGGTACGAGTCCGGGACCCGCCACTACGAGCGGCACGTGCACGACCTCTCGATAGAGCGTCGAGACGTGGAAGCAGCGGCCATGCTCGAGGAACTCTTCGCCGTGGTCGGAGGTGAAGACAACGACCGTCCGGTCGCGCAACCCCAGCTCATCGAGGTGAGCCAAGAGCTTCCCTACGTAGCGATCGCCGCGCCGGATCGCCCCATCGTACTCCTCAACGAACGGCAGGATCCGTGTGGGCCCCCTACCCTCTGCGCGGCACACCGGACGCAACGCGTGGCGCGGCGGGCGTTCCGAAAGCCCAACCGCCTGCCGGTCGTCCGGGTCGCTGAGATAGGGCGTGTGGGCATCGTAACCGTGAAAGAAGAGAAAGAAGCGTTGCTCCCGGTTCTGCTCGAGCCAGCGCTTGGCGTCTTCGAGGTTGTCGCGGAAGTATTTTCCGTTGGTCCGGTAGGTTGCGAAGCCCTGGTCGAAGCCGAATACCGCCGCCAGATTCGCACCACCGGTAAAGGCGGCGGTCGCGTAACCGGCGGCGCCCAACGCCCGGGCCAGCGTGGGCACGTCATCGGGGAGGCGTTGGCGGTCGGCGAGGCCCATCACCCCATGTTCGGAGGGATAGAGCCCGGTGAGCATCGACAGATGCGCCGGCCGCGTCCAGGAGGACTGGCTGATCGCGTTGAGGAACAGCACGCCGCGGTCGGCCAGCGCGTCGATCGCCGGCGTGGTGGGCCGGGCATAGCCGTAGGCTCCCACGTGATCGGCGCGTAGCGTGTCCATGGACACCAGGATCACGTTGCAGCCGGGACAGCGGTAAGGCTCTGGCGCGGGCTCGCTACGGCACGCGGCCAGTGCGAGCGCCGAAAACGCCACGACGCACACAACTGAGCCCGGCTGACACACGACGAAAGCCGCTGGTAGTGGCTACAGAAGCTCGAAGCAGCGGTTGCGCGCCCAGCGATAGATCCTAAAGTCGGAATCGAAGGTCAGGATGCGCGGTTCTTCGAACAACTCGGCGCACCGAATCAGGCATGCATCGGCGAGCGAAACGGGACGGTTCTCGTACCGCAGCAGTACCGATTCGATCGTCGCGCACTGATCGGCAACCGAGATCGCGATCTCGTACAGACGTTTTCGTGCAAGACCCAGAACCTCGGCAGGTCCGCCAGAACCAACTTTGCGCAACAGGAAGCAGGCTTCCGCTATCACCGCTTCGCAGGTGCGAAACGGCGCTTGGCAGTCCGCAAAGAGCCGCTTCGCGCGATCATGTGCGCGATCGTGTTTCGAGATGAGAGCCACCAACGGACCGGTATCGAGCAAGATCCCGGCACGGTTCATCTGCCGAATCTCTCCAGATGCTTCCGGTTCATGGAAAGATCCTTCGGTCCTCCCTCAAACTTGCCGACGGCATCACCGGCGACGCTCAATGCCGATCGCCCGCCGTCGAGGTCACGAGCCATCAACCGGAGCCCTCGGCGGACCAGCTCGGACTCGGTTTCTCCCGTAGTCTTCTTGAGCATCTGGAGAATTGCCTGGTCGTCCTTCGTGAGGCGCGCATGGATGTACGGTTTCATGCTGACCACTGTAGCACAGAGTGAACAATACGTGCTACAGACGTCCGAACCACCACACGGGCGGCAGCGAGTTCGATCTCTCGTCCGGCACAAGATGGATTCTCCAGCGAGAAGATCGTTCTTGCCATGCTACGAGAGACATTTTTCTGGGCGTTGCTCAGACCTACGGGCGCCGGCAACAAAGCCGCAGAACCCTCCCTGCTATGTGGGGGCGTAGCCGAGGCGCTTGTCGACGAGGTTACGCAGGGGCTCGCCGGCGAGAGAGCGCTCGAGATTGTCGGCGAACAGTGCGGTCACCTTGGCGTGGAAATCGGGCATGTAGCCCGAGACATGCGGGGTGAGAATCACGTTCTCCAAGGTCCACAACGGGCTGTCGTCGGGAAGCGGCTCAACCGCGAAGGCGTCGAGGCCAGCGCCGGCGATGGTCCCGGCGCGCAAAGCTGCGACCAACGCGGCCTCGTCGATGATCTCTCCACGACCGACGTTCACCAGATAGGCGCTGCGCTTCATGGCGGCGAGCGCGGCGGCGTCGATGAGGTGGCGCGTCTCGCGCGTGAGCGGCGTGGCGACGACGACCACGTCGGCCCAGGCGAGCAGCGTGTGCAGCTGGTCGGCGCCGACGACAGCCTCCACGCCCTCGATTGGCCGGCCCGGCCGCCGGCGCATGACGCGCACGCGCATGCCGAGGGCGGCGGCGCGCCGCGCAACCCCCAAGCCAATCGCACCAGCGCCCAGCACCGCCAGGTTCGTGCCGCTCAACTCGCGCACGCCGGCACCACCCGCGATCGCGGTGACGCGATCCCAGCGGCGTTCGGCCTTCAAACGCAGAGCTACGTGCAGGTTGCGCGTGAGCGCGAACACGAGCGCGAGCGCATGCTCGGGAATGTTCACACTGTGGATTCCCGCCGCGTTCGTCACGACGACGTCGCTTTCGACGAGCGCGTGGAACAACGTCCGTTCGACCCCGGCGTTCGCGCACTGGATCCAGCGGAGCTTGCCCGCGCTCGCGAACAGTTCGGCCGGGAACTCGAAACCGAAAAACGCGTCGGCCTGCGGCAGCGCGTGGGCCAATGACTCCTCATCCAGCGCCTGCGTGAAGGTCACCTGCGGAAAGCGCGCCCGCAGCAACTCCATTTGGTCATCCGCAAGCGTCCAGCGGATCTCCTTGAGATGAAACCAGACGAGTACGTGCATCAGACCTTTTCCGGGCAACTAGGGGGTGGCGGCAACGTCGTTCGCCGAGGCAATCGGTGCAGGCCGGGTGATGCGGACGGCATAGCCACGCCGTTCCTCTGCAAGCGCGCGGATCACGTCCCAATCCAAACGTTCGGTCGCTCCGTTGGCTGAGACCCTCACCTGCTCGGCGATATCCTCTGTCAGCGTCGCGGCGATCGTCCCACCGGCCTCCAGGGCAACGCTCTGTTCCTGCGTCGGGTGCGCTTCCATGAAGAGCTCGCCGTCGATCCACGCGAGGTTGATCGGTTCGTCGACGACCGCGACCTTCGTGCCCACCTCGACCTGCTCGAAGAGGGCTTCGATGTCCCCGTTGTACATGCGCAGGCAGCCGC
This sequence comes from uncultured Myxococcales bacterium, assembly GCA_964555245.1. Lineage (GTDB taxonomy): Bacteria > Desulfobacterota > Binatia > UBA1149 > SPBQ01 > CAZKRI01. Next base: position 57,904 of record CAZKRI010000087.1, read on the forward strand.
TGCTGACGCGGCGGCCCACACCGAGGGGCTTGTTGGTTCCGTGTATGGCGTACGGCGCCCAGCCGAAGTACAGCGAGCGAGTGCCCATGGGATTGTCGGGCCCCGGAGGCACCTCTGCCGGCAGCGCCGGATCCTCGCGCCGCATACGCGGCGTCGGACGCCAAATCGGATCCTTCACCTTTCGAACGATTGTCGTGCTGCCAAGCGGCGTCGAAAGACCTTCGCGGCCGATGCCAATCGCGTACGAGTGCTCGGTCTGGCCGTCGACATAGTGATACAGGCGCATATCCGCCAGATTGATGACGATGCCTTCACGCGGGGCGCTCGGTGAAAGATGAACCGCCGGTAGAACAACCCGCGAGTTCTCCCCCGGCATCCACGGATCGACGCCCGGGTTGGCGGCAACTACCTCGAGGTATCCGAGGTGAAAGTGCTGCGCGACGTCGAGCAGCGTCGCATCGCCGCGAACCCTGTACGTCCGCGACTCCCCGGGCCCGTCGCTGACCCAGCGCGCCGGGGCACAGGCGGACAGCGCTGCACAGAGCGTGGCGAAACAGACCGAACGACGCCAACCCGCTCGAACGCGCACGCGTCGAGTATGCACGATCGGCCTGCGCGTTCGAGAACCCGCGTCTCAGCCCATGAAGAACGCGTTGAGCTTGTTGCCGTCCAGGTCTCGAAAGTACCCCGCGTAGAAGTTGTCGCCGCGCGGACCCGGCGGGCCCTCATCCTTTGCACCGAGCGAGATGGCCTTCTTGTACAGAGCGTCGACCTTTTCGCGATTCTCCATCGCCAGCGCGACCATGACGCCATTGCCGATGGTAGCCGGCCGTTCGTCGAAGGGTTTGACGATCGACAACGCCGGCCCACCCGCCGGCAGAGTCCAAGCGATGAAAGCCTCGAGCTCCATCATCCGCTTCGCGCCGATGCTGCCCAGCAACTGGTCATAGAACTTGGCCGCACGTTGAAAATCGTTGGTTCCGAGTGTCACGTATCCGATCATGGCTAGCTCCTCATGCGCGATTGTTGACGGTCTTATACCGACGCGGCCGCCCCCGATGCAACGTCGTCGTGGCAGCTCGGCTCCTACTCTTCGAACGCCCTCTTCCAGCGGCGCTTGGGATTCTCGAACCGAACAGCGGTGGGATCGAATTCCTCTGGATCGTAATCCGGCTCTCGGTCGAGGATCGCCTCGAGCAGAAGCGGATGCTGCCAATCGTCTCCGAAGTCGTACTGATAGTCCGCTTCGGCGTTCGCTATCGAAAAGTAGTCGGCTATGGGAATCTCCCAACCCGGCAGAACCTCATGGTCCGGCTCGAGCATCTCGTCATCCGGAATCCCGATGGCGACGAGCTCGTCGGCGATCTGATGCGGCACGCGAAACTCGTGCAGGTGATAGTCGAGCCATCCCATCGCTTCCTGGATGGCAACGTGCAAATCCCAGAAGCTGTAAGTCTCAGGCACCTGGATGCGCCGCCAGATGGGCGGGTCTATCTCGTTTAGCGTCACGTGAAACTGGTACATTCGCTCGTAGCCTTTCTTCATTGCCGATCTCTTCGTTCATTGCGCAGCTTCATGAGGTCTTCTAGCGCGAGTTGCCAGTCGCAGACGACTCTCTCCTCGTCCGCGGCTGAGAGTGTTTTCTTGTACCTGGCACCGGAGCGGCCGTGGACGCGCGCGTTGCATTCCGGCCAGGTGGAGTGACGTCGAAGCTCACCATCGACCAAGCTCAGGTACGAGTACGCTTTCTGTTTGGAGGCCCGATCCCGCTTGGAGGGCATGGAGGGATCCGCCTCGTCGGGAAGGTCGTAGATCGCAACGTCGTAACGAACCAAGGGGCCCGCATAGAGAGCCGGGGCCTCGCCCAGGCTGAACGCGGTGGCGATCGTGTCTACGCGTTCATTGCCGGGAACTCCGCTGTGGCCTCGAACGTGGCGCCAGAGTATCTGCCCGTAGTTCCCTCGCCGTTGCGCGAGAAGATACAGATCCTCCCACTGATCGCGATTGAGCACAGGCGTGCCCGTCGCGGTCTTCCAGTCACGACGCCGCCAGCCGTGCACCCATTGCGTGATGCCGTTGATCACGTACTTGCTGTCGCTGTAGATCGCGACGTCGCCGGGCTTCTGTTTCAGCCAGCGAAGCGCAGCAATAGGCGCTTGAAGCTCCATGCGGTTGTTCGTCGTGGCAGGATCGCCGCCGCCGAGCTCCTGCACTCGACCCTCGAGCGAAGCGATGATCGCGCCCCACCCGCCCGGGCCTGGGTTTCCGCGGCAGGCCCCATCGACGAACACCGTCCACGCCACGGGAAGCTCAGACGACGACATTCCTCGGCATCTATTGAAATCGCGACGGCCGGGCAAGTTGAGCCGACCGGCCATGAACACGCAGGTTGTGCTGAAACGCCCGCCGCACTTGTCTCGGACAGAAGCGGAGCGTACTGAGCAACTCGAAGCATCCGAAGGCTACAACTGCGAAGAGGTCGCACATGATGCGTGAGTTGGATCTCGTGGTGCTCAACGTTGACCTTCCCGAACATCGCCTGTGCGCGGGCGACATCGGCACCGTTGTTCTGCGCCACCCTCACCATGGCTACGAGGTCGAGTTCGCAACGCTCGAGGGCAGCACGATCGCGGTCGTGACCCCGCGGTCTTCGCAGGTCCGCACGATCCGTCGCGGGGAGATTGCCCACGCGCGACGCGTGGCGGCCTGAGCACCCACCGTCAGCGCTTTCATCCTCCCAGCGCGATGGTGATGACGACCAGCACGGCTCCGAGAATGACCATCAAGATCCCCATCATCCACGGGGAACGTCCAGCGGAGCGTCCGAACGCACTGCCCAACATGAACAGCATCACGATAGCGATGAGGTTCGAGACGCGCAGGGCAGGCGCGGCGTGGCGCATGACAATGAACGGGATGGCCACCGGAAACGTGGCGAGGAAGACGAGCAGAAACACCCACATCGCGCCCAGCCAATCCTCCTTGCGCAGGCGCGCGCGAGAGGGCGGCTCAGACAGTTCCTTCAGCCTCCGGTGCATCGCCTCGAGTTCTAGCGGCTGGAGAATCGAAGCGATCACCGGCGGCAATGCGCCCGCGATGAGGCGCTGTGCCTCCAACGGATCGGTGGCTCGGCGCACGGCGTGGAACGCCATGAGGCCGCGGCCCTTTTCCGCGAGGCAGCCCATCAGATACAGCGCCGCATCGATGATGCCCCAGGCCAGGTTGCACCCCAGTGCGCCGATGAGCATCGTGCGAATGTCATCGCGGCCGGCCTCAGCGACAGCGAGTGAACCGGTAAACGTGAGAACCATAATCAAGCCGAAGAGCACCTCCGTGATTCGCTCGGTAGGGTCGAGCACGTGCTTGGAGGATCTAACGGGGTCGTCCGGCACGGGTATCGCAGGGTCGGCTTTGCCGGACTATCCCGGAATGAAATAGAACATGAGCGCGATGATCACGTACACAGTGACGAGCTGCACGCCTTTGTACCAGTTCGACTGGCCGTCGCCACAAACCAGCGCGCCGATCAGCACGCCCATGAACAAAGAGCCGGTCTCCGCGCGGTTGAACGACAGATCGAGCGGTGTCGACCCGATCACATAACTGGCCAGCACCAACAGTGGCGCGACAAAGAGCGCGATCTGGATCGAACTCCCCAGTGCGATGCCGATTGACAAGTCCATCCGGTTCTTGCGCGCCATCACGATGGCCGAGCCGCTCTCCGCCGCGCCGCCCACGATGGCAAGGAACACGATGCCGATGAACGTCTGCGACATGCCCAGTGCCTTGCCAGTGCCCTCCGCCGCGCCGACGAGGATTTCACTCATCCACGCCGCCAACACCGAGGCGGCCACCAGGCTGCTTACGGCTCGCGCCACGCTCCAGGGCTTGCCGTCCGAGTGGCCTTCATCCTTGGAGCCCACACTCGCGAACGCATCCGGATGCGTTTTGAGAGCATAAACCAGATACAGACCGTAGGCCGACAGCAATACAACCGCGACGGCGACGTTGAGCGCCTGCTCCTGTGGAATCGTGTCTGTCGGAGCGAAAAACCGGCTGAAGGCGCTCGGCACGGCCAGGCTCATCGCCGCAATCAACATCATCGAACTGTAAGCGCGCGCAGCGGCCGGGTTGTAACTCTGATTGTGGTAGCGAAGGCCGCCGAGGAAAAAGGAAACGCCCAGCGCAAGGAGCAGATTGGCGAGAATCGCGCCGATGAGCGACGCCCGCACCATGTCGAGGTAACCCGCCCTCAACGCCACCACTGCGATGATCAGCTCGGGTGCGTTGCCAAACGTGGCGTTGAGCAAACCCCCGATGGCGTCACCGGTGCGAGTCGCGATCTGCTCCGTGGAGAGCACGATGAGTCGCGCGATGGGAATGATTGCCAGCGCCGCCGAGAAGAACAGCAGCGGATCCGAGACGTTGCCGGCCTGCTCCAGCGCGACGGAGATAGGAATGAATGCGAAGAGCCAGCCAATGGAAGGCTTGAGCAATTGCTTCACGGTATCAAACACGGCAGGCCTCGCACAGGGAGACCGCCAGAGTTATGAGCGTTGCGTAACACAGAACCTGCGCGGCAAAAAACCTCGTTTCGAGAAACGCAGAGCGTTGTATACTGCGCCGGCCCTACCGCGGATCGGACGGCGCATTACACGGCCGACTGAGGGGAAACGCCATGCGACGCACGACGCCTCGACCTGTAGCCAGGGTCACCGAGACGATTCGCTCTATTCTCGAAGGTCGTGGCGTATTCACGGCGGGCTCGGCGGATACGCCTTCTGAAGGAACCGCCGGTTCGCCGGCACCGTTCTTGGGGGCTCCGCCCTCTTCGGTCCCAGCCCGCCCGTCACGACGCCAGATGGCGCGCGCCGGCAGTCTCTTCCTGCTCACAGCGGTCTCGACCTGGTTGACCGGGGGCGCGGCCTACGCGGTGGCGATCCTCACGATCCTGTCGTGCCACGAGATGGGGCACTATCTCATGTGCCGCCGCTACCGCGTTCCGGCGTCCCTGCCGCTGTTCATCCCGATGCCACTCATCTCGCCGTTCGGCACGATGGGCGCGATCATCCAGATGCGTGGGCAGGTCTCGAATCGCCGCATTCTCTACGACATAGGGATCGCCGGGCCGCTCGCGGGCATCGTCCCGGCGCTGCTCGCGGTGGGCTGGGGGCTCGCGCATTCCTCGATCATCGCGCGTCCGGACGCTGCAGCGCCGTATCTTGCCTTGGGGGAATCGCTCCTCTTCCGCTGGGCGCAGGGCCTGTTTTTTCCCGGACTGAGCCCCGATCAGGAGATCCTCCTGCACCCGGTCGCGTTCGCAGGCTGGGCGGGGCTGTTCGTGACCGCGCTCAACCTGCTGCCGATCGGCCAGCTCGACGGCGGTCACGTGCTCTATGGCCTGTTCGGGCGGCGCAGTTCGCGAATTTCGATGGTCGTGCTGGTCGGCCTCGCGGCCCTCGCGCTGTTCTATCCGGGATGGTGGTCACTCGTGGCGCTGCTTCTCGTCTTTGGCGTGCGGCATCCGCGCACCCGCGATGAATCCCGCCCGCTAGACCGAGTCAGGATCGCGCTCGGTGTCTTCGCGTTCGTCTTTTTCATCGTCAGCTTCATCCCGCAGCCGTTCCGACTGCCGTGACCGCCGCACAGCCAAGGAAGGGAATCGGCGGAGAAAAGTTGCCACGCGTGGCGATGCGGGTCAAGATGGCGGCTGTACTCGCGTCACGCGTTGACGCGCCGGTAGAGTGATTCTCAGACCGAAAGGAGGAGAGTGACATGAGCAAGGGCCTGGACAAGAAGAAAGACCTCAAGAAAAAGCCGACCAAGACGTTGATGGAGAAGCGCGCAGAGAAGAAGGCCAAGAAGGCGACCCGTAAGTAACGGCAGCGCCGGAGCGGCGCTTCTCGATTGCAACGCGTCGCCGGCAGCCGTATCACCGGCGGCGTGAGAAACGACGCGCACGCACGACCCAGCGGCGAGGCCGAAGAGCCGCTCTACGACCCAAACGTCGCAACGCCGACCCACGGCGAGCGTGCGCGCACGCTCGTCTCGGGCATTCAAACGGGGACGCTCTGCACCATCGCGAAGGAGCCGGCGGGCTTTCCGTACGGATCCTTCGTGACGTTCGCGATGGAGGACGCAAATCCCGCCTTCTTCATCAGCGAGCTTGCCGAGCATACGAAGAATCTCCGCAGCGACGCGCGCGCATCGCTGCTCGTCGCCGAAGGCGGAGACGGCGATCCGCTAGCGCGGGGCCGCGTCACGCTGCTCGGACACGGCCGCAAGCTCATGGCCGGCGCAGAACGCGACGCAGCGAAGCAAGCCTACCTACAAGCCCATCCCAACGCCGAGTACTACATCGAATACGCCGACTTCGCCTTCTGGCGCCTCGACGTGGATGCCGTGCGATACATCGGCGGCTACGGCCGCATGTCATGGGTCGAGATCGCTGATTGGCGCGCCAGTAAGCCGGACCCGATCGCGCCGCACGCCCGCACCATCATCGACCACATGAACGCCGACCACCGCAAGGCGATGGTCAGCTACTGCCGCGAGCTCACCAAAGCGACCGACACCACCAGCGCGACCATGACCAGCGTCGACCGCTATGGATTCGAGATGTCGGCGCAGACCGGCCACGGCCCGCGGCCGATCCGGCTAGCGTTCTCGGCGCCGATCGCGACACCGGACGACGCGCGGAAAGAGATGGTCGCGCTCGCCAAGCGCGCGCCGGCGTAACGGTTAGTCCGTCGTTCGCAACGCTGCGCATCTCCCGGTTCTAGCGACGGGTGCGGCGACGATCCAGAGGATCGTTGCAGTGCATGGTGGTATCGCTCACGGCCACACCGCTGCCGAAGTCGTCGGACCGGCTTGGCTGTCGTATGGAGATTCGCGTCGCCAAGGCCGCCTAATCCTCAGACCCCACGCGGAGCGAAAGGGCCATGTGGAGCTTGAGTTTCCCTTGTTGAATCCCGATGCACTCAGACGATCGCGTCCGTCGCCATGCGGACATCATTGACCGAGCAACGCGTCGCGCACGCCGAAGAACGCAGCCTTGGGAAAGTAGCCGGTGTCCCACGGCAACGGGTTGTCGTCAATGAACAGGAAATCCTTGATCCAGGTGTACTTGTCCGTGAAGCCCCAGAACGTGATCGCATCACAGCCGTCGACTGCAACGCAAGCGGCGACGACGTCGTGGTACACGGAACGCTGGGCGATCAGTTGCTCCTCGGGCGTATCGCCCAGGCCGACCGCCTGCACGTCCATCTCGGTGATTCGCACGATCAGCCCAAGATCGACGAAGCGCTGAATGTTCTCCTGAAGCTGCGCGGGCATGGTCTACCCGAACACGGAAAACAACCCGCCCAGGTGCATCTGCAAGCCGACCCCGTCGATCGGCACGCCCTGAGCCAGAAGGTCGACAACCATGTCGTAGATGAAGTTCGATTTCAGAGTGATGCCGTCCGCGAGATAGTCGTTGTAGAACAGCAAAGCGTTCGGATCGGCCTGTCGCGCGCGCACGAAAGCATCGGCGATGTACTGACTCCCGAGCTTGTTGAGAAAGATCGTGGGGCGTAGCGCGCTGCCGATGTCATTGACGGCTTCGTTGACCACCACCCACGAGCTGACCCGGCCGGCATACCCGCCAACGAGCGTGTCGATCCGCTCGTCGACCGCCATCTGCAGCTGGGCGGGCGTCATCGACGCGTTTACCCAGGACGGCAAAATGAGATGCCAGACCAGAGGGATGCCGTGCGTGGGGAGACCGTTCTGCTCGGCGAACGTGAGGGTCTCTTCGACCGGTCCAAGGTTGTACACGCCCTGCGTCGGCTCGACGTTCGCCCACATGAATTCACTCTCGAGCGTCACGTAGCTGAACTGCCTCGCCAGCAGCTCACGGTACTGCGGCTCCATGCTCGCCAAGATGTCCGCTCGTGCTGCCGCTCCCAGGAGACGTCCACCTGCGGCGGCCAGATTCGCGAGACTGCCGCGCACTTGGTCGAGCACGTCGGCGACCAGGTCGTCTACCGCTGCGGCGACGCCGTCTTGGTCGCCGCTCGTCGTACAATCCGCCAGGTCCTCGGCCTCGACGAACGCGACCGCGAACCGGGCCAACACCTTCGCGACGGCCTCGGCCAGGGCGGCACGCTCCGGCACGAACGCGTGCTTAGCCTCGGCCTTGAGCCGGTCGGCCAATCGTTTCGCGGACGCCCCCAGCTTCTTGCTCGCGCACTTCGATGCACCGACGGCCGGTCGGAGGTCTGCCCCGAGGGTATCGGCTGCGGCGCTGAGTAGCGCGCCAACGCTCGCAGCCTCACCTTGGAACGGGCACGAGCCCTGCGTCTCGCCCTTGGCGAAGCCCTTGGCCAGAAGCTCGCCTGCCTTCGCCACGCACTGCGCACTCGGCATTGCCGCCGTCGCTGCAGCCTTTGCCTGACACCTGATCAGCATCGCGCCAGCCTTCGCGGCCGCGCCAAGCTTGGCCTTCTCGCAACGTGCTAGGGGACCGCTATCGGCATGCGCCGTGGTGGCCGATAGCGCAACGAGGAACAGGATCGCGCATGCTCGCACCGGGTTGATGAGCCTCCGGCGCAAGTGCGAGCCGACCCCCAAGGTCAAGAGGCGATCGCCGCTCCTCGCCCGTCCTCGTGGTCTCGAGCGCATAGGCCTGTTTAGCGCAGTCGCCTGAGCTTGGTCAACGGCCGAGAAAATCGGGCGCCGCCGCTCGTGATCGTCCGCTGATCGGGAGCCCCGGCACGGCGCACCGGCCCGCCCGGTCGGGTCGTTCCGGGCTGGACACTGTCACGCCCGCCGGCGTAGTCCCCGACAGTCGCCTCGCGCTTGCAGCGCGAGCGGGTCGGTATGCGCTGAGTCACCCGCTTCGTTTCGGTAATGCTCGCCGCGCCGCTGGTAACCGCACCGACGGCATACGGCGAGTTGCCGCTTTTCAGCGACGAGTTCCGAGTCAACTCGTACTGGCAGGGGATTCAAGAAGCACCGACCGTGACGGGCGACGGAGACAATGGCTTCCTCGTCCTGTGGCGCACGGAGAGGGGCTCGAGTGTGCCGGTCGCCACCGACATTGACGCGACGCACGTTTGCATCGACCCGACCGCGGATGGTTCGGCCTTAGGAACCCTCGACCAATGTGCTCGTCGTGGTCGACGTCGTCGTGCTCTCGGTAGTCGTGGTCGTCGTCGCCGCCTCGCTCGGCCCCGGGCAGTCAAGCGGTACAGGCAGCCCCACCACGAACCGGACGATGTGCAACACGTCGGTCGCAGTAATCTCCCCGTCGTTGTTGAGGTCGCAGATACACAGCGGGCACTGCTCGAGCTCGACCGCCGCTCGCAGCGAGAACAACCCGTCGGTGGCGTTAATCCCCGTCAGCACCGACTCAAAGGGGTTGCCACACAGACTGAGGCACTCGCCAGAGTCGCAGCGCTGGCAGATCGGATCGCACAGCGGGATCGCCACACACTCGCCCGCAACGCACTGGTTCGCCAGTATGCAGACGTCGGTGTTCTCGCTGCACTCCTGTCCCTCGTTGACCGCCTCGAGCACGCAGCCCTGCCCACCCTCGGCGCAGCTTGCCGCACCGCAGAACGCGTCGAGCGCGGCGCAGTTCGGAGCATTGGTCCCCTGGCAGCCTGCCTGCACGTCGCAGCTCTCCCTCCCGTTGCAGTACAGGCCGTCGTCGCACGCCACGTCGGATGCGCTGTGGCTACACTCGTCGGTCTGCTCGTCGCAGCCATCGACGGTGCAGGCAACGCTGTCGATACACGGCGCGTTGCCCATGCGGCACACGCCTTCGTCGCAGACCTCGCTGCCGTTGCAGAACAGCGTATCGTCGCAATCGGCGTCGTTCGAGCACTCCGGCGTCACCGACTCGCAGACACCACTGGTCAGGTTACACACCTGGCCGCCGCCGCAATCGGCGTCCTCATCGCAAGCGCCGTTCGGGTTCTGGCAGACACCAGTAGACGTGTTGCAGACCTGGCTGCCGCCGCAATCGGCGTCCTCATCGCAAGCGCCGTTCGGGTCCTGGCAAAGGCCGGTAGAGAGGTTACAGACCTGGCCAGCGACGCAGTCG
>CAZKRI010000088.1:0-35245 GCA_964555245.1 uncultured Myxococcales bacterium
GTAAGACCAAGATGCAGGCGAACACTGCGGTGATGCGAAAGCTGCTGCACGCGATCTATGGAATGGCGAAGCACGGATCGACTTTCGACGGGGACAAATTTTTCGCTATCGCGGCTTGACGTCCAAGAGAGTATCTCAGAACTGGAAGTAGATAAACTCCTGCTGGGAGAAGACCCCGAAGACCAGGATGCACATGACGAGGGCGTAGTAGGCCGCCCACCGTACCAGTACAGGCCGCGTGGCGAGCCGCTCTCGAATGCTTCCGGTCCCCTGCACGTGTTGCGCGATCTCCAGAATCGCGATCGCGACTAGTGCGATGGCCAACTCGACCGCGTCGAGCTCGAGATCGAAGAGCGCGCCGACACCGCCCTCTGGAAGGAACGGCGTCGCGAACAGATGCGTGACGATGTAGAGCGCCTCGCTGATGCTGGTGGCGCGGAAGAAGATCCACGCAAAACAGACGAGCGGGAAGATGATCAGCACGCTGGCCGCCCGATGCAGCGTCGGGTGTCTGTCCAGCCCAACGGCGTGGACCAGCTTTCCGCGAATCGTCGCCGTCCAGATCGAGAACACCAGGTAGAAACCGTGCAGCGCCCCCCAAGCCACGAACGTCCAGTTGGCCCCGTGCCACAGTCCGCTGACCAGAAACGTGATCACGAGATTCAGCTGCCAGCGCCAGCGCGCGACCCGGTTGCCACCGAGCGGAATGTAGAGGTAGTCGCGGAACCACGTCGAGAGCGAGATGTGCCACCGGCGCCAGAACTCGGAGATGGAAGTCGACGCGTAAGGACGATCGAAGTTCTGCATCAACCTGAAGCCCATCACCTGGGCAGAGCCTATGGCGATGTCGGAGTAGCCCGAGAAATCGCAATAGATCTGGTACGCGAAGAAAACGGTCGCGACGACGAGAGGCAGACCCTGGTAGTCGGTTGGACTCCCGTAGACCTGGTTGACGAGAATCGCCAGGCGATCGGCAATCACGACCTTCTTGAAGAAGCCCCAGGTCATGAGCTTCAACCCGTCGGTGACACGGCGATAGTCGAACCGGTGACGCACGTGGAACTCCGACAGGAGGTTCTGCGGCCGCTCGATGGGACCTGCGACCAACTGCGGGTAAAACATCACGTACAACGCGAAGATCCCCAGGTGGCGCTCGGCCGGATAGTTGCCGCGGTAGACCTCGATCGTGTAGCTCAGCGACTGGAACGTGTGGAACGACAGGCCGATCGGCAGCAGGATGCCGAGGCTCTCGACGGGGTAGTTCCAGCCGATGAACTCGGCCAGGCCCTGAAGGTTGGCGTTGAGGAAGTTGAAGTACTTGAAGAACGCGAGCACGCCGACGTTTGCGGCGATGCTGGCCAAGAGGATCCACTTGCGCTTGGCACCCCGCGCGCCCTCGATCGCCCGCCCGGCGACGTAGTCGACCAGGATCGTGAAGAACAGGATCAGGATGTAGGCGGGAACGAACGCCATGTAGAAGTAGCAACTGGCGGCGAGCAGGAGTGCCCACCGACGCCGGTGCGGCAGGGCGAAGTACGCGACGGTGACCAGCGGAAAGAAGATCAGGAACTGGAGCGAGTTGAACAGCATGATGGAGGGCGTCGGGACCGGACTATGGTAGGGGCAATGGCCGCCTGACTGTCAATCTCCGCGGGCCGCCGGCGGCGCAGGGTTGCGCGACGAATGACCTACTCGGGGGCTAATGCCCCCCTCCGCTCTTCAGAGAGGTAGCGAGCTTGCCAAGGGTGGCCTTGGCGTCTCCGAAGATCATGCGGGTCTTGTCCATGACGAAGAGCTCGTTCTCGATCCCGGCGAAGCCGGGCTTCATCGACCGCTTGAGCACGAAGACCCGGCGCGCCTGATCCGCATTGAGGATGGGCATACCGTAGATGGGGCTGCCTTTCGTGTTTCTCGCGGCGGGATTCACCACGTCGTTGGCGCCAACCACGATGGCGATGTCGGTGCGCTCAAACTCGTCATTGATGGCCTCCAGCTCGAAGAGCTGGTCGTAGGGCACATTCGCTTCGGCCAGCAGAACGTTCATGTGCCCGGGCATCCGGCCGGCAACCGGGTGGATCGCGTAACGAACGCTGGTTCCGTTCGACTGCAGCGCGTTGGCGAGGTCGCGCACAGCGTGCTGCGCCTGCGCAACCGCCATGCCGTAGCCCGGCACCACGATGACGCTCTGTGCGATCTTGAACTCTTCCACCGCGTCCTCGATCGTCGCCTCGCGTGCCACGCCGCCGGATCCTGCCGCAGCGGCCGCTTGCACGCTCGCCTCGCTGCCGAATGCCCCGAACATCACGTTGCCGAACGAACGGTTCATCGCCTTCGACATGATCATCGCCAGGAGGAAGCCCGAGCCCCCGTCGAGCGCACCGCAGATGATCAGGACGTTGTTGTCCAGCGCGAAACCAGAGGCCGATGCCGCCAGACCCGCGTACGAGTTGAGAAGGCAAATCACCACGGGCATGTCGGCGCCGCCGATCGGCAGCACGAGCAGAACGCCCAACACCAAAGCGACGGCGAGCACCCCGTAGAACAGCACCGCGTTGTACGGACTGAGCAACAATGTGATCAGGGCGGCCACGGTGCCACCTAGCAGCAAGATGTTGATCGCATTCTGCCGTGGAAAGGTCACGGGCCTGCCGGGAAGCATCTCGGACAGCTTGCCAAAGGCCATGAGCGAGCCCGTGAACGTGATCGCGCCCATGATCACTTCGAAGGTGATCGCGCCCATGGCGAACTTGGAGTGCTGAGGATGGCCGAGCAGATACTCGGCGACACCCACCAACGCGACCGCAAGGCCGCCACCAGCGTGCGAGAGCGCAATTCGCTCGGGCATCTTGGTCATCGGGATCAGCAGCCCCATCGGCGCGCCAATCGCGGTCCCGACGATCAGGCCTCCGATGATCCACTCGTAGCGCACCACGTTGGTGTGCAGCAGCGTTCCCACCACGCCCACGAACATGCCGACGACGGCTACCTGCATGCCGCGTCGAGCGGTTTCCGGCTTGGTGAGCATCCGAAGACCCACCAGAAACAGCATCGAAGCGACGAAGAGCGCGACCTGGTAGACCAAGATCCGGGCGCTGAAGGCGGCAGCGCCGGCTTCGGAGACGGAGGCGAGAAGAGCGGTCACTTCTGGGCCCCTTTCCTCTTGAACATCCGCAGCATGCGGTCGGTGATGAGAAAGCCGCCCACGACGTTGATCGTGGCCGAGGCCACCGCCACCGCTCCCAGGATCGGAACCAGCACGCCATCGGATTTCCCGCCTGCAATCACGATGGAGGCGACGAGCGAGATTCCCGAAATCGCGTTGGTGAAGGCCATCAGCGGCGTGTGCAGAAGCTGAGGGACTTTCGAGATCACCTGGAAACCCAGGAAGGCCGCCAGTGAAAAGACGTAGAGTCCGATCAAAATGTGATCGATACCGGTCACTTGCCTACCGCCTCCTTGACCTGCGGGTGCACGATCTGCCCGTCCTTGGTGATCACGCAACCCTTGGCGATCTCCTCCTGTAGATCGATCGCCCACTGTCCGTCGGCCGTGATGTGGAGGAGCAGTTTCTCGATGTTGCGGGAGAACGCCTGACTGGCATGGTTGGAGACATTGCTCGCCGTGCTCACGGGCCCCAGGATGGTGACGCCGTGTTTGACGACCTCTGTGCCGGGCTCGCATCCCACCACGTTGCCGCCCTGCTCCGCCGCCAGATCCACGATCACCGAACCGGGGCGCATCGACCTGACCTGCTCCTCGCTCACGAGAATCGGCGCCTTGCGACCCGGAATTAGCGCCGTCGTGACCACGGCGTCGGCTCTGGCGATCGCCGATGAGATGAGCTCGGCCTGCTTCTTCTTGTATTCTTCGGTTTGCTCTGCGGCGTAGCCGCCCGTGCCCTGCCTAACTTCGACCCCGGCCACTTGCAGGAACTTACCGCCCAGCGATTCAACCTGCTCCTTGGTCTCCGGCCGAACGTCGGTGGCTTCCACGATCGCCCCGAGTCGCTTGGCCGTACCGATGGCCTGGAGGCCGGCCACACCGCAGCCCATGATCAGCACTCGCGCCGGCGTGATCGTACCGGCCGCCGTCATCAACAGAGGAAAAATCTTGGGCAGCCGCGCCGCTGCGGCAACCACCGCCCAGTAACCTGCGAGATTGGCCTGCGAGGAAAGCACGTCCATCGCCTGGGCCAACGTGGTGCGCGGAATCATGTCCAGGGCGATCGACAGGATCCGCCTCTGCGCCAACGGGCGGACGAGATCAGCGCGCGAGAGCGGATACAGCAAGCTGACCAGCGCGATTCCTTCTTTGAGTCTGCCGATCTCGTCGAGCGAGGGTGGATTGACCTTGACGATCGTGTCGGCCGCAGCGACGACGGCCTCGAACGTCGGAAGCATGGTGGCGCCGGCTGCCGTGTAGTCGGAGTCGATCAGCGCAGAGGCATCACCGGCGCCGGTTTGCACGACGACCGAGATCTTCTTCGCCGCGAGCTTCTTGACGGTTTCGGGGACGAGCGCCACGCGCTTCTCGAACGGCGCCGTCTCACGTGGTATTCCGATGATCATCTGCCGACGAGCCTCTCGCCAATGACACTGGTGGTCTTTACGGGAACGGGAAAGCGGCGGATTGTTCGACGAAGCGTCGCGCAGGTCAACTCGGCCCCTTCCATGCCTTCCCGCATCGGCGGGGCTGGTTGTCAGCCGAATGCGCACATGAAATAGTGTTTCGTCAGCACGCCTCCTACGTGGAAACGGAAACCGACGAACCCCCGCCTTCGGTCTGTCAAGACCGCGATCCGACGATCGTGAGCTGTTCGAGTCCTGCAGCTCGCGGGTACGGCATCGTGGATTCGTGCTTGCTGCTGAATGCCATCCGGTGATCCTCACCTAGCCTCGACCAGCGTCGGCTGGCCGTTGCTGGCCACAGCCCTACTGGTCGCGATCAACGGCTTCCTCGTCGTCGCCGAGTATTCTCTCGTGCGCGTGCGTAGCACGCGCCTGGACAACCTGGCACAAGCGGGCAGTCGACGGGCTCGGCTCGCTCGTCACCTCTACACCCGTCTCGAACGATACCTTGCGGCCTGCCAGCTCGGTATCACGATCACCAGCCTCTCCATCGGATGGCTTGCCGAGCCGGCGATCGCACATCTGTTGCTTGCCGGGCTTGACGCGGCCGGGTTCACGGTGGTGAGCGGCCATGTGCTGGTACGCGGCGTGGCCCTGGTGCTAGCGCTGGCGGCGATCACGTTCATCCACATGACGATCGGCGAGCTCGCGCCGAAGATCTGGGCGATTCGACACCCGGAGACGGGCCTCATGCTGACGGCCTACCCCCTGCGCGCGTTCGAAGCCGTGTTCCGCCCATTCATCACGTTGATCAACACTGCCTCCGACGGATTGCTACGCGTGCTCGGCGTCTCGGCTCCCGACGGCCAAGATGCGTCGCCAACCATCGATGAGTTGAAGCTGATTCTGGCGACGTCCGCCCGAGCGGGCCATATCTCTCGACGAGCGCGCGCGTTGACCGAGAATATTTTCGGCATCATGGAGCTGGAGGTACGCCACATTCTCGTGCCACGCGTCGACGTGCAGTTTCTCTCGCTGCAGAACACTCCCGAAGAGAATCTGCGTGTCGTGCTCGACAGCGGTCACTCGCGCTTCCCGCTATGCACGGTCGGACTGGATACCGTGATCGGGTTCGTTCACGCCAGGGACGTCATCGGTCCGCTTGCAGAAGGCAAGATTCCCGACTTCAACGAGATCGCGCGTAAGCCGCTTTACGTTCCAGATACGCAGCCGCTGTCGCGATTGATCGCCCACATGCAGCGCTCCCGCACGCACTGCGCCGTCGTCCTCGACGAGCACGGAACTTCCATTGGTCTGGCCTTTCTCGAAGACGCCCTGGAAGAGATCGTCGGACCGATTCGTGACGAGTTCGACGAGCAGGAGCACGACGTGCTCAACATGGGCCGCGGCGCCGTCGAGATCTCCGGCTCGCTCGCGTTGCCCGAGGCGGCAGAGGTTCTCGAGTTGCCGCAGCTCGCCGAAGAGCATGACGCCGATACCATCGGTGGACACGTGGTGGCACAACTGGGCCGACTGCCGCGGCCGGGCGATTCCCTCGAGATCGGCCCCTATCGTGCGGTGGTCGTCGAGGTCGCTCGCCGGCGCATCAAGAGCTTGCGCTTTGAACGTGACGTAGCGCCCGACGAGGATGGCGCCAGCGGCGCCACGGACGGCACGCCTCCCGAGCGTCGTGCGTGAGCGTAAGCGAGATTCAACTGCCGCGTTCGGATCGCTCGCATCGGAAGTCCAAGCGTCGCGCCGCCGCGCCGTTCGCGAAATCCAGACCAATGGTCGGCGCGCGACCGGGCACGCTGGCCATTCCCGCAGACTCTCCCGCTCCACGCATCTTCGTCGTCCAGTACGGAGCTGATCACCTGCGTGAGGCGGAGATCGTCGACGACTCCGAGCTCGAGGAGTTCGCCGCGGCGGGCAGCGTTACGTGGATCGACATCCGAGGCTTGGGCAACGAACAGCGCCTGCGGGCAGTCGCAGCGGCCTTCGGGCTCCACGACCTGGTGCTCGAGGATGCCGTCAACATCCCTCAGCGTGCGAAGACCGTGCTCTGGGAGCGGCAGCAGGTCGTCATTGCGCGCACCCCGCTCCTCGACCATGGCGACCTGGCGGCTCCACAAGTCTGTTTCGTGCTCGGACGCAACGTTCTGCTTTCGTTCCAGGAGCGCTACTTCGGATTCTTCGATCCCGTGCGTGAGCGCATCCGAGCCGGAATCGGCCCGATCCGCACTTCCGGGCCCGACTACCTGCTCTACGCACTGATCGACACGCTGATCGACCATCACTATCCGGTCGTCGAGCAGCAAGCTGCCGAGCTGGACCGCTTGCACGACGACGCCGTGGAGAAACCCGTGCCATCCACCCTGAGCGAGCTGCATGACCTCCGCCGGCAGCTCGCCCTGATGCGACGCATCGGCTGGCCGCAGCGCGAGCTACTCGCGGCGCTGATGCGTGACCCCAGCCCGTTCATCGCGGACGGAACTCGCGTCTATCTGCGCACGACTTACGACCACATGGCCCAGATCATCGAGCTAGTCGATTCTTCTCGTGACATGGCGACGGCGGTCGTCGAGATCTACCTCTCCAACATCAGCCAGCGTACCAACGAGATCATGAAGGTCCTGACAATGATGGCGAGCCTCTTCATTCCACTCTCCTTCATCGCCGGCGTCTACGGGATGAACTTCGACCACATGCCCGAGCTGCACCAGATCTACGGGTACCCACTCGTGCTCGCCTTGATGGGATCCGCCGCCGGCGCCATGCTCACATACTTCTGGCGGAAGGGGTGGTTCGGAACCGACCGCCAATCGCGCTGAGCTAGCCGTGTCGTTCTTGCGCCTCTCCCACATCGGCATCTGCGTTTCGGATCTGGAACGTTCGCTCGGCTTTTACCGGGACCTCCTTGGCTTCGAGCCGTGTGCGCGCGCTCAGTACTCGGGCGCTCCGGTGGATCGTCTACTCGGGGTCAGTGGCACCAAGCTGCGCGTGGAGTGGCTCGAGCGCGACGGAACCAGACTCGAACTGCTGCACTTCGAACAGCCGGCCCACGTCGGCGCCGGTGCACCGCGCGCGATGAACGCGCTCGGATTGACTCATATCTCCCTGCGCGTTGACGATCTCAACGCCACGGTGCAACAGTTGGTCCAGGCCGGCGTGCGGATCCTCAGCGACACGCGTTTCGAAAACCCCGCACACGGCGCGGCAGCCGTATTCGCGCTCGATCCAGACGGAACCCGCATCGAGCTCGTGCAGATGCCAGGCGAACCGAGCTTGCTGCCCGGCCAGGGTCGCTGAGTAACCACGCAGCTCACCCGCGTCCACCCAAGCCGAGCCCTTGTCGCGCAACTACGCCGCGCATCACCTCGGAGGTACCACCGCCAATGGTTTCCCATAAGGAGATCCGCCAGAGCAACTCGGGCCGCTCTCCACGGATCAGCGCCGACTGCGCGCCGAATTCCATGGCCGCGAGCGCGATGTTCTGGCAGGCGATGGTGTGGGCGACCTTGTTGGTCGCCGCGTCGACCGCAACCGGCCGCCGCTTCTGTAGCGCGTCCAGGACGCGCAATGCGTGCATCTCGACCTCGCGTACCTCGACGGCGAGCTCCGCCAGCCTCCGGCGTACGAGCGGGTCGTTCACGCAGCCGCGCGCGCGTAGCCAGGCGATCATTTCTTCGAGATCGCGCCGGACTCTACCCGGGGGAAACTGGATATGGCGTTCGTCGGCCAACGCCTCCGCCATGATGCCCCATGCGCCATTTTCGGGGCCCACGCGTTGAGCGACGGGCACCTCGACCTCCTCGAGAAAGATCTCGTTGAGCTGATCGCCGTCGATGATCGGGAGCGGCCGAACGGTCACTCCCCGTGCGCGCAGATCGACGATGAACAGACTCAATCCTTTGCCGCGACTCTCTTGACTTCCCGTCCGAGCCAGCAGCCAGAGGTAGTCCATGTCCTGCGCGTACGACTGCCAACACTTCTGACCACTGATGCAGTAACCGTCACCGCGTCGCTCGGCTCGCATGCGCAGCGATGCCAGGTCTGAGCCGGCCTCGGGCTCTGAGTAGCCGAGCGAGAAGTGCATCCGGCCCTCGCGGATGGGCGGTAGCCAGTGACGTTTCTGTTCTTCGGATCCGTAACGGATGAGCGTCTTGGCCACGATGCCCGCCGATAGCGGGTTCCGCGCGGCACGAGCGTACGCCATCTCGTCCCACAGGATGTACTCAAAGGCCGGTGGCAGACCACGGCCACCATCGCTCTCCGGCCAGGCGAGCGACAGCCACCCGCGCTCGCCCATCTTCTCGAACATCGCGCGCACTCGCGGCCACTTATGGCCCTGCTGGAGGAACCCGTCGAGGCCCTGATAATCCGCTAGAAACTCACGCACCGAGGCGCGGAACGCCTCCTCCTGGTCGGAAAATCGGAAGTCCACCGGGTCACCTGCCGCTTCGCTCACGTGCATTCGGATCGGGATTCCAGCGGGGAGCACGCTTCTCGGCGAAAGCCCGCGACCCCTCGGTGAAATCCGGATGGGCCCAGTGGAGCCGCAGCAGCGCCCATGCCTGCTCGAGCGCGGCACCGTAGCCGTTCTCGAGCGCCCCCCAAACCGCCTGTTTGGAAAGCGCCATGGCTTGAGGAGAGTTCTCCAGCATCAGCCGCGCCATCCCGAGCGCCGCCGGCAGGAGATCAGCCGGCTTCGCGACCAGTTCGTCGATGAGCCCTAGCTCGTACCCGCGCCGCGCCGGCATTCGATAGTGCCGTCCCATCAGCGTCATGCGCAATGCCGCACCCAGGGGTAGCCGTTTAGCGAGCCCAACATTCTCGATCGCGCCAACCATGCCGACATTGACATGCGTGTCCATGAAGGCCGCGCTTTCGGCCGCAACCACGATGTCGGCATCGACAACGAAATGCAGACCGCCGCCGACGCACAGTCCGTTGACAGCGCAGATCACCGGCTTCCACACCTGATTCTGATGCGGCGACCAGAACACCGCTTCGGCAAGCGGACGGTTGTTGAAGACCGAGTCTGCATCTTCGGCCGCCGCCTCGCCCACGTCGAAGCCCGTACAGAAGTGCCGCTCGCCGGCAGCGGTCACGACGGCGACACCGACCTCCTGGTCTTCTCGCACATCTGCCCAGATGGCGCGGAACAGCTTCTGCATCCCTGGGGTCAGAGAGTTACCTCGTTGCGCTCGATTGATCGTGATCACGGCCACGTGGTCGTGTTTCTCGTACAAGACGCCGTCGAGAGGACCGCGGAGATCGATGTCGCGATAAGAAAGCGTGCTCATACCGGACTCCTTCAAAGGCCGAACTCGGCCAGCACCGACGCGTACCCCGCCGAGCGACCGACCTGCAGCGAGATGAGCTGGCGGATCCGCATGCTGAACGGATAGACGGGGCCTTCGATCGTGACACCGAGAGCCCCAAAGGTCTGATGGCCGACGAGCAGAGTGCGCGTCGCTGCCGCGCACGCGGAAATGCGGGCCGCGGCCGCGCGCTGGAATGCGCGCGCACCGGCGTGATCCAGGTCGAACGCGGCGGCCTGCGCGAGCACGAGAGCGCCCGTCAAGCGCATCGCGCATTCCGCGAGCGGATGGGCGACGGCCTGGAAGTCTCCGATCGGTCTACCGAACTGACGGCGCGTGCGCGCGTGCTCGCAGACCAGCTCGAGTAAGCGCTGACCTGCACCCGCAAGGTAGGCTGCGAGCGAGACGTCGTGGAACGCGAGCGCTCGGCCGGCGCTGCCGAGCGCAGCCACGCGCTCCAGTTCGACTCGACCCCAGGGCTCGCCGCCGATCGTCTCGATGGCCGTCACCGGCGACCGAGCGCGAGCGCTGTAGACTCGATCGTCCTCAACGATCAGATAGTAGGCGGCCAACGGCGCCCAAGGCATGATCGGCGGCGAGCCGACCGATACCAACGCGTCGCCTCGACCCACGCGGCCCCGGTCGGAATCGGGTAGAACCTGGGCCGCGAAAAACGTTGCGGCAAGCGGCCCTGGAAACAGCGCCCGTCCCAACACCTCGCTTGCCGCGCAGATCTCGAGCGCTCCGCCGCTGCCTGCCGGGGTCGCGATCGCGAGCACGCCCAGTTCCGCAATGCCGTGCCAGAGCCGGAGTGGAAACTCCGGCTCGGCACTCCTGATCACTTCGCTCGTGCAATGGTCACGGCAAAAGTGCTCGACGGTCGCAGCGACGGCTCGCTGCATGTCGGTGTATTCAAGATCGATTGACATGACCGACTCGCGATCAACCCCAACGTGCTTCCGCAACCGCTCGGCGGTGGGCATCGACACCGTCCAGCTCGAGCCGTAGCGCTTGCAACCGCATCGTCCATACGTGCAGATCGTGCTCGCGCGTGAAGCCGATGGCACCTGAGAGCTGATGGGTTTCGCGGAAGATGCGCGCGGCGGCAGCCATGGTCTGTGCGGCGGCGCACGCGGCAGCCTCGGAAGGAGCGCCTAGCCATGCCGCTTCGAACCCCAGCCACGCGCTCGCCTCCACCAGGACCTTGCACTCGGCCAAACGGTGCTGAACCGCCTGAAAGGATGCTATCGAACGTCCGAATTGACGTCGGTGTTTGAGGTATTCGACGGTCATGTCGAGCGCGGCGCGCATCGCACCAGCTGCCTCGACCGTGATCCCCACTCGCCACCAGTTGCGCAGCGCAGCACCCGAGCCCGGCGCCAGGGTCTCGCCGTGGGCAATCGCTCCGGAGGGAACTCTTCCCATCGGGTAGCCGAACCCGGACGCTACGCCGGCGGCAACTCCTGGCTCGAGCCTGACCACGCGGGCGCGATCACCCGTCAGAACGAGCGCGCTCCGGGCTTGAGCGGCAAACCGTACGGGCTCCGTCCTTCCCTCGATGATCAGGGCGACCGGTCCCGGCAGGCGCCCACCGGTCACACACGGTGCGACCAGCGCCGCGGCCGCGAACGGTACCGTACCGGCCGCGCGAGCGACGGCTTCGATCAACAATGCGGCTTCCAACGGACCCGTGCCGCCGGTCAGCACGATGTCGCCGAAACCGGCCTCCTCTAGAGCCTGCTCGAGGACGTGGTCGTATCCGCTCTCGCGCGACAGGGCGATCGCCCGCGCCGGCCCCGCGTGCTTGGCGAGCAGGGCCTCGACGGCGTCTAGGATCGCCCGCTGTTCGTCGTTCAGGTCAAAATCCACGGCCTTTCCAGCGGGCTTATTCGTGAAAGCATGCGCTGATGCCACCGCGAACGTCGTCACGCAAGCTCGGCATGGTGCTCTTCAGCTCGCGCACCTACAAAAACCACCATCTCGACAGCACGCGCTGGGACTGGATCACGCTGCGCGACGATGACATCATCATCTCGACCTCCTCAAAGCGGGGACACCTTGGACTCAACGGATCCTGAGTCTGCTGATCCTTGGCCCAGGCCCGCTGCCGGCCAGCCTGAATCTCGTCTCGCCTTGGATCGACGCTGGGTTCTGAAGACCGATTTGGAAGGCGATATTCGGTGACCGGCGGTCTATCTGAGGGTGTGCCACAGGCCCTGTGGCCTGCGATCGTCGATAGCACAAGCTTCGAATCCATGAAGGGGGACGCCGATACGCTCCCCCCGGAGGTGGGGATGGGTTTCACCGGCGGAGCCACGAGCTTCATCAGCAAAGAGACGAACCGCCGCTGCCACGACGTGCGGACGGCCGATGAACTGAACCGGTATGGAGAGGCTGTGGCGCGTTCGCTCACGCCGGCGTGTGCGCGCTGGCTCGAGCACGGCAGGGAGGCCCGGCGATCCCAAGTCGATCTAAAACCACCGAGCGGGCTACGCATCGTCGGCAAGAACTACGGCTGCCCCGGTCAGCCCGTACCGAGCGTCTAGAATGGGGCCGATGCCGGTCGATAGGTCAGTTGCGTGACAGTCTCATCCGATCCGGAACGCGCGATCGAATTGTAGCGAAACTGGCCGGCCAGATATTCATGCCCTTTCTCGACGCCGTATTGGAGAACTCGTGCGAAGCGTTCACCGTGACCCCTCGCCAGGCACCGGTCAGGTTGAAGGCCGGAGCAACAACACCATCCCAGTGAACACACGCGGGCTAATCCGCTGGTGATCTCGCGTGGAACAGGAATCCGGGGCTCGCTCCTTGAACTAGCCCGCTTTCTTCCGGAGAAGACTTAGTGATACGAAGCCCTATCGCTCGCGCTTCCATCCGCTGGTAGCGTAACGGTCGGCGCGCTTCGCAATCCAGGTGAGCTTCTCCGCCGACGCACTGACCACGCTGCTGTTTGCGCTGACGCTATTGCTGATCGCGGCGCACGCATGCGCCTACGTGTTTGTTCGGCTGCGTCAACCCCGCGTCATCGGCGAGCTCCTAGGAGGGCTCGTACTCGGCCCCACCGTGCTCGGTGCGCTCTCCCCTGAGCTGCAATCCTCGGTGTTCTCCGACCACGCCGATGTGCCGCTGGTCCTCGATGCCTGTTACCAGATCGGACTGCTGCTCCTGATGTTTGGGGCCGGGACCGAGATTCGTTCATCGTTCTTGGCAGACGAACGCCGGACTGTCGTTGCCGTCACCGCCAGTGGGATGGTCGTCCCCTTCCTCATCGGCCTCAGCCTGGTCTCGCTGCTCCCAAGCGAGAACTTGATCGGCACCGCCGGTAGCCGGCCGGCGTTCATCCTGGTGTTCTCCTTGGCGATCGCTGTGACGAGCATCCCCGTGATCTCGCGCATCATGAGCGACTTGGGGATTCTCGACACAGCCTTCGCACGCATCGTCCTTACGGTCGCCGTGATCGAGGATGTGGTCGTCTACGTGATCCTCGCGATCGCTATCGGGCTGGTGGAGCAATCCGCCGGCGCCGCGTTCGGGGTTCCCTCCGCACTCGGACTGGCGCCGGGCTCGGCTGCCGGCATCGGCTACCACATTCTGGTGACCGTGGGCTTCCTCGCACTCGGGCTGTGGCTCGGCCCGCCTGCCTACCGCAGCATCAGGCGAAGCCGCTACAATCTGGTGAAACGTGAAAACGCTATCGCATTTCAGCTCGTCTTCATGCTGGGACCAAGTGTGGCCGCCTCGCTGCTGGGGGTCGTCCCCTTGTTCGGAGCTTTCGTCGCCGGGGTTGCCGTTGGCTCCTCGGGAAGCCGGCGAGCGATCGAGGCGAGGGAAACGATTCGCAACTTCGCAATGGCGTTTTTCATTCCGATCTATTTCGCGGTAGTGGGGCTGCGTCTCGACCTATTGCGCGGCTTTCCGCTTTCTTTCTTTATCCTTTTTCTGACGATCGCCTGCATCGCGAAGGCCGCAAGCGTGTGGGCCGGGGCACGCCTCGCGGGAGAAACCGAGGCCGGGGCACGCAACCTCGCCGTCGCACTGAACGCACGCGGCGGCCCGGGCATCGTGCTCGCATCGGTCGCGTTGGACGCCGAGATCATCAGTCAGGACTTCTACGCGGTTCTCGTCCTGGTCGCGATCCTGACCTCCTTGCTGGCCGGAACCTGGCTCGGCCGGGTCGTGAGGTCCGGAGCACCCCTTCGCTAGGCAGAGAGCAGAGGTTCGTTGCTACTCGCGCGGCAGTCCGAGCACACGCGCGGCAATCAGGTTGAGATGAATCTCGGTCGCTCCAACCGCCACGCCGGCAGTCATCGACAGCTTGAAGTTCGCATTCGGGAAGGTGCCGGTCTCGAGCGCAGCGGTGCCGTAGATCTCCAGGGCTAGTTCACCCACCGTCCGGTCAACCAACGTTCCCATAACACGCGCAATGTTGGTGTCCGCCGTCGGCGGCCGGTTCTTGGCGCGTTGATCGATGACGCAGTAGGTTAGCAAGCGCGCCGCCTCGCTCAGCGCTCGGGCTTCGCCGAGCTTCTCTCGGACGGCCGAATCATTGAAAGACCCTTGTCGTTTCGTGTGTTCAGCCAATCGGTCGAGGGTGTAGGTTGCGCGAGCGTAGCGTGGAGCACCCACACGTTCGTACTGTAGAGCGTAGGTAACGACCTCCCAGCCACCATGCTGGAGGCCCAGCAGACACGAGGCAGGGACTCGAGCATCCGTGAAGAAGACCTCGTGAAAGTAACGCTCACCGACCACCGACGGAATCTCGCGGATCTCGATCCCCGCGGTGTTCATCGGAACGAGCAACACCGAGACGCCTTCGTGTCGCTTGGAGCGCGGATCGGTTCGTGCCAGCAGAAAGCAGTAGTCGGCGTGGTTGCAGTAGGAGGTCCAGATCTTCGTGCCGTTAATGACGTACTCATCACCGTCGCGGAGCGCCAAGGTGCGCAATGCAACCAGGTCAGAGCCGGCTTCGGGCTCCGAGAATCCTTGGCACCACAGCACCTCGCCGCGGGAGATGAGTGGCAGATGTTGCCTCTTCTGTTCCTCGGAACCGAATCGCATGATGGTCGGCCCGATCCAGTTGACATTCATGTACTGCGGCCCGCGCGGTTCGCCCAGCGCCCACATCTCTTCGCTTAGGACGGCGTGACGCCACGGGGTCGCATCCGCGCCGCCATACAGAGATGGCCAGTGCGGGGTCAGCCAACCACGCGCGGCCAGTTCTCGACAGAATCTGCGAGAGAATGCAGCCTGCGCATCGCTGCCAGGTCCTTCCCTCGAGACCTCCTCCCAGTCGGCCGGCAAAGTCTCGGCTAGAAACGTCCGCAAGCGCTCCCGGAACTCCAAGTCATCCTTTGACCAAGCGAACTCCACCCATGCGCTCCGCAGCGAATTGACGATCCGTCAGCTTTGACGCTATATCGGGAGGCCGCCACGAAGCAAGTTAGTGGGGCAGCGATGCCAACCGAACACTGTCCGTTGACCGTCGCCGAACTGATACGCGCGCAGGCCGCGCGTATCGGCGACAAACGCCTGATCGTACTCGGCGATCGCTACCTCAGTTACGGCGAGGCCGATCGTCAGTCCGCAGTGCTCGCTCGTGGTCTGCTGGCAAACGGGATCGGAAAGAGCACACGCGTCGGCGTGTTGATGCCGAACGGCCTGGACTGGGTCCTCAGCTGGCTCGCAGTGACGCGCATCGGCGCACTCGCGGTACCGCTCAACACTTTCTACAAGCCTCGCGAACTGGGTTGGATTCTGAGGCACGCCGACGTTCACGCGCTCCTGACGATCGACCGGTTCCTGAGCAACAACTATCTCCAGCGGCTCGAGTCGTTCGCGCCCGAGTTGAAGGATCACTATGCGCGGCCTTTGCGCATCTCCGCCCTGCCCTACCTACGCAGCGTGCTGGTCTGGGGTGAGGAGACGCGTCCGTGGACCGAGCCGGGGCCACGCACTCTTCAGACAGCGGCAGCGACCGTCGACGCGGCACTCCTTGCCGCAATCGAGGCCAACGTCACCCCGGCCGACGCGATGGTCCTGATCTATAGCTCGGGAAGCACGGCCGATCCCAAGGGCGCGCTCCACACTCACGGCGCAGTTCTGCAACATGCCGCAAACCTCAACCGGTTTCGCGGCCTGGTTCCCGACGACCGAATCTACTCGCCCATGCCATTTTTCTGGGTCGGGGGTCTCGTTTTCGTCTTGCTCGCGGCCCTCCATGCCGGAGCCACCGTGCTGGCCGAAGACGTGTTCGAGCCGGCCACCACGCTCGACTACATCGAGCGCGAGCGCGCGACGGTCGTCGCGGGTTGGCCTCACTACGGTAAGGCCATGGCCGACCACCCAAGCTTTAAACGACGCGATCTCTCCTCGATCCGCGCGGGTAATATCTACGACATCCTGCCGCCCGGCGCTCGGCCCGCGGACCCAGCACTTCGGCCCAACTCGCTCGGCATGACGGAGACCTGCGGCCCACACACAATCGATGACATGCAACAAGATCTTCCCTCTCACTTGCGCGGATCGTTCGGCAGATCCGTCCCCGGCCTCGAGCACAAGATCGTCGATCCATCCTCTGGCGAACGGGTCGCTTCAGGAACGTCCGGTGAGATTTGCGTACGGGGATACAGTCTCATGCAGGGACTCTACAAGGTGGAGCGCGAGCGCGCGTTCGATGCTGATGGGTTCTACCACACAGGAGACGGGGGGTACTTCGATGGCAACGGCAATCTGTTCTTCGAGGGACGGCTCGGAGATCTCATCAAAACCGGAGGCGCTAACGTGTCGCCACGTGAAGTGGAGGTGGTGCTCGAATCCGTGCCGGGGATCAAGGAGGCTTACATTGTGGGTGTGCCCGACCCCGAGCGCGGGCAGAGCGTAGCCGCGGCCATCGTCTTGCAAGCAGACTGTGCATTGACTCCGCCACGCATCATCGAGGCCGCGAGCAGAGAGCTGTCGGCCTACAAGGTTCCACGCCACCTGTTCGTGTACGATCGCGCGGCGTTGCCGTTCACCGATACGGGTAAGATCGACAAGCACCGGTTGCAGGCCATGGTCGCCGAAAGAATCGCCAACGCCCACTAGCTCAGCGCGATGGCCAGCAGGACACTGCCTGCGATCGAGCCCATGCCGCCGGCTGCACCGGCGATCCTGCCGTGGGTAGGATCAGGATTGGGGCTATTGCGGAACCCCACCGCTTTCCTGACCCGATGTCGCGCACGACTCGGCGACACCTTCGTCGTCGACGCGTTCGGATATCGCCTTTTCTGTGTTTTCTCGCCGGCCGGGGTCCGCGCGCTCTACACGCTACCCGAGCACGTGGCGAGCAAGGGCTTCGCCGACTACGCCCTGCTTCGCCACAAGGTGCCCGACGAACTCTTCGTGGGACGCCGCAACTTCCCACACCACCTCTTCGGCAACGACGACGTCGAAATCTACATAGAGAACCTCGAAGAGGCGGTCCGGTTGCAGCTCGAGGAGCTTGGTCGTGAAGGGAGCTTCGAAGTCTTCACCTATGCACGCCGTCTCGGCCATCGCTTGGGCCTTGCATCGTGGGCCGGGGTTGAGTGCGCATCGGCGCAGCGACTCAACCAACTGATACCGCTGTTCGATCGGCTCGATGCCTCGGAGTCCTTCGTCCACCCCGCTCGCGGGTTCGTCACGTGGGCCACGAGAAAACACCGCGAGCGTGCCGCGATGAATGCCATCGAGGGAATCGTCGCGGGGGTGCTGAGCGAGAGGGAGCGCAGAGGCGAATCTCGTGACGACTTCCTCGAACGGATCTCGAGCTCATGGGCCGATGTTGGTGGGGAGGACCGCGCGCGCCGCATCGCGCGCGACCTGATACTCATCCACATGGGCTCCCAGTCCAATCTGTTCGCCGCGATGGCCTGGACTCTCGTCAACCTCCTGCTTCGCCCCCAATACCTGCAGCGCGCCATGCAGCACGACGACCCATTGCTCGAACAGTGCGCGAACGAGTCCATTCGCATGGCGCAGCGTTCGATTACCTTGCGCGCGGTCATGCGTTCGGCGGAGATCGACGACGGTGACCGGCACTACCGTATTGCGCCGGGCGCATTCGTCGCGACCATGTTGTCAGTCACCAACACGACCGCCGCACCGGGTCTCGAGCGCTTCGATCCAGCTCACTACACCGGGCGCCGCCTCGTACCGATGACGGGACTTGCCGGAAGCGAACTCGTCAGCACGTTCGGCCATGGTCGTCACGCTTGTCCGGCCCAGCGCTTCTCAATTTCCGCCATTCTCATCGCGTTGCGCCGGCTGTTCGATCGCTACCACCTCCAGCCGCATTTCACGGCGGCCCGGCCGCTACCGCGCCAAATAGGCGCCGTTGCCCGTGCTGCGGAGCCGTGTATCGTGACCTACCGCGCCCGGAGGTAACGTCGCGGCACGCCAGTCGCACCTCCCGCTTGACCTCGAATGCTCGCGGTCGACAACACTCGGAGCCATGGCGTATCTTCGATCGCCACGGAGGGAGCTACAGCAATGTGTCGTAGGCAATGCTTTGTGGTGATCGCTCTCATCGGTCTGCTTGGCCTCCGCGAGGCCGCTGCGACCTGTAGGCCCGAACCACTTGCCGCCTGCCGGATGGCGACAAAGCACCAGTTTCGCGCGACCTCGGACACAGGCGGCCCTGAGAAACGGCTCGCATGGGCCTGGCGCGGGGGGCCTTCGACCGACATTGCTGATCTGGGCGATCCCACCACAGACACCGCGTACTGGTTGTGCGTGTACGACGATACCGACCTCGTCACGGATGTCGAACTCTCGGCGGGTGACGATTGCGATGGCCTGCCGTGCTGGACCGAGATAATCGGCAGGGGCTATCGATACCGAGATCGAACCGGCGCACATGGAGGCATGGAGAAGATCGTCCTCAAGACGAGCCCCAAAAACCGATCCCGAATCCGCCTGTCGGGGAAAGGACTCCGCCTGCCCGACCTCCCCCTACCGACGAACGGCGCCATCACCGTTCAACTCAGCCACAACAGCGGACTGGTTTGTTTCGAGAGCATATTTGCCCCCTCGACGTTAACGATGAATGACGGCTTTGCGGTCGAAGCAGAGCTGGTACTGCTCCCCTCGACACCGTTCCCCTCCCTGCCAAGCGGCGGCTGTAACACGCCGCTCATCGAGTACCCCCCGGGGATCTCGACGTCGACTTCGATAGACGTCGGCGGTTTGCCCCGAACGTTTCGCGTGCACCGGCCGACTTCCTATCCCGCGACGAATGACGTTCCGGCGGCAGTCGTGTTGCTCTTGCACGGGGGCTTCGGGAGCGGCGAACAGATCGAGACAAGCTCGCGCATGCTCGACGTGGCTGCCGAAGAGGGCTTCGTGGTGGTCTCGCCGGACGGCGTGGCGGGCCCGTTCGGTGTTCGCTCGTGGAACGCGGGGGAGTGTTGCGGGTACGCGCAAGCCCAAGGCATCGATGACGTGGGCTTCATCGACACGCTGCTCGATCATCTCGAGAACGTTCTCTGCGTTGATCGCCGACGCGTCTACGCTGCTGGAATGTCGAACGGCGCAATGCTGGCCCATCGTCTTGGTTGCGAGCTGGCCGGACGAGTTCGCGCCGTCGGGCCGGTAGCCGCACCGAGTGCGATGTCCGCATGCACGCCTTCGCGTCCGGTACCCCTGCTGCACATCCACGGCACCGCGGACCAACATGCTCCTTACGATGGCGGCACCGGCTGCGGCCCGTCCGGATTCGACTTCATGTCGGTCGCTCAGAGTGTTGACGAATGGAGACAGCGCGACGGCTGCAGCGGCGACGCCACTATCGTCGATCACGTTGGCGACGCTTTGTGCACCATCGCGAACACATGCGCCGCTGGAGTTGACGTCACACTTTGTAGCATCGCCGGCGGTGGTCACCAGTGGACCGGCGGTAATCCACCGGCGATTCTCGGCACTCCCAACTGCCTGTTCGGACACCAAAGCCTTTCGTTCTCGGCCAGCGTCGCGCTGTGGGGTTTTTTCGCTCAGCATCCACCACACTAGCGATCTGCCGGCCGGCCCCCGGCACCATCTGCGCCGACGCACGCCGACCGCATGCGACCGCGCCGCAGGTGACCATGTCCTTACAGCCAGCCTGCCCTGCGCAATCTCCACAGACAGTAGAGATCAATGATCACCATCAGCCCGATCGAGAGAGGATAGCCGACGGTCCAATGCAGCTCCGGCATGTGTTCGAAATTCATCCCATAGATCCCGGCAACCATGGTCGGGACGGCGACGAGCGCCGCGTAGGAAGCGAGCCGCTTGGTCACGTCGTGCTCCTGCAGCGCGATCAACGAAAGGTTCACGGACATCGCCGCTGTCAACGTGTCTCGAATCGAGTCTACCGTCTGGTTGAGCCGCACCAAGTGGTCAGAGACGTCGCGGAAATAGTCCTGGAGGTCGACGCATAGCGCAGGCACTCGGCCGCCGTAGAGCTTGCTCACCGCTTCGAGCAAAGGGCCGGTGGCATGCTTGAGTACGGCGAGCCGCCGCCGCAGACCGTACAAGGCTTCGATGTTTTCGCGCGCCGAGCCCCCCGCGAAGATGCGTTCCTCGATCTGATCGAGCTCGCTCTCGAGGACATCGAGAACGGGAACATAGCGGTCCACGACCGTGTCCATAAGAGCGTAGAGCACGTAGACCGGACCGTGTCGCAGCAGTTCCGGCTCCCTCTCCGAACGTACGCGAACGTCTCGGAAGCCCTGCTCGGCTCGGCTACGGACCGACAGGACGTAGTCACCTCCCACGAACACGTCCGCCTCGCCTACGCACAACTCGTCACCGACGCGCTCTATCAAATGGAGCACAACGAAAAGCGCGTCTCCATACTCCTCGACCTTGGGGCGCTGGTAGCCGTGGGTGGCGTCCTCCACCGCAAGCGACGGCAGATCGAACTCCGCCTTCATCGCCGCAAGCTCCCCTGGGTCAGGGTCTTGGAGCGCCACCCACACGAAGCAATCCGTTCGTCCGATGTAGTCCCGAATCTGATTTCGATCGATCTCGGCGAGCTTCCGGCCCGCCTGGTAGGCGACACAGTTGACCAACATGCCTTTGCCCTCTCTAGGCGATTCTCTCCTAGCGGTTCCGATCGGTGCCGCACGCAAACCGGGTTGCCGCACGAACCGTGCTGACCACTACACGCGAACCAATGACCTCGCCACCGCGCCGACGGCCACGCGCCGCTTTTTCGGCAGGATGCTCAGGTGGACGGCACGGTCGCGTCCTCGACGGCTCACATGCGAGGTACTCTGGCCGCTGGTGCGCGGCAGTGGCAACGCGACTTGAAGTCAACGCATCCGGGGCGAACCGGCGCATCGCTCGGTCCAGACACGTTTCTCACCCGGTCCATCCATGCATTGGCGGAGATCTTGCACCTGCGCGGGGCTACCCATCGAGCGCTCCGCTTGTACTTCCCGATCGATCCCGCCAGCGTGGACCGTGCCGAGATAGCGTTGACCCAACGCGTCCGAGGTCCGGGACGCATGTCACTCGAACAGAAGACGGTCGCCGCCTAGGTGGCCTCCGGTCACGAGCACGGCACTGCGAACATGGCGGTAGTCGCTGTCGTCCTCCTGTTCGTCCTGCGTCGGGTTGGAAGGAACTCGGTGTTCTCGATCGCAATCCGGTTCGGGCCATGGATCGGCAGTCCGGTCAGTCCTGCCTGACTTCTGGACCGCATGATGGGGGGTGTGGCCGGCCCACAGCCGGTTGTTGAGTGGCGCAGGTGAGGCTCGTTGCCTCTCTACCTGCGCGCAGGTAGAGAGGCGTCGTGCAACGTTCGCTCCCCCAAACGACCGCGGTCGGCGAGTCTACCCGAGCGGCGGTTCTCACCGCGGCGGAACGACTGTTCGCCGAGCGCGGCTTCGATCGCTGTCGTCTGGAGGATGTCGCCGAAGCGGTCGGCATCCGGCGAGCTTCAATCGTCTACTACTTTCGCGACAAGCGCGTCCTGTACGATGCCGTCCTCGAAGACGTGTTCGGAGGATTCCGCAGTCGGCTTGACGGCACGCTGTCGAGAACCGGGCCCCTGGGCGAGAGGATCGAAGACGCGATCTCGGTTTGGATCGACTACATCGCGGAGAGACCAGCGTTCGCCAGGATCCTGCTGCGAGAGGTTGCCGACGGTGGGCGGGATGATCGTCCTTCGGTGCTGCGCCACATTCGGCCCTTCGTGGATGTGGTAGAGCGCTTCATCGAAAAGCACGGAAGCGATGCCACCCGACCTCCCCTACACGTCGATCCGGCCCATATTGCCTCGACAATCGCTGGCGCGACGGTTTTCTTCGTAGTGGCGTTGCCGGTCCTCATGCCCAAGGCGACCCGCGATCCGCTGAGTCACCAGAATCTGGAAGCCCACCGCACCGATGTGCTGCGGATCGCTCGGCGTCTGCTTGGAACTACGGCGACGAGGGAACCAGCAGGCACCCCCCGCGGAGGTTCGTGATGTCCGAAGCGCACCCTGTCGCAGCCTTGCACGACGAAGCTGATCCGTTCGACGCGTTCAATCGCGCGCAGGGAGCAGGCAAGGTCCGCGACCCTTACCGACGATGGGAGGAACTGCGAGCGTTGGGACCCGTGGTCCAGTTGCAGGTCCGGGAGTTGATGGGCACGAACCCGGGGGTGGACCTGGAGAACCTCGACCTCAAGGTGTTCTCGGCCGTACGGTACGCAGCGGTGCACGAGATCCTGCGCGACTCGAAGCGCTTCTCCTCACGCGGATATGCCCTGACCATGGGCCCAGTGATGGGCAGGACGATCCTGGAGATGGACCCGCCCGAGCATACGCACCATCGCGGACTGATTCAGCAAGCGTTCACCAGGCGCTCTCTCGAACACTGGGAGGAGACGCTCGTGAAACCGATTGTCCAGGCTGCCATCGATCGCTTCGCGAGTCGTGGACGCGTCGATCTCGTGCGTGAGCTCACCTTCCCATTTCCGGTTTCCGTCATTGCTGGAATGATGGGACTTCCACCAGAGGACCGTCCACAGTTCCATCGTTGGGCAGTTGAGCTCGTCAGCATCGCGTTCAACCTGAACGGCGCGATCGCGGCTTCCACGAAACTGCGCGAGATGTTCGCACGTGTCCTGACCATGCGTCGGCAGCGCCCGCAAGACGACCTGATCAGCATGCTTGCGCAGGCCGAACTCGCGGACGGCAGCCACCTCGACGACGACGCGATCTTCGGCTTCCTGCGCCTACTCGCGCCAGCGGGCGCGGAAACCACCTATCGATCGTCGAGCAACTTGCTGTTCGGACTGCTCACTCATCCTGAGCAGATTGACGCCCTGCGTGCCGACCGGTCTTTGATGTCCCAAGCCATCGAAGAAGGCGTGCGATGGGAATGTCCCTTGACCGGCATCATACGTATGGCCAACGAACACGCCCTCGTGTGCGGTGTCAGCATCCCTGAAGGATCCATGATCCACGTCAACCTCGGCTCCGCGAATCGGGACGAAAGCCGTTGGGAGCGTGCGCACGAGTTCGACATTTTCAGGGCGCAGCGTCAGCACATGGCCTTCGCTTTCGGCGCACACGCATGCCTCGGCATGCATCTGGCGCGCATGGAAACCCGGGTCCTGCTCGACGCTCTGCTTGATCGCCTTTCGAACCTGCGGTTGGATCCAGCCGCCACGGACGTACACATCACCGGACAGATGTTCCGTGCACCCCTCGAGCTACCGGTGATCTTCGACCCGGCCTAAAGTCGGCAGGAGACATGGGTATGGCCAAAGACTATTTGATCGGACTGGATATAGGTGGCGGCGGCGGCCGCTGCCTACTTCTCGACGTCGCCACCGGAGAAACGAGAGTCGCACATCGCCACTGGCAGGCGCAAAGCGCTGCCGACACGGGCGGACTCGGCTTCGATTTCGACACGGACATGCTTTTTGCTCGTCTCGCTGATGCGACGCGAGAGGTGATCGCCCGGGCCGAGATTCGGCCACAGCAGGTTCGGGCCATAGCGACGACCGCCATGCGTGAAGGCATGGTCGTTCTCGGGGGAGACGGCAGCGTGGTCCTTGCCACCCCGAACCGCGACGCTCGTGCAGTTGGAGAGGCGATCGAACTGGCGACCGAACGCGGCGAGCACATCTACAGGCGCACGGGTCACTGGCCCTACCCGATCTTCCCTGCGCCCCGGCTGCTCTGGCTGAATCGGCGCGACCCACAACGGCTCGCTGAGGCTCTGGCCATGCTGTCTCTCAGTGAGTGGCTTATCTGGAAGCTCAGCGGCGAGGTGATCGCCGAACCAACGCAGGCCGGAGAATCTCTGCTGTTCGATCTGAGTACGCGACAGTGGGCCTACGACCTGATCGACGAACTCAATCTGCCACGAAGCTTGTTTCCCGCGATCTGCGACGCCGGAACCGCCGTCGGGAAACTCACGCACACATCCGCCGCCGCATTGGGCTTGGACGCCGGTACTGCCGTCGTGGTCGGCGGCGCCGACTCGCAATGCGCACTGCTTGGGATGGGCGTGATAGAGCCACAGCAGTGGGGGATCAATTCGGGCACCACCGCGCCAGTCCAGTTGATCACCGACGCTCCCATACTCGACCCAGAGATGCGGCTGTGGAGTGGGCACCACATCGTGCCGAGCCGATGGGTCCTCGAGAGCAACGCCGGCCCGCTAGGAGAGTCACTGGAGTGGATGGCGCGGCTGCTCTACCCGGGGTCGCCCCGGCCGGTAGCACGGCTGTTCGCCGAGGCCGTTTCCTCTTCTCCAGGAGCTGCAGGGCTGTTGTCAACGGTTGGCGTCGAGGTGTGGAACGCTCGGCGCCTCGGTCTGTCTGTGGGGAGCCTGACGCTGAGTCACATGCTGAGCCCCATTCAGGATGACTCCCGCCGTCACGTGGCACGCGCGATTGTCGAAGGTCTTGCGTTTGGTCTCCGCGCCAACCTCGAGCAAATCGTTGCGGTAACAGGATGCTCGCCGACCTCGGTCAGACTAGCCGGAGGTGTAGCGCGGAATCCGGCGTGGCCGGCGTTGCTAGCCGACATTCTTGAGATTCCGATCGAATGTATGGCTACGACCGAAGCTAGCGCGCTCGGCGCCGCGCTCTGCGCCGGCGTCGGCGCGGGCTTGTTCAGCAACCCCGGCGAAGCCGCGGCGCGCTTCTCAACGGTTGCCCGATGCGAGACCCCCGCTCCCGACCGTTCGCGAGAGCTCCGAGCGATTTACTCGAACTGGAGCGCGCTTCGCCGAGAACGACAGGTCGCCGACGAACTCGCCGGAGCGCTCGCAGTCCCTTGGGTGATGCGTGGAAACACTCCCGATGCTTCGCCACGCAGAGCCGTGACTCGCCCGCGGATCCTCGTCACCGCCGACATGGACGAACAATCGCTGGGCCTCATTCGCGAACTGGGCGACGTCGAGTACTTGAGCTTTCGAGACAGCATGCAGCTGCTGGCGGGCCAATCTCTGATCGCGGCCTTGACCGGAATCCAGGTATTCATCACGGAGGTCGACATCGTCGATGCCGCAGTTTTGGAGGCGGCGCCCGAACTACGGGTCGTCGCGGCCTGCCGCAGCGATGCCGTGAATATCCACCTTGCCGCCTGCACCACCTACGGCGTACCAGTCCTGCATGCTCCCGGCCGCAATGCAGTCGCCGTCGCTGAACTGACGCTTGCGTTCATTCTCATGCACGCACGCAAGCTGCGTGCAGCAACCGAGTTTCTCCATCACCCCGGCGCGATTCCTGGCGATATCGCCCGCATGGGTCAGGCGTTCTCGACCCTCCGGGGGACGGAACTCTGGAATCTAGTCGTCGGCCTGGTCGGATTCGGCGCGGTCGGGAGGCAGGTAGCCCGGAGACTTCATGCTTGCGGCGCGCGAGTGTTGGTGGCCGACCCGATGATCACCCAAGAAACCGCCGCCCTGCACGACGTAGAACTCGTGCCCCTCGAGGAACTGCTCGAACAAGCAGATGTCGTGAGCCTGCACGCGGCAGTTACGACGGAGACTCGCGGACTGATCGACAGCACCAAACTGGCGCGAATGAAGGCCGGCGCCTTTCTTGTCAACACGGCGCGTGCTGCATTGGTCGATGAGGAGGCGTTGGTAGGTGCGCTAACGTCCGGTCATCTCGGAGGAGTCGCAGTGGACGTCTTCGCGGTAGAGCCTCCGGCTTCCGACCACCCATTGCTCCGGTTCGACAACGTCATCGCGACGCCCCACGTCGGCGGCAATACAAGAGAAGTGGCGTACCATCAGGGTAGAACGATCGCACACGACCTCGATCGCCTGTTGTCTGGCAGACGGCCCATGCATGTGCTCAACACGGAGACACTTGAGCGTTTTGATTGGCAGCAGCCGCGCGCACGCCCAGACGCTGAGGTACTGCGACGACTAGAGGCCGAACCGCCGCCGGCCGTTTCCGATCTTCAGCGCGACGGAGGCAAGAAACCCAGCCGGTCGGCCGCAGCCACGACACGACGAGTTGCGCCACCTAGCCCGGATGGGGAGACCCGGAGCAGGATGGCACGCATTCTAGACCTGTTCGCCGCTCGCATCGCCACCGACGACGCGATCCGACGGTTCTCGGAACAGAGTCATGTGACACTCCACTTCCATTTGAACGACGTTCTTTCGGACCTCACTGTCGGGCTGGACCGCGGCCGCGTCTTCGCAGATGCCACGCCGCCCGAGAATGGAGCAGAGGTCGAGTTACAGATGAGCGCCGCCGTCTTCGACGGGATGTTCACCGGGCGGGTTAACCCGATGCAGGAAGCCATGGCCGGGAGACTATCCTTCACCGGAGATGCGGGCAAGGCGATGACCCTACAACAGATGCAGGAAGATCTCGTCCGACTGTATCGCGAAGCGCGTGCTACCGTCGGCGATCCCGGTGATCTGCAGGCCGTGCCGCCATCCGACGCTGCGGCGGCCATCCGTCCCAGCGGCGGACGTGCCGACGAGATCATCCACATTGTGGACGAGCTCTACGCATCACAGCTCATTACAGCGACCGGCGGCAACGTTAGCGCGCGCACCGAGCCTGGAAGCAATGAGTTGTGGATCACCCCGAGTCAGCTGTTCAAAGGAGAGCTGAGCGTTGATGTTCTGGTGCGTATCGACCTGGATGGCCGATCGTTGGATCGCGGGTCACGCTCACCCTCAAGCGAACGACTCATGCACACTGCCGTCTATCGCGCCCGCCCGGAAGCCGAGGCCGTGATCCACTGCCATGCCCCCCATGCAACGATTCTGGCGAACACGGACCTGCCGTTCTCGCCGATCTCAACGGAAGCGGCGTTCTTCTCGAACCTCCCACGTGTCCCATTCATCATGCCAGGCACGCCCGAGTTGGCCTCCGCTGTCGGGGAATCCATACAACAGAGTTGGGCAGTTCTGATGAAGAACCACGGCCTTCTGGTCGCGGGACGAAGTCTGCGGCGCGCCGCGGACATGGCCGAGGTGATCGAGCGGAGCGCGGAGATCATGCTCGGTTGCTATGCGGTCGGAAAGGAACCGCCGTCACTGCCAAACGACATCGTCGCGAAGCTTCGACGCATGGGAGACATGGTCGCATGACTCAAGTCGCGGAGAGATACGAATGAGGCGAACGTTCCCTTTCCCTCTTCCGTACGGATGGTTCCAGGTCGCTTACTCGGACGAACTCGTCATTGGAACAGTCACTCCAGCCTCGTATTTCGGGCGTGAACTGGTGATCTTTCGCACCGAGGATGGTGCCGCGCACGTTTTCGACGCCTACTGTCCCCACCTCGGCGCACACCTTGGATACGGCGGAAAGGTGGTCGGCAATACGATTCGCTGTCCATTCCACGCTTGGCGCTATGACGGTTCGGGGAGGTGCGTCGACGTCCCCTACGCCAAGAGGATCCCCCCTGCCGCCCGAGTCTCGACCTACCCGACCTGCGAGAAGAACGGGCTTATCTTGGCGTGGTATCACCCAACTGGCGAATCGCCGAGGTGGCAGATTCCGGATATTCCCGAACTCAAGTCGAGTGAGTGGACCGAACCTGTGCGCCGCGAATGGGTTGTACGCTCCCGCAATCAGGAGCTCGCTGAGAACACCGTGGATCAGGCGCATTTTCGGTATGTGCACGGGACCAACACGGTCGCCTCTACCGAGGTCAGCTGGGATGGACCGTGTCTCCATGTAACCTCCAAATCGAAGGTCGGCACACCGCGTGGAGAAGCCGACGGTACGATTCAGATCGAGACCTTCGGTTTCGGTTTCGGGATTACCCGCTTCACCGGCGTCGTCGATACGTTGGTCATCACCTCGGGAACACCGATCGATGAAGAGCGCGTGCACATGCATCTGAACCTCACCCTTCGGAAACTTGGTGATCAGGAAGTTACGTCCGGCGTTGGTAAGGCGTTCGTTGCAGAGATCGAGCGCCAGTTCTCCCAAGACATACCGATCTGGGAGAACAAGACTCACTGGGACCGGCCGGTTCTGTGCGATGGGGATGGTCCCATCGCGGAATTGCGCCGATGGGCACGCCAGTTCTATGTAGAGAGGCCCCCGGTTGGGGAAATCGGCCGGCCGACGCTCCAGACCGAGCCATAAAGACACACGGCTGGGTCCGATTTGCCTCTTGCCATCGGCCTAGGCCGGCACCTATGATCGCACGAGCAAAAGGGGGCCCGGATGAAGCAGTCTGCTCGGTTTCTACGCGCGATCTACCTGTTTTCCACAGTTCTTGGGGTTGTCGTATGGCAGGCACCGCCGTGCGAAGGCGCCGTCTCCAAGCCTGAAGCTAAGTGCTCGGGGAAGCTGGCCAAAACGGCGGGCAAGCTGGCAGACGCCATTGTTCAGGAAAACTCCAAGTGTCGGAACGACGACATCGCGGGCAAGACCGTCGGGGCGTGCCCAAACGGGAACAATACGCTGAGGATCGACGCGGCCGCTGCGAAGCTGACGGAAATCGTTGAGAGCACGTGTCTCGCTAACTGCAACATCTCAACCACCTTGACGTGCCTGGCGGACGCTCAGTGCCCTCCGCGAGGCGCCACCGACGAAGCCTGTGGTCCCCTGACAAGCCCTTTCGACATCGAGCGGCTCGGCTTTCCCGGACCATTTTGTGAATCGATCATCGGCGGCCCCTTGGTCCAGCCAAGCGATCTCTCCAACTGCGTCGACACCATGGTGCGCGCTACGACCACCAACTTCCTTGATGGCATCTATGGCAGCATCACCAACGCTTCGGACACCAGCGAAGGCGCGGACAGCTGCTTACGCGCGATCGCAGGAGCGTCCCGGAAGTTAGTCAACACCATTTACAAGGGCGTTTCCAAATGCCGGGCGGCAATCCACAAGGGCAAACGACGGACCAACCCAACGACCTGCACAAGAGACAGCGCAAAGCTTCTTCAGAAGGTCGAGGACACCGGAAATCAGTTACGCACGGCGGTAGCAACGAGCTGCACGGTGGCCGGCCTCTTGAAGCTCGACCTGTGCGGTAACGGCATTGGAGGAACTACTACAGTAGCAGACGCGCAGGATTGCTTGGTTGATCTCGCGTTTGAGGTCGCCGACACCACGGAGGTACCCGCGACGCGTGACTACGCGGAACATTCACTGGTTGACGGCGCGTTTCCACCTAAGGCCACGTGCGGCGACAATCTTGTCAATCAGATTCCGAGCAGCACGATGCCGGTGGGCGAAGAATGCGATGGAACTGCCGACTCGGCTTGCCCTGGAGCCTGTCTCCCTCCGGGCGATCTGTTCCAGTGCACCTGCGCTACCATACCTCGGATCCAGTTTCTGGTCGACAAAGACTTCTCCGAAACGGACGCGGGCTGGACAGGCATATCGCACAACCAAGACGTGGCCGACCTATCGGGTTTCGTAACCACCATAGAGAATTGCGACTGCGACGCATTCACGGGCGCCACCTGTACCGGCACAAGCACCGATCCGGTGTGTGACGTCACAGGGCGACAGCAACCCGCCTGCTCATGGGATCCCGGGAGCGCGCTCACGTGCGATGCGGTGGGAAACACGGACGGGACGAACGACGACCGAGACTGCTATGTCTGCGACGCGTTCAGCGTGAACGCCGGCGCTTTCTGCGCGACCTCCGCTGGGTGCCAATCGCAGTGCTATACCTCCGGCGGGACACCCACGGGTCCCTGCGCTCAGCAAACCGATTGCGCCCCAGGAGAAGTCTGCCGTGGCCGTTGCGATAAAGGACAGCACTGCATCCTCATTCGCGAGGGCGGACCGCAGCCAGTCGATACCGCGGGCACGACCGTCTGTACGATACAGACGCTACGTGAGAACGTTACCGGCACGCGGAATATCGTCACCGGTGAGCATGAGTTGTACTACACAGAGCTATCGACGATCCATACGGGCGACGACACCTCGAGGCCCTGTCCCGTCTGCGGCGGTTTCTGCATCGGCGGCAAGCAGGACTTAGAAGTCTGCAAGGGAACCTGCGAAACAAGCAGTGATCCGTGCCGTTTCGACACGGACTGCCCATCAGGAGAACGCTGCACGACAAGCTCGCTCGATTGCCCGGGCGGACATTGCGAGCTGAGCCTCGTCTGTGGCACGACTACGTCCAACCCGTTGACCGGCGAGACGATTACCGGAACCCCCTGCGAGATTACATACGAGCATCGCGCTTTCGGCACGCTTTCGCACGACTGCGCTCCGCTGGAGGGCCAGAACTTCAGCGGTCCCGGACTTTTCGTTGAATTTCAGCCGACTACAAGCGAAGCGGTCTCGCTTCCTTCTATCCACCCATGCACGGCTCCAGGCTACGAGCTCTACGACTGTCCGTGTGCGGCGCTGCCGGGAGGCACAGCGACACGACCCAACACGTGCACCCCTGCCTGTGACGCACCGGGACCGGACTTTGGCGTGGGCTGCGCCGACGGTAACACCGCCGGGTTCGGGACCGTCTGCGACAGCGGCATGAATGCGAACAAGCCATGCGACGAGAACATCGATTGTCCTGGAAGCACATGCAGTAAGAATCCGACTCACTGCACGGGGGACCCGACACGCGAGCGCTTCCAATGCTCGACCAACGCCGATTGCGGCTCTGGCTCGTGTGTGGATGCGTGTCCGGGCGGACGTTGCGTTCCAATATGCCTACCCACCGTCGATGATCCGTCGGATGGGACATGCGCGGCAGGTCCGCCTCTATACCGATGCGAAACCGAGAAATTTAAGTTGAAGACCTGCAATACTGCGGGTGATCTTGATGGCGCCACCTGCAGTGCGACCTGCAGCGTTTCCGCAACCCCCTGCACCGGTGACGACGAATGTCCGCCGGGTGAAGTCTGCCAGGGCCCGTGCCTCTCCCACAAGGAGTGTGAGGCTGGCGACGACGGCATGCTGGGCACCAACGACGACGAGGTAGGTGCGGGAGCCTGCGTTGCCATCCCTCGGGACTGTTTCCTGACCCCCGTGAGTGCCGAAGGCGGGGACACTCTTAACGGGAACGGGGATCCGACCAACGTCGCCACCGTGGGCCTCTTCTGTCAACAGCCGACCGTCAGCCCCGCAATCAACGTTGGCGCCGGTTTTAGTGGCCCCAACCGCGTCCGGAAGCGGGGAGTGAACGTGGTTAATGTTCCTTCTCTACCCTGAGTCCGCGTCGAAGCCAGGTACGGATGCGCTGCCGGCGATTTTCCGTATCGTTCTTGAGCCAACCGCTACCGGCGTGGCATCATGCAACAGGTCGGGATCGGTTCACTCACGAGTGAACACGGGGGTCTCGGCCGCAAGGAGGGCCCGTCGTGCCGATCCGTCTACGTGTCGTCTGCGCGATTACCGCGGGGGTTATGGTTACCGGTTGCTCGAGCTCACGGTGGATGCAGCCGAGCGAATGCGCGCTCATCGGGGGCGGGCTGGGGCTTGTGGGTGGGGTCGGCTATGCGGCGGCGCAAACCGATGATGGCCTTGAGGATTGGGCCCTCGGGCTAGGCGTCGGCGGAGCCGGCGGTGCCCTACTCGGCTACGCGTTCTGCGCTATCGCCGACACAACACCCCGCAACTAGCGTCAAGTGGTGACCTTGATTGCGCGGCGAAGCTGATGCCGCAGCCTATGGAGCGTCTGACGCACGCGTCGTAGTCGCTTCTGATCCTTGGCGGCGAGCGCTTCGGAACGCACTTTCTTCAGTTCACGAATGCGACCCTTGAGCGCACCTTTGTCCACACCGACAACCATTTTGTGAGGCACGTCGATGTTGAGCTTCTTAGCGAGCACATCCACAAGGGTTTCCTTGCTCATGCCGGTCACGCCGTCGAGGTCATCATACTGACCTGCTAGTTCACGCAAGCGGCCGATCGTCTGTTTCGTGAGTTCGTGGTAATCCATCATTTCCTCCCTTCAGAAGCTGATGTTAAGCTCCTGGCATGTCCCGAGTGTCGCAGTGTAGCGACATGGATTCGACCGTCCAGATCACCGTTGACTCTTCTGCGCCCCATCCAACAGTTAACACAGGGATCCTGGCCCTATAACCCGGCTCGACGCATTGTCATGTTCAACCCCACAAGTCCTCCATGCACGCCAACTACCTCACCCGTCACGTAACTTGCTGCCGGCGAGGCCAGGTACACGGCGCACGCCGCTACATCCTCCACCACTCCGATCCGCCCCAGCGGCGTCGTGGCAATCATCTCTTCCCGAACCCTATCCGTCAGGACGGATGCAAGCGCATCCGTCTCTATCGATCCGCAAGCGATGCCATTGACCCGCACTTTGGGTGCCAGGTCCTGCGCCATCTCCCGCGTGAGAAAATTGAGCGCGGCTTTCGCCGTGCCGTACGCGGCAAATCCGGGCGACGGCCGGAGCCCCGCCGCAGACGAGATGTTGATGATGCTCCCGCCCCCTGTCGTCTCCACCATGATCGGTGCCAACATGCGACTCAGTGAGAAAGCGTGCGTCACGTTTGTTCGAAAGGCGCGGTCCAGATCAGCATCCGTGGTATCCAACATGGCGCGCGGTGGCCACCCGCCGACGTTGTTGACCAGTATATCTACGCGCCCGAACCCTCTACGCACCGCTTCGACCAACGCGATTCGCCCCTCGGGGTTGATGACATCGTACGCCGCCGGAAGCGCGCGCTGTCCACGCGCACGCACTTCATCAGCCGTACGTTCCACCTGCTGCGCGGTCCGCGCCACGCACGCTACGCTCGCGCCCGCCTCGGCAAGCGCCAAGGCGATGCCACGCCCGATTCCACGGCCGGCACCGGTAACAACAGCCACACGATCAACCAGACGAAAGCGTTCCAATATCATGTCTACTCTACGCTCCACAAAGGTAGGACAGCGTTGCGCGACGACACCCTCGTGCTGAGCCCGTTCGTTCGC
This sequence comes from uncultured Myxococcales bacterium, assembly GCA_964555245.1. GTDB lineage: Bacteria > Desulfobacterota > Binatia > UBA1149 > SPBQ01 > CAZKRI01. The sequence continues at coordinate 33,230 of CAZKRI010000088.1, forward strand.
CTGCCTACCTCAGCGCGCGATCAGAGCGCCCCGTATCCTGCAGCCAACTGACCGGCCCTGACGCACAAGCGACGCGCAGCATCGCCACGCTAAGCAAGGCTGATACACTGGTTTGCCGTCTCAGCGTCGATGACGAGGTGACTCCAGACGGCCAATGACGGCTCCCGTAGCAGCGGCATGAGCGCGTGACCTCGTAGTGCACCGCACATCCGGCAAGGCCCGGCCACCAGGATCACAGCCTTCTCGGGGTCGGCCGCCATCCGAACGAAATCCGCCAGTTCGAACAGCGTAGCAGCACGGAACTTGGTCGGAGCCGTGATCGGGCCGGCCGCCGAGTACGGTCGGTACTGTACATCTCCTACCCATCCGGCCGCATGGAGTTGATCAAGATCCGGTTTGAGCAAGTCCGGGTATCGCCGCATAAAGCGCGTAAAGTCTCCGTGGTCTTCGTCACTACTGCCGAACGCGGTAATCACCAAGTCGATATCCTTGCGCGCTTCGTACGCTGGATGAACCCCAGGTAACGTACCCAGGGCTGCGTAGTCCTCTTGCCTCACGTAGGGCGGCGTATAAAACGCCATCCACCGAATTCCTCGGAGATCGTCGAAGAAACTGAAGTAATACATCGGCGCAGTCTGCGGATTCTCGACCGAATGACCCGAGGTCAGAGCATGCAGGTACAGATTGGGTCGATCGTCGCCGAGGCTGCGCAGATTGCCGGCCAAGAACTTGGCGACGCGCATCGTCGTACGGCCAGCGCCCAGTCCCACGTGTACGGCTGTATCCCAATCTTCGTGGTCTTTCTCCGATCGGGAACTCTGGCGCAACTCCTTCGGCAGGAACCGCGTCTTAGCTTTGCGCCCAAGCCGACTACACTTGTGCGCCCAGATCTCGTTGATGGTATGCATCGCGGCGTCGGCGGCGGTGGTAGCTACGTGCTCCGCCCCTGCGCCAGCACCGAGATTCGCAACGGTGATTCGTCCGGGCCACGCCCGGCTTTGATTCTTTGCAAGCAGATCGCGGATCCGTTGAGCGATGGTAGCCTCTGTCGGGGGAATCAGTCGGATTAAACCTCGCGTTCGCCCCTCCGACAGCAGTGGGTATATCTCCTCACGGTTGAACGCGACACCCTTCTCACGCGCCACCCACGATGCGATGTCAGTTACCTTGTCACCGACCATGAAGCGATCGCAGACGGCAAAGACAACATCATCAGAGACCGTTTTCCACTTTTTCATGAGTTAGCTCTCTCATTACAGCGGTCATTCACGTCGATCAGGCGAGCAAAGCAATACACACACAATAATTGTGCATGATTATCACACGTCCGAAGAAACTGACAAGGAACTTCCGGGTTTCGAACTCGACGGTTCTTCGGCCAGCCCCCTCACCAACGAACCCTGCGCGCATGGCCTGCTATCGCTCCGTACAAACCGAAACACCCGAGATTTGGGCCACCTCGCCACCGGCAGGAAGCAACCCGGAGAACCGTTGTTCGTGGTAGCCCGTGCATCCGATCCCGGGCCACCTGGGCGTAGCCACCATGCGGCCCTATCATGTGCCGAGCGACTCGAAGTCGTCCAGGTTCATACAGAGAGACGTACAAGATTGACGGAGGTGAACGTGACTAGGATGCTGACAGGAGTTCGCGTGCTGGAGGTCGCCCAATGGTGGTTCGTGCCTTCAGCCGGTGCGGTTCTCGCCGACTGGGGCGCCGATGTTATCAAGGTCGAACATCCCGCGTCGGGCGATCCGCAACGCGGCCTAATGACGTCAGGTCTCATTCCCAAGGCCGACTTCAATTTTATGTGGGAGCAGCCCAACCGGGGCAAACGAGGCATCGCTATCGACCTTGCAACGGATGCCGGACTCGAGAGGGGATGTCCCATCCAGTGTTGAACTAGAGAATTGAGAGTGGCGGCTCCTTCGCCGTCCCTATGGTAGGGACGGTGGTCGCCAAACCAAAAGAAGGAGCCACCACCATGTCGAAGACTGTCAAGAAACCTTTCCTCGTCC
>CAZKRI010000089.1:0-3692 GCA_964555245.1 uncultured Myxococcales bacterium
GTCCAGGAACCGGAGCGTACCGAAATCGAGCCTGGCTTCGACTTCGGGATAGAAAAGCTTCAGGAAATCCTGCAGGAACTCATGCAGGAAGTCCTTGAAGAGCTGATCGTGTGCCATCCGCATTTTCTTCCTCTGGAAGAAGGAGACGACAAATTGGAGCGGAAACCTCCCCGGGCTGGGCTACGAGTTGAGTTCTTCTTCAGAAAATAGCCGACGGGACCAGAGGCAATGCTTGGACTCGTGCGGTCTCATTCACCATCGGGTCTGGCTCTTGGCGTGTCTCGCTCCCATACGCGATCCGAGCGCCACCCCGCGGAGCCCTGGCGCTTCGGCATCGGCTCAACAGTCGTCTGTCCATGCCGGAAATGTAAACAGCGCGGCGCCTGCTGACCCACCCGCAAAGAGGGCGGCCGTGGTCCCGCCACCCTCGAGAGGGATTAGGCGCGGACGTGGACTTCGCGCAGCTCGTGAAGCTCTATGGCGAGGCCCCGGAGGCCGAGAAGCGCTACTCGCCGGCGAAGTGCATCGGCGCCCGCAAGACGCGGGTGACTGGCGACCCCGACCCGGATCACATCTCCACGTCGTTTGTGGAGCGTGCGAACCTCATCATGCGGATGAGCATGCGCCGCTTCACCCGGCTCACCAACGCCTTCTCGAAGAAGGTCGAGAACCACGAGCACGCCCTGGCGCTCTACTTCATGCACTACAACTTCGCCCGCGTCCACCAGACCCCTGCGCGTGACCCCGGCCATGGAAGCGGGCGTGGCCGATCACGTTTGGACGCTGGCCGATATAGTGGCGCTGTCCGATTGAAGCGGGGCCGGACAGCTAGGCTGGGCGGCGCTTTTGATGAAGATCGATGACAAGCTTCGCCAGACCCAATAGCGTCGGTGCGTTGCCTTTTCTCGTGAGAATGGATCCCGCCAACGAACATGCGAACGCAAAGAGTACCGCTAGTCCGATGTAGAGAACTTGCGTCATGGCCTCTGGGCCAGAATGGCTCACGGACGCACCCGTGCCGAACTTCGTCAGCACTACCGCCACGGGCGCAAGCACCCCAACGAGATTAGCGATGATAGAAACGACCTGTGGCCAAGGCATCGCTACCTCCTCTTCCCTTTCCCTCTCCCGTGCTGGTCCTGCTGCGGAGATGATTTCTCTTTCTCGGGCACCGCAGAAACCATAGCCTGAATAATCTTGACGACATCGCTGGAGCTTACCGACTCTCCCGAAGCCAGAGGGGCTAGTGTAGCAAAGCATATCGCCGAGATCCATGAAGCCCGGCTCCAAGACCGACGTTTGACGATCGCCAGAGTGCATGCGACGGCCTCTCACGCCTCTGATGATCGTCGTGGGCGGGCCGGTCCGGAAGCGGCAAGTCCACCCGCTTTTCCCGTGAGTGATTTCGGTGTCGATCCCTTCAACATCGATGACCGCGCCGCCGAGCTCAACGGCGGCTCCTATCGGAACATCCCCCGGAAGTCCGAGCTCGAGCCAACCAGGAATGCGAGGCCTTCATCGAAGAGCATATCCGCGACGGTCAAAGCGTCGCCGTCGAGACCACGCTCCGGAACGACATCACCTTTCCGCCAGGCGGAGTCCGCTCGCGCCAACGGCTTCGCCCTAGAGCTCACCTACGTCGCCACCGACAACGTCGAGACCAACGTCGAGCGCATCGTCATGAGGTCCGAGCGCGGCGGCCACGCCGCCCCTCCCGAGAGACCCAGGGAAATCTACGCGGCGAGCCTCCGGAACTTCCCCGGCCCATCCAGGAATTTGACCGGGTGGAGGCCTTCGAGCCCGCTCAGTGCCACTTGCTCCATCATCACGAGCCGTAGCTCCAAGGGCTCTCGAGCTCCCCGCCGGTTCATCAACGGCGCCAGGGCTGCTGCCACCGGGGTGACTTCCCGAGCGCATCCGTCACCTTCACCTCACGGCCTTGCCCGTCCATCTCGTACGTCGTGGTGTTCCCGCGCATCCGTCTCCACTCGCTTCCGGCCCACGTCGTCGTACCGAACCCCCGCCACCACCAGGTCCCCCCCTCCCGTCACCGGCTGCTCGATCCGCGTCTCCACCAATGAGACGGGACTTGTTCTTGGGCTCCTCAGTTCCTGGGCGAGATCGATAAGGGTCTGGACCTCCGGTCCCTCAAATTGCAAGACCAAACTAAAGTGTGGAAGGGAGAAGGGGTCGCGAAATTCTCGCTCTTCTCAGTGGCACGTTACTTGCTCGCATGGCGACGGCAGAGCGTCGACCTGGCCTCGCGGTTCCATGCCTTCGTTGCGAGTTGGCGCCCCAAGCTCCGAAGCAGCCGTGTCTCTCCGAATCGCAAAACGACTCCTTCAACGGAGAATCGCCGGCGGGTTTTGGCCGCCGCCCACCTCCGATTGGGAACAGCCGTGACTGAGCGGCCTGACTAGCGTTCGCGAACAAGGATGGACTCGTATCTCCCGAACTCGGCGAACTCGGGTACGGAGGCGTAGTTCCGACGCAACATCCGTGCGTCCTTCCTTGCGCGTTATCGGTCCACCGGCTTTCCCCGTGTCGTGAGAGAGGGTCCCGTCCTCGTTGAACCGAAAGACCTCCCCCTGAGTGGGACGAAAACCAAAGCCAGCGTAGTAGTGGACCGCGGCTTCGTCCAGGAAGAGGCGTCCATCCGCCGTTTCAACGAAGGAGTATCGACTCGCCACCCGCTTCTGCTCGTCGAGGAAGAGGACGTGGAAGTAGATCTGAAAGAAGCACATTCTCCACGACGGCCAGGCCACTCTCGTCCTCGACGATGGCTGAGTATGGCTTCCGTTCCTGGTGCAGCTGGCGTGCCTTATCGCTGGTCAGCATCTCGGCTGGCTCCTTTAAGGATGCGATTCCATCCCGTGCAGTCGTGGGCTCATCGATAGACCTTGCCTGCCACGTCACGGATGACGATGTTCAGTCGCCGTGCTTCATTCAGAACCGCCGCCGGTATCGGCACAGAGGGCGCGTCTGAATGGGAACCTCGAGAATCTGTTGCCCGCTGATGGCTCGTCCCGCGAGTAAGCCGCTCGAAGGCAGGTCGGGCGATCCTCGCCCCACGGGGATACTTCGTCAGAAGCCATGGGAAATCGTGGTGGAACCCAACGCGGAGAAGGAGCGACTGGACGTTGTGACCGACTATGAAGTCTGGGATGTGAAACGACCGACATCTGTCTCGGGCCACACACCGTGACTCTTTCCGAAATCCTCCGCCCGCCCGGCGAGCGCGGTCCTCTATCGAATCCCGTAGACGTCGGCGGGCGAGACCGAGCCCTCAGTCGGGAAGGCCCATAGCCGCAAGCGAGCTCGCGACGAGCACTCGGTCGAGGTAGAGATCGATTTGTTCGAGGGACTCAATCGCGGCCACTCGGGAGACCGTTTCTTCGGGAAGCGGCCCGAACTTGGTAATGATTTGCCGCAACAGGGCGTCACGTTTGCCCTTGAGCAGCCATTCTTGCTGCGCTTCCTGACGTCCTTCCTTACGCCCCTCCTTCAAGCCTTCCTTGCGGCCCTCCTCCTTCATTTCCTCCGCCCACGTGAGTTGCATCTTTTTCACCTCCCGATACCGTTCTTGCGATAGCAGACCCTCGAACTCCTGCCGCTCGTCTTCCGCAAGCTTGAAGTACGTCCCGATGAGATTCAACAAAAGACGCTTGCGCGCATCGTCGAGCCCGCTCAGC
>CAZKRI010000090.1:0-94458 GCA_964555245.1 uncultured Myxococcales bacterium
CGAGCGATGCAGACTACCAACTCCGCATTCGGGATTGGCGCGTCTTCTACCGGGTGGTCGACGACGCCGCGCAGGTCGCGCTGATCGGCCGGAAGAGCGGCAACTTTCTGATCATTGATCGCAAGAGGTTCGTCCTATGAAGATCGAGAGCATTCGCGCGGTGAAGGCCAACTTGATTAAGCGTTTTTGGCAGACCTACGATCGCACGCTTCGACGCGCCGAGAAAGAGGGCTGGACTTCGCTCGACGACATTTAGAGTCCGCCGCCTTACGGGGCAGGTTACGTCAGTTCGCCTGTGGAGCGGATCGGAAGCGGGTAGGAACAATTAGCGCGGTGTTTGTGGAAGGTGGCGACGGCAAAGGAACTGCTCGGCTTGAGCGAGTCATCGTGCTCGCTGAACTCATTTCCTCTGGCGGTCCGACTATGAAGGGTACCAGGCAAATTCGCGTAATTTTGTGCCCTGCGGCCGAGCGTGCTTTCGAAGGCGGGGACTCGGAGCGCTATGGGAACTCGTTCGATTTCAACTACCTCCGCCGCTGAGGGGGGTCGAAAGCCGGCGCAATTCTCGCTAGCGCGAACGTCAGTTCAACAGCCGTGTTCACCGCGAGCGGGGCGGTTCGCAGTATCCCAAGGATTGCGCGCACTTCGCGATCCGGAGAGTGCAAAATTACGCAAATTTGCCTGGTACCCTGAGTAGGGGAATGCCCAGGATCTCGCCGACCTCCTTCAACCGGCGGGTCATGGTGATGTCCTCTGGGCTCGGGCTGGTGTCGCCCGACGGGTGGTTGCGGACAATGATGAAAGCGGCGGCATTCGCCAAGATCAACGCCTTGAACACTTCGCGCGGGTGGACGAGCGTGCTCGTCAGGCACCCGACGCTTACCTCCTCGACGCCGAGGACCCGGTGTTTGGTGTCCAGGATGATGGTGAGAAGCCGTTCGCGATCCCAGCGCGCGGCGTGCTCGCGTAGGAACTCGTAGACATCAGCGGAACCCTTGATCTGGATGCGCGTTGCCGGTGGCCCCTCACAGACGAGATCCACGCGTACACGCAGCGGCAGGAACGATGCACCACGCCGACAGCGCTGCGTCGGCGGGCTAGTCGCAATTTCATACGGGAGCGAGTCGATGCTCACCCTCCTTGCACGGCAGGGCGATCGGTTCGGCGTTATGCCCGAATCGCGTCCGGCCGTGGGGAAGGGGGAGAGGGGGCTACTTCGTGCTCATAGGAGCCCGAGAAATTCTTCGAGCGAGAGTTCTGCTTGACGAAGGATGCTCTGCAGCGTTTTGGGTGGAAGATCGTGACGGGTGTTTGGTACGGTCACTCGCAGCGCGGCGTTGGTGCGATGACGCAGACGAACGTGACTGCCGCGCTGGTGCTCAACAAAAAAAACCGCCCTTTTCAGGGCACGGATACACTGGGTTCCCGTAACAACGGGAAGGCGAGGACTCATAGAGTGGCGTTACGCCGTAACGCTCACTCGCTCCTGACGCACCGGCTCGGATGCAGATTCCGGGTCAGTTGGAATTGGGTCGCCGCTCTTCTGGCTGGCTTCGATCACGCACAAGATCGCGTCTTTGGCCATCTCTCGGGCTTCCGCGAGCGTGCGGCCGAACGTGCATATCTCCGGCATGGAGGGAACCACGACGTTGTAGCCGCCGTCGGGAAGCGGCTCGAAGTAGACCGTGTACTGATATTCAGCCATCGGATCGCCTCGCCTATACGTTAGCTCGGGCTCATGGTGCATCAACCGTTAGCATATAGAAACGCTCGAAATGTCGTCAAGGAAGTGGATACAAGGTATGGGTCGGCTCGAGATCGTCGATCCTGGAGCGATTGGTGCGGTCGTTTATTGCCCAAGACGGCCTAGGAGATCGGTTCTCGTGATAGGTGCAGTCTGTGATGTGCAGAGAAGAACTGGGTTGTTGGGGTGGATTGGAACCGCGAAACGCAGAATGTTGCGGTGACTGTAGCGGACGTGTTGACGTCGCAGACGCATAAGGCACACCGCTGCAGGCCAACGGCGGTCCGGAGTGTAAGGAGAGCGTCGGACGCCGAGACATTCTGTTGCTCGGCTTCGTTGCAGCTCGGATCGGCGCATGCACGCCCGGTATGGCCCTCGATGCAGAACCCTCGTCCGACGATACCTGCGGCGGAGCCGTCCTGACCATCGCTCTCCCATACGACAAATGTTGATCCGCGCTGCTCGGCCTGGAACCCAGCGGGCGGTCGTTTCGCTGCCGGATGACCGCGTTCTTCCTGTTCGATGAGACCGGTCTCGTCTGCGAGCGCGTCTATTTCGATTCCGCCACCATCCTGCGGCAGCTCACCGGCTAAGCGACCGGCCGCTATCCCGCTGGCAGGACGTCGAATCCCTCGCGTGCGGCCGCGTCTCGCAACCGTTCGTCGAAAGAGACTAGTGCATGTTCACTTGGGTCCGCTTCGGACCATACCAGGGCGGCACCTAGCTGAAAGGCATCTGCCGCTCGCAACGAATGCAGCCCAAGAATGCGTTCGGCACGCTGACGCACACGTTCGCTGGCGGCGACCTCTGACCATTGGCCGGCGAGCGCCGCAAGAATGCGGCGAGCGCGCGATTCTTCTACTATGGTCAGGTGTCCCTCGCGCGTTTGGCGCGTCAGCGCAGAGATGCATTCCGTACGCGTAGTCCACCACACCACTACCGATGGATCGGACTTGAGAAGCTCACGAGCTGGGCGTGTCGCGGACTCGGTGAGCAGCAAGGGAACGACCGCTGACGTATCCCAGAACCTCACCACCCTTCCCTTCGTTCTTGAGCGACGGCTTTGCGCACACGAGCATGCGGGTCACGTGGCCGTGGCAGCTTCCAGAAATCCTTCGGCATCTGACCGCCTCCCACGCGAATGAGCCCTTGACGTTCAAGTTCGCGCAGAGCCTCGCGATCGCTCCCGGCCACACCCGCAGGGACGATCCGAGCAATCGGAACCTTCCGCTCCGTGACGAGAACTTCCTCGCCCGCCTTCACGTAGGTCAGATAGCGACTGAGCTCGGCTTTCAACTTGGCTACGGCTGCCGTTTTCATGTGACTAGTCTAGACAAGTAGTTCTAGTCGCACAAGACCATAGTTGTCATGGACATCCATGGAGATCGTGGGTCGTGGCACCAGCTGCGGCCTACTCCAGCGGGTAGGAACAATTAGCGCGGTTTTTACGAGTTCCGCTCCAGTGAGGACCGAGAAGAAGCGCCGCTTGGAGAAAGCTGGGTGGAAGGTGGGAACGGCAAAGCAACTGCTCAGCTTGAGCGACACGGAAGATCAAATCATCGATCTGAAACTCACACTCGCAGGTACCGTGCGGGAGACGAGAGTGAAGCGAAGGCTCACGCAGAATCAGCTGGGCAGGATCCTCAGGTCAAGCCAATCACGGATCGCAAAGACGGAGGGCCTGCGCGCTAGCGAACGCGAGAGTGGACAACGGTGTCCACCTCGTTCACCGCCACCGGACCAATCCCGCCGAGGTGGACGTGCTCGCCACCAGCACCGCGCGCGCCGTGCTCTACTCGGCCCTGACGACGATGCTGAGCTTTGGAAGCCTCGGCTTCACGTCGCACCAGGGCATTGCCGCAATAGGCCGGCTCCTCACCGTGGGTGTCGGCATGACGCTACTCTGCTACGTCGTGGTGCTGCCGGCGGTCCTGGAGTGGGACGACCGGCGCCGGCGCTCCGTGGCAGGCTGAGCCGCGCACTGGCGGCGACCGTGCAGTACATCAGACCGTCCACGACAACGGTCGCCGTCATCCGCTTTCCTGCCTCAGGACGGAACGACTTCGAGCGTAACGTTGGTGGCGTTGACCGTCACCTCGAAGCACTTACCTCCGCCGATGTCGAGCCCGTTGAACGTCGCAAAGGAGCCGTTGGTCGATGCGAACGTCATGATAGTGAACGTGTCGCCGATGTTCGGCACGAAGCCACCGGTCAGGGCGATCGTGAGCGTACCGCCGAGCTGGACCGCACCGGTCACGGCTACCTTGCCGAAGTCCGAGCTGGCGGTGCCCGCGAAGTCGAGCGCCAGCTCACCCGCGGAGCCCTGCGTGAATCCCGAGCTCGCGTTGAGCGTGCGCCCGGCGCCGATCTCGATCGTGCCGTCGTTGGACCACGGGCCGCGGGTAACGAGATTGCCTTGGCTCGCGCGCAGCACGCCGGCGTTGGACCAGGTCGCGTAGGAGCCGGCGTACAACGTGCCCGAGGCGACGTCGCAGTCGATGGTGCCCTCGTTGATCATCTGGGCGCCCGAGTACTGGCCACCGACGCTGCTGTTGCCGGCGCCGTGGATGAACAGGTCGGGGCCGATGCGCAGGGTCCCGCCGTAGTTGAAGATCTGGGCGTTGGGCCCGTCGAGTACGATCTCGCCGGTGCCCGCAAGGGGCAGCTCGCCCGAGCCGCTGAAGTAAAAGCCGGCGTTCTGGCCGACCGTGGCGCTGGCGCTGAGGATGAGCCCGTTGGCGATGTTGACGGAGGCACTCGGCGCCGTCAGGTCCATGTCGGCGTCCATGGTGACGCCGTCGAGCGTGCCGTTGCTGGACGTATAGAGGAGCTTGGCGCCGTTGGCCGAGGCGATCGTGCCGCCGACGATCGTGCCGCCGAGCAGGCGCCAGTCCCCGGTCGCGGCGTTCAGGGTGAACGTGCCCTCGGTGGTCATCTGACCGATCAGGTTGATGGTGCCGCCGGTGCGGCTGATCGCACCCACGTCGCCCGAAGCGAAGGCGCCGCCCAGGTTGAGCGTGCTCGTGCCGTCGAGCATGAACGTCCCGGAGTTGCTCCATGGCCCGCCGCGTAGATTGAGCGTGCAGCCGTTGTGGGCACCGATGGTGCCCGAATTGGACCAGGTCGCGTAGGAACCGGCGTACAACGTGCCCGAGGCGACGTCGCAGTCGATGGTGCCCTCGTTGATCATCTGGGCGCCCGAGTACTGGCCACCGACGCTGCTGTTACCGGCGCCGTGGATGAACAGGTCGGGGCCGATGCGCAGGGTCCCGCCGTAGTTGAAGATCTGGGCGTTGGGCCCGTCGAGCACGATCTCGCCGGTGCCCGCAAGCGGCAGCTCGCCCGAGCCGCCGAAGTAAAAGCCGGCGTTCTGGCCAAACGTGGCGCTGGCGTTGACGATGAGCCCGTTGGCGATGTTGACGGAGGCACTCGACGCCGTCAGGTCCATGTCAGCGTCCATCGTGACGCCGTCGAGCGTGCCGACGCTGGACGTCGCGACCAGCGGGGCGGCGTTTCCCGGTGCGAGCACGTGGGCGCCCGCGAGCGTCGCTCCGCGCAGCCGGAACAGACCCGACACGTTCGCGGTATCGCGCAGCGTCAGGGTGCCGCCGGTCAGGTCGAGGTCGGAGTCGGCCAGCAGGCTGCGCACGGCGTTGCTGCCCGATGCGTGCGTGACCGTCGCAGGAGCGCCCATGATGGTCGCTGCGTCGCAGCCGTTCGGGATGCGGTCCAACGACCAGTTGCTGCCGTCGGTCCACGAGAAGCCGTCGCCCCCGCCATCCCAAGAGATGGGGTTACCGTCGGCCTGGCAGTTGAGCGTCACCGCCTGGCCAACCGCGAACTTGAGCATCTTGAGCGCGTCGGTGGCGGTGATCGTCGCGGTGTTGTCGACGTCGCAGATACAAACGAGACAGCTCGCCGAGCCTACGGCGGCGCGCAGAATGCCGAGTGCGTCGGTTGCCGAGAAGTTGGCGTCCTCGTTGACGTCACCGCACGTCGTCGGCTCCAAGTGCGAATCGGACCCAATCTGCGGCCCTGGACCGTCCCCGGCCCCCTGCGCATCCGCGTCGCCGGCCACCGTGACCACGGCGGGCGTGCACACGAACGACGCCGTCCCGCGCTTTACGCTGTGGCGGCCGAGGCGATCCGAGAGCACGAGGTCGCGGCCGGCAGGCGGCGTCTCGCACCGCAGCCTGTAGCAGAGCCTATCGAAGACCAGCGACTGTTCACCCTCGGCCGAGCTGGTCGAGCCGGTAGCCTCGGAACGCGCAGGCATGCAGGCGAATGCGGCACGGCCGGAGACGTGACACTCGGCTCCAGCCTGTGGAACCGGGACGGCGTGCGGGGCGAGCTGGTGGCGATCCTCGATACGGATGCAGAAGAGCTCGTGGAAGCTCGGTTCGGCGGCTCGCGCCGTGGGCAAGAGGCAAAGCAGCCAGACCGACAGCGTGAGCGCCGTGCGCAACGGGCGAAGCAGGCTAGGTAACACCGGCCGACCTCACCCGAGTGGGTCGGGATTCGCGCGCCGTAGAGTATCCAGCACCCCGCATCGCGTGGCTTCGGGCCGCAGATCGCTACCACGGCGGCGGTCCTCTGGCGAGGGTCGAGCACGGTCGCGTTGGACACGAGCGTGCGCTTCACGTTACGGTACGCGGGCGCACATGGGGTAACGTCGATGATCCGCTCACGCCTGTCACTGATCTCGACCGTCCCGCTCACCTTGCTCATCTCGTGCGGCACTGCCTTGGCGCAAACGCGGGACCACATGAAGTGCTATCGCGTTGACGACGGCGACCACGGCTCCAGCGTCATCGACGTGGAGACGCTCCCGTTCGGTCTCGACGCAGGGTGCACGGTCATCGCCAAGGCGCGTGAACTGTGCGTTCCCGCCGAACCCGAAGTGATGGGGCCCGCAGCCGATAGTGATTTCGCGGGTGAGGAGCTGGACGGCGATCGGCTCTGCTACCGGGTCAAATGCCCCAAGCGTTTGCTGCCCGCCTTCGAGGTGGCCGATCGGTTCGGCTCGCGACCGGTCTCGGTGAGGCGCGCACGCAAGCTCTGCACGCCGGCCAATTCCGAAATCGACGCGCCCTGAAATCTTCGCCGTCGGATTTCGCCATCCCGCCGACGCGGCAGATTGCGCCGAAGGCTCTGCAGGCGTTCAAGGCGCGGGTCCGAGAGCTTACGCGACGGACGCTTGGCGTGAGCCTGGAGCAGATGATCGAGCGGTTGGCTCGATATCTGATTGGCTGGCGGGGCTACTTTGGCTTCTGCCAAACGCCGAGGGTGTGCGGGTAGGCAACAATTAGCGCGGTTTTTACGGGTTCCGCTCCAGTGAAGACCGAGAAGAAGCGCCGCTTGGAGAAAGCTGGGTGGAAGGTGGGGACGGCAAAGCAACTGCTCAGCTCGAGCGACACGGAAGATCAAATCATCGATCTGAAACTCGCTCTCGCAGGTGCCGTGCGGGAGACGAGAGTGAAGCGAAGGCTCACGCAGAATCAGATGGGCAGGATTCTCGGCGTGCGGCTCGGTGGTGATCACGAGGAACGGTGGAGCGAAACATCGCTTGAACCTATCGACGTGCTCTCCCTTCGCGCGCAACCGACGATGTTTTCAAGCCCCGTGACAGTGTCCTTCGTCCCGCGTATGCTTTCGGCGAGATGTCGGGTTCTCCAGACCAGCTTCGACGCTGGATGCAAGGCCAGCACGCGGCACAGCGGCGTGAGCTGCGTGAACAGGCCGATGCCGACCTGGCTCCGTGCCAGGCACTGGTACCGGCGCTTCGACTGATAGCCCTCGCCCGCGGTCTCCACGGATGGCCGCTTCCGACGGATCCGCACGCAGTCGATGAAGACGATCGGGCGTGGGCGACGTGGGCGCGGCTGCGTCGGATGGCGCGAGGGTGAGTGCAGCCCAGGACCCGCTGCTGCAGGCAATCGCCGCGCTTCGTGCGGCTCTCCTCGAAGCGGGTGCGCCCCACATGCTGATCGGAGGGATGGCGGTGATTCTCCGCGGCGTGGCACGCGTCACCGAGGATGTCGATGCCACGATCTGGGCCGAGTCGCTCGACATCGATGCCCTTTTGAGGATCCTGTCACGACACGACATCGTGCCACGAATCCCGGATGCCGCCGCCTTCGCTCGTGAGCGGCAGGTTCTCCTGTTGCGACACGAGCCCAGCCGGACGCCGATGGAATTGAGCCTGGCGTGGCTCCCGTTCGAAGAAGCGGCCATTCGACGCGCGGAGATCCTGGCGGTCGGCGCCGTGTCGATACCGGTTGCGGTCGCCCAGGACCTCGTCGTCTACAAGGCGGTCGCCTGGCGCGAACGCGACCGGGCGGATATCGAGCGTCTGCTTCGTTCGCACGCGCGCGAGATCGACCTCGACCCCGTAAGGCGCATCGTGGCCGAGTTCGCCGCGGCGCTCGACGAGCCTGAACGAGTCGCCGGTTTCGAGCGACTCATTGCTCGGGCACTCGGCAACGACGAGCCAGGCGACAGTTGACGACAGCGCGGCCTCGAGTTCTGCGTCGCAACACCGCGAGCCTGGCTGATCGCCGGCGGTTGCTTTACACGCTGGGTCTGGTCGGCGAAGCGGCCGCGGTAGACCGCGCTTCCTTCCGTGCGCTGAACGATGAGGTGGGTAGGAATCATCAGCGCGGTTTTTACCGGCGGCTCGGCGTGCGGCATAGCGTTCACTATGGACCCGTCGAGTGGGCGCAGTTGAGCGCCGCGCTCATTCCCGGCTTGAGGGTTCCGCTCGAGTCGTGGATGCCCCAGTGGGCTCCAAGAGGCCCTTCGAACTGAGCCTTCCACGGCTCACTCAGTGCGGCGAAGTAGAAGAATTCCACGTCGTTCGAGCGCGCCCAGGTGGTGAACTCCTGGAGATAACGGGCGGCGTTGGCAGCCGACGGCACGGCCGCGCCCACGGTCTGCCCGGCTGACGGCCAACCGGTCTCGCCGATCACGACCGCCTTGCCGCCGGAGGCAATGGTCACCTGCTGGTATTTCTGCGCAACGTGAGCGGCGGCCTGATCGATCGACTGGCCGTCCCAGAGCGGGTGAATGTGCACGAACACGACATCGGCCGCGGCAATGAGCTGCGGATTGGCCAGCCAGACGCCGTACGGTTCGGCCGTGGTGACTTGGACGCCGGGTGGCACGACGGCCTTCACTTGCCCCATGTAAGCGATCAGTTGCGCAGCACTGAGATCGCCGCGCAAGACCGCTTCGTTGGCCACGAGGATCATGTCGGCCTCGCCGGCTTGCGCCTTCGCGATGACGCTCGCGATCTCGGTCTGGTTCGCCGTGAGATTGGTGCTGAGCCAAGCGCCCATCGCGATCTTGAGCCCATGCTTGTGACCGAGGCGTCCGGCTTCTTCCAAGCCGTTGGTCGCACCGTAGGTCCGAAGCCAGGTAGCGGAGTACGCGACGCGCTCGATCCGTTCCTCCAGGACGCTCGGCGCGATCGCCGGATTGACCGTCGGATCCTGCCCGTCGGTGTACGGTCCGAAGTCGAGGCCGTGGAGTTTGCAGGCAGCGCAGCTACCGGTCGCCTGTCCGTCATCGAGCTGGTCGCAGTCGCGGGCCAGGTCGTCCATGCGATCGAGGGCCGCACAGGCACGACAGTCGGCACGCTCGGCAACACAGTTAGCGAACGCCGGGCTCGTCGCGCAGGCGCCCGGAAAGCTTCCGTCGAGCGGAACCCCGTCACAGCGTTGCTCAACCGCCCGAGCTAGCCCCGAGCGGGCTCGATCGACGTTGCCGGTCGGATCGACCTGTAGATGGTCGGCGCACATCTCGAGGTCCGATTCGGAGGTGACGACGCCGTCTGCCAGGCCGTCTCTCTTGCACCGATTGAACGCGGAGAGCTTGGCGGAGAGAAGATTGTCGCTGGCGCGCAGGATAGCCGCCTGACAGTTGGAGCCCGCACGATCGGCATCCGCGGCGACTACGGCGCCGGCTGGCTCCGGCCCCAACAGCTCGACGAGCATAGCGAGCGGGCCGGTAACGCCAGCGTCGTTGATCGCATCGGCGCCGGCATAGCCGAACTCCGGCGAATCACTGCAGCGAGTGGAGTCCACCTCTGACGTCTTGTCGCGGGCGGTCGCCACCCGGCCGTCGGCATCGTTCTCGACACACGACGTCAGGTCGCTGCCCATGCGGCTGGCGTCGCGCAGGCACCGTCCGTTCACGCGTGCCTGTGCACGCACTACCGAGGCACCGCTGCGGTTGAGTGTGGTGATGCAGCGTTCTTCGTCTGCGTTCGGCACTTGCGCATACGTCGACGCGGCTGCGACGCACGTCAGCAACACCAGCGATGCGGCGCACGAGATGGTCCAACGGGTCGTCTTCGGTCCGGTGACGGAGATCATGACTCCTACCTAGCACCGCACGACCATGGCAGGCAATGAAGACAATACGCGCGAGTGACAGAAATACCCGCGCGAACCTCACAGTTCGGGTGAGTAGACCCTAACCGTATCCCTTCAGCGTTACCGGCATGTGACGGACACCGGTGTGCTTGCTGCTGCGCGTCCATTCGACGGGCCCGGCAGAGCGGATCTCGGCCACGTGCTCGAGTAGCGCTTCGAAGACCAGACGCATCTCCATGCGGGCCAGCGCGGCGCCCAGACAGAAATGGGTACCGTGGCCGAAGCTGAGGTGTGGATTGGGGTCGCGCCGGACGTCGAAACGGAAAGGTTCGGGGAAAACAGCCTCGTCACGGTTGGCCGAAGCCCACCAAAGTGTGACTTTGTCACCGGCGCCGATGGTCTTGCCGCCCACCGTGACCTCCCGGGTGGCGGTTCGCCGATTATACGGAGTCGAAGATGCCCAGCGCAGCATCTCTTCGACGGCCGAGGCGCCGCGCGTCTTCTCACTTTGCTGGCCCAGCTCGCGCTCGTCGTAGTCGAGTGTGGCGTCCGCCCACGCGATGAGCTTGTGGCGATCCTCCTGCGGCACGCCCATCAATCGCGCGATTGCCTGCAGCGGTAACTCGGCAGCAACATCGACCAGAAAGTCGCAGTCTCCCCGCGCCAGCGCCGCTTCGACGATCGCACGGGTTCGCTCGCGCAACTCCGGCTCCATCGTTCGCAGAGCGCGCGGCGCAACGCTCGGGGTCACCAGATTGCGGATCCGGCGATGCCGCGAATCGTCCATCATGTTGAGCAGAACGCCGGTGCAGAAGCCGGCAGGCAGATCCTCCAAAATGGTCCCGCCGCCCTCGCGCGCGCCTCCGCTTTCCGATGAGAACGTCGCGGCGTCCGAGGCCGCTGCAGCGATCTCGGCGTAGCGGCTCAGCACCCAAAACCCCTCCCCGCCCGGCGTGTGGGCCGTGGGCGGGTGGAACCAAACCGGCGCCTCGCGGCGCAACCGGACGAAGGCTTCGTGGGGAAAGCCGTGGATGAATCGATCGAGGTCGGTCAGATCGATGTCTGCCGGGTCCATCCGTCAGAACTGACCGCCGCCGTGAACGTAGATCCGCTCACCGGTGACGTATCCTGCACGCTCGGAGACCAGAAAACGCACGACGTTGGCAACATCTTCGGGCTGACAGACCCGCCCGAAGGGCATCGCCGGGTCGAGCTTGCGCATGTCGTCCACGCCGGACATCGCCTTGATCAGGCGGCGGCCCATCTCGGTTTCGACCAGGCCAGGCGCCACGATGTTGACGTGGATGCCGTGCTTGCGCTCCTCTTTCGCCAACGTGAGCGCGAGTGCTTCCAGAGCAGCTTTGCCCATGTTGTAGGGAGCGCCATTGGCGCCGAAGTAGAGCGTGGCAATGCTCGAGATCATCACGACATCGCCCCGCCCGAGCTTCCGCATCTGAGGCACCAGCAGCTTGCAGAGATGGTGCGGGCCCAGCGCATGCGTGCGGATGACCCGCTCCAGCTCGTCGGGGTCGGTATCGGCAACGCTCTGGCCACGGCTGGCGATGCCGGCGTTGTTGACGAGGATGTCCACGTGGCCGAAATCCTTCAGCACCGCGCTGACCATCGCCTCATCCTCGTCCAGGCGGTCGATCGATGCGCGGTAGGAGCGAGCGCGCCGGCCCAGGCCTTCCACCGCCGCTGCGGTCTCGACTGCGGCCTGTTCTTGGCGGCGATAGTTGATGGCGAGATCGGCGCCGTCCTCGGCCAGCGCCAGGGCGATGGCGCGCCCGATGCCGCGACCTCCACCGGTTATCAGTGCTACCCGTCCCGCTAGCGACACCGCTTCGTAGATCCTGAACTGGACAGAATGTACCCGGTACCCTGCTCGCTAGTTGCCCAACACCGTAAAGCCGAGCAGGAGTGCGTCGTGCGCCTGGCGGACGTCATACGTGACAAAGCGAGGCGCCGCGCCTCCGACTCGCTGGGCTGCCGCAAGATGCAGCGCATCAAGCGTGCGCACCCCGTGTGTCTTGGCAAGCTCGGCCGCGCGTTCGCAGGTGTGCCGATCCAGTTCGACCACGTTCATGCGGCGCCAGTCGGCGTGAAAGGCGTTCTCCTGAGACGCTCGCTCTTCAGCTTCGAGAAGTCGATACAGATTGCGGATCACTTCAACCCACGAGTGACGTGCCGTTATCCAGTTCACGTCGGAGCGTAGGATGTGATCGCAGTCGGCGCTGTTACTTTCCCAAACGTAACGTTTGAGCAGTGCACTCGCATCGACGTACAAGCTCACGTGCCGCGATCCTCATCGAGCACATCGGAAATGCGGCGACGCGATTTCGCCGGCCGAACCTCTGCCACCCCTACGTCCTCAGCCGGAGTGACCCATCCCTCGGCTACTCCCTCAGCCACGCGAGAAGTCTCAGGTATAGGCCCGAGGATTGCTCTCGCGACACCGCGTTCGGTAATGCGTATCACTTCGCCATTGGCCGCGCGCTCGAGGTACTTCGAGAGGTGTTGCTTTAGCTCGCGCACGCCGACGTCCATGAAGACACCGTACGACCCGTGTATCGACACGTCAATCGGGAGCAATGTCTGCGAAGTAATGGAAGCAGCTTCTACGATCCCATAGAGTCGGTTCGGGAGGTGCGAGCAATGACGACAACGGTACGCGCGGCAGTGTTGTACGGCTTTGGCGAAGCAGTTCGGATCGAGAACGTGGAGCTTCGTTCCCCGGGACCCGACGAGGTGCTAGTCAAGATCGCCGCGAGCGGCGTGTGTCACTCCGATCTGTCCGTTCAACGCGGCAAGCTTCCCTTCCCGCCTCCGCTAGTTCTGGGACACGAAGCCGCGGGCATCCTCGAAGAGGTGGGGAAGAACGTCGTCGGCCTCGCGCCCGGCGACCACGTCGTGCTCGCCTGGGTCGCAAACTGCGGCCGGTGCCACTACTGCATCAGCGGCGAAATGCACCTGTGCGACGCGGTCATGCAGGCGACGGCCACGGAAGGAGAAGCGATCTTCTCGTGCAACGGCACGGCGATCTCCCGGCTTGCCGGCATCGGATCGTTCGCCGAGCGCACGGTGGTGCGGGCAAGCGCGGCGGTCAAGATTCCACCTCAGGTGCCCCTGGACCGCGCCTGTCTGGTCGGCTGCGGGGTGATGACCGGGGTCGGCGCCGCGATCAATACGGCGGCGGTCAAGCCCGGACAGACGGTGGCCGTCTTGGGCTGTGGAGGCGTGGGCCTCAACGTCGTCCAAGGCGCGGCGCTCTGTGGCGCGAGCCGCATCATCGCCGTAGATCTGTCCACCGCCAAGCTCGAGCAGGCTCGGCGCTTTGGCGCCACCGACACGATCGACGCGTCCTCCACCAAGGATGTACCGGCGGCCATTCGCACGCTCACCGGCAATCTCGGCGTCGATCACGCTTTCGAAGTGGTTGGCACACCGGCCTTGGTAACTCAGGCTTTTCACTCGACCAAGCGCGGCGGCAAGACCGTCGTGGTTGGCGTCATGGGCATCGATGAGCAGTTCTCTCTGCCGGGGACTTTTCTGGTGCTCGAGGGCAAAACGATCGTCGGCTCGCTCTACGGTTCGGCCAACGTTCAACGCGACATGCCGCGCCTGATCGACCTGTACGTCCGTGGCCGGCTCAAGCTCGATGAATTGGTCAGCCGCCGCATCCGGCTGGACGAGGTTGAGGACGCCCTAGTCGCGGTCGATCGCGGCGAGGTCACGCGCTCGGTGATCGTGTTCGATTAAAGAGGTCCACAACGCGACGAAGCGTTAGTGCTGCGCGCCCACTTGAAATCTCTACTCAACCACGAGAGCGGGCACGCACGCCTGGTCTTGTGGCCTTGTCGCACTGGTTCCCGTAGAACGTGTCGAACAGATGCGACGATTTCCTCGCCAGGAAACGCTCGAGCTGATCGAGCGCCAGAAGCGACAGCCAGGCGACCGGCTCAGCGAGAAGGAAGCAATGGAACTCGCACTCGAGGCGCAACGCACTGTGCGCAGGCAGGGACGGACAAAGGCCCCGAAGGCGAAGCGCAAGTGACCCGTGCTACGAGCCGTTCTCGATACCAATGTGTTCATCAGTGGTTTGATTCGACCGAGCGGTCCGCCAAGACGCATCCTCACCCCGCGGTTGGGCGGTGCCGTCGGACCCGAAGCCCAGTCTCCTTCGCGTACAGCTCGGGCAGGAAGAACTCGAAGTTTCCCACCTCCTCAACGTTGTGGAGGAGCCAAGCGCGTGCCTTTCGATCGGGGAACAGGCGCGGCCGAACCACCCGGTTGAACAACGAACGCAGCAGGGGAAGGTCCGGGCCGAAGGTAATCGAGTTCTCGTAGAGCGTGCCCTCGGCTACGGAGGTGAACGCATACTCGAGACGGGCGAGCGCCAAGCCCAGCACTCGCGGACAATGGACGAAACCGGTCTCGTCCAGCTTCTCGATCGTGGTGACGATGTCGACCAGATGATCGAGATCCCCGCCGAACGCCTCGCGAATGTGAATCTGCGCGCCCGGTCCGATCCGGCCATCCGAGCAGCGGCGCGCATAGCGGATCGAGATGTGATCGATCGGATGCCAGATGCGGTAGCGCGGGTACCGCCGGCCTGCGATCTCGATCTCGCCTTCCAGATGCGAGAACCACCAGACCAGCATCGGCGGCGTCACCCCGCGCAGGATCTCGTGTCGGATGCTGAGGTGGAGTCGGCCGTCCGGTAGCTTACGCACCTGGATGTGAGCCGTGGAGAGGTCCTTCATCTTCCACGGAATCGACCGTGGCGGCGGCAGCTCGACCGATCTTCGGAACTGGCCCTTCACTGGGGATCGTCCTGTCGAAACCTACCGGTACGCAGGAAGGCGACGACTTGGTCGGCGGCGGCGTCCGAACGCATGATGAAGGTGTGTGAGGCGGGGACCTCGACGAAGTCGGACATCCCCTCGATCCGAGCGCTCTGCACCGACACGGCGCCGTCGTCCTCGCCCGGCAAGGTGAGCGAGCCCACCGGGTTGATGCTGCGAGTGCCAGCGATCACGCCCAAGACAAAGGTAGGTGTCGGGAGCGAGTTAGGAAAGCTCGTGGCATCCGTCCCAAGCCGTGGCCAGGTCGGACCCAAGACCCACCGAAACACGGACCAGCCCCCGACCACGTCCACCAGCTCGCTGCCGTGATTGGGCGGCGCCAGCATGACGACCCGTCCGATGTTCACGGGGCTATGATCCGCAACGTAGGCCCGCACCATCAACCCACCCAGAGAGTGAGTGACGAAGTGCAGGCGCTGGGCGTCGCCGCAGCAGCGGACGACCTGCTCGTGGAGATGGCTGCCAAGCTGTTCGGGCGCAAGCTTGGTCGAAGGATAGCGCAGGTTTCTGACGACGAATCCCTCGCCCGCTAGCCGGGCCTCCAGTGGCCGCATCGAACGGTCGGTTCGCACCAGACCGTGAAGTAGCACGACCACCTCGTTCGCCGGGTCGGCCTCGGCCCGTGCCGCAGGCACGGCAGCAGGCACGAGCTGAAGCGCGAGCGCGAACACGGCGGTAATCGTCTGTGGCTTGGTCACAAACCGGGTTGCCGATCCCCCTGCGCTTGGCGATGAGCCTACCACACCGCCCAACTCCCGGTAGCCACGATAGGCGGGAAGCAGGGCGTTGGCCGTGACCCGCCGGTCGGGGTAGTTGACGGGCTGGCCGGGCACTAAATGATGGCTTTTGCGATCAAGTGGCAGGGGTGCTCGGGAGAAATAACATGGATGTACTTGGAGCCCTCCGCGCGTTCGTTCGAGAGGAACTGGCCGTCGGAGACGGCGGCGGCGACCTCGATGTAGATGAGGATCTTCTCGCCAACGGAATCATCGATTCGTTGGGGGCGACGAAGTTGGTGTTGTTCCTGGAGGAGACATATCAGATCAGGGTCGACGACAGCGATGTCGTGCCCGATAATTTTCGCAGTCTGGCCGCTATCGCACGGTTCATCGCAAGCAGACACGGGGTATCCACCGGCGGTCGACGCAAACGACGCCTCTAGTGCCGCTGAATGAAGCCCACGCATTGCCGCGGCCGGGACTCAACCCGCGTCGTGCTGCTCACGAACACGAGGCTCAATCATGGACTTTGGGTTCACGTCTGAGCAGCTAGCGTTCTACGACGACGTTCTTCGGTTCGCCCGCAGCGAACTCAACGACGACGTCATAGGCCGTGACCGCGATGGCCTTTTCTCCACTGCTGCGTGGTCGAAGTGCGCAGCGTTCGGAATCCAGGGGCTGCCTTTTCCGGTCGAGTATGGCGGAAGCGCGGTGGATGCTGTCACCACGATGTTGGCGATGGAGGCCCTCGGGTCGGGTTCAAGAGACACGGGTCTCCTGTTCAGCATCGCAGCACAGATGCTCAGCGTCCAGATGCCCATCTCCCGGTTCGGCACCAGCGCTCAAAAGGAGAGATACCTGCTAGCGATGTGCACGGGCGCATGCGTAGGTGCCCACGCCATGACCGAACCCGGCTCGGGTTCAGACGCGTTTAGTCTCCGGTGCACGGCTGCGAAGATTAGCGACGGCTATCTTCTCAATGGCAAGAAGTCGTTCGTTTCTAACGCCCCTATCGCCGATTTCTTCCTCGTATTCGCGCGCACGGACCAGGCGGCCGGATTCATGGGCATCTCGGCGTTCTTGGTTGAGCGATCGTTTGCAGGCGTCTCGGTCGGCACCCCGATGGCCAAGATGGGACTGCGCACTTCGCCGATGGCCGATCTCGCGCTGGAAGACTGTGTCGTGCACGCTGAGAATCGACTCGGTGACGAAGGGATGGGACACGCGATCTTCAACACTTCGATGGCATGGGAGCGCAGCCTGATCCTGGCCTGCGATCTTGGCGGGATGGAGCGACAGCTCGACGAGTGCATCAAGTACGCGAACGATCGCCGCCAATTCGGTCGATCAATCGGCAAGTTCCAGGCTGTCGCCAACAGGATCGTCGATATGAAAGTCCGCCTCGATGTGGCGCGCCTGCTTTCGTACCGAGCCGCCACGACGCTTCAAGCCGGTGAGAACCCGACCATGGAAGCCGCCATCGCCAAGCTATACGTGAGTGAGGCGTGGGTACAGTCGTGTCTCGATGCGATCCAGATCCACGGAGGCTACGGGTATGCGACGGAGTACGAGATAGAACGCGATCTGCGCGACGCCATCTCGGGCACGCTGTATTCGGGGACGTCCGAGATTCAACGGAACATCGTCGCCAAGGCGCTCGGACTGTAGGCCGCTCGTGACGTTCCTGCTGAACCACCTCCTCGAGGCTTCCGCCGAAAGGCACCCCGAGTCCACGGCCGTCGTTTCCGGCGACCGCTCGCTGACCTACGGCCAGCTCGAGGACGCGGCAAACCGCCTGGCCAATGCGTTGATTGCCTGCGGGGTCACGCGCGGCGATCGAGTCGGAATCCACCTGACGAAATCGATCTGGTCGGTGGTAAGCGTTCACGCCATTCACAAAGCGGGCGCCGCCTACGTCCCGCTGGATCCGAACGCACCGCCCGAGCGTGCCAGGTACATCCTGGGTGCCGCCGGGATAAAGGTGCTCATAACAGAGCGTTCGAAGGCACTGCGACTCACGCAACCGGAGCCGTGCTCGCTAGACAGCCTCCTGCAGACGGTCGTCTCCGTTGACGATTGCCACGACCTGCCAGCCGCGTTGGCCGGTACTGCGATCAACCTTTCGGACGTTCTTGCGCATGGCGACTCTCGACGGCCGGAGAGCACCACCATCTGGACTGACCTCGCGTACATTCTCTTCACCTCGGGGTCTACTGGCAAGCCGAAAGGCGTCATGATCTCTCACCTCAACGCTCTGAACTTCGTGAACTGGGCACACCGTGAGTTCGGCGTCAGTGACAGAGACGTTGTTGCGAATCACGCTCCGCTTCATTTCGATCTCTCCATATTCGATGTGTTCGCTTCGATGAAAGCCGGCGCGACGGTAGCATTGGTTCCCGACGAGCTTGCGTATTTCCCATACGCGCTAGCCGAATGGATCGAGCGGCAGCGCATCACGATCTGGTACTCGGTCCCCTCGATCCTATCGATGCTCGTTCGACAAGGCCGCCTCGAGCGATTTCCGTTCGAGAGGCTGCGAACGATCCTTTTCGCGGGCGAGGTCTTTCCCGTAAAGCATTTGCGCCAGTTCATGAGCGCGATTTCTCGCGCGACCTACTACAACCTCTACGGTCCGACGGAGACCAACGTCATCACGTATTACCGCGTCGAGCCGCCAAGCCTGGAAACGTTGGAGCAGATTCCCATCGGCAGAGCCTGCGCGAACACCGAGGTGTTCGTCATCGACGACGAGGGTCGCGCGGTGACCGAGCCGGGGATCGAGGGCGAGCTCTATGCGCGAGGCTCGAACGTGGCAGCAGGCTACTGGGGCGACGCGGACGGCACGCGCCGCGCATTCGTGAACGATCCGAGGTCTCGCGAACCTGTTCACCAGGTCTACCGCACCGGCGACATCGTCAAACTTGGCACCGACGGCAATCTGGTCTTTATCGGCCGCCGCGACGAGATGGTTAAAAGCCGCGGCTATCGGATCGAACTAGGGGAGATCGAAAGCGTGATGTATCGGCATCCACGGATTCTCGAAGCCGCCGTGGTTGCGATCCCCGACGAGGTATTGGGGAATCGCATCAAGGCGTTCGCGGTCTCCCGCCCGGATCAAGAGCTGGCAGAAGAGGAGGTTCGGCGCCACTGCTCGAACTACCTACCGAAGTACATGATTCCGGAGTCCGTCGAGCTTCGAGACAGCTTGCCGAGAACGTCGACGGGCAAAGTCGACAAGACGGCCCTCAAGAGTATGGGCTGAAAGCGGGTGTACGATCGACTGCAACAAACCGCCGGCTGGGAGGGCATCGGTGCCCTCGCTGAGCTGGTACGTGATCGTGGCCTACGTGGCCTGGCTCGGAGCCTCGTCCGCGCAGTCGTCATCCGCCTATTCTGGATGCAGCGGGAAGTGGTAATCGCAACAAGTCTCACGGCCGCTGAGGCGTTCAAGGGCTCCCACAGCCTGCTGCTGCACCTCGTTGAGGACCCGAGGGACGAGGCACTCCGGGTTCTGACCCACAAGATGAGTTCAGACGACAACCTCAATCAGAAACTCGCTTCGTACACGCACAGCAAGTACCGATGCTTCATTGCGCTCCGCGACGGGATGCCCATTGGACACATCTGGTGGGTCGATGCTCGAGGGGTACGCGAGCACGGTCATCCTCAACTGGTTCGCTTGGGGGTCCAGCTCGAGGATAAAGATACGTATCTGTTCGATTTCGTCATTCTGCCGGAGTATCGCGGCGGGGGGAATGCCACTGAGTTCTTGAAGAAGGTCCAGGACGAGCTACGGCGCCGCGGCTACGAACGCGCGCTAGGGTTTGTAGCGCCCAAGAACAAACAGGCTCGCTGGTTCTACGGCCTTCAAGGCTGGAGAGACGTCAAGACCGTGACAGCCTACCGGTTGCTGGCCCTCGTGCTGGTGTCGGACGCCGGAATCTTCGTAAAGAACGGCTCTCGAAGCTCACCGCATCAGTTCGATTTCCGGCTCGTGTTTCCGCGACCGGGACGCATCGCAAAATGATCTGCTCGCCGCCGCGGGAGCTCTACCACAGCATCCAACTACCCGTCGCAAGCACATGGACCGCGAGCAGGGCGTTGGTCATTCCGTGAGCGATCACTGCGTCACAGAGGAAGCCTCGCCGGTAGAACGCCACGGCGTAGAACATCCCCGCAACGGTGCCGGCGAGAAAAGGATCGTGAACCGCGCCGAACAGCAGAGAAGAACCCAGAAACGAAACCCACGAGAATCGGCCCGGCGGCACGCGCTCGAAGTCCCGCGCGATGATGCGGCGGGTCAGGTAGCCGCGAAACGCCAGCTCCTCGACGATGGGCACCGTGACGACCGCGCCCAGGGTCCTGACCACGAGCCATGTCAGCGCCCCTAAGCGTGACATCGAAGCCAGGTGCCCTGCGAACGCGCTGGACGCCCCATTCGTCGCCGTCGGTTGAAGGGGCAGCCACAGCAGAAAGACGACGACACCTACTCCGGCGGCAAACCACGACCATTCATACCGCAAGCCCGCATACTGGTCGCGAAACGCCCACAGAGCCGCGGCCACGGTCGCGACGCGCAGGCCGTAGTAGCCGTCGAATCCGTCAGCGGCGAGTGCTCCGGTAACCATCGCGGTGGTCACCCCGATCACGAGCGGAGCGACGTACGCCGCTGTGGACCGCCAGGGAACGGTCTCTGTGCGCCGCGCGTCGGCGACGGTGAAGAACGGCGACTGCTGCGCACCCCAACCGATGGCGAGCGCGACGACACACAGAAAGAGAAATCCGGAATTGGAATGAAATCCGCCCAGCGCGACCTCGGGTGAGACGAGCGCGCCGATGCCGATCAGGGCGGCGATCCGGATGGTATTGGCGAACCACATCACCGCCACGCCTATCGGGACGAGCAGAAAAGCGCGCGGGAACCGCAGGGCGCCGCGGAACACCCACAGGTACACGGCGAGAAACACACAGATCAGGCCGATACCCTGGTACCCGGAACACTCCGGCGTGATCTCGATTCGGAACTCGCGCGTGCCGACGATGAACCGTTCGGGCGCGATGACGAGGTCGTCGGTAAAAGCCCCTAGGATCCAACTCACCACCCGGAGAGTTGACTGGCCGAGCGGGCGCCACAGCGCACCGGAGACCAGCCCGACGTACAACGCTACCGCGCCGAGCGTCGCACACCCAAGCACGATCAGGATCGCGCGAGCGGCGAAAGCGAGCAGCACAGGCAGCGGCAGCAAGAACGCTCCCCACGTGGCGATCGTTGCGAATCCGGCTGCACTCCAAGCGGCAACGGATGTCAGCGGCGGTGGCGCTACGGCGGCGGCCGCGAACAGGAAGCCGGACAGGTGAAAGAAGGTCGCAAAGACCAGCAGGTGCGCGACCAGGAACGGCCACGCGAATCGGCGCTGGCTAGTTTCGAGGGAGGTCTTGAGATCGTCCCATAGCCGGCGACCGGCGAGCAGAACGATCGCGGTCGCCGACGCCGTGGCTAATCGAATCACTCCCGCGTGGACCAGGAACCGCGCCCACCAGGAATCTGACTGTTCGAGAATCGGGTTCGCGTCGAAGTTGGCGTCGATGAGCCAGCCCTCGACGAGGAGCAATCCGATCGCAGGAACTAAGCGAACGACGAGTCGCCGGAGCCTTCCGACTCTCGGTGACTCGGGTGAACCTTCTCTTGTTGAGTCTGTCGAACTAGCGACGTCGGTACCGGTCGACGAGCATCATGAGACCACCGACCAGCACGATCATGCCGGCACGCCCCATGCTCGGATCGATCTCCGGCGCCTTGCCGGAGGGCTCGCTCACACTCACACTTCCACTCGGCTCTGATACCTTGCTAGGCTCCCACACCGTCGTTTCCGCGGCCAGTTTCGGTTTCTTCGCTTCTGCCGGCAAGGCGAAGAATGATCCCGAGGCCAAGACGGCCACAAGTAAACCGGTTGTGAGTAGGTGGTTACGCATTTCTGCCGTCCTCCATGGCGGCGCTCGACAGGCGGAGCGGTGGTCTTACATCAGGAATGCATAGTCCTGTCAACGGCGTGTGCCCGTTTTCGCGCTCGTCCTGCGCATGGCAACCCCGGCGGTGGCTGACGCCACGACCGCAGTAGCTAACTTCTACAGCGATACCGGCAAGATACGCAAGAATCCGATCTACCCTTGCAGAGACTAGAACCGGTACTGCGCCCCCCAGCTAAGCGAGGCGTACTGGTAGTCGTGTGGGCGGCTCTGAACCGCGTCGGGTGCTACGACGTAGGTCGCATCGAACGCCAGGACGATGTTCGGCGTCGCGTAAAAGTCGATGCCGCCGCCGAAGCGAAACACGACGTCGTTCGACGTGCGGTTGGCCGAAGTGCCGGAAGTATTCGCCACGATCCACCCGGCCCCGCCGATGAAGTTGGGCTGGATCCGGCCGTCCATGAGAAATCTCCGCAAAAACCCCGGGTTCAGATGAGCCTTTGCGTTGATCGTCGTGACGTACAGATCGACGCTGGTGTTGCTGCCGTCGAAATCGAACTGCCCGGGCATCTCGAACTCGAGCTCGGCCGACCAGGTGTCCGTCATTCGATACCCGCCCCGCACATTGGCCCCTAGAGCGTTGTCGACGGTCTCGTTGCCGTTGTTTCGGAATGACTCGAGGGCATAGACACCGGATACGCCGGCGTACCAACCGGTCCTGCGGTAGTTGGGACCTTCCTCACTCTGCCCCACCCCAGGGGTCAGAACTGACAGCAGAGCGGAAAGGGCGACCACGGTTGTACGTCTTAGCATCGGTCTGCTCCCCCTTGATCGTGATGGCGGCCGGACCATAGCACCGCGGACGACGTTGCGGCAAACCGTTGGCGGCCGTCCTCAACCGTTCCGCTTCACGGCCAGCACGGCGACGAACTTGAGCTTCGCCTTCTGGGGAAAGTCGGAGAAGACCAGGATCGGATCCAGCCCGTAGCCCGGCAGGTCGGCGACGCGGCCGCGGAAGTAACCTTGCGAGCGCACATAGCTCCGGGCGACACCGCTCTCGTTGGCATCGGCGAACGGCTCGATGAGCAAGGCGTGTTTTCTCGTAACGCGGGCGACCTCGCGGAGCGCCTGGTCGCGAATCCCCTCCATCTGCTCGAGCGCCGTGCTCGTGAGAACCAGGTCGAATGAGCTCGACTCGAACGGTAGCTCGCCCGCGCTACCTTGGCGGAAATCGATGCGCCGGTGCGCGCCTAGATCGAGCGGCGGGCGCGGCGAGAAGCGCTGCAACGCGACCGGCAGCTCGGGCAGCTTCTGGACGCTCTTGGCCATTTCGATGCCGGAGGCAGCCAGCTCGACTCCCGAGAACTGAGCCTTCGGGAAGGCCGCAGCGAGAACAAAGGTGTTGAGCCCGCTGCCGCAGCCGATCTCGAGCACCGTGCGCGGCTGCAAGCGATCCAAGACCCGCATCACGAAGATCAGCCGTAGGCGTTTCCCGCCTCGGTTGTCGGCCAGCATCGTCTGGCGATCCCAGACGTAGATCTCCCCGCGCGTTTGCCGTTCACCCGGAGTGAAGTTGTCGAAGGGGGTGCGGCTCCACTTGTCGTCGTAGAACGCTTCCGACTCCTCCGGCGTGCGGCGGTCCTCGCCACGCGCCAGACGTCGCAGGCGGCGACGCGTGATGCGCCACCGGTCCCGCGCCATCAGGCGCCAGAGCAGCGGATCGAAGGGAGAGAAACGGCGCTTGACGAACGGCTCGAAAAGCTCGGCCAACTCCGCGCGGTTCACGCCCAGACCAGCGGCCGTCAGCGTTTGCCTCCCACCCGAGCGGGTAGGCTCCTGATCGTGCGGTGATTTCACGACACGCGGTCAACATGCGAACGCGCCGGCCCCCCAGTGGAGGACCGACGCGTTGCTCAGAGCGCGAAACCGAGAGATTCCAGCCGAGGGACTAGAAGTCCTCGGACGGCATCTGGGGCGCCGCGTGCCCATCCTTCTTTTCAGGCTTCTCGGCCACGATCGCTTCGGTGGTCAGCAGCAGTCCGGCGACGGAGGCGGCATTCTGCAGCGCGATGCGCACCACCATCGTCGGGTCGATGATGCCGGCCTGCACCAGGTCGCAGAACTCTTCTTTCGCGGCGTCGAATCCGAAAGCGCCCTTGCCCTCCCGGATTCTGCCGACGATCACCGAGGCTTCCTGCCCGGCGTTCATCGCGATGCGGCGGGCCGGCTCTTCCATCGCGCGCCGCACGATGTTGGCGCCGACCTGCTCGTCATCCTTGAGCCGGATGTTCGCGAGCTTGTCGGCCACGCGGATCAGCGCCACGCCACCGCCCGGCACGATCCCTTCCTGAACCGCGGCCCGGGTTGCGTGCATCGCATCCTCGACGCGCGCCTTCTTCTCCTTCATCTCGATCTCGGTGGCCGCGCCCACACGGATCACGGCGACGCCGCCCACCAGCTTGGCGAGCCGCTCCTGGAGCTTCTCGCGATCGTAGTCGGACGTGGTGTCTTCGATCTGCTTGCGGATCGTGTTGATGCGGCCTTCGATGTCCGCTTTCTTGCCCGCGCCGCTCACGACCGTGGTGTTGTCCTTGTCCACCTGGATGCGCTTACAGCTTCCCAGGTCCGTCATGCTCACGTTCTCGAGCTTGAGGCCCAGATCCTCCGAGATCATCTTGCCGTTGGTCAGGACGGCGAGGTCGTTGAGCATCTCCTTGCGACGATCGCCGAAGCCGGGCGCCTTGACCGCGCATACGTTGAGCGTGCCGCGAATCTTGTTCACCACCAGGGTGGCCAGCGCCTCGCCCTCGATGTCCTCGGCGATGATCAGCAGCGGCTTGGTGGCGCGTGCGACCTGCTCGAGCAACGGCAGCAGATCCTTCATCGAGCTGATCTTCTTCTCGTGGATCAGGATGCGCGGATCCTCGAGCACCACTTCCATGCGCTCCGGGTTGGTGACGAAGTAGGGCGACAGGTAGCCGCGGTCGAACTGCATGCCCTCGACCAGGTCCAGGGTGGTGTCCAAACCCTTGGCCTCTTCGACGGTGATCACTCCGTCCTTGCCGACTTTGTCCATCGCATTGGCGATGATCTCGCCGATGGTGGTGTCGCCGTTGGCGGACACCGTGCCCACCTGCTTGATCTCCGCGTGTCCCTTGGTCGACTTCGACATCGACTCGAGCTCGACGATCGCCTTCTCGACCGTCTTGTCGATGCCGCGCTTGAGGCTCATCGGGTCGTGCCCGGCGGCCACCATCTTCGCGCCTTCCGCGAAGATCGAGCGTGCCAGCACGGTCGCCGTGGTCGTACCGTCGCCGGCCACGTCCGAGGTCTTGGAGGCGACCTCCTTGACCATCTGTGCGCCCATGTTCTCGAACTTGTCTTCCAGTTCGATGTCCTTCGCGACGGTCACACCGTCCTTGGTGACGGTGGGCGCTCCCCAGGACTTCTGCAGTACGACGTTGCGACCCTTGGGGCCGAGGGTGGCGGTCACCGCATCGGCCAAGACGTTCACGCCCCGCATCATGCGCGAACGTGCATCCTCACCGAACTTTACGATCTTTGCAGCCATGACTCTTAATTACCTCCGACTTCCTTGGAAATGTTTGCTATTCGAGAACCGCGAGGATGTCTTCCTCACGCATGATCAGATGTTCTTCGCCATCGAGCTTGATCTCACTGCCCGAGTACTTGCCGAACAGGATCCGGTCACCCTTCTTGAGATCGACGGGAATGACCTCTCCGTCCTCACCGCGACGTCCCGAACCGACCGCGATCACTTTGCCCTCCTGCGGCTTTTCCTTCGCCGTGTCAGGAATGTAGATGCCGCCGGCTGATTTTTCCGGCTCGTTGACTCGCTTGACGATCACGCGATCGTGTAGCGGGCGGATGCGCGCTGCCATGGATACTTCCCTCCTCAAACTGTTCTGCCGGCCCTGCCGTGACGGCGGCCGGGTTCGGCTTCATAGCACCGATTGGCGCTTCTGGTTTGACCCTCTAGTCACTCGTTCTCGGATTGCAAGAGCGGGAGTCGCTGTTCGTAGCCGTCCTCGACAGGGCTCGGCCCGCCCGTAGGTTAGACTCGGTGATGAGCTACGTCGAGGAACCGGCTCGGCGGACCCCGGTCCTGACCAAAACCCAGGTCCTGGTGGTCGGCGGTGGTTCGGCCGGCGCGGGCCGGCAGGTCGTCGGCGGGCTTTGCCAGGAGGCTACCGAGCGGCTGATCGGACGCGGAGCGGCTCACGCCCCGCCGCGCGGAACCTGGGGCTCGGCCGAACTGGGCCTGGTCGAGCAGGCCCGGCGGTGGGGCCTGGTCTGGGGCTCCCCGCCCCACCGGGTCCGCTACTCGGTCGCTTACGATCCCGAGGAGTTCCGCTTCTGCCTAGCGTCGATGTGCGAGGAGCGCGGCGTCCGGCTGCGCGGGGTCGTTTTCCAAGGAAAATCGGGGCGCTTCGCCGTCCTGGCCGATGTCGTGGTGGATGCCACGGGCGACGGCGACGTCCTGGCCTCGGCCGGAGTGCCTTTCGATCTCGAGAAAGTCCTGCCCTGGCTCTGGTTCCGGATGGGAGGGGTAGAGGACGTGGACGCGATCACCGGTCACTGGACCAAGTATGGCGCCCTCTACTGGATCCCCTATCGGTCGCTACTTCCGGCGGAGCTTACCAACCTAGTTGTGGCCGGCCGCTGCATCTGGGTCGATCACCGGACCCACCACGCCACCAAGGAAATCCCCGCTTGCATGGCCACCGGTGAGGCTGCGGGCACGGCCGCCGCTCTGGCCGCGCTGTCGGGCAAGGCGCTGGCCGATCTCGATATCGCCACGCTCCAGGCGCGGCTCCGAGCCGAGGGCGCGGTCCTGGACCTGCCGGACCTCTGAGCCGGGACCGGCGGCCTGTGGTGCCACGACAAGGGATCGCGTATCGTCGCGCGTTCGTTCGCCGATGCGACCGACCCTGCTGACCGAGGATCTGAGAGCGCGGCTGCGCTACGTCCGCACCGAGCCGGGTCCGCTCGACCTCTCGCGCTTCCCCGAGTTTCTCATCATCGGACCGCAGCGCACCGGCACCACCTGGCTGCACGCCAACCTGCGCGAGCACCCGGAGATCCTCCTGGCCGAACCCAAAGAGCTGTTCTTTTTCAGTCGCATCAAGACGCCCGAACACCCCAAGTTCGAGTCGGATAAGCTCGCCTGGTACCTCGGCCACTTCCGCTACCCCCCGTGGCTCCTGGCCTACAAGCACGCGATGTGCGTGGCACGGCACCGCGAGTTTTTCCACCCGAAGATCCGCGGAGAAGCCACGGCCAGTTACGCAGCCATCGACCGCGACGTGATCGAGGAAATCGCCGCGCTCAATCCCGACATCAAGGCGATCATGATGGTGCGCGACCCGGTCGAACGCGCCTGGTCGCACGCCAAGAAAGACCTGGCGCGCAACCTCGGCCGGTCTCTCGATGGCATCACCGACGAGCAGTTTCAGGCTTTCTTCCGCGATCCGTACCAGATCCGCTGCGCCCGGTACGCCGAATGCCTGGAGAACTGGCGCTCGGTCCTGGCGCCCGGCCGGGTGCTGGTGGGACGGTTCGAGGAGATGGCCACGCTGCCGATGGATTTCCTGATCCGGGTGCTCCGTTTTCTGGGTGTCTCGTCAGACCGTCGCCACATCCAGGCCTCCGCGAGCGAGGCCATCAATCCGACCGAAGGCTCGGCCGTCCCCGAGCGACACCGCCGCTTCCTCGAGGAGCTGCTCGCTCAAGAGATCGCGAGCTGGCGTCAGAAGTTTTGTTCTGGGGCATAGCGGAGCACAGATCGGGCTGGATGTACGGGCGCGCTGGCTCGTCGCAGGAGTCTTTCGTGCCCTCGGCTTGCTACGCGGCGTTACAATGAGGATTGAGCAGCGCTCGCAACACACGATGATTCCGCAGACCCGACGCCAGATGTCACCGGCAGCGCCCACAGGAGCGTCAGACGAACCCGACCGTCCGCGCACGCTCGCGTTCGGTCTGGTCGCACTTGGGCTTCTGCTCTCGGCCGCGGTGGTCGGGCTGGCGGCCCTGGCCATCTACGACGCCGACGGCCTGCCATTGCTCACCTACATTCGGTCGTACATCGGCGACGGCCGTACGATCATCGATACCGTGATCGGCAGCCGTTTGGTCCGGGTCCGCGCCACCCATACGTTCGGACACGTTCTTTCGATCAGCGTCTACATGAGCGTCCTTCTCACGCTCGCCACCGTCGCCCGCGGTCTTCTGGCCGCCGGTATCCGCCTGCTCACGCCGGTCGCCCGCAGCTAAGACGGCCCCGTCGCGCAATCGCTTGGCAGACGCCAAGCCAATGTAGTATCGAAGGAATCTTTTTGGGCCAACGGCCGAGGAGGTTCCGCGATGACTGCTCGCTCACTTTATGAACGCCTTGGGGGTTATGACGCGATTTCTGCGGTTGCCAACGACTTACTTTCCCGCCTGACGGCCGATCCCCGGCTCGGGCGATACTGGGCGAACCGTGGCGAGGATGGCATGCGGCGGGAGAAGCAGCTTCTGATCGATTTTCTCTGCTCGAGTGCGGGCGGGCCTCTCTACTACACGGGACGCGACATGAAGACGTCTCATCGAGGCATGAAGATCGATGAAAGCGACTGGTCGGCATTCATGAAGCACCTGAACGCCACGCTCGATGCGTTTCGAGTTCCTCGGGATGAGCGTGAAGCGGTTGTTGCGTTCATACAGAGCACCAAGGCCGACATCGTTGAGATGTGAGCGCATGAAAACACGGGCACTGATCGCGACGGCGCTGGCGCTAAGCGCGTTGAGATCCACGCCGTGCGCGGCTCAGATCAGGTTCGGCAACAGCGAGATCCAACAGATCGCCGAAGAGGCGATCATCTATGGAACACCGCTGGTGATGAACTACGCCGTCACCTACGCGTACTTCATCGACAAGGGCTCGGGACAGTACAAGGCGCCACCCAATCAGGTCTACAACACCGCGCGTGTGTACATTCCTCAGGATACGACGGTGGTCACGCCCAACAGCGACACGCCCTACTCGTTCGTATGGATGGACCTGCGAGCCGAGCCGATCGTGCTGTGCGTACCGGAAGTGGAAACGGGCCGATACTACTCGGTACAGTTCATCGACATGTACACGTTCAACTACGGGTACATCGGCAGCCGCGCCACCGGCAGTAGCGCCGGCTGCTACATGGTTGCCGGTCCGCGTTGGAGGGGGGAGACGCCGGCGGGCGTCACGAAGACGTTCCAGGCCGAGACCGACTTTTCGATTGCGGTCTACCGCACGCAGCTCTTCAATCCGGCCGATATCGAAAACGTCAAGAAGATCCAGGCGGGTTACACAGTCCAAGCGTTTTCGGCTTTCCTGAAGAGGCCGGCCCCGCCCGCCGCACCCGCGATCGTGTGGCCGAAGATCGACAAGCAACTCGCGGACGCCGATCCTTTCGCCTATCTCAGCTTCATCCTGCAGTTCTGTCCGGCTGTGGGGCCGGCGCAGGTGGAGGAGGCGCTACGCGCCCGTTTCGCGAAGATCGGGATCGAGGCCGGGAGGCCGTTTCCATCCGGGAGGCTCACGACCCAACAGAAGACGGACGTCGAGATCGGCATGAAGAGCGGCTTGGAAAAGATCAAGCAACGCGTTGCCACGATCGGGAAGGACAAAAACGGCTGGCGGGTCGGCTCCGCGTTCGGTAATCGTGCGTTTTACAAGGGCGACTGGGCCTTGCGCGCCGCAGCGGCGACGGCCGGCATCTACGGCAACGATGCGGTCGAGGCGCTCTATCCCATGCTCGCGACCGACAGCGAGGGCAACAGGCCCGACGCGAGCACGAACCGTTACACGTTGACCTTCCCTGCTGGACAGCTCCCGCCGGCAAACGCGTTCTGGTCGGTGACCATGTATGACGGCAAAACGCAGCTCCTGGTCGCCAACCCGATCGACCGCTACCTGATCAACTCGCCGATGCTGCCCAACTTGAAGAAGAACCCGGATGGCTCACTCACGATCTACATCCAGAAGGACTCGCCGGGGACAGACAAGGAGGCCAACTGGTTACCCGGCCCGAACGGTCCGATTTACGTCGTAATGCGCCTGTACTGGCCGAAGCAGGAGGCGCTCGACGGGAAGTGGCAACCGCCTGCGGTCGAGCGAGTCCGATGAGTGATGCGCCGCAAGTGAAACGTGCGGACAAGCTCATGTCCGATGAATGTGTCCGCGAGCTGGTTTCCCGAGCCTATTCCGGGCGACTCGCCACCGTGGGCGGCGACGGCTGGCCATACATCGTCCCGTTGCTCTACGTCTGGATGAACGGCGAGATCTGGGTTCACAACACCCACGTGCGTGGGCATCTACGCGCCAACGTCGAGCACGATGCGAAGGTCTGTTTCGAGATCGACGAGGCCGGTGAGGTCTTCGCTTACGGACGCTACGAGTGCGACACCTCGGTCGAGTATCGCAGCGTCGTGGTGTTTGGCCAGATCCGCATCATCGAGGGTCAAGGGCTCAAGAAAGCCTTCTTCGATGGCCTGATGGCGAAATACGGCGATCCGAGCTGGGGCCGTCCGACGAGTTTCTACCCTCGGCTGGATCAAGTCACCGTTTACGCAATCGCGATCGAACGCATGACCGGAAAAGAAACGCCGCTGCCGCCGCCGCAGAGCCGGTGGCCGGCGGTCGACCACACCAAGAGCCCAGACGCCACCCCCTGAAGTGGCCGATCCCGAGAGCATAGATGGCGGAAGAAGTCGTCTACCGTGGCAAGCGCGAAGACGTCGATTGGGCGCTACGAATTCTCTCCGACGCCCGCATCGAGGCAACCGTTATAGAGGACCCGAATGTCTACGCGCTACAGGTATCGAAAGGCACCTACGTCTGGCACGTCACGGTCGCCGAGAGCGAGGTCGAACGGGCACGCGAGGCTCTACGCCGCGGCAGCGCTGAGACCGAACAGAGAGTGCGCGTGCTCTCCCGCCATCTGGAGAAAGCAGCGGTGCAGGCGGCCCTGGTGATCGCAGCGTTCGTGGCCATCGAATACCTGTTCCGCGGCGATCTCGGCGTCCGCGTGCAATGGCTCGGGATTGGCTGGCTGGTCGTGTTCGTCTTGTTCGCTCGACGCAAGCCCGCGGACCTACGTACACTCGGTCCACCCAGCCGGTAGTTGGACTTGCGTGCCCGGCTCAGCTTCCTCCAGCCGAACTCCCAAAGTACGCAGGAAAGAACGATCCGTCACGGGAGATCCAAGCGAATCCGGTGCCCCGATTTGAGAACCGCCGTCACCTCGATGCTAGCACGGAGGGCACGAGCGTAACGGCACAGTGTAGACAGTTTCATGTCATCGCGCTGTTCGATGCGCGAGACCTCGCTCTGATCCATCGCCGCTGCACGAGCGACTTCAGCCTGCGTCTTACCGATGGCCTCACGCAGAACGCGCAAAGGCAATTTTCGGTCCTTGCGTAGGCCACGCCCGAGGATCTTGGCCTCGGACAGATCGACCCCGGGGATCTCGGCCAGCGATTCTCTGGTTGGTCGCATCTTCTTAGCCGTCTTCGGCATACAGAACCTCCTCGGCCTCCGCTATGTGCTTCACCACATGTACTGTCAAGCCGGCGGGAAGATCTCCGCTCTAGGAGAGTTTCAGCATGGTGTCACGGTCAGCATGGCCGTGCCGCTGCGGTCGCGGGCGATGAGGATGCGGGCGATGCCGAACTGCTCGATCACCCACGCGTTGGTCATCAGGTGCTTGGTGACGCGCTCGATGGAGACGGTGGAAGGCCCGGCGCCGTGCGCGAACAGGGTTAGCAGCTGGTCGCCCAGGTGGGCATCGAGCGCCGCCCCGGATCTTTGATACGCCAGCAAGTCGGCAACCGCGCGTTGCGCGATGTCTTCGGCAGAGAGACCGCGCTCGGCCAGCACACCGAACCCCGCTCGGGCGAACTCGGATTCAGCCGCTAGAAAAAGTCCTCCGCCGGCGCAGCGCGCGTTGGTCTGCTCGACGGCGACATGGGCGCGCAGGCCTGCCGCCTCGATCAGCTCTCGAGAACGATCGGCCAGTCGACGTCCAACCGAAGGCGGGAGATTGGCGGCCAACGCGCGGCCGAACACGCGCTGCATGGCGCCGCGCTCGCGAGTGATCAGTGGCGTGAGCTTGCCGCGCTTCCCGTCCCCCACCCCGCGCACCGACACGCGGATCTGGCCGCCGCCGGCCGGATAGAACCCATAGCTGAGGGTTTCGATGCGAACGCCGAGTCCCAAGCGTCGGAGCGCATCGAGCCAAACGTCGTGGGCGTAGTCGAGAGGCGGACTCCAAGCCACGTGGGTTCCGCCTCGCAACAGCACCTGCGAGTCGCCGGACGAGAACACGAGCGGCAGCAGAATGGCCTGCAGGACCAGCGTGACCGCACCGGCGCTGCCGCCCTCGCTGGCGTCGGCGACATCAAACTCGTAACGCCCAGCGCGTGGCGCGCCGCCGGGCTCGAAGAGCAGCGACTGCGATCCAAGCTCGGCACCGCTCAGGGTGGCGCTGCATAGCGTGGCCAGGGCTCTGGCAGCGGTCAGGTGCTGCGCGGCAAGCCCCGGCCGTTCACGCCCGGCGCGGATGTTCTCGATCCG
Source organism: uncultured Myxococcales bacterium (assembly GCA_964555245.1). Taxonomy (GTDB): domain Bacteria; phylum Desulfobacterota; class Binatia; order UBA1149; family SPBQ01; genus CAZKRI01. The sequence continues at coordinate 32,289 of CAZKRI010000090.1, forward strand.
GACGGCCCGCCCGCACACGGCCGCGAGGCTGAGTGCGGTGCGTACGATCTGCCCGCCCCCCTCGCCGTGACGACCGTCGATGACCAGAGCGGCCACGCCTGGCTTCTTCTGTAGACCTCGCCTGGCCGCGCTGCAACCACGCGCTCGGGGGGCCAGCAGCAGTTCGCGCGGCGGCCCAGGCTGCGAGCGGCTATCCTTATATACAGCGGTTGTGCGGGAATCCGCCGTGCTTCCCCGCCGCCAACCGCGCCGGACTCCGTCATGCAGCCTTCGCGCACTGCGCCAACCGGTTCACTTGCCGGCGCACCCCCGGCCGACGTCAGCAGCAGACGCGTGCGTCCCTGGCTGATTCTGCACGTCGGCATCTTGGGCAGCGCGCTGACCATCCTTGCGCCGCGCATTCTGGGAGCGAGCGCCGAGCGCTTCGTCGCCATTTGCCGGATGCACGTCCCCAGTCACCAGTACGCTAGCGGCAACATCGATCTCACCGTCATCGATGCCTGCCTGTATCTGCTCGCGATCGTCTCGGCGTCCGCGCTGCTGCTCGATCGCTGGCCACGTCGATGGTTGCAGCGCGCGTATGCGCGGGTCGCCATGGTGAGCGACCGGTTCTTTCTGAGCTGCGTCTTCGCGTTCGTACTGGCAGCCGCGCTCCTCATCTCTTGGCGAGTGTTCGGACACTTTCCGCGTGACGTGGATCACATCGCTCGTGTGTTCCAGGCACACACGCTCGCGAGCGGGAAGCTTCAGGTTTCCGCACCGCCGGTACCAGCGGCGTTCGAGGCCTATGGCGTGGTGGAGCGCGACGGTCAGTGGTTCGCGAAGTACGAACCCGGCGGCGCCGTCGCGATGGCGCTTTGGCTCAAAGCATTCGGCGTGACCTGGGGCATCCATCCGCTGTTCGGTGCGCTGATACCGCTGCTGGTCTTTGGCGCCCTGCGCCAGTGGTACGACGGCTCGGTCGCGCGCCTTGCAACCGTCCTCATCGCGGTCTCACCGTTCTTCCTTTTCATGGTGAGCAGCTTTCACAGTCACGTGCCTTGCCTGTTCTTCCTATCGGCCTATCTGTTCTTCATCAGCCGGTCGCAACGGACCACGGGGCTCGCCGGTCCGTTTCTAGCGGGATTGTTCGCCGGCTTGGCCTTCACGACGCGGACGTATAGCACGTTGCTCGTCGCCTGGCCGTTCGCCCTCTGGCTTCTCCTTGGTCAGCGAAGGTGGTCCGGGCTACGCACGTTCGCCGCATTGGCGGCGGGAGCGGCTCTGCCCCTGGCGGCTCTGCTCGCCTACAACACGATTCTCACCGGAGACCCCCTACTCTTTCCGTTTCACCTGGCCGATCCCGACCAGAAGCCTTGGTTCGGTTACAAGGATCACACCGCCGTTGTCGGGCTCATTCACACCATCGCCACGCTCAAGCTGCTCAACCTGAGTCTATTCGGCTGGCCCGCGAGCCTGTTCTTCGTCGCCGTGTTGCTGTTGCTCCGCAAGCAGACCGCCGATCGCGCCTTCCTCGCCAGCTCGGCAAGCCTGATGGCTGGGTACGCGGCTTACTATTGGAGCGACTTCTCCAACGGGCCCCGCTATGTCTTCGAAGCTTTGCCCGCTCTCGCCGTGCTCACGGCTCGTGGTATTCTCGCCTTTCCCGAGCTGATCGATCGTCTGAAGATCGCCGACGTCGACCGCGGCCGTGCAGCCGACTTCGCGACCGCCGTCGTCGGCGTGTCGTTCGTGTTCTGCGTGACGCTCTACCTGCCGCCGCTCGCGCGCATGTACGGCTTTCACTACAACGCCAACTTCGACCTGAAGCTCGACGCCCTCGCACGCGAGCAACGACTCGATCACGCCCTCGTCTTCATCGAGCCGCTGCCAGGCCAGAACCGTGGCTTCGGGGCGGGCTTTCTCGCCAACCCGTTGGACCTGAGAGCGGCTGCACGCGCGGGCTCAGACGCCAACGTGATCTACGCGCGCGACCGGGGCCGACGCGCCAACCGAAGGGTGATCGCGGCCTACCCGGGGCGCTCGATCTATTCTCTCAGCTTCGATCCGGTCGCCGACCGGACGACGCTCACCGCTGAACCCCCTACGCACGGCTAGGAATTCCGCTCCGGCCTCTCGGATGCAACAATGTGAGCCGTGCGCTTCCGCCGGCTCCTCGTCCGGCCGCTTCTGTTCGCAGCCGGCGGAACGGTCCTGACCACCGCGATTCTCGCTCTGGTGCCGGCGGCCGCCACGGCGACGCCGCCGTTCCAGGAACTTGCGGAACTCTCGGTGGGGAGCGATCAGGGCGTCTATGCTGTGGCCGAGGACGGCACGCTCCTCGCCTCGCTGCAGGCCGATCGACCGGTCGCGGCAGCCTCGGTCGCCAAGGTCGCAACCACCATCGCCCTGTTGGACGCGCTGGGACCCAATCACGTCTTCCGGACGTGGCTGGAGACGGACGGGCCGATTGTCGGGAACCAAGTAGCGGGCGATCTGGTCGTGCGGTCTGAAAGCGATCCGTTTCTGGTCTTCGAAAGCGCTTTCTTGATGATGGCCGAGCTGCGTGAGCTCGGTATCACGCGAGTTCAAGGGAGTCTTCGGGTCGAAGGCCCGCTCCTCTACAACTGGAAGCCGGACCCGAAGGGGACGCAGCTCCACCGGACCCTGACCGGCGGGGACGGCGCCGCGGCATGGCCGGCCGTGGTCGCGCGGCGGCCCGAGCTACGGAGGCTCCGCCCACAGGATCTCGGCCTGGCCTTCGCTCGAACGGCTGCGAGCAAGCCCGCCAGCAGCCGCCAGAGCCTCGTCGACTACCGCTCGCCGCCGCTGGTCACGATGCTCAAGGCTTTCAACGGGTACTCCAACAACGTCTTCCATACGTTCAGCGACACGATCGGCGGCCCGGCGGTCGTCGAGCGGGTGGCGCGCGAAAGGGTCGAGCCGTCGCTGCGCTCGGCGATCGTGATCGAGAACGCCGCCGGCGGCGGCACCAAGAATCGATTGAGCCCGCGAGCCGCCGCCGCGCTCGTGCGCGCGCTGGCCACCGAGGCGCGTGAGCACGGCCTTGGCCTCGTCGATTTGCTCCCGGTCTCGGGCCTCGACCCGGGAACCTTGGATGCGCGCTTCGACGATCCGCAAACCCGCGGCGTGATCGTCGGCAAGACCGGCACCTACGGCTCGATCGGCGCCTGCGCACTCGCGGGCGTCATCCGCACCGAGCGCTACGGCGAGGTCACCTTCGCCGTGCTGAACCGTGGGCTGGCGGTCCCCGACGCACGAGCTCGCCAGGATGCTTTCGTCCGCCGCCTGATCGAGAAAGCCGGCGGCATCCCGTTCCCCTACCAACCAAGCACGAAGGCGCCGCTGCTCGAAGCGAGCGTCGAACGGTCGCACTGATGTCACGACGAAAGCGCGCCGCCGCCCTTCTGACGGCCTCGTTCGTAGTTGTCGTGGGCGTTCACGCACCGGCGCGGGCCGCCGAGGACACCGCTCGCTACCTCGGCGTTGCCGCCTGCTCGAGCACGCTCTGCCACGGCTCGATCGTCGCGCGCGATGTGACCTCGGTTCGCCAAAACGAGTATCAGATCTGGTCACTGCACGACCGGCACGCCCGCGCCTACACCGCTCTCTCCAGCGATCGCTCGAGGCAGATCGCCGCACGGCTGGGCTTCGCCTCTGCCGAAACGGCCGCCGAGTGTCTGGCCTGTCACGGCGTCGATGTTGCCGAGCGGCGGCGCGGACCCAAGTTCCAGATCAGCGATGGCGTGTCGTGCGAAGCTTGTCACGGCGCGGCCGAAGCCTGGATCCAAACCCACGACAATGCCGACAGCTCGCGAGCCGACAGCCTGAGCCGCGGCATGATCGCGACCGACGAGCCACTGCGCCGCGCCCAGCTGTGCCTGGGCTGCCACCAGGGCGACAGCCGCCGAACGCTTTCGCACCGAATCATGGCGGCGGGGCACCCGCGGCTGAGCTTCGAGCTGGACACGTTCACGCAACTGGAGCCGGCCCATTTCAATGTGGACGCCGACTACCGGCGCCGCAAGCATGCGCCCGACAGTGCCGGCACCTGGGCCGTGGGACAGGCCGCGAGCGTCCGGGCCTACGCGGACCGGCTCACGAGCGGACTGACGAGCAGCGGCCAGGCGACGGCGGGCGTCTGGCCGGAGTTCGCCTTGTTCGACTGCTTTAGCTGTCACCACGACATCGGGACGCAGTCGCCCGCACCGCGGGTTGACGGCGTGCTCGGTGTGCCCACACCGGATGTCTCGAGCCTCCTGCTCTACCGTGAGCTGATGGCCCAGGTTGCGCCCGACGGCGTCGTCGACCTCGATGCCCGCATGCGCGCACTCGTCAAAGCATCGGCCGGGGAACAGTCGATGTTCGCCGCGGCCGCGCGCCGGCTGCGGGAGCGGGTGGATGCCGACGCTCACAAGCTCGCGGCGACCCCGCTCGCCAACGCCGATCTGCAAGCGTTGCTGACCCGGCTTGTCTCCGAGAGGACGGCCGTGCACTACCGTTCCTACGCCGATGCCGAACAGGTCACGATGGCCGTGCAGGCGATCTGCGCGACGCTCTCCGAGCGTGGCTTCCTCTCGGGGACTCGCATCGTTCGCACCAAAGTCGCGCTCGATGGATTATTCGACGCGACCAGCAGCGCGGAGAACTTCCGCGCCGCGCGCTTCCAGCAGGCGCTCGCCAAGCTCCGCGCCGCGCTCTAGCGACACGCTCTAGCGCCGCACCGGCGCTAGAGCTACGGTGCCGGCTTGCCTTTTTCCTCCCGCCTCCACTGGGACCTCGCTCCCAATCCGTTGAGCCGATTGCTCGACGAACAACGCCGTAGCGGGCGCGCGATCGTCGATCTGACGATCTCCAATTCGACGCGGGCGAATCTCGAGCTGGGCGCGAAGGCCGTGCTCGAATGGCTTGCCCGGCCCGACGCCTTACTCTACGAGCCCAGCCCGACCGGGCTTCTGGCGGCGCGCGAAGCCGTAGCCGGGTATCACGCCCGCTCCGGCGCACCGGTATCACCGGAAGACGTCGTGCTCACGGCGAGCACGAGCGAAGCCTATGCGTTCCTGTTCAAGGTTCTGGCCGATTGCGGCGACCGGATTCTGGTCCCGCGACCGAGCTATCCGCTGTTCCAGTTTCTGGCTGCGGTAGAGGGTCTCGGCACCGACGGCTACGAGCTCGACTATGACGGCACGTGGCACATCGACTTCGACTCGCTAGCAAACGCGAGCGGGGTGCGAACCCGCGCCGTCGTCTGCGTTCACCCCAACAATCCGACGGGGTCCTACCTCAAGGCCGAGGAGCGTGACTGGCTGCTGCGGTTTTGCGCCGAGCGCAGCCTCGCCTTGATCGTCGACGAAGTCTTCTTCGATTTCCCGATCGCCCCGGTCGAGGACTCGGCCGGATCGTTCGCCGGCACGCAGAGCGAGGCGGCGGTCTTCGTACTGAGCGGCCTGTCCAAGATCGCCGGCCTGCCGCAGATGAAGCTCTCGTGGATCTGTCTCGGCGGCCCGCCCGAGACTCGTCGCGATGCGCATACCCGGCTCGAGCACGTCGCCGACCTGTTCCTGTCGGTGGCGACACCCGTGCAGCAGGCAGCCAGCGAGCTGCTCTCCGCTGGTTTCGTCGCCCAGGTGCAGGCGGCGATTTGCCGGCGGATCCGCGGCAACCGCGCCTTGCTCGATCGGCGCTTCACCGCAACGTCATGGGTTTCTGCCCTCACGACGGAAGGCGGCTGGTACGCGGTCCTCAAGCTCCCTGCCGTGCGCAGCGCCGAAGACTGGTGCATGGACCTGCTCGCCCATGACGGCGTTCACGCTCACCCCGGACATCTCTTCGACTTCCGCAGCGAGGCGCACGTGGTGGTGAGTCTGCTCACGCCGGAGGACCCGTTCGCGGCCGGGATCGAAGCGATCGACCGCTGCGTGGAGCGCTCGCTGGTGAAACGATGAGCGACACCGTCAGCCGCATTCGCGATCCCGGCTACACGCCGGCGACTCGAGATCTGGACGAGCTGCTCGAGTTGCTCGATGGAGAAGAGGAGCAGGCCGAGGCGGTCGAGCGTTGCGTGGCCCGCGCCGGCCTGGTGGCTGGGCTGGCCGCTCTCGACTGCCTACCCCTCGCGCGTCCACCGGGGCGCGCCCGGCTGATGCGCCTCGTCGGCCGCGTCGCAGGGAAAGAGCCCGACGCTCGACTGCACGAGGCTCTGCGCGCTGGCGTCCACGATGCCGATCTCAAGACGCAGCGCTACGCCGTCGGCTCCATCGGCCGAGCGCAGGTGCCCGACTGCGAAGCAGCGTTGCTCGGCCTGTGGGCCGATGCGCCGCTCGAGCTCAAGCGCGCCCTCGCCGAAGCGCTTGGCAAGATCGGCGGCGAACCCGCGCTCGGCTTACTGCGCACCGTCGAGGAAACGGACCCAGAGCTTACCCGTCGAGTCCGCCGGGCAATCGTCATGCTCGGGCGAACCATCGGCCGCGACCGGCCGGCCGGCATCGCGCTCGATCGCCGGCTTCCATGCGTCACGCTCTGCGTGCTGCGCTCCCGCCCAGGCTTGGCGGAGATCGTCGCCGAGCAGATCGCGGCGGTTGCCAGCCCGGAAGTCCTTGGTCCCGCCGAAGTCGCCGTGCGCTGGCAGGGCAGCCTCGGCGAGTTGCTCGTCGCTCGTTCGGTGCTGGAGGTGGCGCTGCCCATCCCGCTGGCCGGCGGCGGCGATCTCGAACAGCAGATCCTCGACGCGCTGACCGCGACCGATGTGATCGAGCTGCTTTCCGCGTGGACCGTGGGAACGCCCCGCTTTCGCCTGCACTGGGAAGGTGCCGGCCACCGCCGGGCGCACACCTGGCAGATCGCGCACGACCTGGCCGCACGGACCGAGCTAGTCATCAACGATCCCGCGGGCGCGGCCTGGGAAATCGTCGTGCGCGAGGGGCGCAAGGATCTCCTGGCCATCGCGCGTGGCTTCGACGACCCGCGCTTTGCCTATCGCCGCCTCGACGTGCCCGGAACCTCACACCCCACGGTCGCGGCCGCGCTTGCGCACGTCGCAGGAGCGCGCAACGACGACGTCGTCTGGGATCCCTTCGTCGGCAGCGGCCTCGAGCTGATCGAGCGGGCGCGCCTGGGACCCTACCGCTCGCTCGTCGGGTCGGACTCCGAGCTGCGTGCCCTGGCCGCCGCCCGCGAGAATCTTGCCGCCGCCGCCGTGCCGGCGCTGATCGAACAAGCCGATGCGCGTACACATCGACCCGCGGGCGTCACGCTGGTTCTCACCAACCCGCCGATGGGCCGGCGTAGCCTGCGCGAGAAGGGCTTGGCCGACCTGCTCGATGCCTTCCTGGCCAACGTCTCTGCCACGCTCACGACCGACGGCCGCTTGGTCTGGCTCTCGCCGTTTCCGGCGAGAACCGCCGCCACCGCCCGCGGCCTCGGCCTGCACGTCGAGCGGATCGCGACCGTCGATCTCGGCGGCTTCGAGGCGGAGTTGCAACGCATGCACAAGCGAGCCGGAAAGCGCGCGGCGCGCTCAAGCGCGTAGGGTGGGATTGCTAGCGCTTTAGCCGACCGGGCGTGCCTCGATGACTGAGGTCGGAGCGCCGGTGGCCACGACCTGCGACAGCCCGAAGCCCGCCGCCTCGAGCAACACGGCTAACTCCTCGCGAGTGCGCTCACGACCGCCCTCCGTGATCGCGATCATCTCCAGGTCCAGGAACTTGCCGAAGTGCGGCGCATTACCCGGCTCGAGCACGCACTCTACGATCAGGAGCCGATCGCCCGCGGACATCGCAGTGCGGCAGTTGCGTAGAATCCGTACGGCGTCCTGGTCCGACCAGTCGTGGACGATGTGCTTGAGCAGGTAGGCGTCGCCGCCCTTGGGCACGGAGTCGAAGAAGCTGCCGGCGACCAGATCGACCCGTTGCGCCAACGCGGTGCCAGCGAGCCGTCGCCGTGCGCTGTCGAGGGCGTGTTCCAGATCGTAGATGACACCGCGTGGGCGGGCCTCCTGGTCGAGAATCGCCGTCAGCAGCGTGCCGTCACCGCCGCCCACGTCCACGATCGTGTCGAATCCCGAGAAATCGTAGCTCGCGAGCAGGGCCGGAATCTCGGTGGATGAAACCCCGTGCATGGCCGCATCGAAAGCCGCGGACTCCTCTGGGGTCTCCGCCAGGTGCTCGAAGAAGCTCCGGCCGTGCCCGCGGCGGGAGGATCGGTCGTGTTCTGGTGCGTCGCCATCGTTGGAACGGCCGAGCGACCCCCTCAGTTGGGTTATCCATCAGAGCGGGAGCTGACACTACGCCAACTATTCGCGTCCTCGGAACGACCGCGTGCGGCAGATCCCTTGACGAAGCGCACTGCGCCGGCGTAGGCTGCCCGCGTTGTGTGTTGCCCGGTCGGGCGCACGATCGCCTAGACCGGGAAGGGGGAGCTAATGAAGAGGCTCGGCGGCTTCGCGTCGCTCGTCCTCGTTTGCTTAGTACCTGCCGGCGCCGCCTTTGGCGGATCCGCCCGGGTCGGCAGCGAATTCCAGATCAACACGTACACCACCGGCATCCAGGCCGGCACGAACGCCCGCGCTGTCGCGCGCGCTGGAAACGGTGACTTTGTCGTCGTCTGGTCCGATAGCGGTTACTTCGCCGATGGCAAAGACGGCGACGGCCTCGGCATCTTCGGCCAACGCTTCAGCGCGGCGGGCGCGCCGCTGGGCAGCGAGTTTCAAGTCAACACCTACACCACCTACTCGCAGCACCGGCCGGCCGTGGTGATGGCAGAGGACGGCAGCTTCGTCATCGTCTGGCAAAGCGGTGACCAGTTCGAAAGCCAAGACGGAAGCGACGCGGGGGTCTTCGGTCAGCGGTTCGATTCGGCCGGTCTACCCGAGGGAACCGAGTTTCAGATCAACACCTACGCTCTGTTCGGACAACGAAGCCCCGACGTAGCCGCGGCTGACGACGGTCGCTTCGCCGTCGTCTGGGTGGACGACGGCTACGAGCTCAATGGGCGAGACAAGAGTGGTTCGGGCATCTACGCGCGTCGCTACGACGCAGAGGGCGACCCTCAGGATGATCAGTTCCGCGTCAACAGCTACACGAAGTTCGACCAGGATGCGCCCGCGGTTGCCGCAACGAACGACTTCGAGATCGTCGTGACCTGGCAGAGCAAGACCCAAGACGGCGGCGGAACCGGCGTGTTCGCCCAGCTCTATGACGACAGCGGCGAGGGGATCGGCGACGAGTTTCAGGTCAATGCCTACACCAACTCCACCCAAGGGAATCCCGACGTCGACTTCGGGGCTTCTTTGGTCGTCGCTCCGCAAGACTCCTTCGTCGTGGTGTGGGAGAGCCTGGGACAAGACGGCTCGCAGTCCGGCATCTTCGGCCAGCGCTTTGCGGGGACCGGCGGCGTCATCGGCACCGAGTTTCGGGTGAACGCCCAGACCGCCGCGGCGCAAACTGGACCGGCGATCGCGCGAGACGACAGCGGAGAATTCATCGTCGTCTGGGAGAGCGTCAACCAGGACGGCAGCGGGCCGGGAATCTTCGGCCGTGGCTTCAACCTGAGCGCCATCGCGGACGGCGGCGACTTCCAGGTCAACGCGTTCACCGCCGGATCGCAGTTCGACGCAACCCCGCTGCCCGCGGACACCGCGGGCAACTTCGCCGTGGTGTGGGTGAGTGACGACCAAGACGGAAACCACGAGGGGATGATCGGTCAGCGCTTCTGCAAGGACGCCGACAACGACACGGTCTGCAATCCGGTTGACGTGTGCGCAGGGGCGAACGATCTGGTCGACGCCGACGGAGACAGCGTGCCCGACGGATGCGACGACTGTCCCGGATTCGACGATGCTCTCGACGCGGACGGCGATCAGGTCCCCGACGACTGCGACGTCTGCCCGGGTTTCGATGACGACATTGACCCGGACAACGACGACATTCCGACCGGCTGCGACCTGTGCCCCGCGGATGTGGCCAATGACGTGGACGGGGACGGCTACTGCAGAAACACCGGATTCCTACCTCCCAAACTCGGCGGCAACGACAACTGTCCGACCACCGCCAACCCGTCGCAGGCCGACGGTGACGGTGACGGTGCCGGCGATGACTGCGATCTGTGCCTGGGTTTCAACGATAGCGTCAATCCCGACAACGACAGCATGCCGACCGGGTGTGACCCTTGCCCCGCCGACCAGGCCAATGACGTGGACGGCGACGGGTATTGCAGAAACACCGGGTTCCTGCCTCCCAAGATAGGCGACAACGACAACTGCCCGACCGACGCCAATCCCTTGCAGGAAAACGCCGACGGCGACAGCAAGGGAGACGCTTGCGACTCCTGCCCGACGGACAATCCCGACGACAACGACAACGACACGGTGTGCAACAGCGTCGATCTCTGCGTGAACGACTCGGCGAACGACGCCGATGGTGATGGTTACTGCGCCAACAGCGGGTTCCTGGCGCCCAAGGTCGGTGACAACGACAACTGCCCCGTCGATACCAACGCCTCCCAGACCGACGGGGACGGTGACGGCCAGGGGAACGTGTGCGACATCTGCACGAACGTCGCGAACCAGCAGGAGATAGACGGCCGGCTGGTTGTTTCTCTCCAGGACATCAGCGAGGCCCCGGTGGCCGACAACGACGATCGCATGCTGATCAGCGGCGAGATGAAGCTCCCCATGACCTCCATGTTCGCGACGACGGTCGATCCCATCCACGATCCGATCCACCTGGCAATCGATACCCAGAGCGGACAGCGCAAGGTCGACATCACGCTACCCGACAATGCCTCTGGGGGGGCCGACATCCCCGGCTGGAGTTTGACGGCGAGCGGGACGAAGTGGATCTTCCGCGACCGCTTCGGTACGGCGACGATGGCAGAAGGGATCTCCGCCATTGTGCTGAAGGATCGTAGCGACCTGGAGGCCGGCCTGATCAAGTTCAAGATCAGGGCCTCTGGTGGCAACTATCCCCTTCTAGAAGCGGACGTGCCGGTCACGGTTAGACTGCGGGTCGGCTCTGGCATCGCCGAGTGCGGCGAGAAGAGCTTCGCAGCCGAACAGTGCGTGTTCGACAGCGAACGCCACACCTTGCGCTGCGCTCTATAACGTCCCCCTCGCAGCTTGGGCCGCCGTTACTACCTCGCGCCCAGGCTCTTCGCGGCGCGAGCATAGTCGTTGGGCTTGACCCAAAGGATCATGCCGTAGCGGCCCTTGCCGGCGGCAACTCCCTGCGCGGCCGTAACCTTGATCCGCGCGCGCGCCAGTTTTTCGAGCTGACGGTGACAGGCGCCTACCTGATCGCCACCTTGGACCAGGAAGCCCTTCTTCGGCTTGCTGAGCCGCCAGCCCTGCGCGCGGGCAACACGCCGGACACCGGCCATGTCGGCGCTGATCAGATCGATCTGCGCTTGACCGGCGCGTGTCGGAAACCCGGAGAATGCGAGCAGGTTGACACCCGCCTCGCGTAACGCGCCCAGCACCGCCGCACCTTGTCCGGCGCGTGCTCTCACCGTCAAATCGCAGTAACTCACTTTTCGTACTTGGTCGGCCATGGGGTACCTCTCGAGTCAGTGTTCTCTACCACTCTCCACTGCGCCCGGCGCGCAGCGTACTCCCGCGTCAAACCTGTTGGGAGGGGAGCCCTGCGGCGGCAAGCGTGAGCAGGGCTTCAGTAGCTATCGAGCCTGGTCGAATAATTATTCGACGATAGCCGAATACTGTAACCTCAGTCTCGCACCTGCCACGGGCGCCCGCTCCCGTCCAGATAAAGCCGCTGCATTTCCTCGAGCGTAAACGGCCGCGAGCCGACCCGGCCGAAGACCGCGACCTGGTGGCCCGTCTCATCCACCGCCCGGTCGCGCTCGAGGCCACGCGAGAGCGAGAGGGCCGGCGCCTCGGTCGGATGCCAGGCGACTAGCTCGGGCGCGGGCTCGGGGCTGAAGCCGTAGAGCCGCGACTGCTTCTCCGGTGAGGTGAGCTGGATGACCTTCAAGCCAGCCTCCCCGTCGGCGACGTAGGCGAAGAGCGAGGCGTTGGTGGAGGCGACGACGACATCGTTGGCGTCCACCATCGTTCCGCCGGCGTTGAAGCGCTGCTGGAGGCGTGGCCGCTCGGGCTGCTCGACGTCGACGACGACCAGCCCGTCGTGCCCGGCCGCTACGTAGGCGTAGGTGCGCGCGACGAACAGCCCGCGAGCATCTGCCAGCGCAACCCGAGCCTCGGGGATCAGGCGCGGCCGTTCGGGGTGGGTCACATCCACGACCGCGAGCCCCCGCCGATCCACCACGAACAGGTAGCGGAACTGGACCACGCTCGCCCTGGGGCCATCGATCGGAACGGTCGCGAGATGGCGTGGATTGATCGGATCACCAAGATCGACGACCACCATGCCTGCGTCAGCGGCGATATAGAGAATGTGTCCGGCCAGCGTCGCATGCCGGGCGCCGTCGAGCAGACCGCCGGGGTTCCACGTCAGCGCACGCTCGAGGAAATTGTTCCGGGGTTCGAAATCTCCCATCGTCGTCACGTCGACCAGGATGAGCCCTTCCTCGGAATCGGTAACCGCAGCGTATCGATAGATCCGGTGCATGCGCTGCTCGAGGTTGACCTCGCGCATGAGCCGGTCGCGCTCGGGATCCTGCGCGTCACCGTTGAGCTCGGGGCGAACCGGCTGATTCGTGGGCAACGCGACGCAGGTCGCGTTCGCGCTCTCGACGCGGGTGTCGTGGCCGAGCGGCGAGAACGGCCCAGTCAGAATCCGCTGGGAGATGTTCTTGTTGGCGATGCTGGCGACGTCGTAGACCCGCAGGCCCTTGCTGCCTTCGGCAACGTAGAGATACTCGCCGCGCAACTGGAGACAGCCGACTCTGCCGCTGCGATGCACCTGCCTGCTCGCTCCGCTCTCGTCCGCTGCCAGGCGCCGGCCGCGCGCGACGTGCCGTTGCCAGTCGTCGGGATAGGCGTGACGGTGCAAGTAGCTGCCGACTACGGCCTGCGGCTCCTCCCACTCGGTCACCCGCACGGCCTCGACCGTCTTCTCGGTGCCGACCCACGCGTTGAAGCCGACGAAGTTCACGAAGCTGGTACCCAGCCCCAGGAGCTGGGCCATGATGGCGTTGTTGTCGCCGCGCTCGGAGAGATGGCAGTCCTCGCACTGTCGGGTCTCCGTTCTGCGTACCGTATGCGGGAAATGCGGGTTGAACGCCTGTGAGCTGAAGCCAGCGGACGAGACCGGCGGCTGCTGCACGTAGATGCGATTGCGGTTGATGTCGGTCGACGAGACGACCAGCGCGGATGAGGAACGCAGCGGCGCGATGATGCCGCCCTTCACCTCGCCGTGCCGGCCCAACAGGAACATTTCCTCGCGCGCAACCTGCGGGTTGTAGGTCGCGTAGTTGCGCGTCTCGCCACCTTCATAGTGATGGCGCTCGGTCTTGCGGTTGGCCTCGATGGGAAGATGGCAGCCCGCGCAACTGGTCACCCAGGCCGAGTGGCAGGTGTAGCAGGCCATCTGCCGATCGTCGTGAGCGCGCTCGGACTGCGCCGGCAGCACGCCCCAGCGTTGCTCGGTGCCACGCGCCAACGTCTTGGCGCGCGCGGCCTTGGCGTTGTAGTCGGCGTGGCCGGGCGTGATCGTGTCCTTCACCTGCGGGACCCGCCATTCGCGCTCGGGCCAAAGGATCGACCGCTGATAGAGCGCTCCGCCCCGCCACTCGAAGCGCTTGCGGCCGTCGGGGTTGCGGATCGCCGCCAGTGGCGTGCCGCCGGGCGCAGCCGCCGGACCCGAGCTACGCAGGCTCGCGTGCGCATCGACTGTCCCATGGCAGTCGCGGCAGCCGATCTCGACCGCGGCCGCCACCTCTCCGTAGAGATGGGTACTGCCGTGAGCGTCCCGGCTGAAATGACAGTCCACGCAGTGCATGCCCTTCTCGGCGTGGATGTCGCGCAGGTGGACGGCCTTGTTGAACTTGGCGGGATCGTCTTCGGCGACTATCCCGCCGGCAGCGTCGAGCAGGTTGCCCTTACGGTCACGCTTGAAGACGGCGCGGAAGTTCCAGCCGTGCCCGTGGTAGTCGGCAAACTGCGTGGTGCGCGCGCGTGGGTTCAGATCCCGAACGTTCTTCAGGAACTCGACGTCGGCCCAGTTTCCGCGCGCCGCCGCGCCTTCGGGATTGCGCTCGTGAACGGCATGTCTCTGCTCGGTGGTGGGGTAGCGCTGCTCTGCGGGCCACATGAGCGGCGCGTCCGCCTCGTAGTCCCACATCGTGTAGCCCAGATACGAGTTCACGAACATGTTGGGCTGGTGCATGTGGCAGACCATGCACTGGCTGCTCGGGATTGCGCGGGTGAACTCATGAGCCAGCGGATGCCCGGGCTCGTTCTTGGGAATGACGGCGTCGGCCGTCTGCGTCCGCCCGTCGTTCCCGAAGCGAGCGAGCGGCCCGGCGTGCAACGGGTCACGATCGTTGGCGTAGACCACGTGACAAGCGGCGCAGCCTGAGGAGCGGTAGTCGCCGGGCTGGTCGGCGGTTCCCAGGAACCAGAGCGTCGGATCGTTGAGCCGGGTCTTGTGGATGTTGAGCACCGGCACGCTGATGCGTGAGCCGGTGCCGGGGCCGCGGTTGGACTGCCGAATGTCGGGCCGGCCCGGCTCTTCCAGGCGATTCGTGAGCCCAAGCTCGGGGAATTGCGAGCGGATCGACCGTCCGCCGCGCTCGAAGACGCGGAAGTTGTCGGCCGGCGGGACCGTTTCCCACGCCGGCAGCGGCCAGAGCCGTGGCAGGTAGCCGCGGCGCAAGCCTTCGGGCGTGTCGTCGCCGGGAAACCCGAGAATGCTCGCCGGCAACCCCGCGCGTGTGTAGGCCTCGCCCAGGATGTAGCGCTTGAACGGCAGGATGCCGTTGTTGTAGGAAGCCCCGCCCCACAGCATCGCGGTGGTGGCCATGAGGCTGCGTTCGACGGTATCGACGATGGCCGAGTGACAGGCGCCGCACGCCTCGCGCGCCACCCGCAAGTCGGCCGGGTTGACGAAGCGGATGAACTCGGGCGCTTCCCGGTTGAGCAGCGTGTAGCTGCGTTCGGGAAGCCGCGACGAAGGCCAGTGCCAGGACTCCGGATAGCGTGGCGCGACGTGCGCGCGAGCAAGCGCAGCGAGGTAAGGCTCGGAGCCGCGCTCCGCGCCGGCCGGACTGACGACCGAAGCGTCTCCGCCGTGACAGTCCGTGCAGCCCAGGACCACCGCCGAAGAGGCGTGCATGGTGGAACGGTCGGTGGTCAGGTGGCAGCTCCGGCAACCGATGCTCTTGGCGTCGGCCTCGGCCTGACTCTGCGCGCGTGGGGCGGGAGGCTGCGTCTGATAGACGATATCTCTGGGTTTCTCGCCGTGATCGGCCCCCGCGACACGCGGGCTAGCCACAAGCAGAGCCGCGGCCAGCGTTGCGACCGAGGCCATTCCGCTCCGTCGCAGGTGCGCCCATCCTGTCGTCGAAAGGTGCATCGTCAGTAGATCAGCACCAGGTTGAGCAAGGTCGAGTAGAGTAGATCGTAACGGTCGTCGTAGAGGTCGTTGAATCCCTTACCCGGCACGAGCACGGCGCCCGAAGCGCGCACGATGACGTTCTCGATGAACAGCGGCCGCCACAGAATCGCCGCCGATAGGTCGTAGCCTATTTCGTTAGCGACGCTCCGCTGCGCGCGCAGGGTGCGGAGCACCTCGGTGTGAGCGAAGTCGAGCCGGCTGGTGTGAAGCGTCAGCCGCAGCTCGGGCAGCAGATCGATCTCGCCACCCACGCCGAACAGGTAGAGGCCCGGATTGACGAAGTTGGACTGCCCCTCCTCTTTCGATGAGCGGAGCGCCGGCAACAGAGCGTTGCGCGCGGACAGCGCGACACCGCCACCCGCGACCAACGGGATGGCCTGGCGCTGCCACAGACTGGTCTCGGCGCCGGCGAAGTTGGGGTTCTCGAAGATCGCGTCGAAGCCGCCGGCCGTCGAATCGAACGGATCGTCGTCCCCGCTGGCGTGGTAGCCGTAGACCTTGAGCCGGTACCAGTCGAAATCCATCGACCCTTCGGCCGCGACCAGATAGGCCAGGATGTCGACGGCACGCTGGGCGATGGCGTTGTGATCATCGCGGCCGACGGCGACAAACCCGTTGGTGGTCAGGTTGAAACGCCCGACGTGCCCGTCGCCACCGATGCCGAGGTAGCCGACGTCGTAGTTGTGAGGGCGCTCGTCTCCGACGGCAGCGGGCCGCTCGATGAACCCGTTGTCGTTGTAGTGGGGGGCGCGGTCGCCCTCGCGATTGCGGTTGTAGACGGCCAGAGCCTCGGCCGTGAAGCCCGGTACCGGAAAGTCCTGGTAGAAGAGGTTGGCGGCGAAGATGTCGTCGGCACGGACCTCGAAGACCGTGTTCAGGCCCGAATTGGTGTTCTTCTCCAGCCGGCGAAACCAGGCCAGGTTGTACTGCAGGCGGTTGCGCTGGCGGGTGCCGAACAGGCGAACGCCCGGCTGGCCGTCCTCGTAGAGAAACCCGCGAAAGTCGGTGGTGAAATCCTGGATGCCCACGCGCGCCGAGTCGAAGTCGTAGGCTTCGGAGACGTTGCGCAGGTGCTTGTCGACGAACAGTTCTTGAAAGCCGAAATGTCCGTCGGTGCGCCTGGTGCCAGCTTCTGGATTCACGTTGACGATTCCGACCTCTTGGACGTCGAGATAGTTGACGTTGCCGACTCCTACCGCGCGCAACTCCCAGTCGGGCGGCCGGAACGTGGTGTCGCCCTTGATGAGGGAGGCCTCGACGACGAAGTTCTGGTTGACCAGCATCTGGTCGCCATCACCGAACGGATCGAGGTCTCCCGCCCCACCGGTAGCCTGCGAGCCGCGGCCGACCGGGAGCCGGCGCGCTTCGTAGACGGTATCGGAGACGAAACCGACGTTGACGAACCAGTCACCGGGGGCGAAGGGGCGGTCGCCCTTCAAAGTGTTCTGGTTGTAGGGATCCCACCAGTGACCCTCCATGCCGAGGTCCTCGACGATGCGCCAGCGATCCGGAATCGGGACGAACGGCGGGGAGGGCAGATAGGAAACGGGCGGGGCCGGCTCTTGCTCGGCCGGTGGCGCAGTCTCGGCCGGAGACCCTGGTCGTCGCCGCTCCAACCGCAAGCCCTCTTGCTGAGCGAGACTTTCTCGCGCCAAACCGCCAACGAGCAGCAGCATCGAGACCAGCGCCGCGCTCGTGAATACGCAATGCCGCGCTCGTGACGCACCCTCGGTGCTAGAGCCCATCGCAGGCCCCCTGGTCGTCGCTGTCGCGGAACGGCCGGACCGGGCAGCCCACGTAGCGCAGGTTGGCGCCTTCGACGCTGAGGTTGTCGGCGCGCAGCGCGCGCGGCGTGTTGCCGAACCCGCCGCCGAGCTCGACGGACGCGTTGTGCAGACCGAGAAACGCGATCAGATCATCCTGATCGACGCCGTCACCGGACACCCCGACGGCCCCGGCCAAGCTCGTGCCGCGATAAACCGGCACGCTGCCGGGAAAGATCTGAATCCCGTTGGGAAGCGCCGACACCGCCGAGCACGAGCTGAGTGAGGCGCCGTTGCAGACGGCATCGGCGATTCCGGAAAGAACCAGATCGAGCTGGAGGCCGGTGGAGAACGGGCTCCACTGTGAGAACGGTTTGGAGAGCGGTCCGTTGGCCCTGCCGTTGATGCCGTCGGGAAAGAACGGGCGGGCGAGATTGCCGATGGCCCGGGCGCTGAAGGCGATGGTCCCGGTGAGCACGTCGCCCGCCGCAATCGGCTCGCCGGCGAAACGCGCGCGGCTCGCAAGGAAATCGGCGAGCGCGGTGGTGTAGTCTGCGACGGGGGCGCCGGCGGCCGCTAGGTCCGCACCCGCGGTCGGCGACGAGAAAAACACGGCCGCGCGCGCCTTCTGAACCGACACGTCGATGCCGAAGACCGGCGCATCCGGCGAGCGCACGAGACCGAGCAGCACCCCGCCGGCGTCGACGACCGCGATCGTGACGCGGGCAGGAGTGTCCAGCGGCCGGCGAATCTGCGCCCGGGTGCGCCCGGCCACGGCGAGCGCGTTGCGCAGAATGACGAACACCTCGGTGGCATCGAGCCCAGCACCGGAGACCGGCGGGAAGCGGGCCACGCCCGAGCCATCCACCAGGACCTCCGCCGGCATACCTTCGAAGGTCGTCAGCAGCACACCCGACTCCGCCTCTCCGAGCACCGTGCCTGCGGCGAGTCCCGCGCATGAGGCAACCGCGGTGAAGCCGGGAACCGGCACGAAGATGCCGTCGAGATCGGTGCACGCGCTAACGGACGCTGGAACTGCGGCTTCGTCGTCGGCGAAGCGCAGCGACCTACCGTCGACGAAGATCCGCTCGGCGCGGCGTGTGGTGGGTGCTTCGAAACCGCTGGCTCCGGCGCTGGCGATGCGCTCCTCGAGATCGACATCGACATTGGTGATCACCAGGTCGAGAGAGTAGAGCCGCTCGAACTGGGCATCGCAGGCATCGCTCGGGCTGGCCGGGACCGGATCGCAGCTCGTGCCAGCGACCTCGCAGGCGGCGCAGACGTCGAGCAGGGAGCAGCCAAGCTCGATGCCGATGCCGCCCACCGGAGCCCTGCCGCCGCTGACATCGGCGTAGAGCGGCAGACCACCCGGATCGGCCGACAGCCCCAGCGGCATCCGGTGCGGGCCGGTCCGGTCATCGGCGGGCGAGAACGCGGTGACGACGTCGCCACAGGGAAGCTGACTGAACTGCACGCCGAACAGCGGCCCGCCGGACCGGCCGCGCTCGCCGGGATCGAAGTTCTGCTGGACGATCTGACTGGCCGTGCGCGTGCTGAAGGCGTTGCCCTGGCTAGAGAGATAGGCCGCGGTGCCGGCCTTCGAGATGGCAGCCAGCTCGGCCGGGACCACCAGGCTTTCCAAACCGCCGCTCACGCCGCGCCCGCCGTTCACCACCGTGTTGAGCGCAGCGCCGGTCATGCGGAAGACCGCCAGCACGTTGCCCACCCGATCGACCACGGCGACGGTCACCGCCAGGCCGAGCCGTTCGGCCTCGGCCACGGCCTGCGCGAGCACGGTTTCCACCTCCAGCGCGCTCAGCGCCGCCTGGGAACAGCTACCGTCGCAGCCAGGCTCGCCGTCGATGCTGCCGCCGCCTCCACAGGCAACCGCCATCATCAGCGCGGCGGCGACCAGCGGGCGATAGCGCCGGCTCATCCGGCTATCTCCGCGCGCGGAGAGCGCACCGGCCGCATAGGCCCGTGCTCGGCGCGGTGGAACTCGTGACAGAGAATGCACGGCGAGGCGACAGCGCCGAAGCTGCCCGTCGCGCCGCCGTGACAGCTTCGGCAGTCCTCGATGCTGGGGAGCATCACGGCTTCACTGCTCGGCGCCGCACGCGCGTCGTGACAGTCCTCGCAGTCGACCGCGCCGTGAGCATCGTGGCCGAAGCTCGCCAGCGACAGCCAGCGCTCGGCGCCGTCGAACGGCACGACGCGCACGGGGACGACCGAAATCGGTCCATTCGACGACGCCAGCTCATGACACTCCTCGCAGATCCCGTCGCGGCCGAGCAGCGCCGCCGTGACGCGCGAAGCGCTGGCACGGGCCCAGGCCAACGCGCCGAGCCGCTCTTCCTCGGTGAGCTCGCGGCCGGGACGCCGTCGCACCGGTGCCGGAGCCTCGGGATCGGAAGCCTCGCCGGTGAGCGCCTGCGTCGCGTAGAACTCGAGCAACGCGCGCTCGACCCGTTCGGGCGGTTCATGCGGGGCCTGACGCTCGGGATGCCGTTCATCGAAGGCGAGCGAGTGGCAACGATGGCAGTGTTCCTCGAAGCGCACGGGCTTCATGGTCGCGCCCGAGCTTTCCGGACGATGGCAGTCGGCGCAGACGAGCGTCACCTCGCCCACCGGCGCTCGCAGCCGCGTCGCCAGATGCTTGTCGTGTGGAAAGCTCAAGCCCGAGCGCTCTCGCGGCGCCGGCGCGAGCGGTGCGGCGGCGTCTGTCGCAACGGTGGCCAACTCCATTCGCGCGCGGCGCTTACTGCCCGAATCGACCACCACTGCAGGCCGGAACTGCGGATGGTCGGCAACGAAGTCGCTGACGTCGACCAGGTCGCTGTCTGGAAACACCGTGCGAATCGACGCATGGCAACTCACGCACAGCTCGTCACCAAGCGCTGCTAGCGTTCCGGCGCCACGGTGTTCGACGTGACAGGACCCGCAGCGGCGCAGATCGGGACCTTGTTCCGCTCGGCCCGAGGCCCTGTGCGCGCCGATCGTCGAGTGACACTGGACGCAGGCGTCGTCGCGGACGGCTTGAAACGGCGCCGTATGGCAAGCGGCGCAATCCTCGGCGATGTGCGCGTGCTGGGCAGCCAAGGCTCCCGGGTTCCACGCCGCGGCCAATCTCGAGGCGAGCGGCGACGCCGGATCCGTACCGGCCGGCAGGTCCTCCGACGTCTTGACGGATCCGGCAGGCCGCGGCGGGACCAGGACCGGCAATGCGAACGCGAGAGCGGCGAAGACCAGGACCGACGTCCACGAGATCGCGCGCACCGCGGCCGGGCCCAACGGCAGAGCGATGCGTGAGCGTGCGAGCAGGCCGGCGCTGGCACTCGTGCCCGAAGCCACCGCTTCGATCTCGAGCAGCAGGTCCTCGCCGGCGGCGGGCTCGAGCAGGCGCAGCTCGTGATGCCCGATCCGCACGACGTCATCAGGCGCGACCGCCCGACCCGAGCTGACGTGGCCGGCAACACGTAGCTCGCTGCCGCCGATCGCTTCGAGCCAGATGCGACCGTCGCGCTGCTCGAAGACCGCGTGCTCGAGCGCCACGGTCAGGCCGGCCAGCTCGAGGTCGTTGCCCGAGCCGCGCCCGATGCGCAGCCGGCCGGTCTCGACCGTCCGTTCACGCACCGCCTTGCTGCCGGAGGGACGCGTGGTGAGCTGTCGCAGCCGAATGCGCATGCCGAGCTATCGATAGTAAAGGACCACGAACACGTGAGCGGCCACCGCCGCTAAACTGGCAACCGCGAGCGGCACGTGGACGAGCAGCCAGACGTCGAGCAAGCGTTTGAGTCGCAGGTCGCGCCGAATCCGCCGCAGCAACGCGCGTTTGAGATCGAGCAGCTCGAGCAGTTTGCGTAGCTCGTCGCGCGCCACGCCTTCCAGGCTCGCCTGCTGGCCGGCGACCGCGTGCAACGCCAGCGCCGTCGCGCAGCCGCTCTCACTTCCGGAGAGCTGACTCCACAGGCTACCGCCCACGCGCGTCTCGGTCACCGAGCGCGCGACCGCACGGGCCACGGCGTCCGGCATCGCGCGCGCCAGCGTGCCGCACTCGGTGTCGACGTCGTCCACACGCTCGAACAGACCGGCGAGTTTTTCCCCCGGCCGGTTCTGGGTCATCCGTTCGGGGACCGCCGCGTACATCACCACACCGAAAATTCCGGTGGCCACCACCAAGACGACCAGCAGATAGGCCAGGCCGTGCAGATTGACGCCCAGCTCGAAGCCGCTGTGCAGCGGCACCAGAACCACCAGCGTCAGGCCCAAGTAGACGTGAGCCGACAACCAGCCACGCAGTGGCGCGCCCGCCGCCCGGTACGAACGTTTGCGCACTCCGAACCAGGTAAGCCAGAGCATCAGCACCAGCGAGAGGGTCCCTAGGGAGTAGCCGAGCAAGGTCCCGCCGCCGTGCCCCTGCTGGGGCCGGTAGCCCAGGTAGGCGATGTAGGCGAGGATGGATGCGGCCAGCAGCAGCAGCGCGAGCTTGAGCCAGCGGTGCGAGCGATAGTTCCAGAACGATTCGTGCAAGCTCACCTCAGCCGTCCTCGCCGCTGGCCAGCAGCCGGTCGACGTACTGCTTCGGATTGACGCGCGCGATCGCACCCGTGGGGCATGCGGCGACGCAGGCAGCGCGCTTCTGGCCGTTCCGTGCCGGCAGATCGCGGCAGAGGTCACATTTGACGGCGACCTTGGGACCTTCACCGGCGGCCGTCCCATCGCTCGCAGCGCCCCAGCCGAACAGCAGCCGGGCCAGCACGCTCGTGGGCTTCACCGGCTCGACCGCGGCGAGCTGGATCACTCCGTACGGACAGTTGGTCGCGCAGTTCCCGCACCCGATGCAGTTGTCCATGATGTAGACCTCGCCGTTGGGATGACGGCGCAGCGCATCGGGCGGACAGTCGGTCATGCAGCGGGGATGCTCGCAGTGACGGCAGGAGGTGGGCACGTGAACGGTGGCGTAGGTCGGCCCGGCCTCCCGGTCCAGCCGCGAGACGCCGCCGTGGGTCTCCGCGCAGGCACGCTCGCAGTGGTCGCAGCGCACGCACAGCGCCTCGTCGACCAGCAACAGATCCGTGGCCTCGCCGGCGCCCGCGCTGACCAGGAAATCGACCAGACCGCTGGCGCGGCGATCGAGTGAGCGGGTGGCGGTAGCGATCAGTCGCTCGCCCTCCAGGGACTTGAGCTCGGCGCGCAGCTGCGGGTGCCGATCGATGAACGGCCGGATCGCTTCGGTGGGAATCCGGATCGTCTCGGCCGCGATCGTGGCCTTGACCGTCGCGTTGCGGCGTCCCTCCGGTGAGAACAACGCCATCTCGCCGACGATGTTGCCGGCCGGGAGATAGGCCAGGACCTGCTCCGCACCGGCCTTGCGACAGGAAACCGTCACCGAGCCGCGCCGGATCAGGTGCAAGCCGTTGGACGGGTCGCCCTCGTGGAACAGGACCTCGCCCTGACGGTATCGCTCGATCACCGCGCTCGCGGCCAGGCGGGCCAGTTCGTCGACAGCGACACCGGGAGCGAGAGAGGTCTGGAGCTTCCTCAGGATGAACGCCTCGTCGATCGTACGCCGCACCTGCTCGACCGAGCTCATGAGCTTGATCATCGCCAGGCGTGGAATCTCGATCAGCACGCAGCCATCGCCGGCCACCACGGTGGCCGAGCGGCGCCGCCCCGAGACCAGACTCATCTCGCCGAAGAACTGCCCGGCCTCCAGCCGGATGCGCCGCTCTTCGGCAGCGGCGCCCTTGCCGTAGATCGTGTCGAGGTCGGCGTCGGATGCCGGCGCGACGACCTCGACCGATCCTTCTAAGATCGTGTAGAAGCTCTCACTGAAGTCGTTGCGCCGGTAGATCACCTGGCCGGCTGCGGGAACGTGCACGGTCGCATCCGCGAGAAACTCGCGCAGCTGCACGGTGGTGATGCCCGAAAGGATCGGCGCCCGCGCCTGGATGCGGGCGAGGATGTCGGCGACGCTGCCGCTCAGCCGCGAGAATTTGGCGGCGAGCAACGGCTCGTCGGCCGGTTCGACGTGATGGCCGAGAATGTGCTCGATGACCTCGTAGCCCTGGTTGAGGCAGTGCTTGATGAGCGGATAGCCCGCCAGCGCGCCGACGATGTAGATGCCGGGGATGCTCGCCTCGTAGGCGGGTGAGATCCGCGGCACCGCGCTCGCTTCCTTCGAGGCCAGCTCGACGCCGATCTTCTCGAGGAACGCGCGCGGAGGAATAGCCCCGAGCCGTCCGATGATCAGATCGCAGGCAACCGCTTGCTCACCAGCAGGCGTTTCCAGCACGACCTGTCCGGGCTCGATGCGGCGGACCTCAGCGTGGGTGTGGTGCGCGATCTTCCCCGACTTGATCGCGGCCTCCAAGAGCGCCCGGTTGCGCGGCTTGGCGCGCGGGAACTCGTCGCGCCGGTTGACGAGACCGACCTCGTTGTGGCCGGCCAGGGCCAGCGCGTTCTCGATCCCCGCATCCCCGGTCCCGACCACCAGGATGCGCTTGTCGACGTGCTCGGCGGGATCGTCGAGTTGATAGGTAACGTGCGGCAGCTCCTCGCCCGGCACCCCGAATGCGCGCAGATTGCCTTGCAAGCCGATGGCCAGAACCAGACGCGCGCAGCCGATTTGAGCGCCGCCTTTCAGATGAAGCGTGAAGTCGCCGGCAGCTCCTTCGATCTTCACCAGCTCGTTGTCCGGGCCCGTTCGGATGTTCGTGCCCGCCGCCTTCGTCGCCCGCTGCCAGGCTTCCAGGACGGACTCGCGGGTGCCTGCGGCGAAAGGCACCGGCAGCTCGGGCCGGAGCCCAAGCGCCGGCGGCTCGTCCATGACGTGCTTGCCTTTCTGGTAACGATGGACGGTGTTGGCGAGCTTGCCGCGTTCCAGAACGAGGTGCTTCAAGCCACGCGTAGCCGCCTGGGCGCCAGCGGCCAGACCGGCCGGCCCGCAGCCGACGATGACGACATCGAATCGTTCCGCCCCACTCCCCCGCACAGCTACCGCAACCGGCCCAGCCCGCAGCGCGCCGGGCCGCGCAACCTTATATAGGATGCGGCGGCGCGCCTCGACCGCTGCTGTGTTCAACGGCTCTGCTCCCGCCGCGCGGTGCGCACTTCCATTGAAGCGGCCGAACGTCGCCCGTATGGCGAGCGCTGTTGGCTTGGCGGGGATCGATGGGGGGCCGGCGCAATGTCACGTTTGCACACTCCGCCCTGTTGCTGATTCTCGTCGCATCGGCCTGCGGCGGCGGCGGCTCGGGCGATTCGGCGTCTGCGGATGGTTCGCTCAGCTTCCGAGCAGTCTGGGAACAACCCAACAATTCCAAGCTCTTGCGCACCGGCTTGCCAGTCGAACCGGCCGCGAGCTTCGGGCCGGCGATTCCCGCCGCCGTCAACGCGGTTCGCATCACGCTGGCTCCCACCGGCCCGGATGACCCGCCGGCTTGTTGTGTCGCGGTGCCGCGCGGCAGCGCCGCCTTCGTCGCCCGCCGCCTGGTCCTCGGCAGTCTCCCGGCCGGCGACGTGCTCGTCGCCGTGGACGGTTTCCCCACCGCGTTCGCTCCCGCCGATGGATTTGCCAGCCGCTGCGTTACCGTTCCCGCGAACGACGGCGTGGCTTGTGAGGGTGCACAGCGCGCGCTGCCGAGCTTTCTCGCCACGCCCAACGCCGTGACGATCATCCCTGGCGAGCGAACCAGCGCCGGTGACATCGCGATCGCCAGCGTACCCTTTCCGGTCGACCTCTCGCCGGCCGAAGGCGCGATCGTGGCTCAGGCGCAGGTTCCCGTGCGCTTCGCCGTGGTGACCGCGAACAACGCCATCGCGCCCGGCTCGATCGACGTTCGAGTCCAGGCGGGATCCCCTCCCCGACCCTTCGGCGTTACCATCGCCACGCCGCAGCCCTGTGATGAACGGGTGCCCAATCCGACCACGCGCTGCACGACCGGCGCAGACCTCGACGTGGCCGGCTTCCTCGTCGATGCGCTGACTGATCCATTGCCGGCCGGGCCGGCGACGCTCACGATCGAAGCCGAGGACAACGCCAACCCGCCCCGTCAGCTGCTGTTGAGCTACGGCATCACGGTAAACCCCGGCGCGACGACGACCACCTCGACGAGCACGACATCCACGACCTCGACCTCGGCGTCCACGAGCAGCTCCACCAGCCTGCCGGTGCAAACGACACTGCCACCTACGACGACCACGATCACCATCCCACCGACGACCAGCACGTTGCCGCCGACCACAACGACCACCCAGGTTACGACCACCACGTTGACGACCACCACGACCCTGCAACCGCCGATCGTCTGCTCGCTCACCTTCGGCGTAAACAGCTCCGAGTCCCTGGCCACGCTCGCCTACAACGCCGACTACACGACCGCATCGGGCCGCTTCGAGCGTTTGAGCGAGGGAGCGCGCTGCTCGCAGGTGCGGCCGGAGGCTCCCGTGTTCACGTTCGACGACGAGACCAAGCGTATTCTGAGCACCACGATCAACAGCCCCGTCACCGGCTTCGCGAACCCGGGCGACGTAGCGCTTTGCAAGTTCTACACCGCCGACCCCACCTTGGTGACGATCAACGACTTCGTCATCACGGTGACCAGCGCGACGCTCGTCGGAGGCGGAGCGGCAAACCCGGCCGTCGCTCTGAACAAGCTCACCTGCGGCCCGTCCGGAACGACTACGACGACCACGTTGCCGCCCCTTCCGCAGAGCTGCGACATCACGTTCGGCTTCACCACTTCCGATCTGATCAGCCAGTTGAACTTCGCGGTGAATTACCTGCCGACCGAGGGCGCTTTCGACGGAACCGGTAATGCCGTCCAGTGCGTCGGGCTGGCCGGCGACAACCACAACTTCTTCGACGACGAGACCAACCGGCGTCTCGACACCGTCATTTTCAGCGCCAACGGGATGCCAGGCCCCACGGACGTCGCCCTCTGCCGCTACACCGGCCCCGCACCTCCCGGCTTCGAGCAGGGCTTCCTCGTCAACACGCTCCTGGCCAACGATCCCAACGGGAATCCCACCGGTGCGGCCGTCGTGGTGACCAACGCCGTATGTGGTGTGCCGTGAGCCGGCCCGTCCGATTGCTTGCCTGCTACGTCTTGGGCGGTGCACTGATCTGGTTGACGTTGACGGCTCCGGCGAGCGCCGATGAACGGTCGCAGCGCTTGGTCTCGGTCGGCCTGGTCGATTTGCAGCGCGGGCGCACCGCGCAAGCGCGCTCCACCTTCGACGCGGCGGTCGCAGCGGATCCGTCCGACGTTCAGGCTCTCATGTATCGCGCTCTGGCATCCGGACGTGACGGAGACTTCGCCGCCGCCGCGGCCGATCTCGAGCAGGTCCTCGAGCGGGAGCCGGGCTCGAGCCAAGCCAGCCTGGAGCTGGGTTACGCCCTCTATCGCCTCGAGCGCTACGAAGAAGCCGCCCGCTGGCTGGAGCAGGCGCAACGCCAGACGCAGTGGGAAGGCAGGGCGTCGTTGTTCCTCGGCATTAGCCGCCTACGGATGGGGGATTCCGAGCGAGCGCGCCGTGCCCTCGAGCGCGCCGGCAGCGCCGATCCGGCCCTGCAGCCCACGGCTCGCTACTACCTCGGGCTGATCGATGAGCGCGAGGAAGCTCCCAGCGCGCGACCCTACGAGTTCTACGGCCTGGTCGGCTTCGACTACGATAGCAACGTCGGGCTCGCACCCTCCGATGACGCGATCGACCAGGCCTTGGGCATCGGCGACCAAGCTGATGGCCGGGCCAACCTCTCAGTGGGCGGGCGCTATCTCCCGGTTCGTAGCGACACGTTGCAGGTGAGCGTCGGCTACGAGATGTTCCAAAGCCTTCACTTCGACCTCACCAGCTTCAATCTTCAAGATCATCGCGTGGCCGCCGACGTCGCCTGGCGGACCGGCGGCGTGACCGTCGGCATGGCCACGCGCTATGACTACTACCTGCGCGAAACCGACAGGTTCTTGCAGGAGATCCTGACCGCGCCCTGGCTGCGCGTACCGCTGGGCGCCCTGGGCGAGACCGACATCTATTACCGCTACCGTAGCCGCGACTACCTGGAGAACCCGTTCGGTGCGACCTTGGACGGGTCCAATCACGCGGCCGGCCTGCGCCACGCCTACTACTTCGGCGCGCGCGATCGCTACGTGGCCGCCGGTTACCGCTTCGACCACGAGGACATCAACGAATCGGCCGGCAAGCGCTTTGGCTACGACGGGCAGGAGGGTCAGGCAGAGTTCGGATGGACGCTGCCCTGGGAGGTAAACGCCGAGCTGTCCTACGCCTACCGCTTCGAAAACTACCCCGCGGCTCAGAGCAACGGGCGCGAGGACGACCAGCAGAACATCACCGCTGCGCTCTACCGGAGCTTCGGCGAGCACCTGCGGCTGCGCGCCGCATACCTGGGCACGATCAACGATTCGAACCAGCCGGTCTTCCAGTACGATGGCCACATCGGCTCGCTGGCTCTGGAAATGAGGTACTGAGATGGCTCCAGCACGTGTCCTCTCGGCACTGACCGTCTGTCTGCTCTTGTTCGCGGTCGGCGCTCGGGCTCAGGAGGAGGCCGGCACCATCGTCGTGGTCGAGGGCCAGGTCGAGGTGGTCAGCGCCGGTAGCGCGCGCGCAGCCATCGCTGGCGCCGTAGTGCGCGTCGGCGACCAGGTGCGCACCGGCAAGACCGGGCGCGCCCGGATCGCGTTCCGCGACGACTCGACGTTGAGCGTCGCCGAAGGCTCGCTCGTCGCCATCGACGAGCACGTCTTCCAGCCGGACCAGGGCACGGTCCGATCGGTATTGAATCTGCTCGGCGGGAAGGTCCGCGCGTTGGTCAGCGACTACTACAGCGACCCGCAGGCCAGCTACCGGATCGAGACCGCAACCGCGGTCTCCGGCGTGCGCGGCACCGACTTCATCGTCACGTTCGCCGCGACCACCGCCCTGACCGAGATCGTGGGCCTCAGCGGCAAGATCGGCGTCAACAGCGTGCTCGATCGCAAGGATCGTGGCGTCGTCGTCGGCGCCCGCGAGATCTCCAGCGTCGCCCGCAGCGGCTTCCCCACCAAACCGCGGCGGCTCAGCAACGCCGAGCTCGGCTTCTATCTCCAGGGCCTCGAGCCAATCGGCGGAGCCGCGGCCGAAAGCATGATGCTCACCGACCCGTTGATCGAGCAGGGCGCGATACCGCCGGCCGACCAGGTGCCGGCGTCGGGACCGGCCGATGCCGGGGCGCCGCGCACGGAATCGCCCTCCCCGGTCGAGAAGCGAGGATCGCCCAGCGACGTGACCCAGCAACCGCCGGTCATCATCGAGAAGCTGGGTGAGATCGGCGTCGACTTCAGCCGGCCGCCGCCCAGCGGCCAGCGCAAGTAAGCGTACCGGTCGGGGACAACCGGTGGATAGGTCATAACGAAAAGGCACATCGCTGCCGGTTCGGTGGTGCGTTGGAGGACTCGCGCCGGCAATCAGGGAGCCGTGGCGGCAGAGGCGCGGATCTGGCCTGCAATGTCCCGACTCAGCTTCGTCAACGCGCGACCGTGAGCTGCGGCGAGCGCGTCGTAGCTGTCGTCGCCGGCGACCTCTCGCGACGTCGTCCGTCCCGTGTGGGTCTCTCCGTTTGCCGTTCGCGTTACCGACCACACCGCTTCGACGAGCACGGCGTCGCCCGGAATCGAATCGAAACGCTGAACGTGGATGGTCACCCGATACGCCGCATCGAAGCTCGCTCGCAGCGCGGTAGCGACGCTCGTTGTGCGCAGGATTGCGGACAGGTCCGAGACCACCGCGTCCGCGATCGTCTCGTCGAGCGGCGCCGCCCACCGGTTGAACTCGTCGATCTCGACGCGGTTCGGCGCGACCTGCACGACGAACTGCGGCCTATCGACCACGGCCGGTACCGATACCTGCGCGATCACGATCCCGTACGTTGCCGGCGGTGCATCGTCGGCCACCGCCTTTGCGTCGAGCGTGTAGAATCGCGCGGGAGCTGACGCTCCACACGCGGCGCCGACCAGGCCAGCCATGATGGCCAGTGCAACGCGCGCACTCATGCGAAGCATCATCGCGCCTCCCCCGTCTTCCCGCGCAGCAGCGCTTCGGGATGACGCTCGAGATAGTCCGCAAACACCCGCAGCCCGCGCGCTGCACGTGTCATTTCCTGCAGCGTATTCTCCATCTCCACTGCGAGCACCGAGTTCGGCGCAACGAGCTTGCCGGCGTCGTCGAGCGCGGTGCGTGCGCTGACCAGCGTACGATCGAGATCCGCAAGTGCGGTTCTCAGATCCCGGCCGATCTCCGCGAACGGAATCTGGTCGAGCTTTTTGATGATGTTGACGACGCCGGCTTCGATCGCTTGCATCTCGCCGGGAATCGTCGGCAGCTCGGCCGGGTTCCGTGACCAATCGACGGTTGCCGGAGCCGCTTCCGGAAAAAAATCGAACGCGACGTACAGGGCCCCGGTCAGTAGGCTTCCCGTACTCAGCTGTGCGCGCACGCCGTGGGCAATTAACGAGTCGATGACCTTTCGACGAACGGCAGCGAAGTCCGTGCCGGCCGGCAGGTCCACGATCTCGACGCCGAGACGCTCGGCGTCCATGCGAATCGTCACCGGCACCGAGAAGTCAAAGGTTCGTGCGTCGATTCGGGCGCCGATCTCGACGACCTCGCCGATGGGAATTCCCCGGAACTCGACCGGCGCTCCGCGAGTGAGGCCGCGCACCGATTGCTCGAAGACGAGGACGTACGTCTGTGGGTCCTGGGACGGCAGCTTGAGGGCTTCGTCGCGGTCCCGGAACAGACTGAAAACGGACTCGGCCGCTGCCGCTGCCGCCGGCGAATCGCTCGGCGGCGTCTCGAACGCGATTCCGCCGATGAGGATGGATAGCACCGACTGGGTCTGCACCGTCAGACCTGCGGCGGACAGCGACAGGTCGATGCCACTCGCGTGCCAAAAGCGCGTGTTCGGTGTGACGAGCTTGTCGTAGGGGGCGTGCACGAACGCCTTGACGGTGAGCGTCTCGCCGTCCGCATCGAGCTCGTACGACGTCACTTGACCGACTTGCAAGCGCCGGAAGTAGACGGGAGTGCCATTGTCGAGCGAGCCGAGGTTCGGAGTTTTCAAGACGAAGTGACGACCGGGAACGTCGGTCGTCACCACCGGCGGTATTCGTAGGGCGACGAAGCTGCGTTGGCTCTTCTTCGACTCGCCGATCTCCATGCCGAGGTAAGCCCCTGAGACGAGCGTGCCGAGTCCGGTGACGTTCGCCCCGGAGACGCGCGGACGGACCACCCAGAAGTGCGTGTCCTCGACCAGGAAGCTCTCGGCCTTGGGCACCATCTGGGCGCTCGTGATCACGCTCTTGTGGTCGTCGGAAAGCTCGACGGTCGTGAGCGTCCCAATCTCGACACCGTTGTATCGGATCTTGGTTTTGCCGCCTTCGATGCCTTCCGCGGAATCCAGGATGACGGTGATCTTCGGTCCTTCGCTGAGAATCCTCGTCACGGCGACCCAGGCGCCCGCGATCGCGGCGACGATCGGAACGATCCACACCAGGGACACCCGGCCCCTCCGCCCGGGGACTACCCTGGCCTCTGCCAGCGGCGGCAACGGCGCCATCGGATCAGGCATGCTCGACCTCCGTTGCGCGCGACGCATCCCAGATCAGGCGCGGATCGAACGACTCGACCGCGAACATCGTCAGGACCACAACCGCGGCGAAGAAGAACAGCCCGGACGCAGGCTGAACGGACATGAGCGGCTGCAGCTGCACGAGCGCCGCAGTGAACGCGTCGACGAACACGTCCACCATCGACCAGCGTCCGATCAGCTCGACGGTTCGATAGAGCCGCACACGCTGCTCTCCGCTGGCGACCGAGCCGCGCTGCACCGTGACGAGCAGATAGGCCAGACCGAGGATCTTTGCGCTCGGAATCATGATGCTCGCGAAC
This sequence comes from uncultured Myxococcales bacterium, assembly GCA_964555245.1. Classification (GTDB taxonomy): domain Bacteria; phylum Desulfobacterota; class Binatia; order UBA1149; family SPBQ01; genus CAZKRI01. Next base: position 63,532 of record CAZKRI010000090.1, read on the forward strand.
AGAACGATGAGCGACAGCGGCCACCCGGTCGGCGACCAGAGCAGCACGACGCCTTGCAGGATCGTATCGGACTCGGTTCCCCTTGCCGTCGTCGTCGTCAACACCGGGAGGATGTTGGCCGGGACATAGCAGATCGCCGCGGCGATCAGGAAGGCCCACGTACGCTCGATGCTCGCGGGCTTGCGAAATTCGAGCCGTGCGACGCAACGCGGGCAGCGCCCCTCGGCTGCGTCCTCGGCAGGACGCGACAGCAGGTCGCAGCCGTCACATCGCTGCAAGCCCTGCTCCATCGCCGTGACGGCGATCGTGCTCAAGACGTCGCCTCGGCCCACTCGATCCGCTCCCACACCTCGCGAGGATCGAAGCTCGCCTGAATCCCGGCGAACACGAACACCAGAGCGCCGAGCGCGAACAACGCGACACCGGGCACCACCGTCGCAAGCTCGGCGATCTTGATCAGCGCGACCAGAACGCCGAGCAGCATGACTTCGATCATGCTCCATACCCGCGTGGTCGGATGGTGCCGCAAGAGCAGGCCCACCCACTTCGGCACGCGTGCGCGGCGTGCGCCGAGCAAGATCGCCAGCAGCATTCCGATTTGCAGGCCCGGCGCGAGCACCGCCGTAAATAGCACCAGGCCCGCGACGACGACGCGCCCGTCGGTCCACAGGCGCTGAGCGCCACCGAGCACCGTCGTGGAGGCTTGGTGACCGACGGCGGAGAGGCCGAGCATGGGAAACGAGTTCGCCATGGCGTAGAGCGCGACGGCCGCAAGCGTCAACGCCAACGTACGGTGGAGAGAGTCTTCACGCGGGCGCCAAAGCTCGGCATCGCAGCGAGAGCAGCGCGCCGAGGCGCCCGGCGCCAGAGTCGGGAGGCGTTGCATGAGATCGCAGTGTGGGCACGCGACGAGAGCCGGCTCGGCCAGGGGCCTGTTATACACCACGCTATACGAAGGGGAGTTGCCCTTTGCGATGCAAGGACGGCGGCCCGCGGCCGGGACGTTCCCGAACGGACGTGGTCGGCCCAGCGCGGCAAACCCAGCGGCCGCGACCCCATGGAGTCACCGGAGAGCCGCTGGTGTGAGACCCCGGTTCGGGGGGTCGGCCCTTCGCATCTCGTGCATCACGGGGCGCGGTATCGGGCCGAGACCCCATCGAGGGCGCGGCGAAGCGAACGGCTACTCGCTCGCCCGATTGTTGCGCTGGCTCTGCTCCATGAGCAGCTTTTCGTCGGCCGGGCTCAGCTTCGGGCGGTCAATCGCGACCGTTAGCTTCGCCAGGGTGCCGGTGAAGTCGAACGGTACCGCGTAGGCTTTGTCGTCTACGGACGTACCGGTGTCGGTACCGACAAGGAGCGGTACGCGGGCAGAACGCTGACGGACTCACAATGGATCGAGGCGATGGTCCGCGATCCGATCCTCATCGAGCGGCCCATCGTCGTAAAGGGCGATCGGGCGGTGCTCGGGCGGCCGCCGGAGAACGTGAAAAACCTCACTTCGTGTCCATGACCGTTACGGAATCCCAGTCCGCGGACGGTTCGACGGCTAAGTAGTCCCGGCAGCGTTCGACGTAGAGCGCAGCCGGCCCGTCATCGGGCCGCTCGGCCAGAATGATCTCGAACGTCTCGAGCGCCTCGCGCCAGAGCCGGCTGCGATAGGCGACGAGCCCGGCCTCGAAGCGCGCGCGCAGCGGCTGCCAGCGCGCCGCCTCCTCGGCCCCACCGAGCACCTCGTAGATTCGGACCGGCACCGCCTTGCCCTTGACGCGCACCACGTCGATCTCGCGCGCGACGATCGCGCCGGCGGCGGCGCGGACCGTATCTTCGCTGGCGATGATCGCGGCGCCGTAGTGCTTGGTCAGTCCCTCCAGACGCGAGCCCAGGTTGACGTTGTCGCCGATCACCGTGTAGCTCAGCCGGCGCTCCGAGCCCATGTTGCCGGCGACCATCTGACCAGTGTGCAGGCCGATGCCGATCTGGAGCGGCGGCCAGCCCCGGGCGGTGAACTTCCCTTCCAGATCGCGCAGCTGTGCGAGCATCTGGAGCGCGGCCCGGCAGGCACGCACGCCGTGGTCCTGGTGCGGCACGGGCGCACCCCACACGGCCATGATCGCGTCGCCCACGTACTTGTCGAGCGTGCCTTCATGGGCAAAGACGACGTCGGTCATCGCCCCCAGGTATACGTTTAGGAGTTCGACCAAGGACTCCGGCTCGAGACCTTCGCTGATCGAGGTGAAGCCGCGGATGTCGGAGAAGAGCACGGTCAGCTCGCGCTTCTGCCCGCCGAGCTTAAGCATCTCCGGGTTCTCGCTCACCAGCCTGGCCAGCTCGGGGTTGAGGTAAAGCGCGAAGGCGTTACGAATCTTCCGCTTCTCGCGGACTTCGACCAGGTAGTGCTGCAGGCTGATCGCGCTGTAGATGAGTCCGATCGCCATGGTCGGGTAGACTAGGCCGAGCGGAACCCCCTGGGCGAGAAACAGCCACTGGCTGCCGGCGACGTAGGCGGCGACGGCGGCAAGCGCCACCGCGGCGGCAGCTACGCCGCGCGCGTAGCGAAGCGCCGTGCCCAGCACCAGCGCGGCGAGCAGGATCGTCGCGATCTCGACCAGCACGGTCCACTTGGGCTGGACTAAGAAGTCATCGCGCAGCGCATTGTCGATGGCCGTGGCGTGGATCTCGACACCGGGCAGCACCGGATCGAATGGCGTCGAGCGCACGTCCGCCACCGCGCTCGCGGTGACGCCCACCAGGACAAGCTTGCCACGCAGGACTCCCGGCTCGACCTTGCCCTCGAGCACATCGTTCGCGGAGACGTGCGTGAAGGTCCGGCGTGGCCCGCGGAAGTTGAGCAGCATCTGTCCGTCTTCGGCCACCGGAATCTCACGGTCGCCCAGCCGCACGGAGGCCGCGCCGTAGTCGGCGAAGCGGATCATCGCGGGCGCGTTGGCCCAGTAGCGCTGTAGCATCGCCAGCGAGAGCGGCAGGGCCGCCGACTCCCGGTAGCGGATCGTGGCCGGAACTCGCCGGAACACGCCGTCGGCCGGATCCGGGAACAGATTGAAATAGCCGGTGGCGACGGCCGCCGCGGTCAGTGGCTCGAGGTTGCCGACCGCATCGCGCGCCTCGCGCACCCGCCACTCGCCCAGACCCTTGGGGCTGCCCTGAACGCCGTTGTACGTGGAGATCGGCACGCGCACGCGGTCGGGCGTGGGGTCGTCGAAGTCGAAGAAGTACCCGAGCACGGCGCGACCCGAATCGCGGACCGCGTCCGCGAGCAGCCGGTCATCGGCATCCATGGTGGCCAGCGCCGCGCGCACCCGCTCCCAGGTCGACTCGTCCACTCCCTGCACCCGCTCGGCGAGCGAGCCGAGCACAGGGGCGGTGGTAGCCTCTGACTGCACGATGTCGAAGCCGACCACCGCCGGCTCGGCAGCCGTGATGGCGCGGAGCAGCCGGGCCATCACCGAGCGCGGCCACGGCCAGCGACCCACGGTGGAAACAGAACGGTCGTCGATGGCGACGATCACGACCTCGGGAGCGGCCGACTCGACGCCACGCTGGATGAGCCGCAGATCGATGGCGCGAGCGTCCAGCCTCTGCAGCGGCGCGAAGCCGATGAATCGCAGCAGGCACAAGCCAACCGCCAGCAGAATCGCGATGCGGAGCGGGGTGATCCGGGACTTCGCCACCAATCGTTGGCCCGGTTACAACGTGCCCGTCAGCAGCAGGACGGCGACGGCGCCGCCCACGGCCAGCCGCCAGTACCCGAAGATGGCCAGCCCGTGACGGTCGAGGTAGCCGGTCGCCCAGCGCACCGTGATCAAGGCTGAGAGCCAAGCCGAAACGAAACCGGCGATCATCGCGGGCCAGCCGAAGCTCGCGATCATCGCGTCGGCGTGCGCGAGGCCTTCATAGGCGGTCGCCGCGGAGAGCGTGACCAACCCTAGTAAGAACGAGAACTCCAGGGCCGCGCTTACCGACAGCCCGACCAGGATGCCGCCGACGATCGTGACCAAGCTGCGGCTGGTCCCCGGCAGCAAGGCGATGCACTGCATGAAACCGATCACGAGCGCGCCGCGCAAGGCGAGCGACCGTAGATCCAGCGCAACTTCACGGTGGCGGAAGCGAGAGCGCTCCAGCCAGAGAATGGCGACGCCGCCCACGATCCACGCAACGACGATCGGCCAGGGTTGGAACAGATAACGCGCGATCGGCTCCTTGAGGAGTAGTCCGAAAACCCCGGCGGGAATGAAGGCCGTCAACAGGCAAGCGGCCAGCTTGGCGCCTTCGGCGTCACGCCCGAGGAGCCCGCGGCAGATCTGGGCCACCCGGGAACGGTACAGCTCGAGCACCGCGACGATAGCACCCGCTTGGATGCAGATCGCGTAAGCGTTCGATTGGCTGTTCTCGGCAATGCCCAGCAAGCGCTGGGTCACCAGCAGATGTCCGGTGGAGCTTACCGGCAGATACTCGGTAATGCCTTCGACCAGACCGAGCAGGATCGCTTCCCAAATCCCCACCGCGGCCACTCCACCCGCGCGCCGCCGCCAGGGTGGACGCTCGAAGCCCCGGGCGCAAACCCCGATCACTTAGGCCAGGGCTAACCGCCGGGGCCAGGGAGCACCCGGTCGACCACGAACCAACACCACGAGGCCGCGAGCAACGCCGCCAGCACGTCCAGGACCACGCCGGTCTTGGCCATGCGCGGGATGGTCACGTAGCCACTACCAAACACGATCGCGTTGGGCGGGGTCCCCGCCGGCAGCGCGAAGTCGCACGAAGCTGACACCGTCGCCGCGAACAGGACGGTGTTCGCATGGGCGGGAGCGATGCTGCCCACGAGCACGGTGAGCATCACGGCGATCGTCGCCACGTTGGAAGCAAACGCCGAGAGCGCAACCGTTGCCAGGCAGGCCAGCACGAGCTGGATGAACGGGGCCAGGTCGCGTAGCCCGGCAAGCTGCGTGCCGAGCCAGCCAGCCAAGCCGCTCGCGTCGATCGCCGCCGCCATCGAGAAACTGCCGCCCAGGAGCAGCAGCGTCTCCCACGGAACCCTTCTCAAGGAGTGTGGCTCGAGGGCGCGCCGTCCGGCCACCGGGCATACGAGCAGGACGAGCGCCGCCGCCATCGAGATCGACGCCTCGAAAACCGCCGAGGTCAGCGTGAACCACGGGATGTTCGGTCTGAGAAGATCCCCCAACGGCTTGCTCGCAATCCAGAGCCCCGCGGTCATGACGAACACGGCCAGGACCACCCATTCTCCCCGCTGCATGCGCCCCAGATGCTCCCACTCGGAGCGAATGGTAGCGTCTCCGGCGTCGGCCGGCGGCGCATCGGCCCGCCCCGTGCGCCAAAGCGCGAGCCACAGGATCGGAAGAAACGCGACGACGAAGGGGAGACCCACCGCCATGTAGGAGAGGAAGTCGATCTCGACGCCACGTTGGGACATGAAGCCGGCGAACTGAGCGTTGGGCGCCGTGCCGATCTTGGTGCCGATGCCGCCGAGGTTGGCAGCGTAAGCGATCGCCAGCATGAGCGAGCCGCCGTAGTGCTGGAGGCGCCGGCCTCCCTGGCGGCTTTCCAGTTGCGCGATCACCGCCAGACCGATCGGCACCATCATCGTCGCGGTGGCCGTGTTCGAGATCCACAGCGAGACGAAGGCCGTCGCGACCAAGAACCCGAGCAGCAGCCGCTCGGGGCCGGCGCCGATCACGAGCATCGTCGCCAGCGCGACGCGCCGGTGGAGCCCCCACTGCTGCATCGCCGCCGCGATGCACATGCCGCCGGTGAACAGGAAGATGTAGGGATCGGCGTAGGGGAGCGCGCAAGCCACCGCGTTCTGCAGGGGGTGCTCGGAGAAGACGCGCGTGAACGGATAGACCACCAGCGGCACGCAGGCGGTCCAGTAGATCGGCAACGCTTCGGTCAACCACCAGATCGACATGAGCGCGGTCGTCGCGGCCGCCATCGCCGGGCGCGACCCGAGCTCCCCGTAGCGCTGCAGCGGCGAGTCGAGCAAAGCGATGGCACCGAACGCCAAGAACCCGGCGGCCAAGGCTACGGCGCGAGCCGGGGTCAGCCGATAGGCGACCGAAGCGAGACCCGGATCGGGGTTACCGTGCTCGGGTTGCATGGATCCGCGCGCGGCGGTGAGCCGATGCGCGCGCGCGGCATGGTATATATAGAAGCCCGTTTCGCGAAGGGAACGGTCGATTCGACGAGGAGGTCAAGATGGAAACGTTGATGAGCAATCCCGCGTTTCAGACCTACGCGGTCTGCAGTGCAATTCTAGCGATCAAGATGTTGCTGGGCGGCAACTACACGACAATCCAGCGCATGCGCAACAAGGCCTACGCCAACGAAGAGGACGCGCGCACGCTGGGTGGAAAGGCCGACCCGGTCGAGCACCCGGATGTCGCCCACGCGCTACGCATCCAGCGCAACGACGGCGAGAACATTCCTCTGTTCTTCGCCATCGGGCTGATCTACGTGCTGAGCGGCGCCACCGCGTTCGGCGCGGCAGTCTACTGCTGGACGTACACGATCGCGCGCCTCGCTCACACCGTGGCCTACACCCTGCGGCTGCAGCCATGGCGGGCGATCTGCTACTTCGCCGGCTACCTCTGCATCCTGGGAATGGCGGTGCAGATCATTCTCTGACTCACGCCTCGGCCAGCAGGTAGTCGAGGTCCGCACGCGAGAGAGCGCGGGCGAACCCCTGCTCGCCCAGGATGTCGCGCACCAGGGAGGCTTTCTTTTCCTGCAGCTCGCAGATCTTCTCCTCGATGGTGCCGTTGGCGATCATTCGGTAAGCGATCACCGTGCGGTCCTGACCGATCCGATGGGTGCGATCGATGGCCTGCGCTTCGACGGCCGGGTTCCACCACGGATCGAACAGCACGACGTAGCTGGCGGCGGTCAGGTTGAGCCCGGTGCCGCCCGCCTTGAGCGAGACCAGGAAGCAGCAGGGATCGGGGTCCTCGCTGAAGGCGGCGACGACCTTCTCGCGCTTCTTGGTCGCACCGGTGAGCACATGGTAGCCGATGCTGCGCGCTCGCAAGGCGTGCTGGAGAAGCTTCAGGCACTCGACGAACTGCGAGAAAACCAGCACCTTGTGTCCCTCGGCGAGTAGCGGCTCGAGCAACTCGAACAGCGCGTCGAACTTTCCTGACCCCAGGCCGGCCTTCCCCCCTACCAGCGCCGGATGGCAGCAGATCTGCCGCAATCGCGTGAGCACGGCCAGGATGCGGATCTTGTTCTTGGCGGCCGCCGCCGGGTCACCGTCGAGATGATCGACGAACTCGCGGGCGCGGCGCAGCTCGGCCAAGTAGAGGCGGCGCTGGCCCGGAGCAAGCTCGCAGTCGCGCCGCTCCTCGATGCGCTCGGGGAGATCGGTGGCCACCTGGCCCTTGGTCCTGCGCAACAGCAACGGTCGCAGCTTGGCGGCCAGCAGCGAGCGGTTGTGCGCGGGAGCGTCGAGCCGGTCGAAGCGCTGCTGAAAACTCCGCTGGCTGCCCAGGTAGCCGGGATTGACGAAATTGGTGATGCTCCAGAGATCGAGCGTTCGGTTCTCCAACGGCGTTCCGGTCAGCGCCAGTCGATACTGCGCGCTCAGCCTCGTCGCGGCACGCGTCACCGCGGCATCCGGGTTCTTGATGTTCTGCGCCTCATCGAGGATCGCGCAGCGCAGCTCCACCTCGCGCCACTTCTCGATGTCGCGCCGCAACAGCGCATAGTTGGTCACGACGAGATCGAGTTTGTCGAGCCTCGACCATAGCTCGTGGCGCTCCGGCCCGCTCTGCATCGCTGCCACGCGTAGCCGCGGCGTGAAGCGCGCGGCCTCGCGCTGCCAGTTGTGGACGACCGAGGCAGGGCACACCACCAGGCTCGGCCGATGCTCGTCGCCGCGCTTGCGGAGCCGTTCGAGCCAGGCCAGAAGCTGGACCGTCTTACCCAGCCCCATGTCGTCGGCGAGCACGGCACCGATGCCGAGCGAGGCCGTATAATCGAGGAAATCGAGACCGTCGCGCTGGTAGGCGCGAAGCTCGCCGCGAAAGCCGCGCGGCACCGCGACGCGCGGGACTCCCTTGAAGCTCGCGACGCGTTTACGCAGCAGTCTTGCCGCCTCGATTGCCTGTGGGTCGGCCGCGAGTCGCTCCAGACGCGCCAGCGCCCCCTCTCCGGCCGCGGCCAGCTGCCAGACGCTCAGGCGTTCGGCGCCGCCGGCGGGGTCCACGCCAAGCTCGGCCAAGACGCGAGCGGTCTCCTCATAGCCATCGACCAGGTCTCGCCGCACCCAGCCGCTCTCGAGCTTGACGAACTTGCTGGTCGCGCGCCTGAGGCGCTGGATGTCCGCGTCGGTGAGCGCCAGCCCTTCCGCCTCCCACTGCGCGCTGACCGACAGCCAGTCGGTCCCGCTCGGCTCGATGCGGAGCGTCGGCCAGACGCGCTGCTCGCCCGAGAGCAAACGGCGGATACGTTCGTCCCCATAGTAGGTAACGCCCTGGGGCCGTTCTTCCCATGCCGTCGAGAATGCTTCGAGGTCGTCGGTCGTGGCGCCGGTGCGTTCGAGCCACTGAACGGCCGGACCCACGGCCTGTGGCTCGGGCGCCTCGAGCCACACCTCCGAGTGCGTGAAGCCGTCGGCGCTCGTCTGGTCCGGGCTCGCCACCGCCTCCTGCGCCTGCACCGATTCTCCCGCAGGTGCGGCGGCCGGCGCGAGAGCGGCCGGCGAGTCGTCGAACCGTTCGTAGGTCACGCCATCGTCACCGGATGTGGAGCCAATACGCTGCCAGTCGCGTCCGCTCAGGTACTCGAAGATCGTCGCACCCTCTGCCACCGGTCTGCCCGGCCGCCACGGTACGCCTTCGGCAACGGCATAGAGCCGGATGCGCACGCAATCGTCGGCACCCAGCTCGACGCTCATCACCGGCGCCACCGCATAGGTGCGCGTGTGGTTTTCAAGGGTCGCACGGAGGTGCGGGAAGCTCGCCGCCAGCCGCCGGACAACCTGGGCGCGCTCGGCGACCTCAACGCGGAGCGGCCCGTGTGTCAGAAAGTGCTCGAGGATGTGAGACGGCGGAATATCCTCGATGAGCGAAACCTCACCGTCGGCGAGCACCAGCGGCCGGCCGCGAGAGAGCGGACCGTGCAGGTCCCCCACGTAGACGACCTCGCCGAAGGGCCGCTCTTTTCCGTCCGGCCAGCGCACGCTGAGCTCGATCCGGTCGGCACCGTCATGCGCCCGATGGACCGGCACGAGCGCCGCGGGCTGTCGGCACAACCGCAGAGCGTCGCCTGTGGCCAGGCCGGCGCGCCCCGCAAGCTGCGGACTCGCGTCGACGTTCCAGGTGACGCGAGGCGAATCCGAGAAGCGCACGAGCAGCGATTCCAGCACCGACAGCGCCCGCGTGTGTAAGTCCGTGTAAGTGCTCGTGTCACCGATGGCGCTCTCGAGAAACCACTCCAGCAGATCTCGATCGGCGCGAGCCAGAACCGTCGAGTCACGCTGGACCTCGGCTTGCAACTGGCGGAGCTGAGCGTACGTGCGCGGCTCGTCCTGGACGCGCTTCGAGCTCAAGCGCAGCTCCAGCACCACCTGCACGCCGCCGTCGCGAGCCTCGCTCAGGCGTACCACCAGCCGCAGCCGCTTGGTCGCCGGCGCGGAGCGCCGGTCGGCCCAGGCGACCAGCTCCTGCTGGAAGGCGACACGCCAGCGCTCGGCGAAGGGTCGCTCGAGATCCGGACGATCGCGCCAACGCTCCAGCACTGCCGGAATACGACCACCGTTTCGCCGTGCGATCTCGCGACACAGGAGCCAGCAGCGCGCGTCGCCGTCGCGTTCGGCCAGGATGCGACGAACCGGCAGATTGACGGGCGGCAGGCCTTCGGCGCGCATGAGCTCGAGCAGCGCACCGTCGAGCTCCCACTCGTAGGTCGCGCGCTGAATCCGCGCGATCAGCGTGCCGTCGCGGCGGCGTTGCGGCGAGCGCGCACGAGTTCCGGCGCCACTGCGATCGTGATCGAAGCCGCCGTCGTAGCTCGGACCATCCAGCTCATTCATCTGCAGAGCGCAGCAGCCCACGGCGTACGCGTGCTTACAGTCTCGGCCGACGGGGCAGGTGCAGTAGGACATGCAAATCTCGTCGTCGAGCATCCATTCGGTCTTGTACGTCCTCGTGCCCTGCACCTTCGCCGTAATCGTATCCCCGGCCACGGAGAGGGAGACGACGCGACCGGCCTCAGCGTAACGCCGGCCCCGCTCTCGAGTCCGCGGATCAAAATCCGCGAGCTTCGCGAGCAACGACGTGGCGACATGAGGCGAAAGCAGCACGGGCTGCCGGCGTGATGTCCGATCCGAGCTATGGGGAGACGGCATACGAAGCGGCAAGTCTGTCCGGCACGACGCGCCCCTTCAACCGCCGAGGGCACGTCGCCGCGCCCGCGCCGCACCGGAGCTCACGCGTCGAGCATCTGCCGGAACGTAAGATTGATACGCGGGCCGTGAGCGCGCGCGGATTTCGGTACCTGATGCTGCCAGCGGGCGATCGCCTCGTCGGTCATCAGAAGAATTGAGCCCGGTTCGAGATCGATCCACGCTTGGACAGGCCCAGGACGCTCCCGGAACTGGAAACGACGGACGACCCCGAAGCTCACGGAAGCGATATCCGGCTGGCCACCGTGCTCGTAATCGCTGTCGCGGTGCCAGCCGATCGAGTCGTCGCCGTCGCGGTAAAGGTTTGCCAGCACGGAGTTGAACACGCGGCCGGTTGCAGCCTCGACCGTCGTGCGGAGCGCTTCCAGACGAGCGGTAAGCGGTCGCGCTGGGTGCACGACGCCCGAGTAGCGATAGCCTACCGGTCCGTACATCGCGATGCGTCGCGGCATCGGCACGGTTCGACCATAGATGGTGAACGGTTGTGTCTGCCAGGCTAGCTCACCGACCAACGCATCGAGATGGGCCGCGCTCGCCTCCCGGTCGAAGACTCCCGGTAGATAGGCGAGCCCTGCCGGGAGCGGCCCGCTCACGCACGTCATCCCGCCAATCCGGCCTCGCGGACCAGCGACGCGAAGCGAGGATCGGCGCGGAGGGGATCGAAGAGCGGGCTCACTGCCAGCCACATCGCCAGGGGAGACCGGTCCTCGACCACGCGCGCGAGCAGTTCCAGTGCGCGGTCGGTCTGACCGAGGCCGAGATGGACCAGGAAGAGCTCGTCCGGACGGGCGCTCCGGTCGCCGGACAGCCGTTGGAGCTGAACCAGGATGATCCGTGCGTCGACCGCACGGCCGGCAAGCCCGTAACCGTAGCCGAGCAACGCCAGCGCGATCGGCTCCCGGGTAGCCAGTTCGGCCGCATGTTCGAGGTTCCTCACGCCCTCACTCGCCCCTTCGCGGCGAAGCTGAGCCAATCCGAGGGTGGCATGGGCCGGCGGGTAGTCCGGCGCCAACGTGGTCGCCACTTTCGCCGCTGCGATGGCACGCTCGTACTCGCCCAACTGGAGCCAGAGGTCGGCGGCGACCGCTTGCATGATGCCCGAGGTCGGATCGATCTCCCACGCGCGCATCATCGCGTTCGCACTCTCCTCGCGCCGGCCGCGAGCGGCCAGAAGCCGCGCGTAGGCGCTGAAGGCCCGCTCCGAGCTGCCGTTGAGCTCGATGGCCCGCCGGCATGCCGCCTCGGCCGCTTCCCAGTCACGGTCGTACTCGGACAAGACCTCGCATAGCACGGCATGCGCCTCCGAGAACGTGCCGTCGAGCGCCAGCGCGCGCTGAGCCGCATCACGCGCAGCCGGATAGGCGACCGCGGGCGCAAGCAGCCGCCAACGCGCCGCGCGCACGTTGAGCACGCCGCTCAGTGCCCACGCCCTGGCCAGCGACGGATCTTCGGCGAGCGCGCGACGAACGAGCACCAGGGCCTCCGCGACCGTTGGGGCCGTGCCAGCCGTTTCCAGACCGCGTGCTGAAAGATAGAGATCGCAGGCCTTGGTGGTGGTGGCGGTATCGGCCTCGATCCGCGCCCGATCCTCCGGGCTCAGCCGCGCACCCACGCGCGCGGCAATCTCCTGGGCCATCTCGCTCTCGATCTCGAAGACGTTGTCATCGGCAAACGCCCGATCGTAACTCTGCGACCAGAGATCCTCACCCGTGTGAGCATCGACGAGCTCCACATGCACGCGAACGCGATCGCTCACGCGGCGGACGCTGCCCTCGGCGATGGCCGAGACGCCGAGCTTCCTCCCCAGCTCCGCAAGGTTGTCGGTCGTCCCGACGCGGACGACCGACGCTCGCGAGATCACGCGCAGATCGTGAACCTTCGAAAGCTCCGTGATGAGCTCGGCGTGGATGCCATCGACCAGATGCTGATCCTCCGGCGAGGTTCCCGTGCTCGTGAACGGCAGCACGGCGATGCCGATGCGCCCGTCCTTGGCCGTCGCGGGGGCAAGCATCGAGTCGGGTCCGACAACCGAACGCTCTCCCAACATTCGCACGGCGACCATACCGAGCGCGGCTACACCGGCGACGGCGAGCACGGCCAGCCACCGCCGGGGTCGGGGCGCGCGCCGGATCCTCGGTGGAGCGCCCGTCCGTTGCAGGCGTTCGGCTACTTCGAAGGCCGACGCCGGCCGCTTTTCGGGTGAAGGATCGAGCAACGCGCAGATGAGCGCGTCGAGCTCGGCGTCGAGCTCGGGCACCAGACGCGCGGGAGCGACGGTCCCCTGCTCACGCCGAGCGGTCGCGAGCGCTTCCAACGTCGTTGCCGTAGTGGTCGGCTGACCCGTGGCGGCTTCGTAGAGGATGAGCCCCACCGCGTACAGATCGCTCCGCTCGGTCGCCCGGCCTTCGCCCGAAAACAGCTCGGGGGCCATGTAGGCAGGAGTGCCAGCGATCAGCCCGTGACCTCCCGTGTTCGTGGGAACGGCGATACCGAAATCCGTGATGTGGACGCGGCCGTCGGCGTCCAGAATGACGTTCGATGGCTTGAGGTCACGGTGAAGCACGCCCGACCCGTGCGCGGCGGCAAGGCCCTGACAGAGCTGGATGCCGACGTCGCGTACTTTGTCAGGGGCGAGCCGTCCGACACGCTTCAGAACCGCGCGCAGATCGGCGCCCGCGATGTACTCCATCGTCAGAAACGGCTCGCCACCGACCTCCGCAACGTCGAAGACTCGACAGACCGATGGATGGGTTACTTGGCGGGCCAGGCGGACCTCATCCAGCAGCTTTGCCACGGCGTCGGGCGCTGAGGACAGCAACAGCTTGAGCGCCACCTCGACGTCGAGCGTCAAGTCGCGGGCGAGATAGACCTCACCCATCGCGCCGCGGCCGAGCAGCGTGCTGATGCGGTAGCGGCCGGCGAGCACTCGACCCGGTTCGAGCCGAGGTCGAGCCTGCTCAGTCCCGGGCGGCGCCGCCGCGAGCGTTTCGTCGCTGCTATGCGCGAGCAGCGCTTCGACCTCGCTACAGAGACCGGCGTCGCCGGCGCATTCGCGAGAGAGAAAACCGTCGCGCTCGCCCGCCGGAAGCTCGAGCGCGCGCACGAAGATGGCTTTGATGCGCGCGAAACGGTCCGGGGTCACTTGGCCGCCGCCTGCTCGCTGAGCTCGCGGCTCAGCCAGGCCTTGGCGTGCGCCCAGTCGCTCTCGGCCGTGCGTAGCGAGACCCCGAGATGCTCCGCCGCCTGCGCCAACGTTCGGCCGGCGAAGAAGCGCTGCTCGACAAGGGTCGCCTCGCGCGGGTCGAGCGCGGCGAGGCGGGTCAGGGCCTGATCGAGCGCCAGGACGTCGTCGAGGGCGATCTCCTCGCCTCGATTGGCAGCCAGCGCATCGCCCAGCGTCACTCGCAGCCATGCGCCGCCGCGTTTTTTCCGGCCTCGGCTGCGGGCATGGTCGACCAGCACGCGGCGCATGGCCTGGGCGGCGACCGCGAAGAAGTGGGTTTGTCCTTGCCACTGAACGCGATCCTGATCCACCAGCCGTAAGAAGGCCTCGTGTACCAACGCGGTGGCTTGCAGCGTGTGGCCGGGCCGCTCCCGTTTGAGGTAGCTAGCGGCAAGCCGGCGCAGTTCGTCGTAGACGACGGGCAGGATCCGGCTTGCGGAGGGTGCCGCGTCTGCGCCGCCGCTCCCCACCTCGCACAGCGTCGCGGTGACTTGGGCTCTGGGATTCGCGCTCATACGGGTGTGAGTCCGGCCCCACGATGGGGACCGGACTCACGTTAACACCGGAAAGCGCCATCAATAAAGAGGTGGGGCCGGACTATCCCTGCGCTCAGCTGCCCGAGGTCTGGCGAGGACCTCCTGATCGACGGCCCGTGGCTTGGTCCGCATTGGCTTCGGCCGCGTCGGGACCCACCCGAAGGCGGCGCAACGCCCGGCCTTCGATCTGGCGAACGCGCTCACGGCTGACCCCGAAGCAGTCCGCCACTTCCCCGAGTGACTGGTCGCCGTCGGGGCTATCGATACCGAAGCGCAACCGGACGATCGCCGCCTCGCGCTCGGGCAGCGTGGCTAGACCGCGGTCGGCGTGCTCGGCCTGCAGGCCGACGTCGGCAATGACGTCCGGCGGCAACGTCCGGTTGTCTTCGAGCAAGTCGTTCCACGTACGGTCGTCGTTTTCTCGAATCCGGTCGTCCAGCGAGAGGTGGTTGCTCAACGCATCCAGAAGATCGCGGACCCTGGACACATCCACTTTGGCCTCCGCGGCTATTTCGTCGACGGTCGGCTCGCGATCGAGCGTGGCAGCGAGTGTACGCTTTGCGGCGCGCACGCAGCTCAGAATCTCGCGGGTGTGGCTGGGGACCGTGACGACACGGCCCTGAGCGAGAATGGCTCTGGCCATGGCCTGCTTAATCCAACCGACGGCGTACGTCGAAAACTTGCACCCGATCCGGTGATCGAATCGCTCGACGGCACGCATCAGCCCGATATTGCCCTCTTGGATCAGATCGAGCAGCGCCATGCCACGGCTCCCGTAACGTTTGGCGATCCACACGACCAGGCGCAGGTTGGCTTCGGTGAAAACGTGTTTGGCCCGGTTGGTGCGCGCGATAGCGACCCGCACCTTGCGCGCCAGTTCGTGCAACTCCTCGGCGGTGATGCCGACCGTCGCGAGCACCTCGCGGATGGATTGACGGGCGGCGCGAGCTTCGGTCTCGAGCTTTTTACGACTGGTGGCGCGACGCAGGATGCGTTCCTGGTCGCGCACCACAACGCTCGCCTGCTCGAGCTTGGCGGACATGCCGTCGATCACTTTCTCGGCAAGATCCAGGCTCGCGATGCGCTTGGCGATCCTCTTGCGGAGCGCGTTGAGGTAGCCACGTCCAGGCGTTCTTCGTGCCAAGCGCGCCAGGCGCTCTTCCTCGCTAAAGAAGCGCTCGACACGGTCTTCCAGGGTCACGACATCGTCGGGATGAGGCAGCGTGACCACGTCGCGAGAAGCGACCTTTCCCTCCCGCAACCGCTCGGCAAGACCCTCGAGGTAGGCAACGGCCATCGGCAACTGGAAAAGACACGCACGCACTTCGCTCCGGCCACCCTCGATCTCGCGCGCCAGCTCGATCGTCTGCCGCTCGCTCAGCCGAGGGAGCTTGCCGATCTGGCGAAGATAGACGCCCACCGCGTCCGGGTCGCCGTCGGGGGTCTGCGCCGTTTCGGAAGACTCCGGGACCGCTTCGGCATCGCCGGCCGAATCCGACGGCTCAGGCTGCTCCTCGGTCTCCCCGTCGATGGCGACGGTCGACCGAGGCTCCGGATCATCAGTGGCAAAGTCATGCACGGAAACAGTCATGGCGTTCACTCCTCGCATCGTTCTACCTCCAACCTCAGTGATACCGGGCGCGCCGGCGCCGCGGCATTGCGAGCCTTTCGTATTTGCTGTCTTCGATGCGGTAGGCGTCCAGCTTGATGCGGCGCAGTCCCCCACGGACGTAGTCGGCGTCGAGCCCGACCGTCGCGCAGACGTTCTCGAACGAGAACGGCCAATCGACGGCCGTGTTGTCGACCCAACGTTCCACGTCGTGAAACTCCCGCCGCTGCTGCACGTTCGAAGAGCGGACCCCGCGCTCGATCGCCAGGATCGCGTCTTGCAGAATCGCCAGCGCCAGCCGCTTGCTGGGCGTGCTGGGCGCAGTCTCCACCGCCACCGAGCCGAGAACCGTGTGTTCGAGCTTGCCTGCCATGTGCGTACCTCCGTGGCCGCCGTGCGGCCGCTAAACCTTCCGCTCCTCCTCGTCCTCACTGGAGAACGCGCCAATGGCGCGGTGAACCCGCAGCCCTATAGCGATTTTTTTGCGGGTGAGATCCCGATGACCGCCTACGCCGCGGCCAAAAGGGTTGATGTTTTAGGGGGTTAGAGCATCTCGGCGGTCAGGCCATTGGGGGCCAGAAACGCTCGGACTGGCTCCGCGAACGCTCCGTCAGCTCGCTGCGATCCCGTTGACTTACGAAATTGGCATCGATAGCTTGGGTGTAATCCATGGAAACCGCTACTCTCTCGACAAAGTATCAACTCGTTTTGCCACGCGGCGCTCGAGAGCGCTTGAAGCTCCGACCCGGAATGAAGTTCACCGTACTGGACAAGGGGGGCGTCATCTATTTAGTACCGGAACGATCGGTACGGGCGTTTCGCGGTATCGCGCGCGGTACAAGCGTCCGCGCTCTGCGCGAGAAAAAGGACCGCCTCTGATCCTGATCGACTCGAGCGGGTGGATCGAGTACCTGGTTGACCGGCCACGCGCGAGCCGTTTCGCCGCGTACATCGAAGGCCGCGAACCCCTCATCGTGAGTTCAATCGAGATCTACGAAGTGTACAAGGTCATCAGACGAGATCACTCGGAAGAACGAGCGCTCGAAGCAGTCGCCGCGTTGCAGCGCGCGGCGATCGTTCCCGTGGATTCATCGCTCGCGTTAGAGGCCGCCGACCTGTCGCTACAGCACGGACTAGCGATGGCCGACTCGCTCGTGTACGCGACCGCGCGCCGACACAACGCGAAGCTCGTCACGGGCGATGCAGATTTCGAAGGTCTACCGGACGCCGTCGTAATCCGGTAACTCTCAGTGCCCTCCCCCGATCAGCGCACTCAGCGCGAAGTAGTCTTCCTTGGTGCCTTCCTGGTCGCCCAGGTTGATGTACCAGCCCTGCTCGCCCGCGAACTTGTCGCTCGGCAGCGCGCACGCGGTGCCATGCTCGAGCTGTAGATCGACCATCGTGATCGAGGGCCGGTAGGCGACTTCCCAGTCGAAGCCGTACTTGGCTCCGGGGTAGGGGTGCGTGGCGAACTTGTAGTTGTTGATCCAGACCTTCCACAGCTCACCCGCCGGATCGTACATCTCGGTGAACGGGATGCGATACGATTCCTTGTCCAGGTAAATGATGCGTTTGGAGTAGGCGTACTGCGGCAGCTTGGAAACGCCTTGCACGATCCATACCTGGCGCGGCTCCCACGAATCGTCGTGCATGAAGTCGGCGGAGGGCTTGTGCCAGCGCACCGGGAGGCTCTCGGCATGGAACGTCCCAAGCACCGTTTTCTCGCCGAGATAGCTCCAGTCCATCCATGCAACGTTGCCCTGGTAGCCCTCATAGCTGTCCTGGTCGGTGTCCTGTCCGAACAGCGCGTCCGAACGCTGGGCCGAGGAAAGCCGACGCACCCGCCGCAGCTGTGGTAGGTAAAGCCAGGTATCGTCTTGACGGGCGGAGCCCAGATAGCGATTGAACGTGAAGCCCACGCCCTTGAGGTCGAACGGTTCGATCAGCGGGTAGAGCGCCTCCTTGAAGCGGGCCTCGTCGCGGTTGGGCATCGTCGGCTTGGGATCGACCTCGAGCCGCTCGACGAAGTAAAGCCGCCGGATGTGGTCGATCAAGAAGTGCTTTTCGACCGTCAGCGGGCTCCCCTCGCGCCCCAGTGTGCCGGTGTCGCAGTCGAAGTTGCGGATGTCGGAGTCGTCGACCGCGATCGCGGCGCTGAAGTTGAACATGTGCTTGGTCGCCGCCATCGGATCGCTGGCGTCAACGAGCGGGAATGGGAGCCCGGCGACGTGGTTCAGCAACTGCGTGCCGTCACCCCCGAGCTCGACCTGCGCCGAGTACTTGGCCGTGGCTTCCGTGAAGGGCGGCGTGAACCGAACCTGCTTGTGCTCGGCCACCCGGATCGTAAAGCCGCGCTTGACGATCCACTCCATCGCCGGGCCCAGATACTCGCCGTACTCGGCGACATTGGAGGCGTCGACGACCGTGCCGGGAGCCGGCTCCGCAGCCCGGCCCGCGCTCGGTGCCGACGCAGTGAGTGCGAGAACAGCGAACGACGCCAACGCGGTACAGAGTGAGCGCCGGGCTTGACCAGCGCCCGATTGCCGAGTGTGCTCAGTCATCGCCAACCTCCATCCCTGGCGCGCAGCGCTTCTGTCGAAGCGCGCGCTGCGGCGGCCATACGCGTCGTTGCGGATGGAAGCATCGTCCCGCGACGAGCCTCACACAAGTAGCAGACGCGGGCGTTTCTCCTTACGCACAGCGACAGGCCCGACGCCGCTCTCCCGGCATGCCGGCCACTGGTCGGAGAGCTACTCTACGAACAGACCACGGCGTCTACACGTTGTAGTGGCCGAAGACGCAGCGAATAGTAGGCGCATCGTGATCACTGCTTACCAACCGAAATCGACGCAGTGGGGCGACGGGTTCCGATCGAGGCCACGCTGATGAAGTGTGCAATCTGCAAGCATGGGGTGACGAATCCGAGCGTGCCGCTTCCTCGGGAGCGCCCGTCGAGATCCGGACCTACAAGGCAGCCTGACGACTTTGCCGAACCCGGCGTCGGACGATCTAGTGCTTGCAAGCGCCAGCGTAGAGGACCCGGCGGGCCGTCCAGTAGTGCTTGGACCAATAGCCCCGGTCTAGGCGCGAGAGCATCACGCCCTTCTTCGCCGATACGTGGGCGAACTCGCCACGTCCCAGGTACACACCCACGTGACGCGGGTAGCTGTCGGGATGAAAGAACACCAAGTCGCCGGCCGTGAGCTGCGCCCGAGACACCGCTGCACCGCGCCCGAGCAGTGCGTTGGTGGTTCTCGGCAACTCGATTCCGAACGCGTCCGCGTACACCGTCCGTGCGAATGCCGCGCAGTCGAGACCACCATTGTCGTCGCCGCCCATGCGATGACGAGTCCCGTGCCAGTGGGCGTAGATCTCTCGGACTCGCGCCTCTCGCTTGGCCGGAGGCATGCATCCCGCACTTGGCGAGGGCGCGCTGTCATCGCTCCCGAGGCCGAAATAGCGCGACCCGCCGCAACCGACGCTGAGCGCCGCTACGAGCACCACCGTAAGCCGGCCGGCCCTACCCACTACCCACACACATCCCATACCCACTCTCGTCAGGGTACACGAACACGGCCCGGGAGGCTGGGGGGCCTGTCTGACGGCGAACCGAGCCCACACCGGCCATCGGTATGTGTGGAGACAGGTCGCGGATCACTCTATAAGTCGCACCGAGATGAGCGACCCCGCACCATCGCTGACGACCACCGCGCCGGTGCTCGATCGTTTGCCCGACGCGTCGCTAGTCACATACACCCACGCGGTTTACGCGCTGCACACCCTGTCGGTGCTCATCGGCGTGACCAGCCCCGCGACGATCGTCGGCAGCTTCCTGTTCGGCCTCCCCTCCATCCTTGCCGTGATCATGAACTACGCGCGACAATCGGAAGCGCGCGGAACCTATCTCAAATCGCACTTTCGCTGGCAGATCCGCACCTTCTGGTTCGCAGTGCTGTGGATGCTCGTCGCCAGCATCGTCTCGGCTCCGCTCATCCTTGCGCTCGGGCTCGGCATCTTCACGTTCTTTCTGGCGGGTGCCTTCGTCGGCATGTGGGTGATCTATCGGGTTGCGCGCGGTTGGATGGCCCTGCGCGACCGAAGAGCGCTGGCCGTGTAAGGGTCTTGTAGCGAAAGGCAGACCGCGAACAGACGGGCCGGAGTGCGATGACCTACGCGTTTGGTGAATTCGAGCTCGACCAGCGTCTCTTCCAGCTCCGTCGCAGCGACCACACGGTAAAGCTCGAACCCAAGATCTTCGACGTGCTCGCCTACCTCGTGGCGCACCGCGACCGCGTCGTCACGAAGGACGAGCTGCTCGAGAAACTCTGGCCAGGCGAGTTCGTCAGCGAGTCCGTCCTTCCGCGCTGCATCACCGCCGCTCGCAAAGCGCTCGGTGACGACGCGGCCGTCCCTCAATTCATCCAGACCGTGCACGGACGCGGCTATCGCTTCGTCGCTCCGGTCCAGATGAACGCCGGGGGCAGCGCCGCCGCCGACCTCGAGAGCCGCACCCCCATGACTCAGATGCCCCACCACACGACGTTCGTCGGACGCGAAGCCGCGATGGACACGCTCGCTGCGGGCCTCGACGCTGCGATCCGCGGACAGGGCTCGCTCATTTTGCTGGTCGGCGAGCCGGGCATCGGCAAGACCCGAACCGCGGAGCAGATCGCCACCGTCGCGCGTGCGCGCAGCGCGCGCGTCGCCACCGGACGCTGCCACGATGGCGAAGGCGCCCCAGCGTTCTGGCCGTGGGTACAGATCCTGCGCTCGTGCTCGGATGGTGCGGACGCGAACAGTCTGGTCGCCGAGCTCGGGCTGACCACTGACGACGTCGTGGAGCTGGAGCGGCCCGCGCGTCGCGATGCCTCTTCAACGCTCCCGCCCGAGCAGGCGCGTTTTCGCCTGTTCGACAACGTGACGAGATTTCTCGTGCGGACGGCGCAAACCCGACCGCTCGTGCTCGTCCTCGACGATCTGCACTGGGCAGACAAGCCCTCTCTCCTGCTACTGCAGTTCTTCACGCGCCAGATGCGCGAGTCGCACATCCTCGCCGTGGCCACTTACCGTGATGTCGAGGTGCGCCGCCAGCGTCCGCTCGCCGCGGTCCTCAGTGGTCTTGCGCGCGAGGCTCATTGTATGCGAGTGGCGCTGCGTGGCCTCTCGCAGGTCGAAGTCGCGCGCTTCATCCAGGCGACGGCCGGCAGCGGTGCGGCGGACGCCGTCGTCGCCGCGATCCATCAGATGACCGACGGTAATCCATTTTTCGTCGGCGAGATGGTTCGCTTGCTCGCCGGCGACGATCGCCTCGGGCGCGCCGATCAGACGGCAACGCTCGGGCTCACGCTGCCGCAAGGTGTTCGGGATGCGATCGGCCGGCGCCTGGCCGTGCTGTCCGCACCGTGCAACGACGCGCTGCGGATCGCGGCGGTGATCGGGCGGGAATTCGACCTGCGCACGCTCGAGTCGGTGGCGAACGTTCCCGGCGAGCGGCTCCTCGAGCTACTGCACGAAGCCGACGAAGCAGGATTCCTCTCCGAGCCCGCGGGCGCGGTTGGCCGCTACGCGTTCGCGCATGCGCTGGTGCGCGAAACGCTTTATGAGGAAATCCCGACTCCGGTCCGCGTGCGCTTGCATAGACGTGTCGGCGAGGTTCTCGAGGCCGCGCACACTTCCGATGCCGGGCCGTACCTTGCCGAGCTCGCTCATCATTTCTTTCAGGGCGCCCTCAGTGGCGACGTCGAGCCGACGGTGCGCTACTCGGTGCGCGCCGCCGAGCGTGCCACCCGGTTGCTGGCATACGAGGAGGCCGCCGGACACTACGAGCGTGCGCTTCAGGCCCTCGACCTCCAGCGCCCAGCCGACGAGACGGCACGGTGCGAGATTCTGCTCGCGCTCGGCGATGCCGACTCGTGCTCGGGGGAACGCGATCGGTCGCGCGTGAGCTTCGAGCATGCCATGGAGATCGCCGACGCGCTCAACCGGCCGGATCTCTTCGCTCGTGCTGCGCTCGGATTCGGCGGACGGGGAGAGATGGGCTTGCCGCGCGACGACCGACTGGGCGCTCTGCTGGAGCAATCGCTCGAGAAGCTCGGACCGGACAGTCCTGCCCTGCGCGCACGTCTGCTCGCCCGCCTGGTGGGCACCGTCCCCTACTCGGATTCACTCGAGACGAGAATGGCGCTCGGCACCGAAGCCGTGGAGCTGGCGCGCCGCGCAGGCGATGCCGCGACGCTCGTCACGGCACTTGCTGCACGCACGTGGGCCATGCTCGGCCCCAATCACATAGCCGAGCGTCTCGAGGTCGCGACCGACCTGCTCACTCTCGCCGAGCGCATCGGAGATAAGTACGCTGCGTTCATCGGCCATGAGTTCCGCTTTGGCGCGCTGCTTGCGCTCGGGGACATCAAGGCGGTGGATCGGGAGATCGACGCCGCCACATTCCTCGCCAACGAGATTCGTCAGCCCCTCTATCTCTGGTTCACAACCTGGTGGCGCGCGAGCCGAGCGATCTGTGACGGACGTTTGCAGGAGGCCGATCGCCTGCGTCATGAGGCGCGCGCGCTCGGCGAACGGATTCAGCATCCGGGCACCACCGCGATCTTCGAAGGCCAAGGCCTATGGCTCGTGGGAGAGCGCACGAGCCTATCCGACGCGATCGTGCCGGCGATGCGTTTTCTGCTCGACTACTATCCGCCAGCGAGCGTGTCGCTGCGCGCGGGCGAGGCAATGTTCCACGCCGAAGCTGGCGCCACGGAGGAAGCGCGGACCTGCTTCGAAACGCTCGCCGCCAAAGACTTCGCCGACGTGCCGCGCGACGAGCACTGGCTCGTCGCGATCTCGCAGATCGCCGAGCTCGCGTCCCTTCTGCGCGACCAGCGCCGCGCCGAGATTCTCTACGACCTTCTGAAACCCTTCGCCGATCGCAACGTGGTGCACGATCTGCTGCGCACCTATCTCGGCTCGGCCTCCCACTACCTTGCTCTGCTCGCCGGATCGCTCACGCGCATCGCCGACGCTTCGGCATACTTCGAACGCGCGCTCGCGATGAACGCCCGCATGGGCGCGCTCCCCTATGTCGCCCGCACCCAGTATGAATACGCGCACATGCTGCTCGTGCACAGCGCAGCCGACCAACGACGCAAAGCGGTCGATCTCCTCGACCAGTGCATCGCCGCCGCCTCCGCGCTCGGACTGACCTGGCTACACCGTAGGTCGTCCGCACTGCGTGAGAAGGCCGGCGCCGGGTCGGTCGCTATCGTGGGCCGGGCGCGAACCCGCTGACGTCCACGTCGACGGGGTCTGCGGGCGCTCGTCGGCCCGAATCCGCAACGCTTCCGAAGGAAATCATCAAGGACTCGTCAGGACACCGGTGGGCGTTCCGGCTTAGAATGCCTCACCGTCACCAGCAACGAAGAGGCGAATCCCATGAGAACAACGAGCGTCCCATACGGTTCGGCACCCGCAACATCATCGAATCTGGCCATCGCTACGGCACCGGTGGCCCCCAAGGTGGAGTGGCGCCGTGCCTGGCGTGCGGTACGCCGCCTCATGGCGGATCCCGACCAGACCGAGATGGCGTTCGAGGCGATCGCCGCCCTGTCCGGCAAGGACTGGGAACGGTTGGTCCAGCGCTTCGCGGCGCATCCCGATGGACGTGCGCTGCTCGCCGAGCGGCGCCCCTTGATCTCAACCCTCGCCGACCTGCCACGGCTGCGCGCGATGCACCCCGACAGCTTCGGACGCGCCTACGTCGAATTCATGGAAGCCGGTCAGCTGACCGCACAAGGACTGGTCGAGGCCGAGTCGGCCTCGGAAGCCGTCGACCGGATCAAAGCGCTCGATCCGCAGCGTGAGTGGCTCGCCGATCGAGTACGCGACATGCACGACCTCTGGCACGTGCTCACGGGCTACGGCCGCGACGAGGCAGGCGAGGCGGCGAACCTCGTGTTCAGCTTCGCGCAGATGCGGCTGCGCGGGATGGGGCTCATCATCTTGGGAATCCTCCTGCAATCACCTCTACACCCCGATGGCCGGCGCGCATGGTACCGCTACCTGTACCGCGCCTGGCAACGCGGCCGCCGTGCGGCTTGGCTTCCGGTGGTGCGTTACGAGGATCTGCTGCCGCAACCGCTCGAGCTGGTACGCCGTTCGCTCGGGATCGAGCCGGCGCACGAGGTTCACACCGAGGGCGTCATCGTCGCGAACGGCTTGCGTACGGCGAGCGCGCCGGCGTAGCGAAGCAGGTGGATACGCACATGGAACCGTCGGTTTACGAAACAGCGCTCCTTGTCGTGCTCTGGGGGTCGTACCTGCGCTTCGCCGCCGTCGTGCTGGCAAGCGTACGGACGTTCCGTAACCGCCGGAGCTTCGTGAGCTTTCGCCTGGGATGGCGAGAGCTTCTGGTGGTTCCCGAGCCGTTCCTGCTCGCGGGAGCAACGGTTCTCTTGCATCTGCGGCAGGCTGCAACCGCACCCTTCTCGAGTGCAGGCGCCGCTGGCGCTATTGCCGGCGCAACGCTGGTTCTGGTGGCATGGGGTGTCACGATCGGATCGTTTCTCTCTTGGCGCTCGGTCTTCACCGGCCACGGCGTTCTCTCGGATCACCAGCTGGTGACCCGCGGCGCCTACGGGTTGGTCCGGCATCCGATCTATCTCGGCGTGTTCTTGATGTGGCTTGGGCTGGCGGTGGCGTTCGCCAGCGTGGCGGTGCTGCTCGTCACACTGCTCTACGTCGTACCGAGCTACCTCCTATACATGCACGCGGAGGAAGAGATGATGATGGGCGCCTTCGGCGACGCCTATCGTGAGTACCGCCGCACGGTGCCGATGCTGATTCCGTGGCTCCACGCGAGGAGGCCCCCGGCATCGACGGATCTGACGTTGGGGGTGCGCTAGCTAGCAGGCGGGCACAAGTGGATGGCTCAGCGCTTTCTCGTGCTCACACGCTAACCTGCGCCGAGGGACGTTTCTGAAACGACCCGAACCAGCGCGTGAGATTCGGGTGTCCGGCAGCGAGGTCGACGGCGGCGAGCTGCGCCAGAGTGAACGACGCGAACAGCGTACAGTCCGCGATCGTCGGACGAGCCCCCGCGGCGAAGGGGTTCGGTCCGATGCGCCGGTCGAGAATGTCGAGTACCGCTGGCAGCTCGGCACGCGCCTGGTCGGCAACCTGTGGGATATGGTGCGCGGCGAACATCGGATGCGAGTTGCGGAATACGCGTCCCACGCGCGCGAGCACGCTCATCTCGATGATGCGCTCGATCTCGCGCACGCGTGCTCGTTCGATAAGCGAGCTACCGATCATCGGCGGGTGCGGGTGCTGCTCTTCGAAGTACTCGATGATCGCGAGCGACTCCGTCAAGTATGACCCATCATCGAGCTCGAGCACCGGCAGTGCGCCGAACGGATTCTTGGTGAGAAACTCGGGCCGCTTGTGCTCGCCGCCTGGCAGGTCGACGGGAACCAGATCCAGCGGGATCCCCTTCTCCCGGACGTACACCATGGTCTTGAGGGGATTGGGGGCGAAGGGAAATACGTAAAGTTTCATGGTGCCTCGATTCGCGCCGGCGTGAACTTGTGCCACGGCGTACCCGCGAGCCAATCGCGATCCCCGCCCGCGGTAAGCTCGTTGGGCGCCACGCCTACGCCCGCTGTCGGCTTGCCGTCGGCGCCCAGATTGGAAACACCCATACCGTTGGGCAGCGAGACGTGACCGGGCTGCATCCGGTCGGAGATCTCGATGCGCACCAGCGCGGAACCGCGCTTGGTGGTGAGCCGCGCCTGGCCGCCGTCGGCAAGACCCAAGCGCTCGGCATCGCGCGGACAGATCCGCAACGCGCCCTCGCGGTCCTTCTTACGCCAGTCGGGGTCGCGGTAGATCGTGTTGGCGGTGAACGACCGGCGCTCGCCAGCCGAGAGCACGAAGGGAAACCGGCCGTCGCCGTTTCCCGGCTCCTCGCCAGCCAGGCCGTCCAGCTCCTCGAACAACTCGGGGACAGACAGGTTGAACTTGCCGTCTGCCACACGCACGCGACGCCAGGTTTCCTCGTAATCGTCGACGGCGAACACGAGGCCAGCGGGTGAGTCCAAGATCGCGTCGAACAGCGCGTCGCCGAGCGCCGCGCCTTCGCCCGCGAAGCCCGCTCGCCGCAGCGTATCGGGAGCATTGATGGCCAGCAGCTGAGCTGCCGCCCACAGCACGGAGGCGGAGGCAGCGCCGTTGGGCAGGGTCGGGCCGAGTGCGCGGTACAGGATCACCGGCGCCAGCCGGAACAGCACCGGGTCGGCGGCGACCAACTCGAGGAAGCGGCCGGCGAACTCTGCGCGCCCGACGTCGAGCGCGGCACGCAGCTGGGCGACGATGCCGTCAGGAATCGCGCCGAGCGCCTCGCACAAGCGTGCGTGGATCTCGGGCTCGGTGAGCAACCCCGCCGGCGGGGGCAGCAGCGGCCGGCGCAAGTGGAACACATTGTGCGGAAACTCGAAGTTGAAGAACGTCGCCTCGTACTTCTCGAACTGCGTGGGCACCGGCAGCACGTAGTCGGCCAGGCGTGCGGTCTCGGTCATGGCGACGTCGACGACCACGACCAGCTCGAGCGCGCGCAGCGCCTCGCGAATGCGCGGACTGTCGGCCAGCGAATGGGCGGGGTTGGCGCTCTCCACGATCATCGCGCGGTAGCGGCCCGGATGTTCGGTGAGGATCTCGTCGGGGATGACGTTGCAGGGAACCAGACCGGAGATGATACGGGCGCCTACCACGGGGCTGGCGCGCGCACCCGATCGAGTGTTCCGGCTGCCGGTGAGCGGCGTGAACGGCATCGGCGCGTTCATCGAGCCCTTCTTGGCAAAGCTGCCCGTAAGTGCCCACAGCAGCCGATGTAGATAGCTCACGAGCGTGGAATGACGGTTCATCTGGATGCCGAGGTCCTCGTAGAACGCCACGCTCGAGGCTGAGGCGAGCCGGCGCGCGACCTTGCGCACGAGATCCTCGGCGACTCCGGCTTTGCGGCAGTACTCGGACACCACCACCCGAGCGAACCGCGGCAGGACGTCGTCGCCGCCGCTGGTGTGCGCGCGTAAGAACTCCTGATCGGCGAGGTCTTCCTGCACCAGCACGGCGAGGATCGCCGTGACGAGCCACGCGTCGGTTCCCGGACGCGGCGCGAGGTGGATGTCGGCAATGTCAGCCGTCTCCGAGCGGCGCGGGTCGACGACGATCAGGCAGCGCTTGGAGTCGCTGGCGATCTCCTTGAGCGTGACGCGTGCCCGCGGGACTCCGTGGGATTGCCACGGGTTCTTGCCGAGGAAGAACGCGACCTCGCAGTGCTCGAAGTCACCGCGAGCGGCGCAGCCGAGCATCTTGCCGTTGACCCAGAACTCACCGGTCTTCTCCTGAGCCAGGGCGTTCGAGCGGTAGACCGAGCCGAGCGCTCCGAGCGTAGCGCCGGCGTAGGCACCGGGTAGGTGGTTCCCCTGCCCACCCCCGCCGTAATAGAAGATCTTGTCGCCGCCATGCGTGTCGCGGATCGCTGCCAGGCGCCCGACGACCTCGCGGATCGCGGTGTCCCAGTCGATCTCTTCGAATGTCCCGTCGGCGCGCCGGCGTAGCGGCGCGCGCAGGCGGTCGCGTCCGTTCTGGTAGTAGTCGAGCCGGTGGGGCTTCTCGCAGGCGTATCCCTGCGACCCCGGGTGCAACTTGTCGCCGCGGATCTTGGTGAAGTGCCGCCCGCCCTCGCCGCCGAGTTGGACCTCGATGCCGCAGTTGCACTCACAGAGATTGCACGCCGTGGGTAGCCACTGGTTCATGTTCGAGTCCTCTGTCAACGTCCCGCGATCAGGTTCCGACCGCGTAGAGCTGCCAATCCTCCGGTACGCCCTTGAGCGTGTGGGTGCCTCGATCTTCGAACGCAATCCCCGAACCCGTGACCAAGTCCTTGACCGTTCGAGAGACCCAGATCTCCTCGATGCGAGCCAAGGCGGCGACCCGAGAGGCGATGTGAACGGCAATGCCTCCGATGTCTTCGCCCCGCAGCTCGACCTCGCCGGTGTGGAGACCTGCGCGGATGTCGATGGCGAGTTCCTTGAGCGAACGCCGAAACGCACGCGTGCACTCGATAGCGCGCGCCGGGCCGTCGAACGTGGCGAGCACACCATCACCCGTCGATTTCACGACTCGCCCCCGGAAGCGATCGACCTGCTCACGCGCACGTCTGTCGTGTTCGTCCAAAACCTGGTGCCAACGGCGATCGCCCAGCTCGGTCGCAAGCTGGGTGGATCGGACGATATCGGTCAGGAGCACGGTGGCAAGGACGCGATTGCACTCCTGCTCGGGATGCGAGATCCCGATGAACTCGGTTATCGCATCGGGGATCCACTCTATCTCGCGGGCGTTCCAGCTACTGTGGTAGTTGCCAGGCCCTTCGAGATACTGCGCACCGGGAATGTGGGCGGCAAGGTAGCGGCCATGCTCCACGGAGACCATCGGATCGCCGGCGCTGTGCATCACGAGCGTGGGTACGGAGATCGCGGGAAGAAGTGGTCGAATATCGATCTCGGTGTTCCGTTGCATGATCTCGACGGCCATCTGCCTCGTACACGCGTTGCGCTCGAAGCGTGCGAGCACACGTTCGGCCTCCTCGGGATCTGGAGCGTTCTGAATCAATCGATCCAAGACGCGGCCTGTGCCCCATTGTTCGTAAACGATGCGGAAAAACTCCTTCTCAACTTCCTCGTTGAATCCGATCGGATAGTCCGCCGCCCACCGAACGCGGGCGAAGCTGCCGTAAACGATCAGTCGCGAGACGCGCTGCGGGTAGGTCGCCGCGAAGAGAATGGAAAGAGGCCCGCCCTCGGAGACGCCGTAAAGGACGGCCTTTTCGACACCCGCGGCATCCATGACCGCACGGATGTCATCCATGCGCACGGCGAGACTGCCGAAGCCTAGGGACCGGTCCGACAGTCCGGTGCCGCGCTTGTCGAACATGATGATGCGCGCCAAGCCTTGCATGCGGCGCATCCAGCCGTACCAGACGAACTCCCAATTCAGATCGAGGTGGGACACGAACCCAGACACGTAGACCAGGTCGATGGGACCGTCGCCCACAACCTGATAGGCGATGTCGATATCGCCCGACCGCGCGTAGCGGATATCCGAAACCTCGGCCACGGTTGGCTAGTAGCTCAAGGCTGCGTGTATAGGAGAGGGCCGGGTATGACCACCATCTTTCGGGCCGGGTGCCGGCGTCGACGCCCAAACCTAGCATTTCATCCGATGTAAGTCGCCTTTGGCGCTCCTGCAACTGCTTCGCAGGGACTCGCGAACGGAGCCTTCCCTCGAGACGCCAAAACGTCGATGATCAGCCTGCGGATCCGCTTTCTGGAAAGGCCGACCAGCGTGGCTCGCTTACTGAAGATAGGTGTCGGCATCATCGTTGCCGTCGCGGCGGGTGTGGCCGTCGTTGTCCAGTCGGGCCTCCTGACGCCCGGCAGGGCCCCGGTACCCATCGTCGGCAAGCCGTTTGCCGGCGAGAGATTTCACGGCTACCCCGTCGTGCCACAGCCACTGAGCGGTTTTGCAACACAGCAGATCCTGCATCCGTTCATGGCCTTCGAGGGGGGCGGCCTGCACGGCAACGCATACAACTCGGACGTCCACGTCACAGGTGGCCCGCTCGGGAACAACGTGCAGGTCAAGAGCCGCAGCGTCTCGCCTTTTCCGGGCGGCGTATGCCCCACCATCACCATTGCCAGAAGCGGACTGATCGTCGCGATGTGCGCGTCGCTTCTCGGTTTCGAGATGAACCTGTTCGAACCCCACACCCTCAATCTCCTCGCTACGCACAAACTGGTGACGCGCCCCTCCACCTTCGAGGCGCTCGCGAAGCTCGACCTCGACATCGTTTTCCTCGACACCAGCGGCGGCAGTTACTTCTATCTCGACAACGAAGACCGCGCCGTGCTCGCCGATGCCGATCAACGCATCCAGCGCATCGCCCACCGCCAGAGAGCGAACGGAGAGTGGGAATTTTACGTCACCAACTCCTGGGACATCGAACCGTACGCACCGCACGATTGCCTTGACATCGACAACTGGTTTCCGACAGGCGAGTGTGACCCCATCACCTCCGTGATGCCCGATTACAGCGGGCGCATCTGGTGGGTGACTCGATTCGGCCGTGTCGGGACCCTCACCCCTGCCATCGGCAAGATTGCCGTGCATCGGTTCGCAGGGGAGGAGATCCAGAACAGTTTGTCGGCGGACAAAGACGGCATGTACGTGATCACCGATTACGCGCTCTACCACATGGTGGCCGACAGTGACGGCCAGCCGCGCACCGTGTGGAAGGAAACCTACCTACGCAGTGACAAGTACCGCTACGGCAACATCAACAACGGTTCCGGGTCTACCCCAACCCTGATGGACGATGAACGCGGCCGGAAATACGTCGCCATAACCGATGCAGGCGATGATCGCACCGGCCTCATCGTCTATCGGCGCGAAGCCAACGTCGATGGCCCGCGCCAGATCTGCCGGGTACCGCTGTTTGGCAAGGAGGCATCGGCTGTCGAGATCTCTCCAATCGGCTGGGGGCGCTCCATCGTCGTGAAAAACGACTCCGGTTATCGCAGCGCGTTTCATGGCACGTCGGAGGCGGCCATTGCCGGCGGCATCACGCGGGTAGACATCCGTGAGGATGACAGCGGTTGTGACGTGGTATGGACAGCGCCCGAGCGCGTGCCGGCCGTGGTCGGAAAACTGTCCACCAATGGTCTGCTCTACTTCTACACCTTCGAGCAGCAGGCCGATGGCGACAACGCCTGGTATTTTCTCGCGCTCGATTTCGTCACCGGCAAGCCGGTGTTCAAGCAGTTCATCGGCGTTGGCCAACACTTCGACATCAATTGGGGCTCGCCCGCCGTTGCCAAAGACGGCACCGTGTATCTCGGAATACTCGACGGCATCATCGCCATCGCCGATGGGCGCCCCGGCGCCAGCGGGGGCTGACGCATTGCCGTTCCCGGCCTACCTCGCGTTCAGCGACCCGATCACGTTGTGGCGCATACTACGCGCCAATGGCGGGTTCGATGCACGCTACACCCCGCGCGTCATCGTCCTCTTCATG
>CAZKRI010000091.1:0-2555 GCA_964555245.1 uncultured Myxococcales bacterium
TACTGCGCCACCATCGGCACGGGCTCCACGGTCTCGCGCAGGGCTTCCGTCTCCGGAACCTCGAGCCCTTCACACTGCTCGGTGTTGAAGACCGTGAAGTAGCGAAGGAACGGAACTTCCTTCTCGTCAGAAGTCTCGCGATCCTTCACGCGGAGGAACTTCCAGAACACTACCGGGATGCCGTGCTCTCCCTTCTTGACATGCCCGCCGCGCTCCTGAGCTTGCTTGAAACTCACGAAGTACGGCGTGCGGAACGCGAGAGAGTTGAGCACCAAAGCGTTGATGCCGTGGTAGGGCCGCCTTGAAACCAGGTTCTGCGCCCGCACCGACTTCCACGGTTGCCGCCAGGGGCAAACGCCTTCCGCGAGAAGACCGCAGATGCGGTTGGTGACAATCGAGTAGACTGTCGCTGCCATGAGAGACATCGCCACTAAGTTAATTCCTCGGCTCCGTCGACCTTTGTGATCGACTTCCATTTCGCCCGGTCTTTATGGTACTCGCGTTGGCGTCGTTCTCCCGACCGCCGTTGTTTGAGAAGATGTCGAAGAGAGACAACGCTGCCCGGGAGTTTCTTCCAGCTCGGTTTGCGCAGCTTCACGCGGGGGTTGGCGGCTTGAGTGGACTCGAAGTAGAACTCGGCCTCGAGGAGCCTGATCGATGTGAGGGCCAACAGAGGAAAGAGTTTCTGCGGAGACAAGTCCTCCGGCCGAAGATTGTGTTGCCGAGCGATGTCGGCTTGGGCGATGCGGAAGGCGGCATGGACCATGGCCGCTGCAAAGACCTGCATGGCGACCGCGTTCGGGTTGGCGGCGTAGAGCTTCTTGAGGTTGAGCACGACCTTGAGATCGTAGAACAGCCGCTCGATCTTCCAGCGCTGTGGGTACAGTCTCGTGACGTCCTCTGGACTCAGCCGGCTGGGGTCGAGAACGTTTGTCAGAGCCTCGTAGGTCCTGCCGTTGCTCTTCAGCACGACGAGGCGGAGTTCGATCTCGGTGCCTTTTCGTCCCGCTTGGACGATCCAATCCTCCAGGAGTCCGATGTCGAGGCGTTGTCGACTCAACCGGCGGACCTTCTTGATCGAGACCGTCTTGTTTCTGCGAAAGAGGCCGAAGGCGCCATTGGCTTTGAGAGCGCCAAAGAGAGCGACCGAGCAGTAGAGCCGGTCCCCGAGGAGCAAGCTCTGGGCTGGGAGACAGTCGATGGCGAGAAGCGCCCTGGTGAACTCGGCGGCGCCTGCGTCGGGCTCGAACCAGAGCTGGGTCGCGATCCCCCGAAAGAGGTCGTACACCGCCAGGAGACATCCCGGCAGGATCGCGGCCTTCTCGTCGTGGAGGATCTTCAGCCGATGCGCGATCTTGTCCAGGCGGGAGCCATCGATCGCGAAGACGTCGGAGAAGTTCTTCCGCAGGTAGGCAAGTTCCTGGCAGTAGCGCTTCGGTGCCTTGGCTTTGACGTTGCCGATGAAGCGCGAGTAGAGCGCCATGAAGAAGCCCGACGGGAGGTTCTTGCACCTCTGGAAGAAGGCCTCGGAGCTCGCCGCCACCTGGGGCAGGAATCCAGCGGGATCGCCGCCCCGGGTTCGTTCGAGCAGTTGGCTGAGCGACGGCGGCGCTTCGAGGACGACGTCGAGCCAGAACCGCGCCAGTGCGTAGAGAGACCACCTGCGCTCGCGCTCGGTGGTGCGGAGGTCCTGGAAGACCTCGTCGCAGAGCGCTTCGCTCAAGTACTCGTGCAGGAACTCGACTGTCGGCGCCAGATGCACACGGACGTCGCGGTCGCTGCGCGTGCCCTTCCTGCTCTTTCCCTTCCTCTTCTTCTCTCGTGCCATGATATAGAGCCACCTCGCGTAGCGAGGAGAGAGGAAGGGCACGGCTCCGACTTGAACCGTGGCGATTATGGATAGAAGAGGACGACATGTCTAGATGTTTGAAATTGATACACTTATCGGAATATCTGGAATATCGGAATTAACTTAGTGGCCATGCCTTTGAAGGAATCTGGCACCTCACGGAGACCGAGCTGTGGGACTGCGACGCGCTGGACCTCCTCGGACCGCCTGGACAGTTGTCCGCAGCCCACAGTGAGGTCCGCTCGCCGAGGCGGGGTCACAACACATGCCCCGACTTCGCACGCATAGCATATTGTCTTAATTCAACTGGTATCTGACCGTCCCCAGTCAAAAACCTGCTTATGATTACTTCCACTTGCTCCGGTACAGATTCTTGCCAATGACCCAATCCGTGCAATGCACTCTCTCGACACGGAATCGATGCGATCTGCAGTGCTTCACTCAACACCCATAGGATTACTTCGACTATTCTTGCTTTATCTGGATGCACAACCGCCTCGGACCATCTCTATCTTTTTCCCAACGGATCAAGGCTCGACGACGAGATTGCTGCCGCGGGTGAGATCGGGCTCCGCATTCAGGCTGCGCGCGGCTCGATGTCACTTGGTGTTTCACAGGGCGGACTTCCGCCTGATTCCGTTGTGGAGGGCGAAGATTCCATCCTCAAGGACTCACAGCGGCTCATCGAGGAATATCATGATGCCAA